>CAZAJG010000025.1:19459-40132 GCA_964485405.1 uncultured Owenweeksia sp. | reverse complement strand
GCCCAGGAGCATCTAATGATACCAAACCAAAATCACTTGTTGCCCGCTCAAATATGGATAAATCGTCCAAAGCAATAAAAGAGTTCGTGCCTACAGTTTGAGAACCTCTAATAAGAATTTCTACACTTTGCCCAGCATATGGGGTAAGGTCAAATTGCTTTTGCGTAAAAGCTTCATTTTTAGCTACTTGTTCTGCAGCTAGAGTTGCCACAGTATTCCATAATAAACTGTTTTTTATTTTAACCAGTATTTCTATCGTCCCAGAAGCGGATAGGTTATGGTATTTAAAGGAAAGTTGAGGATTACTCAAAGTGGTGAAATCTACACAAGGCAAAAGAAACTCTGCTTGACTAGCGTTAAGGGCATCATCTTCAAGTAGGAGATACTTATCTGAAAAATTGCCTCCTGCCAACGGGCCACTCGCTAAGTATCTAACCGTTCCCGACTGGATTGTCCATCGAGCTCCATTTATGTTGGAGTTATCAATGGCATTTAGCACCAAAGAAGAATTGTTAACTATACCTGTGGGGTTTGATGAAGATTTAGGAATAGCATTTTCAAAACCTTCAACAAACGGAAAGCTATGAATAGAAAAGGAGTTAAAATATGTTTTTTCTATCGTATCGTTTAAAGGATTTACATCATTAGGTACGTCTGACCAAATTTGTACCGTGTAATCGTTTGGCGGAGATAAATTTTGTGGAGCAGAAAATAGCAGAGAAGCTGTATCTCCTACAATTAGTCCTGCGGGTTTAAAGAGAGTATCTCTTTGAATTAAACCATTGGCAACTCTCAGAGCAATAGGAACGTTATACAAAGTATCTAGCCCTTGATTTCTAAACGAAACGCGAATCATTTCACTACTACTAAAACTACATTTATCGTCTACTGCGTTCACTATTTCTATAACCTCAAGATCCCGATTTGCAGGTGTATATGCAAAAACAGAAATATCGTCTATAGCAATATTGGCATCCGAACCGGATACAAGATGTTCGGCTCTAAACCTAACTTTTACAATTTTTCCAGAAAAGGCGGCTAGGGGCACAAAAGCCTTTTTCCAGGGTTCATTGCCGGAGCTTTGTTGTGCTCCAGAAAGGGTGTAATATCCTTTTATCCAAGAACTGTTTGATGTTCCTGTATCAATATCAACGTGCAATAATCCTATATCTGCTCCATACATATGGTAGTAAAACTCTAGTGCATAACTCTCTGTATCACTCAGTAGCATACATGGGGTTGCCAGATTGGCGATTTGTGTAGTGGTAGGATTGTTTATAGGTCCTTCTGTATACAAAAACTTCGATCCGCCAACAGTATGGTTACTGTTCGGGCCAGAATTTGCATTTGCCGTACTGTTAGGAGCTACACACCATGCATATTGAAGCTGGTTAAGGCTGCTTAATCCAGGACTAGTTAGCCAATTACCGAGGCTACCGATGGGCATACTTCCTCGATGATTATTCGTTACACCATCTTGAGAACCTGTACCATTTGTCCAGTTAGAATCTTCAAAATCTAGATCCCAAGGGAATGAAGTTACTAAGTATTTACTCTGGTTGCAAGGCACCGGACCGCATTTGGTGGGTTGGGATTGTGGAAGCTCGTAAAAGGTATATGAACCGGAAGAGGGCATTCTAGTACTTTGCCCACAATCGTTATCTGTTGCTATAATATGCCAAGAAATGGTATCATTAATAGATACGTTAGCAAAGGTGTAAGCATATTCTCCTGTTTGAAGATTGACCAATGACATAGCGGAGGATCCGGCTGTACCGTTTTTGTCCCAATAAATCTGCACAGAGCCAATGCCACTTCCAATATCCGTAGCTAAAGCTTTAACCGTAACTGCATTGGCAGAGGTTGGAATAACTGGGCCCACAGGAAACCCTTGACAGGCGGTGTAAAGATTCGCATCCAAATCAACAACTGGAGGAATTAGGTCACAATTGGCTTCAATTACGCTAATATCATCAATAAACCATCCACTTCGGTACATTCCAGAACCACTAGGAGCGTTAAAATTAAACTCAGCCGAAAACCGGAGCCTTACATTTGCATAACCCAAAGGACTGGTTCCACTTGTATCATTTGCTAAACCACTCAGATTAAACTGTTCGTTAACCCACCAAGTGGAATCTGGAAAAATATCGATTCCACTTTCCCATAAATTGTTTGAGGCAAAATACCCACCTTCGTTAAAATATTCGTTTATGCTGTAGAGAGGGCTATTTCCTTTGTAAGCATTACCGTTTATAATGGTCCAAGTTGAACCTTGATCTGTAGAGATTTCAACCCGAGAGATATTGGCTAAAAATATTTTGGAAATATGATTAAAGTTTAGATAAACGTATTCACTATCATGTGTTGTAAAGTCTGCTGTTTCAAACCAAAGCCTAGTTAAATTTTCTGAGCCTTTAACATGAAATGAAGTGTTACCGCTAACGGATAGGGTAGTGTTGGCGCTCCATAAAATGCTAGGATTATTTCCTGGAGGGGTAACAGTAAATCCGGTAGTTACCGAATAACTACCATTAGGATCTTCAAAATCTTCTGAATAAATCGTATTGCCATTTTGGCCATAGGTGTAGAACCCAGCAAAAACGAGTAAGAGTGATAGGAATTTCATAAGAGGTTAGTTTTAGTTCTTAAGGAGCTTCATGCTTTCTGACCACCCGGAGGCTTGTATTTCCAGGATGTATATGCCATTTGGGCTATCCGTTAAGTCTATTCCAGCTTCCTTATTTGAAATGCTTTTCTGCATTACAAGCTGCCCGCGTAGGTCGTATACTTTTAGTTCCTTAACATCTCCTTGAAGAAATTGAACACGAAACTTATGGGATGACGGGTTTGGAAAAACCTGGGTGTGCATTCTTTCATCTCCTTCCGTTAATCCTATTCCTGAACAGTTTTTAACAACAAGAACAATAGAATCTCCTGATGGGAGATCAAATCCACAATAGTTGGTTAGGGTGTTAAAATCACTTCCTATATGAGAAACTAAATACATGGTATCGTTGAAATTCAAAGTATCGTGAAGAGCTAGCTTAATGACTGAGGAGAAATTAGTAGAGCTATTTATACTGGAAGCTCCAACAATAGGTAACAATGTACCATCAGATCGGTAAATTAAAAAATCACTACCATCACTGCTTAGGGAAGAGGATAAGAAGGGCGTACTCGTGCCAAGCAATATGTCTTGATCACCACAATCAAGTGTCAAAGTATCGTTATTCATGCCGCCAGATGTATCGGCTTGGGTACTCCAGTTAACGGAGGCAATATTACAATTGGCTACAATTGGTATTTGAACTTCTCTACTGGTTTTACCTACAAATTGCCAGCTTAAAGACAGGGCATTGAAACGGAATTCTGAGAGGTCTATTCGAACTACAGCTACTTCTGCTTGAATTGGTGTAAAAGATATAGAGCCAGTTTTGGAATTTAAAAACACACCATTTAGAGAGCTAAATGGGTTAGTCATAGAATAGCCGGTTTCCCATGGCAGCGGAACTGGATTGTTACCTGTCCCACCATTTTCAGTGGGTTGACCAAACTCTACAAAAATGGAATCGCCATCGGTTTCAACAAAATCGTTAATCCATACAATGGGTTGGTTTACATTTAAACAGAATTGGCGAGGAGCGGGAGACAAAAACTGAGGACTAGAGTTTTGTCCAAAATTATTGTTGAGAGTGGCTTCAATAACGATACCTTTTGAATCTGGATCTTGAAGGTTACTGATACTGGGGTTTCTACAGCAAGTATTCCAATTGAATAACCAGTCAGAACAGTTAGTCGGTAATATAATGTCTCCTTCATAGCAGCTTTGTGCAAAATATACCGAACCGGGTTGATTTGAACCTGCGCAACCGTATGCACTGCTTAGAGTGTCTCCGTTATTAGGGTCGTTGGTAAGGGCAAGGCTCACACTTCCACCAGCATTACAGCTTGAGCTATAAGAGATATTTTGTGTATTTCCCAGCGGAATACCTGTTAAATCATGATAAATACAAAGTTTTACACGATAGGTATTAAAGGTACCAGAAACATGTTCAAAAGTGATTTCACCACCTACAACATGTGTAGCTGAACTAGAGAATCCCATTAAAAGTAAAAGGGATAGATAGAGATTTTTCATAAAGATGTATTTGGTAGTTACAAATTTAAGCTTTGTGAATGAATTTTAAGCTAAAAATAGAATTAGCCGTTTTGTATTCAAAATCTAAATCCACCTACAGCTTTGAAAACGTATGTGAAGCTATGTTTCCGGACCCTTTTACTTCAATGAAATACAAACCAGGAGCTAAAGAAGAAACATCAATTTTAAGCTCCAAAACATCCGTCAAAACCAGTTTTCCGTGACTAGAAAAAATGGAATAAACCCTTCTGTTTTTTGAGTTTGGTTTCAGTCCACCAATTTCCAGATAATTATAAGCTGGATTTGGGAATACTTCAAGAGAAGAGTTGGTTTCCTCTTCTACCAAACTCACATTATTGCAATTTTTAACTTGTATTATGGTAGTATCGTTTTGAGCAAGTTCAAATCCACAAGCACTAATTATTGTATTCCCATCAAAACCTTGTTTGGAAATCAAATAATGATCTCCATTTTGTTGAATCGGCATGTGAAGATCTAGATATATACTATCGGAAAAGCCATTGATGCAATTACCATTTGCATTTATAATGGGTAGAATAGAACCATCTGGTTGATAAAGCACAAAATCTGTGTGGCTAAGTGTGCTACAAGCAAACTTAGAACTTGTTTTAAGATTTACTCTAGCCGCTCCACAGTTTAAAGGTAAAGGTAGGCGAGTGAGTAAAGCATCTCGATTTAGGCCCCACTTTGATAAGTTCGAATCACAATCCGAATGGATATTTACGCTCATTACTCGATGGATTCTTCCAAGCCTTTCCCAGTATCCGCTAACCGTATCCCAACGATATTCTTCAACAGAGGTTTGAACGAGAAATAGTCCCAGTTGAGAAGGGTTAAAAACATAGATCCCATTTATTGAATCAATCGTCATTCCTCCAGGCGTACCAAATGGGTTTTTTCTACTGTAACCAGGCGCCCAGCCAAATGGAACAAGATCATCAATTTTATATGCTATAGAATCTCTGCCATCCGGTTCAGACGCTCGTTGGGCCCAATAGAAACTATTCTGATTTTGGCATATTCCGTGAGCTGGTGGGTCTAAATATTTAGGAGACGAATTGTTGTATTTTAAGTTGTTCAATTCTGCAGTTAGCATCAAGAGCGCGGCAGAGCCTGTTGGCGCTCCTTCGTTCTGATAGGCTTGCGGCATGCAACAAAAAGAAATCCATTTAAACTCCCAATCTGCACAACGGACGGGTAAGGTAACACTGGCCTGATATAGAAGGTCTTTAACTCCTCGAGAAGAGACACAATCCCCATAGTTGAATACACCTGTTAATTGAACTAAATTCAATGTTATTGTTCCACCTCCATTGCAGGATGAGGAATAATCCACTGATATCTGGTTGGGTTGATTTGTAGAATCATTGTAGGTGATTACAGATATCATATAGGTGGATTGATTGCTATCAACATCGGCAATATGTTGATAGAACATTTCTCCACCTAAAAAGTGTGAAGCATAGTTAAAGAATGGAGATAAACAAATGGCTAGTATTGGAGTGATTACTGATGCTTTCATGGGGTAGGTAATTTTTCTGTGTTCAATTGGAATTTTTTGGTTTATCTGGAATAAAAAAATGTTTTAAAACTTGTTTAATGTTTAACAAATGATTTGGTGGCAATTTGCCATACACCTTCTACATTTAAGGTGTATAGCCCTGAAGTTAATTGAGAAATATCGATTCTATTTTTCAAAATACCGGTTAAGACTAGTTCTCCACGACTAGAGAAAACAGAGTAGACCATTTTATCGTTTACATTAGATTCTAGTCTATTTATCTCAAGATAATTATAAGCTGGATTTGGGAATACTTCAAGAGAAAAGCTGGTTTCTTCCTCTACCAAACTCACATTATTGCAGTTTTTAACTTGTATTATGGTGGTATCGTTTACAACTAGATCATATCCACAAGCGCTAGTCAGAGTGTTTCCATCAAAACCTTGCTTTGATACTAAGAAGTGATTTCCATTTTGAGAGATAGGCATATGTAAATCGAGTATAAGTGTATCTGCCAGATCATCAATGCAATTGCCGTTGGCATCTATAATAGGTATACTCGTACCATCTGGTTGAAATAATACAAAGTCGGTGTTGGTTAACGATGAACATAAAAAACTAGAACTGGAGGCTAGTTTAATTTGGTCTGACCTACAATCAACGGCTAGTGGGATTTTGGTTAAAGAACTGTCTATATTAAAATTCCAATGCATAACAGTGGAGTCGCAAAAGGACCAAATCTGGACGTTAGAAGACCGTGTAATACTCCCAACCAGCCTCCAGCTTACAGTTGTCGGATCCCATCGATAATCTTTTACTGTACTCGTAATGAGATATAAACCCGGGAAGAAAGGTTTGAAGGTGTATATTCCTTTTTGAGCATCTACCTGCATACCGTTTGGAGCTCCAAATGGATTTTGAGCACTATAGCCTACGGCCCAGGAAAGTGGAGCTACATCTTTGATTTCGAAAACTAGAGAATCTGCATCAGGATCTATAGCTCTTTGTCTCCATTGAAAATCACTTTGACTTTCGCAGATATTATGTCCTGGTGGATCAAAGTACCGAGGTGAATTGTTGTTGTCAACTAGATTGTTTAAGAGAGCGGATACCAAGTAATCTACTGAATTAGGAGAAGAATTATCAGATAGGTTTTCAAATAAAGAAGTCGGACAGCAGAATTCTTGCCAGCTAAACTCCCAGTCACTGCATCTTACAGGAAGAGTTACTGTTGCTTGATACATCACGTCTGCAATTCCTCCGGGGGAAACACAATCCAGATATTGAAATATCCCTCCATATTGAACTTGATTGAGGGTTAGAGAACCACCAGGGTTACAAGATGATGTGTAGTTTATTGTTCTAGAGGCAGTAGGGAAATCACTGTAAGCGATCATCGTAATTTGATACATAGATCGATTACTGTCCAAGTCTGAAAGATGCTCATAGTATATTTCAGCCCCACTTGTGTGAGCTGCTCTAAGTAGTTGAGGTACTAAGCAAGAAGTAAGCAAGAGTGTAAGGAAGTATGATTTCATTAGGTAGGGGTATGGAGGTTTCATGTTAAAAGTATTTACTACCAAAAGAAGGTCAAATAAAAATTTAGTTTTTGACGATTGATATAGAAGTTGTCTTTAGCTCACTCGAATCCATCGTTGACTGTCTATTTATTTAATAGATTTACGGCAATACAAACAGAAAACAATTAGATAAGATGAAACAAAGCTATAAGAGCATCCTAATGGTGTTACTGGTTTTATTTGGAGTGAGCACAAAAGCGAAGGAAGGAATTTGGATTCCCTATTTGCTAGGCCAATTGAATGAAGCAGAGATGAAGGAAATGGGTATGGAAATTTCCGCAGACCAGATTTACAGTGTAAATCATTCTTCTATTAAAGATGCTATTGTCCACTTTGGCGGTGGTTGTACTGCAGAACTGATTTCAAGCCAAGGACTTTTACTTACCAATCATCATTGCGGATATTCTCAGATTCAAAAGCATAGTTCCTTAGAAAACGATTATCTAAAAAACGGTTTTTGGGCTAAATCTGCTAAAGAAGAGTTAACAAATCCAGGATTAACAGCCTCCATTGTAAAGTTTATGGAGGATGTAACGAACGAAGCTTTGGAAGGAGTAAACGATAAAATGACCTTAGAAGAACGCGAAGCTAAAGTAGAAGCAAATGTGGAGGCTTTAATTGAAAAGAAGGCGGCTAATTCCCCTTACGATCTTTCTGTAGTACCATTCTTTTATGGGAATCAGTTTATTCTTATCGCAAAAGAAACCTTCAAAGATGTGCGCTTGGTTGGAGCACCACCTTCATCTATCGGTAAATTTGGTGCGGATACGGATAACTGGGTGTGGCCACGCCATACAGGAGATTTTTCGGTTTTCAGAGTGTATGCGAATGCAGACAATAAGCCTGCTGAATATGCTGAGAGTAACATTCCTTACGTTCCTAATTATCATTTAAAAGTAAATATCAGTGGTTCTAAAGAAGGTGATTTTAGTATGGTATTCGGTTTTCCTGGAAGAACACAGGAGTACCTGCCTTCTACAGAGGTACATAACATAGCTGAAGTATACGATCCCGCGCGTATTGACATTCGCGATAAACTATTGAAAATATTGGATAAGAAGATGAGGGAGAATGATGCAACTCGCATTCAATTTGCTTCTAAATACGCCAGTATTAGCAATGCATGGAAAAAATGGATTGGAGAAAGGAAAGGCTTAAAAGAGAGTAAGGCAGTTGAGCGTAAGCAAGTTTTTGAAGATGAATTCTTAAGCGCTTTAAACTCAAATTCCTCCTATCGCACAGAGTATGGAGATGTATTGGCACAGCTTAAAAAGCTATACGATGATCGTAAACCTACCATGCTAGAGCGGTATAATTATATTGAAATAGGGTATTATGGTTTAGGTATTACACGACATATGTTGAGGTATAGAAAATTGGTAGTAGAATACCAATCCAAGAGTGAGGATTTAAATACTACAGGAGAAGCTTTAGCGAAAGGTTTGCAAGGCTTTTACAAAGGTTATGACGAAGAGTTAGATCGAAAAGCGATGAAAGCTCTTCTTCCCGTTTATCTAAATGCTATGAGCGTTGAAGGTTTACCGTCTTACTTGAGTGACTTAAAAGGTAAAAACGAACAGGAGTTAGATACATATGTAGATAAGCTTTTTGATAAACTCCCAGTATTAGCGTCCAGAGAAAAGTTTGAGAATATGCTATCTGCTAAGCCAGCGAAGGCTGCTAAAAAATTGATAAAAACAGACGCTTACTTATTGAGTAATGCTATGTACGATCATTTTGTAGGTGTTTTAAACCCTAGGGTAGCCGATATAAATGCTAAAATTGACTTCTATCAATCTAGATACATGAAAGCTTTGCAATTGGTGTTTCCAAATAGAAGGTTTTACCCAGATGCCAATAGTACTTTAAGAGTTTCTTATGGAAAGGTAGAACCTTATCACCCAAGAGACGGTGTAACCTATGGAACACAAACTTTTTTAAGCGGGGTAATGGCTAAGTATATACCAGGAGATTATGAGTTTGACGTTCCCGCCAAATTAATAGAGCTTTACGATGATAAAAACTTTGGCGAGTATGGACAAGATGGTAAAATGCCAGTTTGTTACATTGCTTCGAATCATACTACAGGAGGTAATTCAGGTAGTCCTGCTCTAAATAGCAGGGGAGAGCTGGTAGGCTTAAACTTTGATCGTGCTTGGGAAGGTACTATGAGCGACTTAAACTACGATGTGGATCTATGCCGAAACATCATGGTAGATATTCGGTATGTGTTGTTCATTATGGATAAGTTTGCTGGAGCAAAATATCTAGTAGATGAGATGGATATTGTGTACACGGTTGAAGCTGCAAAAGAGGAGGCAGATGTCCACAATCCGTAAATCAACGCGTTAAAATATTTTTAAAAATCAGAGCCTGCTATTATAAAGATAGCGGGCTTTTTTTCTAAATCCGGTTTGTTAGATTTCCACCACTTTACAGTATCGGTTTTTATCATTTCCCTTTCCAAGCTTATATCTCTAGCAATACAGAGTAAGGTGTCCGGTTGGCATGCCGAGAGAATATCTTGAAACATTTTATCATTGCGATAAGGAGTCTCCATAAAAATTTGAGATTGCCCTGTTTTTTGGCTTAAACGCTCTAAACTTTGTAGCTTTTTAACTCTATCCTTTTTTTCAATGGGTAAGTATCCGTTAAAAGCAAAGTTCTGACCATTTAAACCACTAGCCATCATTGCCATAAGTATAGAGGATGGACCTACTAGAGGAACCACGCGAATTCCCTTTTTATGTGCTAAACGAACTACATCACCACCTGGGTCTGCAATTCCTGGTACTCCAGCTTCAGATACAATACCTACGTGTTTCCCCTCTAAGCAAGGGTCTAAAAAGGAGGGTATCTCTTCAGCTTCTGTGTATTTGTTGAGTACGTTAATCCGTAGCTTATCTTGAGCCTTAGAGGGGAGTACTTTCTTAATAAAAGCTCTGGCCGACTTTTCATTTTCTACGATATAATCAAAGGTCATATCGATTACTTTCTTTACGGCTAAGGGCAGCACTTCTAATGGCTCAACTTCTCCCATTAAGGATGGGATGAGGTATACTTTTCCCTTAGGTTTTTCTTCAGAGAGATTCTCCATTCTTTAGTTTGTTGAGGATTTGGTTGGTCGCTTCATCAAGCATTTGGTAAACATTTTCAAAACCTGCATCTCCGCCATAATAAGGATCTGGTACTTCGTAGTTTTCACCAGGATCGGTTTCATTGAGAATGTAATCTACTTTGGCAATGTCATCATCATTTCGAGCAAGGCGAACCACGTTGTTGTAATTGCTCTCGTCCATCACATAGATTTTATCGAAACGATCAAAATCTTCTTCTACAAATTGTCTGCCTCTTAAATTAGAGATGTTAATATCATACTTCCTGGCAATTTTAATAGAACGATGATCCGGAGCTTCATCTACATGATAAGCGGCTGTTCCAGCACTGTCCACTTCTACATCCATTCCATCTACCTTATTAGCCATAATTCCTTCCGCTAAAGGGGAACGGCAAATATTACCAAGGCAAACCATTAGAATTTTCATGCGCTTAATTTAGATTTTGTTAAATATAGAAATATCAGGAATTGGATGCACATAGAAGGAGTGGAAGTAATGAATCGCTTTTTTAACGGTATTGGAAAGTAAAAAGCCCCGCATAATGCAGGGCTTTTAAATATTGTTCGAGTAAGATTTCGGTTGCTTCTATTGCAAAGTCAGTTTTTTGCGGATGTCATCCACGTAGGTTCTAAAGCGTTTATCGGTATCGGCTAAATTGTTTACCGTTCTACAGGCATGTAACACGGTGGCGTGGTCTTTATTTCCACATTGTGCTCCAATACTTGCCAGAGAGTTTTTGGTAAGTTGTTTGGAAAAGTACATAGCCAACTGACGGGCTTGTACAATTTCTCTTTTCCGTGTAGCCGATTTTAACAGTTCTATAGGCATGTCAAAATAATCGCAAACTACTTTTTGAATGTAGTCGATAGAAATTTCGCGAGTTGTATTCTTCACGAATTTGTCTATCATCTGTTTCGCCAGATCAACGGTAATTTTTTTCTTGTTTAAGGAAGATTGTGCTAAAAGAGAGATAAGGGCTCCTTCTAGTTCTCTTACATTACTGTTAATACTGTAGGCTAAGTATTCAATTACATCATGCGGCATTTCTACCCCATCGTTGTACAGTTTTTGATTTAAAATCGCAATGCGTGTCTCCAAGTCTGGAACTTGAAGGTCTGCACTCAATCCCCATTTAAAACGACTTAACAAACGCTGTTCTACTCCTTGAAGATCAACTGGAGCTCTATCTGATGTCAAGATTACCTGTTTGCCTTGTTGGTGTAAATGATTGAAGATTTCGAAGAAAACATCTTGTGTTTTTTCTTTACCTGCAAAAGAATGTACATCATCCATAATGAGCACATCAATCATTTGATAGAAATGCACAAAGTCGTTTTTGGTGTTGTTGCGAATTGAATCTATGAATTGCTGTGTAAATTTTTCAGCAGAAACATATAAAACTGTTTTTTCAGGATACTTATCCTTAATCTCAATACCAATGGCATGAGCAAGGTGTGTTTTTCCTAATCCGTTACCTCCATAAATCAATAGTGGATTGAAAGACGTTCCTCCCGGTTTGTTCGCCACAGCATAACCCGCAGAGCGAGCCAATCTGTTACAATCTCCTTCCACAAAGTTGTCGAAGGTATAGTTTGGGTTCAGTTGCGATTCTACATGTACTTTTCGTAAACCTGGAATGATGAATGGGTTTTTAACACCCTTTTCCCCTAGTTCGATAGGCATATTTACCTTAGGGTTTTTAATAGGTCCTCGGTTGCTGCTAGGAATTTTTACAGTGTATGGATTTGCATTACCATAGGTATTTTCCATTACTATACTGTAAACCAATTTAGCATCTTCTCCTAATTCACGAGTGATGGCACTTTTCAAGAGCTTGATATAATTCTCTTCTAACCATTCGTAGAAAAACTTACTTGGAACCTGAATGCTCAATACACTGTCTTTGAGTTTCAGAGGCTTGATTGGGAGAAACCACGTTTTGTAGCTTTGAGAAGGTATATTGTCCTTAACATATAAGAGACAATTTTCCCAAACCGTTTTTGCAGTCAACTCCATCAAGTGTATAAATATTTGTTTAAAAATTAATAAATCACCCTAGCTTGTTCCCCAAAAACCTAAGGCACGTGGTTACGTTTAAGCAGGGGGCAAATGTGTAGATAAAAAAGTGATAAAAAAAATGGATAGCACCTTGAATATTAGATTTTTTTTTCCAATATTGAGAGAGTGTTAATCGCTCTGAAACCCGCATTCTACCGTTGAAGTAGACTAATTATCAGCAAGAAAAGTTTATGATTGTTAAGGAAACCAAAATACGAGTTCGTTACGGTGAAACGGATCAAATGAAGGTAGTTTATCATGGGACTTATCCACAGTACTTTGAGGTGGGCAGGGTAGAAGCCCTTCGGGAGTTAGGTTCTTCTTATAACAACATGGAAAAAGAGGGGACAATACTTCCCGTTGTAAGTTTAGAAATGCAATTTTTAAAGTCTGCTGTTTACGATGATGTTCTAACAGTAAGATCCACGATTAAAGAAAAACCAAGTTCTAAGCTTACTTTTTACAATGAGATACTTAATGAAAATGGTGATTTGCTCGTAACAGGTAAAGTGATACTGGTTTTTGTAAATATAAACACTCGAAGACCTTGCCGACCTCCGAGTGCTTTTATGGAAATTATTAATCCTTTCTTTGATTCCTAACGATTAAAACCGACTTACTTTAAACGATTGAGAACTACCGTTACTTAATTGAACATGAATTAAGTACACACCTGGTTTAAGATCGTAAGAAGAGAGCTCAATGCTTTTCTTAGTACCGTAGGCCAGTACTTCTCTCACCTTTTGACCGGAAATGCTATACACCACCATTTTATCCATCAATTCTTCACTTTCTACAAGAAGTTCCCCTCCTTGCGCAAATTCATAAGAACCGAATAGTTGTACTTGATTGGTTCTTTCCACTATGCTTTCGTTGAGAGAAACATAATTAGCTTCTAAAATATTACGTCTTACAAAAGCGGCTTTCAGTACTTCAAAATTAGCACCGTTGTTAAGTGCGTAATCAGCTTCTATTACGTGAATCGCCATATCTCTAAAAGTAGTATTGCTGCCTAAACTGTAGATGGATTCCATTACAATTTGGTCCATGGCATTTCTACCCAATATGCCGTATGCTTCCATTAGTGGAGATGCCCATAAATCAGTATGCTCATAAATATCAAAAACAAAGTTGACTTGCTTGTAGTCTTTTGTGCTTTCTACTTCACGTCCAATCCAAAACTCATTGTGTCCATCCCAGCTATAAACTTGTTCTTTATTAAACGCACTGATAGATCTTGAATATGAGGCTGCAAAATAATCGCCTAAAGACTCTTCAATACACTCGCGTTCTACGATACCAGAGTTGTTGTTAGATGCGGCAAAAACATAAGCATGTGTATATTCATGAACAACCACATCGGCATCCTCAGCATCATCTACACCACCTTCACCAAATAGTAAACGATAAGGAGTAGCTCCTGTAAAAAATGCGGAGTTATCATCCCCACCAAGGGCATGTGGATCAACATTTATAACATATCCCGGTAAAGAGGAGAATCCTAAAGCATCCAAGTGTGTTTTATGGTTGGTTAGGTGGTAAAGTACGTTAACATCTTCAAAACCGGATTCATTACGATCGTATAAGAATTGATCATCCGATCGGGTTACGGGGAATACAACGGGGGCGCTAAACTCACCTAGCTCAACAAAATCATTTTTTAGCGAAATAGTACCATTGGTATTGAAGAATGCGGTAGTAGTTCTTAACTTTTTCTCATTTTCTAATACAGGCACGGCTGCATCGTTGTTGTCTACATAAGACCCACTGTAATTAACTCCTGCTGTAGTAAGAGGATCGGGTTCAAAAACGTAAACGCTTATAGTTGTGTCATTGGGCCCGGATGCATGATGGTGTTTTACGTGGTCTAATTCAAATTGGGTACCATTATCTGTGTAAATAATCTCTTTGAGCAGAGCAGTACCCTCGCTCATTACTTCAGTACTGCGGGCTGGTACCAGCTGTCCGTTTAGAGGTAGCCATAATACTTCATCATGCAAAATTTGCTCTGCGTTGTAGCGATCCTTTAACAACTTAGCTTGAGTATTTGGAAAATTAACCAAGTCTTCAGAAACATTTAAAGGTGTATTGTTATGAATAACTCTTTGAAGTTGACCATTGGACTTTAAGCGAACGGTATGAACCTTTCCGTTAAATATTGGCTGTCCTTTAAATGTTAATTGATAGTGGTTATGAATAGCTGTAATACTTTCAATGGATTTATCCAATTGTAAGGAGAAATTCTCGTTCAAGCCCAATTCAGAAGTTAAAAATGAAACTTCCTGATTTAAAGGAATGGATCGCTCAACAGCTATAGAAATCTCTTTACCTTGATAGGGGTTGGAAAGAGTGGTAGAAGTTTTTCCTTTTTGGGCAGAGAGTAGCGTTCCTAAGGCCAAAAATATTACGGAGAGGGTTAATCTTTTCATATTTTAAAATTACAAAATTTGTATTTCATGATAAGTAGCTACTTTGTCTAGAACCATTTCGAAATTGTTTTTGCGAACTGCTAGTAAATAACCGCCTTCTAAACCCATTTGTTCCTCCACAATTTCAAGCTCGTAGTCTTTAATAAATCGAGAAACTTCATTCATGAGTTTATAAGGGAAACGAATTTGTAAGGGAGTGGTTATGTATTCTGTAATAAGCTCATTGTTATTGAGTGCATCATACGCAGCTTCTTTATAGGCATGAATAAGGCCCGATACCCCGAGCTTAGTGCCTCCAAAATAACGAACAACAAAAACCACTACATTCCAAAGTTCAAACGATTGCAATTGATTAAAAATAGGAGCTCCTGCACTATTGGAAGGTTCACCATCATCATTTGATCTTAGCTGCGGCTTCTCAGGGTTAATTCGATACCCAAAGCAATGATGCCGTGCATCGTAAAACTCTTTTTTTAAGGCATCTAAATGACCTTTCACTTCTTCAATACTCCGCACGGGGTATGCAAATGCTAAAAATTTACTTCCCTTTTCCTTATACTCGCCAGATGAATGGGTTTTTAAGGTTTTATAAAAGTCTTCTTTTATGGGTTGTTGCATTTGGTGTTTAGCTGCTGTTGAATAATGATGAGATGAAGATAAAGATTATCGCCACTTAGCTTTCATGTATCTTAAAAACGATCCATATTTATTAGAAGTATAGAAACTATAGCCAAGAGGATTCCAACAATATTCATTTTACTAAGCTTTTCACCAAAAATTAAGAGTGCACTGATAACCGAAAAAGCTACAATGGCCACATTGTTTACTGGGAAGATAAATGAGCTCTCGTTTCCTTCATGACCTAAAGCTTTTAGTAAAAAGTAGATGGAGCCATAATTGGGTATGCCTAGAATAATTCCAGCCCAAAGGTTTTTCCACTCCAATTTGGTCTTTCCATTCACCAATAAGACACCAATCCATATAAAGCCAAGGAGTGCTGCACCTGCAAATATGGAAGATGTAAACCAACTTTGATGATGTTCTGGAACTAGTTTTTCTTGATTGTATTTTAAGTAAGTATCTAAAAAACCACTTGCTAAAAACAGCATAATGGGGATCCACAAGTTGGTTGCACTCTTTTTAATTTTTTCCTTTTTAAGGGTAGTGAAGTACACAGCAGGTAGAGCCAATAAAATCCCAATAATTTTAAGCAATCCCAAGCCTTCACCGTAAAAAACTACCCCAAAGCTAACCGGAACAATAAGCGACATTTTGGATGCAACAGAAACAACAGAAACGCCAATTTTTTGAGACACATAGGCCATTACTTGAAAAATGGAAATGAACAGAAAGCTCAAAACCAAAACACTGATAAACCAATTGTGTTTGTGCACATGTAATGGATTAAAAGCGAACCCAGAACTAGCCATCCCTACAGTAAAAGCTACCACATAATTTACTACAATGGCTTGTAAGTTGTTTACTCCAAATTTAGCGAAGTACTTAAAAATGAGAAAAATGAGAGTAGAGCATAAAACGCTTAGAATAAGCCAAATCATGAGTTTACATAATTTAAAAGTTGATCTTGGCCTATACTTAACCTTGAAACCGGAGCGATGCTGATTTTCGGAGCGGGGAGACCTTTATTAAAGTCAGGTTCTCCAATAAACACTCGAGCTTCATCCCATTGGTTGGATTGTATGAATTGATTCAATACATCGGCCCCTCCTTCAATAATGATCGACTGAATGGATTGTTGATAAGCGTAATTCAATATCTGATCGATGAGTGTATCATCAAAATTCAAAGCTTGAAATTTGAGGTTCTTCGATTTAATCTGGTCTTTTTGAGTGAAAACTACGGTTGGAACGCTTTCGTCAAAAAGGTTGGCCTCATATGGTATCTTTAGGTCTTTATCAATCACAAATCGTGTTGGATTTTTGCCGTGGTATTTTCTTGTGGTAAGTGAAGGGTTGTCTATCAATGCTGTTCTTGTTCCTACTAGGATGGCATCTTCTTCACTGCGCCATTTATGCACAAGTATTTGTGCTTCTTTTCCAGTAATCCAGTTTGGCCCTGTATCCATATCCGATCGACCCTTATCCAGAAAACCATCTTTACTCTGTGCCCATTTTAAAATGATAAAAGGCCTTTTCTTTGAATGAAAGGTGAAGAACCTTTTGTTGAGATCAAGACATTCCTTTTCTAGAACGCCCACTTTTACTTGAGCACCAGAGTCTTTCAGCCTCTCAATACCTTGTCCATTTACCTTGGCGAAAATATCCTTACAACCAATTACTACCTTAGGAATATGATGTTTAACGATAAGATCAGCGCAAGGAGGAGTTTTACCAAAATGAGCACAAGGCTCCAAGGAAACATAAATTGTACTTTCTGATAATAAACTTTTGTCTTTTACAGAATGAATGGCATTAACTTCTGCATGAGCCTCTCCATAGTTGCGATGCCAGCCTCCCCCAATAATTTTTCTTTGATGTACAATAACCGAGCCTACCATAGGATTTGGAGCAACGGATCCTAATCCATTTCTAGCTAAATCGAGGCAACGTTGCATGAAGTGTTCATCCATCTCGGCAAAACTAATGCTAAAAGGTGTAAAATCTTAGTTCGGGTTGATGGGTTTATAGAAAGCATAGACCAGTCGCCCTGCTTTTTCATTTTCACTTACTTTCTTGATAGTGAAACCAGTTCGGGGGATTTCCAATGTATCGGATAAAGTATCGAACAATCCATTTTGGATAACCATTAGAGAGTCCTGTTCAAATACCAGTTCTTTATTTCTGGAATATCTTCTGGCGTAAGGTCGATAAGGCAACACCTTAACATTTTCGCAGCTTGCTTGTATACAGTAGGTATTCCAGTAGGATCCTATAATTCCCAAATTTCCCTTCCCGCAGATTTCCTTCATTTCCTGTTGGGTAGCCCTATTGGGTACATCTAGAGCAAAGTTGAAAGTTAAATATAAACCCGAAAGGGCTATAGATATTGAAAGAAGGTAAGATGGAGTATACTGAAATATGGATTTGAGTTGCGCTGAACCGGCTAATAGAAAAACAACAAAAAGAGCTAAGTTTAAAAAGCTGGGAATAAAGTATCGCAGCGGATATTCAGCAAATGTCCACCAATTGGAGAGAATGATCAATCCAAAACTCAATACCGAAGAAACAAGAAAGAATAAGCTTAACTTACTAAACCTTAGTCTTTTCCTTTGTGCAATTAAAAAAGCGACTAATGTTACTATGAGGTAAAACAGTATGCTATGTGGAAACTTGTTGCTTTGAAATAGCGCTGTATCAAGAATAAGGTTGACCAGTTTATCTAACCCAGTAAGAATATCCGATAGGCTGGCGAATCTGCTATCAAAGTTTTGGTTGATTACTGAGTTGTTTTTAGCAAACAGCAAGAAGACAAGTCCTAAGCCAAGCCCTAATAAAGTAAACAGTAGATTTTTTCTATTTAGAATTTGAAGTAAGTTTTTAGGGAATATGATTATAAAAGCCAAGATGGAAGCAATGCTTATTTCTGAACTCCAAATGGCTAAAAAACAAACAAAGGGAAACAGAAATGCGCCCCATTTGGATTTAATCTTGTTACGAACCAAAAGCAAAAGCAAAAAATTACAAAAGAAGATCTGTGCCAAATAGGGATGACCGCTTAAAACCTGATTTTTGAATTCGGAATGAGGGAAAAAGGTTAAAATCAACAAAGGGAAAAACAACCATTTGTTGTTGGTTAACCGATACAGAATAAAAAAAGAAAGAGTTAAAAGCGCATATTGAAGAAAAACAATGGCTGAAAAACCATTAAAACCCAGCTTCACGAGAAAGGAACCTAAAAATGGAACAAAACTTCCCAGTCGGTTTTGTCCCCAAAAGTACCAGTCTACCGCAAAGTTAAAGTCTTCGGCCATCAACATATGTATGGCATGATCGGAGTTAAATCCCTTATAACTAAACATACTAAACGAATGATAGAAAAGGATATAAACCAAACCAAGCAATGCAAATTGCCAAACCTTATGTAACGACTCGTTATTTCGCATTAGTGACGCGAATAAATAGAATTTGACGTACAAATCAAAAACTATCCTCTTAGCAAGAGGATATAAAAAAATGAAAGCTCAGAATCTGGGGGGCAGATTTTGAGCTTTCCGGTTTAACGAATCAAGGGAGGAAACGTATTATTTTACATCATTCTCTTAAAACTATAAGAGAGGTATTCTACCACATTAGGCGCCAAGGTTTGAGTGGATCCGTGGTATTGTTTGGTACTGTATAAATTTTTATACTTCTGAATTAAAGTGAGCTCATGAATTTCATCTACTACACTAGTAACTAGTGTTTTTCTTTCTGCACTATCTTCAATAAGCATTAGCTTTTCTCGAATAACATCTACAAGTTCTTCACTGTTGCCCTCCCCTTGTTCAAGGAAGTTTTCTCTAAAAAATTGTAGAATCTGTGTTTTATATTCTTGTATTCCCATAGCCTTTAAGTTTAATCTCTTGAACAAGATTACGGCCATGTGGTAAGCCTCACAATGCAGGAGACTTGTATTTTTAGTGAACGGATGTTTTTTTTTAGTGAATCGCAGAAGTAGCTATAAAAGCTTTAAAAAGGCAAGTGCTTTTAATCAAATTGTTGTAGGAAATCTTCTAGTTCCCTTTCCTGTACATACTCTGCATAACAGCGCTGTACGGATCTTAGAAACTCATAATCGTTCATGATTTTCATTTTAACTGTAGAGTATTTGCAATAAAACATGAAAGCTTCTAACTCTTCACGGGTTAAACCCGTAAGATCCACAACGATTTCCCGATTGTTATTTTCCTTGAGCTTTTCCCGGTAAGCATCTTCTGCTTTTAGTTGAGCTAACATTCTCAACTGCCTCGGCTTTGATCCAAAAAGGTTGTAAAGAAATTCTGCCGGATTGGCTAAAGAGGCATTAATAATTCGGCCATCACTTGTTTCTTCCATACTTGGTAATAAAGGCTCTTTTAGCACCATGGCCTTATTCTCATTACTGGTTAGCTTGTAACTAAAAATACTGACTTCATGTAACAAGTAATTCTGTTCTTTCATTTCTATTACAACATCTTCAAGAGCCGTACTTGAGTCGTTGTATACAAAATAGAAGTATTGGTAGGATATGTTCGAAAAAATGATGGTATCACCAAAACGGAGCTTAATGTTGAAGTAGCCATTGTTATCCGTGATATTTCCTTTAAGCGTAGTCTTATTGATAACGTGCACCACTGGAATTACACTGGAGTCTTTTACATCAACCACCCAACCGCTTAATTCTTGGGCGTTTGTAGCCGAAGCAAAAAAGAAAAACAATGAAAATATGGCAATACTGCGATGCAGTCTAAACATCTCCTATATATTTGAGGACGTAATGGTAACGAATATCCCAAGTGGATATTGAGACTAGCAATATTAGAAATAATCAATTAATCCAAAATGTCAGACGATAAGAAAGTTATTTTTTCCATGAGTGGAGTGAGTAAAACCTACTCATCGAACAATAAAACAGTACTAAAAAACATCTATTTAAGCTTTTTCTATGGAGCTAAGATTGGTATTCTGGGATTAAACGGTTCTGGAAAGTCAACGCTTCTTAAGATTATTGCTGGAGAAGAGAAGAACTTCCAAGGAGATGTAGTTTTTGCTCATGGCTATTCAGTCGGATATCTTTCACAAGAACCAGAACTGGAAGCGGGTAAAACCGTTATGGAGATTGTAAAGGAAGGAGCGCAAGAAACGGTTGATATTTTAAATGAATACAACAAGATAAATGAAGATTT
>CAZAJG010000025.1:0-19449 GCA_964485405.1 uncultured Owenweeksia sp. | reverse complement strand
GGAATTATTCGAAAAGGTAATTAAGAGAATAGATGAGAATCCAGATAAAATGGAGAAACTCATGAATCGTCAGGCTGAACTACAAGATAAAATTGATGCCTCAAATGCTTGGGAACTAGCAACTCGAGTAAACCGAGCGATGGATGCTTTACGCTGTCCTGAACTCTATACGGTGGTAGATGTACTATCTGGGGGTGAAAGAAGAAGGGTGGCCCTTTGTAGATTATTGATCAAAAACCCAGATATCCTCTTACTGGATGAACCAACCAACCACTTGGATGCAGAATCAGTACACTGGTTAGAGCAGCACTTGCAACAATACTCAGGTACCGTTATAGCGGTTACGCACGATAGATACTTTTTAGATAATGTTGCGGGTTGGATTTTAGAATTGGATAGAGGAGAAGGGATTCCTTGGAAAGGAAACTATAGCAGCTGGTTGGATCAAAAATCGAAGAGACTTAAACAAGAAGAAAAGCAGGAGAGTAAAAGAAGAAAAACACTTGAGCGCGAGTTGGAATGGGTGAGAATGTCGCAAAAAGGCAGACAAGCAAAAGGAAAAGCTCGTTTAGCGAACTATAATGCTATGCTTAATGAAGAGCAAAAAGCGAAAGAAGATAAATTGGAAATATTTATTCCAAACGGACCTCGGTTGGGTAGTAATGTGATTGAAGCAGAAGGTGTTAAAAAGGCCTTTGGAGATAAGTTGTTGTATGAAGATTTGAATTTTAGTCTTCCTCCAGCAGGTATTGTTGGAATTGTAGGGCCTAACGGAGCTGGTAAAACTACCATTTTCCGAATGATTATGGGATTAGAGCAGCCCGATGGAGGTGACTTTAAAGTAGGGGAAACAGTTAAGATCTCCTATGTAGATCAGTCTCATGAAAAACTTACGGCTGATAAAACGATTTATGATATTATTTCGGAAGGAAGTGAGGAGATTGATTTGGGTGGCAGAAGCATTAATGCTAGAGCCTACTTAAGCAGATTCAACTTTGCTGGAGGAGATCAGGGAAAAAAGGTAGGTGTACTATCTGGTGGAGAACGAAACAGGCTTCATTTAGCCATGGCATTAAAAGAAGGCGGAAATGTTTTACTCCTAGATGAACCAACCAATGATTTAGATGTGAATACATTAAGGGCCCTAGAAGAAGCTTTAGAAAGCTTTGCAGGATGTGCCGTAGTGATTAGTCACGACAGATGGTTTTTAGATCGTATTTGTACACATATTTTAGCTTTTGAAGGAGATAGCCAGGTCTACTATTATGAAGGAGGATTCTCTGACTATGAAGAAAACAAACGCAAACGATTGGGAGATCATGAACCCAAACGTGTACGTTATAAGAAGCTTATTAAAAATGACTAAAAACAAAAACGGGGTTCATTTAGAGCCCCGTTTTTGTTTAGTTTTTATGGTTTATTGATGATTCCAGCTCTCAGGATCATTGCTGTTGTTAGGGGAGAGCCCTAAAGTATCTCCATAAGTAGTGATACCCAAACCTAAAACCATTCTGTTCGCATAGTTAAAGTAACTCACCACTTGGTTGATCTCAAGCAGTTCGCCATCAGTGATGCCCATCAACCTTAAATCTTCAATATCTTGTTCTTGTATCGTTTCGGCTTCGCAAGTAAGTCTTTTTGCATATCGTATACCTTGTAGGTACTTACCGGTGAAATGTTTTTCGGGCATTCCATTGTTTAAAGAGTCAATCATACTTTTACTCTCCTTTTCATCATTGAGCAAACGTTTTAAGCCTTCTAGGTGATGATCAACGCAATACGTACACTTGTTTAAGCAGCTTACATACACTCCAATAGCTTCTAAGTACCACTTTGGCAAGGTGTTGCTGCTGCTGTGTAATACACTTTTGTAAAGAGACATATGCCCGGTTAACGTATGTGGTCTTAAACTGTGGGCAGCGAGTATGTTGTCGATATTATTTTCTGGGCCTTTAACTCTATCGTAGAGTTTCTTTAAAGTTCCTTTCGCCTTATCATAGGATACTTTTTGAATCCAACTCATGAAATGGGGTAAAATTGGGTTTAACGTCAAGCTAAAAGTAAGTAAGAAAATAGCACCTAAAAAATGAAGTAGAATATTTTAACTTTTTATTTCGTCAAAAATCTTTTCATAAAGAGAGAGATAGCCCTCCATAGCCTTATTCCAATTGAAGCTTTGGGCGTGCTTTATCCGCAAAACCGACTTCTCTTTTTGTTGGTTTTTTAGCTCCATTAAGGAATGATTTACCACCGTTTCCATAGATTCTACATCAAGTTTATTCCAATAATGAGCATGTTTACCACCAATTTCAGGTAACGAACCCAAGGTGCTTAAGAAAACAGGTTTTCCAACGGATAGTGCTTCTATTACCGGTAAACCGAACCCTTCAGCAGCCGATGGAAACCAAAGAGCTTCGCAATTGCTGTAAAGCCAAAACTTTTCCTCATCTGTAACTTGTCCACAAAGGTTTACCTGATTGGTTACACCCTCTTTACGAATGAGTTCCTCCAATTGTTTTCCATAGGCAGTATCTTTTTTACCTGCAATAATTAACTGGTAATTCTCAAACCTTTTAATTAAAGGTAAAAGGAGATGAAAATTCTTTTTAGCAGAAAGAATACCAATGCTAAAAAAATAAGGTTTTGCGGCAACAAAATCAGGCTTTAGAGCCTTCGGATATTCTCTTAAAGTAACTCCGTTGTGAATTACATGGATGTACTTATCCTTTAAATTCAAGTGCTTTTCTGCAACCGATTTGGTGTAGTTGGATATGGCGGTGATGCTATTTGCCCGATCTATATTTTTCTGAAGCTGTTTTAAATATTTATCAGCTTTTTGTTCATTTTTCTCTTCTAAAAAGTTGAGGTCATGAATGGTAAGTATTTGATGAGCCCCCTTTGGTGGTTGATGTGAAGGAAACTGATGCAGGCTATGCCAAATGGAAACTTTAGTGCTTGTAAAAGGTAGGTATCTTTCTTTAAAAGAGGCTTTTATGAGTTTTACAGAAGGTGTTGGTTTAGGAATATGGCCGTTTGAATGCAATAGTGTAAGCTGGAAATCTAGGGGTATTTTCTCAATTAGCTTTTCATAAAAGTTTAAAGAGAACTGCCCTAAGCCAGAGTGCAATTGTTTTGTTTTGTATATGTCAACCAGCAAGCTATTCACGAGGCGAATATAGAAAGACAGTCACAAATAAAAATCTGTGTTATTTATCTATTTTCGCAGCATATTTCACACCAATCCTTTTCACAACTATGCCTTTTACTCTAGAGGGTCTACCTAGCTTAGGTATTTCACGTTTTAGTTTCACAACGAGCAACAATTGCATTTCGGTCATTTTAAATACTAGATCGGGTTTTATATGTCAATAGACGAACTTAAGAAGCGAATGGCTCCATTAACAGTATTCTGCCGGAAATATGCCATTGCCATTTTAGCATCCCTGTATTTGGTGGCGATCTTGTGTGTTAATTCCATTCCGATGGATTTATTGGTTCGCCTTGCACCAGTCCTTTACTTATTGGGCTTAGTGTTCAATTTGGTTACCCATAACGGAAATAAAAAGAAGCTTTTAATTCTGCTTGGTTTCATATATGGTATAGGAACGGTTTACGAGATTCTGAGTCTAAATTATATAAGTTTTACTGGTGTGCATTCCTTTGGAAGCATTTTAGGCATAAAGCTATTAGGAGTGCCTATCGTTATGGGGTTCAACTGGTTTTTACTCGTAATGGGAGCGGGTTATTTTTCACGTTGGATATTCGATTCCATTCTGATGAGAATAGTGTCTGCTAGTTTTTTTATGATTCTGGCTTATTTTATCATGGACCCGGTTAGCCACAGCTTAGGGTTGTGGCAATGGAGAGACTTTCACCTAACTCTGGGTAATTATGGAAGTAGACTGATATTAACGCTCGGAATGAACATCTTCTTTGCAGTATATATGAAGGGAGAAGAGAACCGTTTCGCTCCTTACTACTATCTATTAACCACACTTCTCTTTATTACACTAAATATTGTTCTGTAGATTTTAGGATATGTGAACAGAATATGGCTCTTGCCTAATATTTACATCCACATGCTCCATCATGGATGTGGATAAGGAGAGTCCTTTAAAATCAGCTTTTACAGGGTACTTTTTATGGTTGCGATCTACCAGAACTACGGTCTTTATTTCTTTTAGTTTAAATTGAAGAAAGTGCTTAACTCCATATATAAGGGTTGCTCCAGAGTTTAAAACATCATCTACAACAATAATCGTTTTGCCAGTTAAATCCTGATTCATTTCAGGCTCTAGCTCAATTGAGCTGCCCAGCAAATCCCTTTTGTTTAGATTAATACGAAAAAGATGTATCTGCAAAGGTGATATTTTAGTGATAGCTGAGGATAACTTTTGAGCCATGGCATATCCTCGATCTGAAATACCGGCAAGAATGAGCTCTTCGCTTTCGCTATTGTTTTCATAAATCTGCCAAGCAATTCGCTTAATTCTATCAACTACTTGTTGATGGTTTAATACTTCTGTGGTTTTAAGGGTAGACATGCGGGTAGATTTTAAACAAAGATAAAACTAAGCTCGAATGAAATGGATGAATAATTCTTTTCCAGCTCTAGGCTTGATACTGTTGTAACAAGGCAACATTTTAAATAGACTAAACTTTGGCTTAAATAAGTTTGTGTATTCTGAAAAAGAGCCGCCAAAGGGTGGCCCTTGCTCTGTTAAAGGAAAATTAAAAAGTACACCTACCAGTTTTCCTCCTTTACTTAAAATACGATGCATTTGTTTCACATAAGCTGTCCTTAAACTTGGCTGAATGGCACAAAAAAAGGTTTGTTCAATCACTAAATCAAAGGATTGGTTTAAATCAAAAAAATCTCCTTGGATAAGGTGGTGCTGAGGAAAATCTGGGCAACGTTTTTTCAGATTCTCCAATGGTGCTAAGGCTAGGTCAATTACAAAAATGTTTGTAAAACCATTTTTGTGGAGCCACTCTGCTTCATAGGCATTGCCTGCTCCAGGTATAAGAATCTTGGCTTTTTTATTTTGTAAACCTTGTAAAAACCCAATTAAAGGAGGAGAAGCATTGCCCATATCCCAAGGCGTGTTTTCTTCTGCATAGCGCTCAGACCAATATTCTGCCATAAAATTTTCTATTAATCTCTAAGAGGTACTTCTACGCGAACAGTATCCCACTCAAATATGAGTTTCAATCGAGCACTGTCTTCAAAGCTGATGGTAAATTGTTCGATGGGTTCATCCAGGTATTTTACTGGAACTTCAACGGTAACAATATCAAAATCCGATTCTCTACTTGCTTTTCCATCTTTTACCCGTACTCCCCAATTGTATTTTTTACCATTAAAAATTACTTTCCAATTGTCTTTATAGGGAATGGTCCAAATGGTATACTCCCCTTTTGGAAGCAATTTGTCGCCCACTTTAAGATCTTGGTTGGTGATAAAGCTCGTAGGTTCATTGGCGCCCGTACGCCATACCTCACGATAGGGAACTAGTTTTCCGAAAACCTCTCTCCCTTTTTTATAGGGGCGATTATAAAATATGGACATTTCTAGTCCATCTACTATATACTCTGTAAGTTGCTCAGGACTATGTTGTTTGGTTTGCATTCTTAAAACCTTGAAACCTACAAATAGGATGAGCACTACTGATATAGAGATGATCAGAAGTCGCTTTAATAATTTCTTCATGATATATGCGTGATTTGCTGTTCAAATGTACTAAAACAACCCACTTTACAGGCTACAATATGGAATCAACTGATAACTGAATTTTATTCAGCTCTCTCCAGTAGCTTAAAAATCATTTTCGTCAATAATACCCAAAGGAGTAAATCTGTATTTTAGGATATTCCTTGATTGATCTTTTCAAAAAGAGCAATACTTTCAATATGAGCCGTATGTGGGAATTGATCGACTAAACTGTATTTTTTTAGTTGATAGCCTGCTTCTTCTAAAGTGGCCATATCTCTGGCTTGAGTAGCAGGGTTACAAGAAATATAAACCATACGCTCCGCTTGTAAGCGAATAACTTTTCTCAAGGTTTTTGGGGCAATACCTGCTCTGGGAGGATCCATTACAAGAGTGCCAATTTTGCCAGTATACTCTGGTTTCTCCAGAAGAAACTTACCTACATCATTCGCATAAAACTGTAAGTCTTCTAAACCATTCATCAAAGCATTCTTCTTAGCATCAGCAACAGCTTCAGGTACAATTTCAACACCAATAATTTGTTTGTTGGTAGCTCTTTGTGCCAATAACTGCGTAATCGTTCCCGTACCTGAGAATAAGTCTAAGACTAAAGGTTTTTCTCCTAAATCCGCTTCAAATACATAATCTAAAGCTTTAGAATACAGGCGTTCTGCACTAGCTGGGTTGGTTTGAAAGAAACTTTCTAAGCTAATTTTAAAGTCCAAACCGTTAATCTCTTCTACTAATTCTTCTGTCCCATACACCAGCGTACGTTTCCCATCGCTCGTATTGGGTCTATCTCCTCTATCATCGTTAATCGTATGTAAAAGCCCGGATAAGCGATCACCAAGAATATCTATAAGAAGCTGCTTAAATGCTTCTAGGTCAAAGCGCTTCAACTCACTAGAGGTAGTTACCAAATTAATGAGGAAGCTATCGCTCTTAAAGGATTTTTTTACCGTTAAAAATCTACAAAAGCCCTCATGTGTTTTTGCATGCCAAGCTGTATGTCCTGCTTTTTCAAAAAAAGCAGAAATTGTAGGAAAACCATTTTCCAGTTGAGCATCAAAAATTCCACAATCGCCTTTCATAGGTTCTACAGAGAGCCATTGCCCTCTTTTCTTAAAGCCTAAAGCAAAACCATTGTACTCTTCATCTTTATCTCTATCGTAAACCACTGCAGAAAAAGAGTATTCCATCTTATTGCGGTAATGAAAATGAGAAGGCGAGGGAATAAATTCATCCAAGAGCTCTTCTGAGTTCTCTATTTTACCAATTCTCTTAAAAAGCTCAATAGAAGTTTTTCTCTTATAAAAGTGCTGATCTTCAATAGGTAGGGTGATGTAAGGAGCTCCAGGAATTGGATGATAAGGAGTTTCAACTTCTTTTTCACTTTTCCGAACCACTTTTAGGAGCTTAGCTTCAGCAAAGGCCCTTTTCACTTTAACCATTTTTACCAAAACCCTTTGGCCAGGAATTGTATTGGGTACAAAAACAATAAAATGCCCATCTTCTGTAGCAATCTTAGATATCCCTTTACCCTCAAAGGCTAAATCATGTATTTCCAGCTCGGTTCTTTCGAATCTGTGAAAAAGCTTTTCATTCTTCATGGCGGCAAAAGTAAGTATTTTGATGTGTCAAGATGAGCCTCTCATCGCTTTAAACTTGGGCGTTTCAAAACAATCGCATTATCTTTACCGCGATCTATTAAAACGGCCTTGTCCGATCGGTTTAACATTTTAATTTCTTAAGAAGTATGTCAGTAATACAAGAAACACTTAGCTCTCAGGAAGCTATGCAATTGGAAGATAAATACGGAGCTCATAATTACCATCCGCTTCCTGTTGTACTAGATAGAGGAGAAGGCGTTTATGTTTGGGATGTAGAAGGCAAAAAGTATTATGACTTTTTATCTGCGTATTCCGCAGTAAACCAAGGACATTGCCATCCTAAAATTATTGGTGCTCTAGTAAATCAAGCCGGAAAACTTACACTTACTAGTAGAGCTTTTTATAACTCCAGGTTAGGAGAGTATGAGAAGTTTGTGAGTGAATATTTTGGGTTTGATAAGGTTCTACCCATGAATACCGGTGCGGAAGCGGTTGAAACAGCAGTTAAAATTTGCCGAAAATGGGCGTATGAAAAGAAAGGAATAGCTGAAAATGAAGCACAAATTATAGTTTGTGAGAATAATTTTCATGGTAGAACTACTACGGTTATCTCTTTTTCTAATGACGAAGATGCCCGCAAAAACTTTGGTCCGTATACACCAGGTTTTATTAAAATACCATACGATGATATTGATGCTCTAGAAAAAGCATTGAAGGAAAACAAAAATGTAGCGGGATTCTTAGTAGAACCCATTCAAGGAGAAGCAGGAGTTTATGTTCCGGGAGATGGTTACATAGCAAAAGCTAAGGCCTTATGTAATGAACACAATGCTTTATTTATTGCGGATGAGGTTCAAACCGGTATTGCCAGAACTGGATCCTTATTAAGTGTTTGTGGAGATTGCAGCTGCAAAGGCAGCTGTGAACAGCAAGAACCCACCTATTCAAGGCCAGACGTATTGATTCTTGGAAAAGCCATCTCGGGTGGAGTATACCCGGTATCAGCTGTTTTAGCAGACAATTCTATCATGGATGTAATAAAGCCCGGCCAGCATGGTTCTACTTTTGGAGGAAATCCCGTTGCAGCTGAGGTGGCTATAGCAGCTTTAGAGGTAGTTAGAGATGAAGAGTTAGCTGCAAATGCTCGAAAATTGGGAGAAATATTTAGAGCGGAAATCCAGAGTTTTATCGAAACTACAGATTTGATTAATGCAGTAAGAGGAAGAGGATTGCTAAATGCAATTTTAATCAACGATACAGAAGATAGTTCTACCGCTTGGGATATTTGTGTGGCGCTTAAAGAAAATGGCTTACTAGCCAAGCCAACGCATGGCAACATTATCAGATTTGCACCTCCATTGGTGATGAATGAAGAGCAGTTGCATGAGTGCATTGACATTATTAAAAATACCATTAAAACGTTTAAGAAGTAAACGTTTAAGAATTTAAACTATAGAAGCCCTGTCTATATGGATGGGGCTTTTTCATTTCTACCCAGGATATAAATATATTTAGAGCACTAAAACACGCACGTAGATGAATAGAACTAAAATAATATCCATTTTAACCCTCTTGTTTGGGGTGTTATTAGTGGGTAGATGGTTCTATTACATAGATCAGTATAGTGTTAATCTCCTGTTTTGGGATCAATGGGACTTTTACAAACCCTTGTTTGAGGATGCTTCTGTTTGGGGACAATTCAATTATCAACACGGACCACATCGTCAAGGTATTGGAATGTGGCTTACAGCTATTGTTGCTCATCTTTCGGATTGGAATACGAGAGCAGAAACCTTTACTATTGGAGCTTTAATTCTTTGTGCCACTCTGCTAAGTGTGCAGTTAAAAGACAAGCTGTTTGGTAAAATTAAAAGCACAGATATCGCTTTGCTTTTAATTGGTTTAGCACCTACACAATACGCCTTATTTAGCGCTACACCCAATGTTTCGCATGGATCAATGCCTTTTTTGTTGATTGTGCTTTACGGTTTGGCCTGGACGGTTAAAGGTGACCTTAAGTATTTATGGGTATCTGCTTTAAACTTTCTTCTAATCTATACCGGTTTTGGAATTTTTGCAGGTTTTATCACCCCCGTGCTATTTATACTGGAAATAGCCAGAGATAAAACACGAGTATCAACAAAATGGATAATATGGCTTTTCTTCGGGCTGAGTCTTTTTTCCTTAGGCTTGTTCTTTTCAGATTATACACCAAATAAACATGGCGCTCAAGTATTAGAGCAATCAATAGGTTTCAAGGACTATTTGGCCTTTATTTTTCAAAGCATTTCCAATTATTGGTCATTTAAAGCGATTAATGGTTTTACATACTTTTTAGGAGGGGTAAGCTTTTTAGGGCTTTTGTTCCTGGTTTTTCAATCCTTGTTAAAGCTTTGGAAAAACCCCACCGATGACAAGTATCGGATCATCTTTATCATGGCATCGTTCACACTTCTATTTTTAGTGGGTGCTGCGGCAGCCAGAGTTTCTGGTGGAATTGCCACTTCAAAAGCCTCTCGGTATGCAATTTATCTTTCTCCAGGCTTTATAGCTTGTTATTTCTATATACAAGCAAAAGCAAAAAATCGCTGGATGCCGCTTTTGTTTTGTGGTTTGCTCCTATTACCAACTTTAAACGTGAGGCAAGCAGAAAGAGAAATGGAGAGAATGAGCCGTAATAAACTGAAGTGGAAAGAAGTCTATTTGCAAACACAAAACATAGAACAAGCCAATGCTGAGAGTAACTTTAGAGTCTTACCGAAAAAGAAAGAAGACCAACTAAAAAAGCGCTTAGAATTTTTAAAAAAGAATCGGCTCAACCTTTATAACACGCCATAAGGTAAATATCGCTCCAATATTAAGGGTTTAGCCGTGCCTTAATTGGTGTGAGTTGTAACATAATTATTTGATTTTCAGTTTTTAAAACTGAATCTAAAGATTCTCTTTAATTCTAGGTAAAGTAAGTTCGAGCACTTTTTTGGAGATAGATATCAACGCTTAGAACGATAAAAAAAACGCTTGGGAAAGCTTACCCTTCTTTTGGCATCCTAAAAATATAAATTGACTGTCAATTATCAATTCTTAATAAAATCTCAAGTGTCAAAAAGAGAGGTTCTGCATGTTTCTTCTTCTTCTCAATGGGAAGAAAAGGTAGGTTATTCCAGAGTCATTAAATATGGAAACCATATAGAAGTAGCAGGTACCATTGCTACTGATTTGGATGGAAGCATAGTGGGCCCTGGTGACGTATATCTTCAAACCAAATATATCATCGAAAAAGTAAAAGCTGCGCTTCAGTATGCTGATTCTAATCTTGAGCAAGTAGTAAGAACACGGGTTTTTACCACTAAAATCAGTTTTTGGGAAGATATTGGTAGAGCACATCATGAGTATTTTAAAAATGTAAAACCCGCCATGACACTCGTAGAGGTGAGTAAACTTATAATGCCTAAGGCTTTGGTAGAAATAGAATTTACAGCATTAGCCTAAGAAGAGATAATATCATTTTTTCAAATTAGAGCTTCTTAAAGCGTTCATAGACTATTCTTATGGAAAACAGGTGTATGTGACAAAAGTCATCTACTAAGTTCTCTGCTATATTTACTTTTGTTCTTGTTCAGTATAAAAAACGAAAAGCATCATGAAAATAGAACAGATATATACCGGTTGTTTGGCTCAAGGAGCTTATTATATAGAAAGTGATGGTGAAGCAGTGATAATTGATCCTTTAAGAGAAGTGCAGCCTTACATCGATATGGCCAAAAGGAGAGGGGCAGAGATCAAGTATATTTTTGAGACCCATTTTCATGCAGATTTCGTTTCTGGTCATGTTGATTTAGCCAAAAAAACCGGAGCTTCTATCGTATATGGCCCTAACAAGGCGGATTTAGGTTTTGAGTCCATTATCGCTGAAGATGGACAGGTTTTTAAAGTAGGAAAAGCCACGATCGAGGTACTTCATACTCCAGGCCATACGCTGGAAAGCAGTTGCTATTTATTGAAAAATGAAGAAGGCAAAGATGTTTCTTTATTTACTGGAGATACTCTATTTATTGGTGATGTGGGTAGACCTGACCTAGCTCAGTCTTTGATAAAAGATTTAACTCAAGAAAAACTAGCTAGCTATTTGTATGATTCCTTGAGAAATAAAATCATGCCTTTAGCAGATGATATTACGGTTTACCCAGCACATGGAGCGGGTAGCGCTTGCGGTAAAAATATGAGCAGCGAAACCTATGATCTTTTGGGCAATCAAAAAAAGTCGAATTACGCGCTTCAAGAAATGACAAAGGAAGAATTTACCAAGCAAGTTCTGGATGGTTTAGTGCCGCCCCCTGCTTACTTTCCTAAAAATGTTTTGATGAATATCAAAGGTTACGATTCAATTGATGAGGTTTTAAATAGAGGCACACAAGCTCTAAGTCCAGAAGCCTTTGAAGCAGCGGCAAATGAAACAGGAGCTATAGTTTTAGATACACGTTCTAAAGATGATTTTGTAAAAGGGTTTATTCCCAATTCTATATTTATAGGTATTGATGGAAGCTTTGCCGTTTGGGTGGGGACGTTAATCAAGGATATTAAACAACAGATTTTGATTGTTGCCGAAGCAGGTAGAGAAGAGGAAGTAATAACTCGTTTAGCTCGGGTAGGTTATGACTATGCCATCGGTTATTTAGAAGGTGGCTTTGACCGTTGGCTTGAATCTGGAAAGGAAGTGGATACTATTGATTCTATTTCTGTAGAGGAATTGGTAAAGCTGAAGGATCCTTCAAAATTGAATATAGTAGACGTTAGAAAAGGTAGCGAGTATAGTGCGGAGCATATGAAAGATGCGATCAATGCACCGCTCGACTTTATAAACGATAACATGCAACTATTAGATAAGAATGAAACCTATCATTTGCATTGTAAAAGCGGTTACCGATCCGTTATTCACTCTTCCATTTTAAAAGCGCGTGGCTATAACAACTTAGTAAATGTAGAAGGTGGTTTTGAAGCGATTAAGGAGTTGGGAGAGTTTGAAATGACAGACTATGTTTGCCCAACTACCCAGTTATAAAGCTTAGTATTGAAATAAAGAGAGACCGAAAGATGAAAGGAACAATCGTAGATGTAAGAACTACTTCAGAGTTTTCTGGAGGGCATGTAAATGGGAGTGTTAATATTCCACTTAACGAAGTGCAAAGTAGAGTAGAAGAGTTTCGCAAAATGCAGCAGCCTCTAGTTTTATGTTGTGCTAGCGGAGGTAGAAGCGGTCAAGCAGCTGCCTTTCTTCAAAGTAAGGATATTTCTTGTGAGAATGGCGGGGGATGGATGGATGTGAATTTTAAAATTCAAAATTCATAGGATATGCTCAAACTATTTCAAAATCTAATAGGTTTAGGTTCAAAGGTGAATTATTCAGAATTAATGAATAACCAAGGGGTGATTGTTGATGTAAGAAGAAAAGAAGAATTCAGTTTTGGGCATGTAAAGAACTCGAAAAACATCCCCTTGCATGAGCTTCAAGCTAAATTGGGTACTTTGGATAAAAGCAAACCTATCATAACTTGTTGTGCCAGTGGTATTCGTTCTGCTTCGGCAAAATCTATTCTAAAATCTAAAGGCTTTGAAACCGTCCACAATGGCGGAGGTTGGAAGAGTTTAGAGGATAAACTCAAAAAGGGTTTATAGAAATATAGCTGGTAAAGAAGAGGAGCCGTTAGTTAGGCGGCTCCTGCAATCGCCAATTAGGTTTTATGAAATGTTCCTTAGTTGGAGATGAAAAAATACTTGTCCTTTATTTACAGGGTAAAAGTATCTCTGCATCCACTCTGGATATGTAGCGAATAAAGAATTGTTATTGGGTAACTTCGTTACAATGCCATCCTTTTTAGTTTACATAATTTTCTTACGAAAATTTATTTTAAAGAGCTGATTTGAAATCCTTTAGGTTTCATCAAAAAAGACCAGATAATTCTGGCCTTTTAAAAGCTGTTTGGTTGTTTGTAGAATTTATGATCCTATTCCTCAATTGTGAAATCGGAGTGTTTCAATTGAATATCTTCATCTACATTTTCGTTTTCTTCTAAGGAGTATTCCAAATCTTTATTTGATTTGGCTTCGTCTTCTGAAGACAAAGCCACAGTTACATCTTTCTGTTTAGGGATAACTAATTTAGATGAAGGAGAAGGTGCAATTGAGTCGAGTACGTTCATACCAGAATGCGATTCTTGTTGGATTAAATCCGTATTTATGACAACTATATTATCTTTTGAAACTATGGATAAAAAGATCATTAACAGGAAAACGAATCCCCATCTATAGATAATCATTGTATGTATAAGTTGCTTCACTCTGAATCATTTAGAAAGCCGAAAATATGCCACCATCAAGACATCTCCTGTAATGTAAACAGCTAGCTTTTGTCATCACGTGATGACAAAACGTGTTGTCGATAGATGACGATAATGAATTGATTGAGTTTTAAAGAATTGTTTTTCAGCATTTTACTTGAAATTATCGATTTGCTTTTCTGTTTAAGAATATTATCCTACTCAACGTAGAGCGGAATAAGATTTTAATTTTCTTTACTTAATGGATATTAAATTTTGTAAAGCCTCCCCTTCAAAACTTTTCCTTGAGGTATGGCGATGTTCTTATGATGAGACCTATTAAACATTTGTACATACTGATTTTTACAGCAATTTGTATTCTGCCAAATATCTTATGGGCTCAAAATACTGTAATCGATAGTTCATCTCATATCATAAACAAAGACTTTAGCATTGCAAACTACAGCAGCGACAATGTTCTGGAACAAAACTCTATTAGTGCCTTAAGGATTGATAGAAACGGAGTGCTATGGTTCTCAACGGAGTTGGATTTGAATGCTTTTGATGGCAATAATTTTGTGGATTATAAAACTCCAGAAATTGTTGATTATCGTATTCGAGGTTTCTATGAGGTTGGAGATACTTTTTTTTTAGGTGGAAATTTGAATTACAAGATTTTAGATGGAAAGCTAATCAGTGAAAAGCTTCATCATAAGGGGAAATACATTTTTGGTTCGGGAAACAAGCTATTGAGTAATCAAAACTATATTGGTTTTAACCGGCTAAATGATCAACTCAAGGAGAACCCTCTCAACTTAAGGGCAAGTATTTATCAAGTAAATGATAGTAGCGTTTATTATGTTGATAAGAGCTTGAACGTTGCGGTATACTATGAGAGCGGTTATGAAAAAGAGAGGATAAACCTAAATGGGATTCGTAAAACCTTTAAGCTAAATAATTACTTTATAGATTATGGAACCCGAGATTCTTTAATATTCTATGATAGGGGAAAAAGAGCAATGACGCTAGAAAAGCCTTATTCGAATGCAAAAAATGAAGTGTATTTGTATTCTGATAATATGGATAAGGTTTATGCTTATATAGAAAACTCTCTTTATCATCTAGAGTTGAGAAAAGATACGCTTATCTATAATTTAATCATTAAGAACCTTGAAATTCCATGTTTTTCGAGAATACTACCCTTTGAGGGAGGTTTTTACATAGGTTCCTGCAACAATGGACTATATGTGCTTAGATGGGTGAAAACAATGGAAAAACAACTCCCCATAACAGAGCCTATTTACGCCCACCATGAAATAGGAAAAGATACCATTTTGGCAAATAATATGTTGTATCACTCCAACGGGATTGATTCTACACCATGGCCAAAAGGAACTTTTGATGCCAGACATATTTTATTGGATAGTAAGCATAAAATTTGGACACGAATTACTTCTTCGATCTACGAAATATCACCAAAAAATTCTTGGGCTTCCAAAAAAGTACCATTCAGAGGGCAGAGGCACTTAGAGGACAAAGATGGTAAAATCTGGATGTTTAAAAAAGACACCCTTCGGTATCGAGATGGAAAAACATGGCACAATGTGCCTATTCATATTGAAGCAGAATCACGCATTAATCTTGTTTCTTATGATCCTTTCCGTCATTTATTTTGGATCGGATTCCTTAAAGGCGCTGTTATTTTTAATCCTGAAGATAAATCCATAACTAGAGTGGAGGCCTTAAAGGGCTATTCCATAAGAAATGTTTATCCAGACAGTTTAGGTATTACATGGATCAGTACGTATGGTGATGGTATTTTTGGATATGAAAATGGGGTAACTCGTTCTATTCCATTAGATAAACTCGGGTTTCTGAAAGTGAGTCATTGTATTCTTGATGATGGTAAAGGCTTTTTTTGGATAAGCTCAAACAATGGCCTCTTTAAAGTTCTGAAAAAGGAAATGAATGCTGCCTTTAATCAAGAAGTGAACCGAGTATATTATCATCGTTTCGACAGAAGTGATGGTCTGAAAAATAATGAGTTTAACGGGGGGTGTTATCCTTGTGGACTCAAACTGAGCTCTGGAAAAATAAGTTTCTCTTCCTTGCAAGGTTTAACCATCTTCTCACCAGAATATTTAAAAGAGGAGGATCATATTTCTAAAGTTTTCATCTCTAAATTGGAAACAAATGAAGAAGAGATACTATTGGATTCTAGCTACAGTTTTAGTCAGGATTTAACTAGGCTTAAATTCTTTATTTTATCTCCTTATAGCGGGAGTTTTACGAATTTGTACTTAGAATACCGACTAAAACCTCAAAACACCAGCTGGACTCCCATTAATAGAAACAACAGTATAGAGTTCTCCAAATTAAACCCAGGCAAATATGAACTCGAGGTGCGTAGAAAGCTCGGTTTTGGACTTAATAATTATGAAACAGCAAGTTATAGTTTTTATATAACTCCTTACTTCTATCAGACTCTATGGTTTAGAATACTGGCAATAATTTTTATCCTAATGGGGATACTTCAATTTGTTTTACTTCGCTTAAAAAGAGAAGAAAAGAAACAGTTGGAATTAGAGAATATTATTGATCAGAAAACAAATGACTATAAACAATTAAACGACCAACTAAAGCTGAATCTTAGTCAGTTAAGAAAGGCTAAAGATATTCAGGATAACAATGTTAAACTCAAAAACAAAATTATGGGTCTATATACCCATGATATTAGAGGTCCTCTTCATTTTATCCTCTCTATCATTGAGAACAGTGGCGATTTAAAAAATGTAAGCCAAAAAGATGTTCAGGAACGATTAGATATCATTAAGAGTTCCACCAAGGGTATTTATATGCGTACCGAACGAATTTTTAATTGGATGAGAACATTAGAGGAAGGCTTTGAGATACGGTTATATGAAATAGACTTATACAACCAGGTGCTGGCTTTATGTTCATCTTTTGATGATCAAGCCAAACAAAAACAGGTAGAGCTTACCAACTTAGTTGGAGAGGATACAAAAGTGCTTGGGGAAAAAATCATTATTGATGTTATTTTAGGAAACCTATTGGATAATGCTTTAAAGTTCACCATTGCAAATGGCCATATTTCAATTGAAAGTTACCAAGAGGGGGACTACACTGTAGTTGTGGTAAAAGATGACGGCATAGGAATAGCCGAAAATCAATTGAGATTGTTGAATGAGAACAATCAACTCTTTGGTTCCCAGGGAACCGGTAATGAAACAGGGAAGGGTTATGGCCTTGTCTCCATAAAAGAGCTACTTAAAAAGATTAATGGCCACATGAAGATGGAAAGTAAGGAAGATGTTGGCACCTCCGTTTCCGTCTATTTTAAAGCAGCTAGCTCTTCAGAATCATAAACTCTTTTCATTTAATTTTTGTAAAAGAGTGTTTAAGATTGAATTATACCTGGATTATAAGCCTTTTTGATGGGAGCGTTATTAGCCATTTCTATCCCCATACTTAGCCATTTACGAGTGTCTAATGGATCTATAATAGCATCCGTCCACAATCTAGCGGCTGCATAATAGGGGGAAGTTTGGCTATCGTATCGAGATTTAATTTTATTAAAAAGTTCCTTCTCCTTTTCTTCATCAATCTCTTCACCTTTTGATTTTAGGCTAGCTTTTTCAATTTGCATGAGCACTTTGGCCGCTTGAGAGCCACCCATAACAGCAATTTCTGATGTTGGCCAAGCTACAATAAGCCTAGGGTCATACGCTTTACCGCACATAGCATAATTACCAGCACCGTAGGAGTTACCCATAATAATGGTGAACTTCGGAACCACAGAGTTACTCATAGTATTTACCATTTTGGCTCCATCCTTAATGATACCGCCATGCTCTGAACGGCTACCTACCATAAAACCAGAAACATCCTGCAAGAAGACCAATGGAATTTTCTTTTGGTTGCAGTTGGCTATAAATCGAGAAGCTTTATCGGCTGAATCCGAATATATTACACCTCCAAATTGCATTTCGCCTTTTTTACTACGAACAACTTCTCTATTGTTGGCAACAATTCCAACCGCCCAGCCGTCTATTCTAGCATAACCAGTAAGTATAGTCTGACCATACCCGGCTTTATATTCTTCAAATTCGCTATTATCTACCAAACGCTCTATAATCTCAATGGTATTGTAGGGTTTTGCCCTATCTACGGGCATTAAACCATAAATCTCTTTTGGATCTTTTGCTGGTTCACTAGATTCAACTCTATTGAAACCTGCCTTGTCAAAATCTCCTATTTTATCTACAATATTTTGGATAGAGGAGAGGCAGTCTTTATCGTCTTTGCTTTTGTAGTCTGTAACTCCAGATATTTCGCAATGTGTTGTTGCTCCCCCTAAGGTTTCATTATCAATGGATTCACCAATAGCCGCTTTTACCAAATAGGATCCTGCTAAGAAGATACTTCCTGTTTTATCTACAATGAGTGCCTCATCGCTCATGATGGGCAGATAAGCTCCACCGGCAACGCAGCTACCCATAATAGCGGCTATTTGTACAATACCTTCAGAAGACATGATGGCGTTGTTTCGAAAAATACGTCCGAAATGCTCTTTATCTGGGAAAATCTCATCTTGGAGGGGTAAATAAACTCCAGCACTATCTACTAAATAAATAACGGGAAGCCTATTTTCAATGGCTATCTCTTGAGCTCTTAAATTTTTCTTTCCGGTAATAGGAAACCAAGCTCCGGCTTTTACAGTGGCATCGTTGGCCACTACCATCACCATTTTCCCCTTTAAATATCCAATTACAATAATAACTCCACCGCCCGGACAACCTCCATGCTCGCTATACATTTCATAACCCGCAAAAGCACCAATTTCAATTACTGGTTTGTTTTTATCCAGTAAGTAATCAATTCTCTCTCGAGCAGTCATTTTGCCTTTACTGTGGTGCTTTTCAATCTTTTTACTGCCACCACCCAGATGAATTTTTTCCAGTTTATGTTTTACTTCTGAAACCATTAGTTTCAGTTCATCTTCGTTTTTATTGAAAGCAATATCTTGAGCCATTATTGTATTTTTAATAACATTTAGAAAGTATCCATTCAGCTTCCTTCTTAACCAGTACGTTGTCTAGAGCCGGATCACTTACAAATAAGGTGAATTGATTTTGATCTTCATACACAGAAACAAAAATCATTTCCGGTATTTTATCTCCGTTTAAATCACCATACCAGTAGATTTCAGGCATTCCGCACTGACCTTTAAACACGATTTCATCCGTCATGTTCTGTTCTACGGGCAAAAAGTACTTTTCTCCTTTTAAAATCAGTTTGTAGTTTTTTAAATCCGGACAAGGCCCAGAGCTTTCAACACTACCTGTGGCAGATAATGTAATAGCTGAGTTTCCATCGTGAGATAAAGTCCATTGTTGACCTGGGTATACTTTTCTACTATTAAATCGTAAAATCTCACTATTGTCTTCAATTTGCGCCTCTTTTGCCGTGTTTAATGCGGTGTTTGAACCAATAAGAAAGATACTCCTTTCAGAATCGGCTGTTTGAATGTCAAACTCCAATCCTTTACCTACTTTTTGTTTACTGAGAATAACATTTATGTCCGCTGTTTTGATTCTGTAGTTTTTTCCATTTGCTTCTTCATCTTTTGGATAAACACCGTACCAATACATACCCGGATCTATCTTTTGAATATCGCCACAGTAATTATAAGCCTCTGTAAGTAGATAATATTCTGCTTTTTTCTTTGGTGTTTCTGTAGGTGGTTTAAGGGTGTCTTTTATCTGGAGCGGAGTACTAGTTATCTCCTTAACGC
>CAZAJG010000024.1:48585-63380 GCA_964485405.1 uncultured Owenweeksia sp. | reverse complement strand
ATATTCATCAGTTCATGCCGGCTGAATGGAAATAAAATTTCCTTGGACGAATCAAGCTTGCCTATTCCCGTGGTTCTACCGAACCAAAGGCTAGAGTCTGTTTGACAATTGGCATACACTCTTTTATCATAGTGTTTTATTATGTTTTGCAACTCAAAATCAATTTTAAATAAACCATTGCCTGCAGAGAGTGTCAACACCCCTGTTTCTGGATCAAACTGTCCGTTTTTTCCAAAGAGCCCTATCGAACCTTTTTTAGGAATCGTATATGGCTTGTGGAGCTCCATTCTTTCAACGTTAAAAACCGCTAAGCTTTGCTCTATTTCCTTAACCTCTTGGAGATCAGATTTTGGAAAGTAAAGTAGAGTGCGTTCCGTTACCAAAATGATGAGGTCTTGCTTAGGGTAGAAATACATTTCCCGAACAATCCCGTCCCAATCACCAGTTATTTTTCTGAAAAGCCCATCTTTCGATTTCTTTAAAACACCGGAGCTACTACCCACCCATAAATTGCTGCTTTTATCTTCTGCAAAACTCAAAACCTTAAGAGCAGAATAATCTGCATCTCCTTGGTAGCTAATCATACCCATCTGTAAAGATGGAGCAGGAAAAAAGCACAAACCCTTACCTCTCCCACACATCCATAGATTATCCTCTTTATCCTTATAAACATGCTCAAAGGTTTTATCATGAAGAAACAGAAAAGTGCTATCCAAACTTAAGTCGTCAAAAAGAGCAAAAAGACCTTGATTGGTGAGCAACCAATGCCGTTGTGAGTTTTTATAACTTCCAACAACTCGGTTCAAGCGGTACTCTTTTTTACCTGGGAGTAGAGAGCTCCAATAATCTTCCTTTTTTTGATCCGTTTTATAGGACCATTCTACCAACTTGTCCTCTAAAAAAATCAACCAACTATCTCTGCTTTTTTTCCAAACATAAACCACTTCTTCCTTACTACTTACAGGGAGTTGCCATTTACTTAGTTTACCATCTTTTTGCAGAATTAGTTGGTTTGAGTTTATAAACCACCTTCCTCTGTCGTCCTCTAATAAAAGTTGTGTTCTTAACTTATTTGGGCTGTAATTATCCTTTATAAAGCGGAGTTGGTTGCTTGTATCTAGACTTATGATTCCATTTGCGGTAGAAAACCATAGTATACCATCTTTACTCTCTTTAATATCGTGTACCCAAGGAACATCCAATGAATCCGGAATTGGAATATGATGAATCTTCCCTTTTTTGATATAGCTTAAATTTGGACTAAAGCTTCTAATCCATAAGCGTTCCTTAGAGTCTTCAAACAACCCCCATACATCGTTTACATAGAGTCCATCTTTAACCGTATAATTTTTAAAATTATAACCGTCAAAACGACTTAATCCAAATTCGGTAGCGAGCCACAAAAAGCCTTGCTTATCTTGAATGCACTGATATACACTACTAGAAGGTAAACCATCATCTTCGGTATATGCAAAATGCGGCAATACTTGAGCCTGCAATAGATTTGAAAACACAATGGCCAATAGTAATTGCTTCAATGCACCATGCTCAAACCGGTGTAACATGTTGTTTTAAAAGCTTTTGAAATAATGGAAACTGTCTTCTCGAAACTGGCAATTCTGCCTTATCAGACATCCAAACTAAACCGCCTCCGTTCTTGCTGTACCTTTCCAAATATCTGAAGTTGATGAGGTAAGATTTATGGATTCTAAAAAAGTTGAAATCAGCCAATACCTTCTCAAAGTCGCCTATCGGTTTAGAAGCTAAGAGCATTTCCCCATTGAGAAGACGAATTGTAGTATACATATTATCCGCCTCTAGATAGAGAATGTCTTTTACGGAAATAATGGACACACCCTCTGTATGGGACACGGAGATTTTATAAGATTCGGTGGAAATATGCTTTTTAATCCAGGTTTCCTGACTTTCTTGATTCCATGCTTTATCTACAGCTGTTTTTAACTCAGACACTCGAATAGGCTTTAGAAGATAATCTAAAGCACATTCTTTTACAGCATCAATACCATAGGTAGGATGAGCGGTAACGAGTATTACACTAAACGATCGGCAGCTGTAGCTTTTCAATAAATCCAAACCGCTTAAACCGGGCATTTGAATATCTAAAAAAACTAAATCTGGTTGAATCTGGTCTATAGCTTTCCTGGCTTGATTGACATTTATTGCTGTGGCTTTTACATCTACTTGAGGACAGTGTTTCTTTAAAAGCTGATTCAGGTTTCTTCTACTGTATTCTTCATCGTCTACAATAAGTGAAGACAGAGAGACTCTTTTTGTGTATTGAGCTTGAGTTTTCATGATAAAAGGTGTGGTGTACTGCCTTAAAGTTAAGATTATTAAGAAGTTAAAACAAATCTATACCGCTTAACACTCCTGTAAAAAACAAGGTCCGACAGGCTCTTTAACTGAGCCTGCGGACCTTGAATCATTCTAAAAACATACTTAAAATTAGTTCTGAATCAGAATTTTAGTAGTTGCCGGTCCATCATTGGTTTCAAAACGAATGATGTAGTAACCATTTTCTAAGTCACTTGTGTTTAAGTGATACTTTTCTGAGCTCACAAAATCAGAACCGTTAGGAAGCTTTACTGCCCTTCCACTTAAATCTAAAAGCTCGGGTACGGTTTCTAGATTAAAATTGCTCGTTTCCAGCTCCACATAGTCTACGGCAGGTACTGGATAAGCTGAGAGCTCATTAACCATATTATGACCCAATCGATCAATAACCCAGGTTTTTCCTTTATCATAGGAAATCTTGCTAAATCCATTTGGATAGCTAATGGTAATCTTTCCAAGCTCAGAAACCTTCCATGTTTTTCCATTATTAGTGCTTACTTTCTTTATCTGAAAAGGATAATTGAAAGTGACATTCTTGTTCTGCTTCTCTTCCCAAGTTTTCCCATTATCCATGCTGATTTTTGTTAAGCCAAAAGGATAATGGATACTCACTTGATCTTGTGCCTCTGCATCCATCCATGAAAAACAGAGAAGGAAGCTCATTGTTATGTATAAAAACGTTTTCATAAGCGTATGATTATGGGTTAGTTATATATTGAGCCACAAACAGGTGTGCACTCGAAAATGGTACCTATAGACCATGGGTCATTTTGTCCATTACAAGTTGGGAATTGAGGTGGTAAATAACCTGTATTCGTAACACTGCTATTACCGCTTTGATCCATACAAACGGTAAATCTTTCTAAGCAACAGTCGTTGGTTACGCAAGGCTGAATAATGTCAATGAAAGTTGGACCACTGCTAAAACTCTGGGCTACACCACCAGCTCCTGGATCTCCAAAGTCAATAACCCCTCTCCAGCAAGACCCTTTGAGCACCCTCCAGTTTGTGGCACAATCGCCTGGGCTATTGGGAGGAAAAGCAGCAGGATTGGCGATAATGAGCTTTTCAGTTACTTCTCTTAAAAAGCCATTATATCCACCTAATGAAGTTACACAGTTGTAAAAGTCTGTGTTGGTAGTTCCAGTTCCAAGGGCAGGTGTTATGGAATTACCAATGTAATAATCAAACCAAATACCACAAGCAATGCGATAACCATATTCCACCTCATAAAATTCACCCGGGCAAATCTCTAAGGTGATTTGAAAAGGCCCCATAAATTGATCGTTAGTACAATCGGGTAGGCAAGCATCTTGCATAAATTGTGCTTGTGCCGTAAAGGAGAAAGCTCCAGCAAATAAAAGGGTAACTAGGGCAACCCATGCGCCCTTAAGCGTTTTGTTTAAATGTTTCATTTTTGAATTGAGTTTGAGTTTACCTACTCTATTTTAGGCTTTTCGGTATCCGCCATTCCTCCTAAGCTAGAAAGGATGGAAACAGAAAAAACACCAACTTGGAATGAGGTAACAAACGCTTGGTAAACGGAGAGTTTGGTTTGGAAAATGGTTATTCTAAAATTTTATGTAGAAAAACACATTAAACCCTTTATAATAATCTGGTTAGATTTTAAGCATGGAGATTTTACGCTTGCAGAATGGATATTTTTGTTGATTTGATTATAAACAAGTACGTACACCTTGGGAAATCTGTGAAGAAGAGTATGATAATGTTAATTTCTGCTAGACTTTGCTCTAGGGTTAAAAGCCAGGCATTTATCAATCCAAAAGGCTAAATTTTCATCGGTATCAAAAGCCAAAGGTTCTAAAAATAGATAACCCGTCATAGGTCTTCCTTTCTGCAACATTTGACCTGCCCCTTCTCTACTGCACAAACCTTCTACTTCTTCTGGCGCTACTCTCGCCATAATTCCACCTTTATAGGTGCCAAAACACATTTTATTATCTACCATAATGCAATGCCCACCAAACATTTTCTTTTCAATCCATTTAACCTTTTTAGATTGAAGAGTCTGTTGAATTCGTTCGAGTAAAAAAGGATCGGTTGGCATGTAGGTTTAGTTTTTGATTAAAACAAGGTGTTCGGGTACACAAAAAATAGTAACTTCCTGTTAATTAAATAGTCACGATTAAAAACGAGTCAAATATAGATATTGACAACACCCTACCAAGCTCCATTTTATCCTTCAAGTCTTTTGCCTTTGTAAACGTTTATCCTTGATTTATAAAGGAGCAAAAAAAACTACGTTCTCGTTAACTAGGTCTTGCCGATTATTGATCATTATCAAATGACTTGGTCAGTCGTCTATTCCAAAAGAGGTTTATCCATAAGGTGTAATACACTCAAAAAGCACCGAATACTTAAACTTTAACTTCCTTGAAATAAACCGTTTTCAATTAATCTTTAAAAAGGTCATTCATAATTCAATAGCTAAATCGTATTTTTACACGGACGATTAATACATTTTGCTGTTGTGCTTAAACTTGAATAAAGCATGACCAAAACTTGTATCACAAGCATATGGTTCCTCATCGTTACGATAGGGGTTGCCTTTTTGTGGTGTATTCCTTCCTTTGCTCAAAGCGAAAAGGCAGATAGTCTTCTATCTATTCTGCCCACTTTAACGGAAGACACAGTCAAGGTGAAAACTTTGAACGATCTCGCCTTTGAACTCCATACCTCTACTCCAAGGAAAACAATTGCTTTAGCTAACTCCTCTATAGACTTAGCTAAAAAATTAGGTTACAAAAATGGACTAGCCAAAGCCAACAATATGAAGGCCATTGGATATTGGTATGTAGGTGAATACGATAGCTCCATTATTTTCTTTGACCGTTCGCGTAAAGCCTATGCTCAACTAAAAAATGAAAAAGGTTTAGGCGGTGTACTAAACAACATGGGAAACGTATTCCGAATTCAAGGGAATTATCCAAAAGCGGTGGATTATTACCAAAGATCCATGAAAATTGATGAAAAACGAGGGGATAAAGAAGGTGTTGCTATATCTATGGTAAACATAGGCTTGATTTTTAAAGGTCAGAACAGCCATCAAAAATCATTAGACTATTACCATAGAGGATTGAAAATATTCCGTGAGCTGGAGCATCATTTAGGTATAGGGGTAATGCTGGGCAACATTGGCGAAGTACAGTTGGAAATGAAAAACTATACTAAAGCCCACAAAAGCTATAAGCAGGCTTTAATTAGCTTAGAAAGAGCCAAAACAAATTGTAGAAAGGTTTTTTCTGAATTAGGCATTGCTGATGTTTACTTAGCTCAAAATAAACAAGATAGCGCATTGATTCAATACAACAAAACCCTAGCTAGAGCACGCGAATGTGAAAATCCTTTTGTTAGCTCTCAATGTCTTATTGGCATAGGAGCTGTTTATTCGGATTTAGGCTTAAATACAAAAGCTACTCCTGCCTTAATGGAAGCTTATACCCTAGCCTCCAATAAAAAGCTAGCCAAACAGATTAGTGAATCCGCTAAGCATCTAGCCCTTGTTTACGAGGATGAAGGTGACCTTAAGAATGCTTTAAAGTATTATAAGGTTTATCATGAACGCCATGATTCGTTGATCAATAATGATAAGGCTAAAGACATAGCCAGACTAGAGTTTGAGTACCAACTGGAAAAAGAAAAACAACAGTCTATTTTAGATCAACAAAAAAAAGATAGTGAATACCAAGTTAGTTTAAGACAAGAACAACTGTTCGCAGAAATATCATGGGGTGTTGCTATATTGGTTTTTGTAATTGCTGTAGCCTACTTTATTTTATACAAAAAGAAGAAAAGGCATAGCTACCTGCTGGAGGAGTTAAACGGGCTCATCACTAATAAAAACTTAGAGATTATTGCAAAGGCAAAAGAACTGCGGTCTGTAAATAACAAATTGGAAGAGCTATCCAGTTTTAAAGAGGGTTTAACACATATGATTGTTCATGATATGAAAAACTCCTTAAACACCATCATCGGAATCTCTCAAAAGGAGAAAAATAACCGAAAAATGAATCTCATTAGCAGGTCTGGACAAATGATGTTGAATTTAGTTATGAATATGCTTCAGGCCCAAAAGTTTGAGGAAGCAGGAGTAGTATTAGACCTTAAATCCTGTTCCATACAGGAAGTTTTAAAAGAAACAATGATTCAAATGGAACTTTTTGCTCAAATGTCTGATGTGGAAATTGAAACAAATATAAAAAGTAACCTCTGCTTAAAGTTGGATAAAGATATTACAGTAAGAGTTCTGATTAACTTGCTTACAAATGCTATTAAACATTCTGCCGGAGGTAAAGTTTTGATCGAAGTAGACACTTTAAATGGGGGTAATGAAATAGCTAGAATCGATGTGATTGATAGTGGGAAAGGTATTTCTCCAGAAAAACTCCCTCGAATATTTGATAAGTATTGGCACGATTCTCATGATTCAGGTAAAGATGCTTCTACAGGTTTGGGATTGGCTTTTTGTAAGTTAGCTGTAGAAGCACATTCTGGCACAATAGAAGTACACTCAGAGCTTGAGAAAGGAACTACTTTTAGCCTATATTTCCCCGTGGAATATTGCAACGAAACGGATTTAGAACCGATTCACTCTAGATTAAGTTCAGTGAAAGATACCATAGAACCATACGATCAGGAACTCTTAAAATCCTACAAATCTCAATTTAAAAAAATCAAGGTTTATCAGGTTAGCCTTCTCCAGAAAACAATAGATGAAATGAAAAATCACAACATCAATTTGAACTGGTGCAATAGATTACAGGCAGCTATTTTAAGAGGAGATGAAAAAAAATATATTGAACTAATTGATAAACTCTAATCCGCTTATTCCCCAACCAAGTCGTGTTGAGCTACTTTTGGCAATCGGTCGTAGTTCTTCGCTACAAAAGCCTCCAATAACACAAAGAAGTTAACAATTTCCTCTTTGGTATTACTTGAGTTAACCGTTACTAAACGCACAAAAGTATCTTCTTTAAAAGATCCAAAACCTACCATAAGTTCTCCACTTTCGTACAAGGCCGTACACAGAGCTTTAGGCTCTATATCTTTGTAATTAAAGCATATGGCCATACTTTCATCAAAGCTATATAGTTTATAATCTGGATTTTGGTTGATCACATCTCTAGCTATGTTGGCCAACTCGAATTGATGGTCAACCATTTGTTCTAGCCCTTTTGTTCCAATCGATTTCCAGAGTGTCCAAAACTTTAAAGCATCGTTTCTCCTACCACACTGAAAAGAAGTCTTTCCAGGGTTAAATTCATCACCATCTGTCTGGTATAAATAGGTAGCATCATTACTAAAAGATTGATTGAGGTGCCTCTTATCTTTAACTACAATAACAGAGCAGGTTAAAGGTACGCTCAACATTTTGTGCGCATTAAAGCTGAAGCTATCGGACAACTCAGAACCTTTTAGCAAATACCCATACTTAGAACTAAAAATGAGAGAACCGCAATATGCGCCATCAACATGGAGCCATAAGCCATGCTTCTTACAAACAGCCGATATTTCTTCAATAGGATCAAAAGCACCAAGAACTGTTGTTCCGCCCGTTGCATTCACAAAAAAGGGGGATAAACCTGCTTCTTTGTCTTTTATGATTTGCTCTTCTAATTTTGCCGCAGACATCTCTCCTCTGTCGTTGGTGGAGATCTTTTTCAGATTATCACGACCTATACCACAAAAGGCAGCATTTTTAGCATTTGAGTAATGAGATTCCGTTGAAGTATATGCTCTCATAGTTGATTGGACACCCTTAAAACGAATATCTTCATGGTAAGCATCGCGCGCCATTACCATAGCCATATAGTTACTCATAGAACCTCCTACCGGTAATGTTCCATTGCTATTTTCTCCGTAACCAACTAACTGACAGGCTTTATCGACAATTTCTTTTTCAATACCAATTTGAGGCCCACCTACTTTGTAGGTGTACATGCTGTTGTTCAACATTACAGCTAGTAAATCGCCTAGAATACCTTTTCCATGCCTACCTCCAAATAGTTGATTGAAAAATCGCTTACCGGATGTTTTAGGAGTATTTAAAACAACATCCTTTAAAAGAGCCTTCATTTCTTCCTCTTCTAGGGGCTCATCTTTAAGAGCAATATCTAAGGTTTGATACAACTCATTGGTGGGTATTACTTTGGTTACCGGATGCTGCTCTTCATCTAATATTAAAGCTTCAGCGATGTCGATAAACGTAGTTAAGTCTTCTTTCAAATTTTGCATAAATCCTAATCTTCCATTCATACCGCAACACTCATCCTTACTCCTTTAAGGGAATAGTCTGATAGCGGTGTTTCTTCAAATTTTTTCTCTTCTGTATTAAAAACGCGGCACTTAACAATAGGTTTGGCATATAAGTGCAAACTCATGGCTCTACCTTGCCCAATATTGCTCAGGCTATGAAAGCCTTGAGCATCGTTGATATGGTTTAAATTATTTTTGGCTAGTCTTTCAACTCCTTGGTTTACTAGTTTACCTGCATCATCAAAAACAAATCTACTTTCTGCCATTTCACCTTGAAGCAACTGTACCCAGCACTCTTCACCTCCATGACAGTGTATTGGAGTGTGTTGACCCGGTTCCCAGCAGAGCAGAATGAGCTCGTACTGCTCGTTACGTTCTACACAGTTTCTGGTATAATGTGCAGAATCCCAAAATTGATACTTAGATAATTCGCTTGGTGTAAGATCTATAAAATTGATAATGTCTTGAAACTCTTTTCCTTGACATTCATTCAATCTTACTACTAGTTGATTGAGTGATGTAACTCTTTCCAAAAAGGTGATTTTCGTTCATACTGAGGGGATTTTTACCCCGAGAAGTCTTGTAAAGACTGGGCTTTGCCGATGCCCTATAACTGTTTTACAAAGGTAATAAAATCATTCGGCTAGCCTTTGGTTTAACGATAAACTGTTATTTTAATCTGTAAGCCTCTATTTTTGTGCAACTTAGAACCTTTACCACCAAACTACAAATAGTTTTAAGAGTTGGTCGTTTCTTTTCATCCAAAGTAAAGGTGACTTTTTTCTAAAATGCAGTGCATCAATTTGCTCACAACAGCTTACGTAATCTTGCCAGCCTACATCAAAGCGAGCTTCCATTATCCAATTGTTTTTTTGGGGAAGATGGTAAGAAGCTCCTTGATAAAAAGACGAGTTAAATTCATCTCGGTGAACCCAAAAACCAGCCCAACAATTTGAATTCAAATCCGATTGAAGCATATCCTCTTCCTTACGAGTGAAAAGAAAACCGTTAAAGCACAACTGTTGATCTATGTCCTCATCCTCTAATTCTAACTTTTTAAGCAACCTTTGAGCAGGTAAGCTCTTTAATACTGGAAATTGATGTTCCTTTAGTTTATTGAGCTTTTGTTGCAAACTATCATTCCGATTGGCTCCTATCCATTTTTCATAAGAATCACCTTTTACTTCTTTATCGAAGAGATAAAATTTAAAAACATGCTCAATATGTAAAACCCTTCCATTGCTTTTATCCTCCACCAAAAAGTCTAATTCACCCAAAGTGTTTTTATTTTCAATGAGCTGAACATTCTCAGATATGAGATTATAATTCGGGTGGGCCTGAATCAAATGACTGAAGAACTTTTCGATTCGCTTTCCAAAAACGAGTTTTTCTGGTGCAGTTGGTATTTCTGCGGTTAACGCTTTATCTTCTTGAGGCAAACAAAAAAGAGGCATTTCCCATACAGAGGGTTGTTTCCACAAACTTTTACTTTTTAGCCAGCTTTTATACTGTAATTGGGTTGACATATTTGCGATCTATTGAGCGGGGTATCCTGTTAAGCTGGCCTAAAGCTAAAAAAAGAAGGCTGCCCCAAGGCAGCCTTCAACATTTCAAAGATTAATTTAGAGTTTAGTAGATTTCAATAACTGATGGATGGCTACATCCATAGTAGTTAAAATCAACCTGATCGCCAGTTGGGAAAACAGCACTAGAAGGAAAACCTGAAAAAGGTGCGCCTACCGTAACTGAATTACCAAAAGCATCATAAATTACGATAAAGCTTACTACCTCATTGGGTGTTCCAAAATATCCAGGAACTGAAAATCCGGTGTAAGCCACTGCCGAGTTAGACATTTGCGACCACTCGAATCTCCAAGTTATATTCTGTGTATTACAATCTACCAAAACCTGATAACCTTTAAATTGTGGAGATACTGTGTTCTGAATAGTTAGTTCGCTACCCATAAACTGAGCGCTGGCTTCATTAAAGGCAGAGAAAGCGAATACTAGGGATAGAGATAAAAGTAGAGTTTTCAATTGTTTCATGATTGAAGGGGTTTTTAGAGTAAAAAAATTATTATTAAGAGAGCTTGAAATGTTTCATTGGATTTTTAAGGATGCCAAATCTCTACATGAGCAAAACAGAATGGATCAACAAAGAAGTCAGCTTGATCGCCTGTAGCATACAAATGAGAGCTATTGGGGGTTAAAGTTGCACATTCGCCATTGTCATCACATATTTCTATGGTCAAAACGATTTCATCTGGCGAGCCCAAGGCAAAATAAGGCACGTTCGTATTTAAAGCTTGTTGCCAATTGAAATCATAGAGATAACCATTTGTAGGGCAATCGAACACATACTGAGTACCTTTAAAATTGGCAGAGGCGGTATTAGGGGCAATGGCAATATGATTAATCTGTTGAGCCAAAGCTTCCTGAGAGAGACCAATACCCATGAAAATGAGTAAAGCAAAGAGATGTTTCATTGTGAATTTCATGATGTTATTTTTTTTTTTGTGAACAAAATGATGTTTTGATTGCTATCAAATTTAGACTATTGATCTTATTTGTTTATGTGAATTTTAGACACTAGTTTCATCCCTAATTGTCTAAAAAAGACAATGGAAAAGGATCATTATCTTTTAGTAAAATATTGAAACATTTGAATACTAAAATTATACAGTCTGACTTTTTTAAAAAATTAGAAACCAAAATCCCAAAAGAAGATCGGCTGGTTGAAACGCTAGCGGTAATGCTGGATTTGGATGTAGGAAGCTGTTATAAAAGAATACGTGGCGAAACCGCTCTTAAGCTGGATGAGTTTGTTTTACTATCTAAAAAATTCAACATTTCGGTTGATGATTTTATTCACTCAGATAACCAGAAAAGGTTTAGAATAACCAATCACAGGTTTTTGAGTCATTTTGATGAAGTAAACAACCTATTGGATAAATTAAATGCAGAAGTATCCTACATAACAGCCCATCCACACAAACTCTATTTTGCTGCAAGAGACATCCCTCCTATTCCACTACTGAGAACAGAAGAGCTTTGCCGTTTTAAATTATTTATATGGCTTATTTCCAGCAACTCCAAAATGGCAAACGGTCTTTTACCAGCTCATATCCCCGCTTACATAGTGGAAAAAGCAATGCTGTTAGGCAATAAGTATTACGATATGAATACGTATGAGATATGGACATCCGATACTTTTAAGCCAGAGCTTCAACAAATAGCAGAGTGTTTAACCCTTGGTCACATCAATGAAGAAATGGCATTAAAACTACTTAAGCAATACAAACAATTCATTTTTGAACATTATCAAATGTTAGAAGATGAAAATGCGAAGCTGCACATGTACCAGGTAGACTTTCTCCTAGCTTCAAACAGTGCGCTTATAAGCTCTTCTCAATTGCAAAAGGCTTACATTCACATCACTTCTGTAAATTATTTGCAAGCTAAGCAACTTGAATTGTGTTCAGATTTAAAAAACTGGTTTGAGGAGCAGCTTTCGTTTGCCACAGATTTACGAAGCAACTATAAACAACGGCTCATCTTTTTCAACACAATGAAGCGCAGTATCGACAAAATGATTATTCAGTTGGAGTAAACATTTGTGCCTTTACCCCAATTTGCTGTCCCATTTTAATAGTGGTTTCCTTTCCTGCTTTTGTATTTTCTACCAAATCCGGGTTAAACAAGAGTTTCCCTTTCTCCATGAGCAATACCAAGGTAGAACCGCCAAAGGCGAAGTAGCCTTTTTCATCCCCTTTCTGAACTAGAGTATTGGGCTTATAGGTTTGTATAATGGTTCCTACCATAGTAGCACCAACATCGCATATTACTACATCTCCAAATTCTTGCGATTTTAAAATCGTATACTCTCTTTTGTTTTCTAAAAAAATTTGTAAACTTTTTCTTAGTGCCAATGGTGAAACAGAATAGTAATGCCCTTTTACTTTTATTGATGGCCCTGCATGACCGCTTACAGGAAAATGATAGCGGTGATAATCTACTGGAGCCAATCGAACAATAGCCATGCTCCCTCCCTCATATTTTCGTCCTAATTCTTTCGAATTCAAGAATGTAGACACATTAAACTCTACCCCTTTTATGAAAAAAGTGTGACAAGTATCCATATTTTCAAACACAAGAATTTTACCATCTGCCGGAGATACAAAACCATCTTCAAGTAGCCGTACTTGTGGTTTTAAGTTTCTATAAAAAAACTGATTAAACGTTTTAAATCCACTTTCTGGAATTTGAAAATCCGAAATATCTAGCTCTTGTTCTTTAATAAAGTTGGTTATACGCTTTTTACTTAAGCGAGAATCCATATACCAACCACCTAGGGCAGATACAAGCTTTCTCTTAAAAAGTAAGTTTAAAGAAAGTTTCCCCAAAGGCTTGGTGTATAAAAATCTTAACATGCCACTGCTTGGTGGATTTTCTTCCAAAACCTCTCCGCTAGTTCTGTTTATGTATTCAATTGTGTCCATACCCTAAAAGCTAGGCCAAAAGTAGTATTCCTTTTGTTTACTCGTATAGCCTAAAACCAACAAACCCTCCTAAATATCCTTTAGGAGGGCTGTCTCATCCATTAAACCAAACCAAAATTCGCTGTTAAACAACGTTTTTGATATCGGTAAGACGTTCTAAGGATCTAATTCTTGTAGTTGATTTAAAAATATATGGAGGGGTACTCTATCTGTAAATGCCTCTTTTGTTAAGAGCCCTCTGAAATCTTCTGGCATAAACCAGATGTTGTGCATACGTTTCAGCAAAATAGCTTTCACCCGAAAAATCCTCTTTTGCTACAAAATAGAGGTAATCGTGTTTGGTATAATTCAAAACCGCATCTACATAGGCTATCGGTGGAATGAGGATTGGACCAGGCGGCAAGCCTTTGTTTTTGTAGGTGTTGTAAGGCGAATCAATTTGTTTGTGAACGTTTAACACCCGTTTTATACTGTAATCGTCTAATGCGAAAATTAAAGTAGGATCTGCTTGAAGCGGCATTCCCAATCTTAAACGATTCATATATACTCCCGCTATTTGTGGCATATCTACCGGAGCTTTTGTTTCCCAATACACAATAGAAGCAAGTGTAATTACTTGAGACTGACTTAAACCAGCCGCTTTCGCCTTTTTCTGTCGATTTTCCGTCCAAAACGTTTTGTACTCGTTAGCCATTCTCCTCATTAACCCAGAAACACTTACCTCCCAATTGAGGAAATATGTATTTGGGATAAACATGGAAATGATTGTATTTTGGTTAAAACCATAATGTGAAATAGAATCGGTATTAGAAAGCCAATGGTGAATGGAAGCTGAATCCGGCTCTATTCCTTTGCTCAGCGCAGCTGAGAGTTGTTCGATGTTCCTTAATTGGCCAAATCTCATGCGTACCTCTAGCCGACCATTACCCAATCTTAAATGATTGATTAACTGATTATTGGTTAAACCTCCTTTAATTTTATACTTACCGGGTATTACGTTACTCCCTTTGTAATTCTTTTTATTGGCTAACCAGTTTAAACAACTTCGGTTTTTTACCAATCCCTTTTCATCCAAAAGATTCAAAACCTCTTGCTGATCTACTCCTTTGGAAAGGTATAAGTATTGATCTCCTCCCTGATCGTTGATATTTATCGCTACAAAACTTTGGTAATACTTTTGACCAAAGTAAGCTCCAAAACCTACGGTTAGCAATAGGAAAATTAATAAGCCTTGTTTTATTCTCTTTCTGATTTTACTCATATTTCCTCTATCGGAGCTGCAAATACAACAATAAATCCTTTTGCAACCAAACTGTATTTACACTTTTATACTCTGTGGGTAGTCAAAAATCATTTCAGGGTCGTACTTCCGTTTTAGTTCTTGTAATTTGGGGTAGTTCTCTTCCCCGTAATAAGCTGTTTCATATCCTTTAAAATCCAGGTCTGGGTAATTGCGATACTGTGTACGAATACCATTCTCATAAAATGCCTTTTGTACTTTTTTATATGCCGCTAACAATTGTTTAGGGTTGTTATCTTCTTCCCAATACGCTTGTAATTCAGATAAATAAGGTAGTTCTCTGTGCGGATAAGAGGATTTAGATTTAAAATCTGGATTGTTGATGTTTCCTCCAAGTGTATTCACCTGATAGATGAGACCTCTGC
>CAZAJG010000024.1:37242-48575 GCA_964485405.1 uncultured Owenweeksia sp. | reverse complement strand
TAACCACATCTTTTAATATGGGCTCAATAAAGGACTCTATATGACTAAAGTCTTGATAATAACCAGCGGAAGCATTTTTAAAATAGATGGGGTGTTCAATCCCATAGTATGTTTTTAAGGATTTTGCCAAATTTCTGGATGAACCTATGCTGGCCTTATCCGTTAACTCTGTAAAACGATCTATCATTTTTTGAACTCCTTCTTCTTTCTTCTCAAAATGAGTGATCAGAAGGGTAAGTGTCTTTCCATTTAAAACAAAGGCAGAAAAAGCAGATTTGGGAAGATCCTTGGAATATTCAAACCAGTTTTCCAACAACTGTTTGGCTCTTGGAGCATCCAATTGAAAAGCCTTAAAACGATGACGAGTAAAACCTTTGGGTGCCTGATAAGTCTTGAAAATCAAATTTGTTACTACGCCATAGTTTCCATTACCTCCGCCTTTTAGTGCCCACATGAGCTCATGTTCTTCTGATATTTTATGTATTTCTCCATTTGCGTCAACAAGGGTAGCTTCCAATAGGCTATCGCAACTTAAGCCGTATTTACGAGCAAAAAAACCATATCCACCTCCTAAGGTTAAACCTGCCACCCCAACCGTGCCACAGGAACCAGCTGGCAAAATTCTATTTTTGGGTAGTATTGCATCGTACAACTCTCGCAATAAACAAGCTGGACCAATCTTAACTTGATCGTTTTCTAAAAACTCAACATGATGAATTAGCGATAAATTGATTTGCATACCTCCATCATTGGAGGAAAAGGATTCAAAGCTATGTCCTCCACTTTTAACACTTATTTTTAAATCATTAGCACGAGCATATTTTACCGCTTGTGCTACCCCTTCTGTGTTTTCGCACAGGGCTATTATGGCTGGTTTTTTCGGAACTCTAAGGTTAAATCCCACTTTGAGTCGGTTGTATTCTGTATCTCCATAACGGTAAAAGCTCACAAAGCGCTCATCTGGAACAAAGGCCTTTTCTGTAGTATCTACAACCCCTTTTATTAAAGTATCTGCTGGGCTTGTGTTTAGTTTATTTTTTGATGCGGTTACTTCTGAATTATCCCAACAGGAAGGCAAATACAGGCTAAAACCCGCTAAACCTAATAATCGTATTGCTTCCCTTCTTGTTTTTTCATTACCCACAGAGATGGTCTTTATTTTTGAAACTCTAAATTAGGTTTAATTGCTAGCGAATCAAACATCCTAATAAAAATCTAATAACACAATTGTGTAAGTTCGCAAACCCTTAAAACGATACACATTTGGCTTTTAATCTAGCGGATATTGATCTTCCTATTGCCTCGGTAGTTGCTGATGTTAAAGAGCAATTAAGTACACAAACTACCCTCATTGTTAATGCACCTCCGGGAGCTGGAAAAAGTACTGTTTTGCCATTAGCTCTTCTCGATGAACCTTGGCTGAAAGGAAAAAAAATATTGATGCTGGAGCCTCGGAGGCTTGCTGCAAAAACAATTGCTCAAAGAATGGCCTCTTTGTTTGGGGAAGAAGTGGGCGAAACGATAGGTTATCGCATCCGATTTGAAAACAGAACCTCCTCAAACACAAGGTTAGAAGTACTTACAGAGGGTATTTTAACTCGTCAGCTGCATCAAGATAACGCCCTTGAAGGTGTAGGTATGGTGATTTTTGATGAATTTCATGAAAGAAGCATTCATGCAGATGTAGCACTGGCCTTGAGTAGAGAAAGTCAATCTATACTACGACCGGATTTACGGATTATGATTATGTCGGCCACCCTAAATATGCCTGAATTGCAGAGTTTATTAAAAGCTCCAGCTGTAGTGAGCGAAGGTAGGCAGTACCCTGTAGAGATTGAATATACGGGAGATACAGACGAATATCTAATTCCAGAATTAACGGCTAAAACGGTTATTCAAGCTGTAAAGGAAAATAAAGAAGGTGACACCTTAGTGTTTCTCCCGGGCCAATGGGAAATAACACGATGCCAAGAAATACTCCAAAAAGAAATACCGGATTTCGCGATTTTCCCATTGTATGGAATGCTTCCACAATCCAAACAATTCCAAGCCATTACACCGGATAAAAGAGGCCGGAGAAAAGTGGTTTTAGCTACTTCTATCGCAGAAACCAGTTTAACCATTCAGCAAATTAAAATTGTGGTGGATTCGGGTTTCGGTAAAAAGCAAAAGTTCGATCCACGATCGGGTTTATCTCGTTTAGAAATGGTGTTTATCGATAAAGATTCGGCAGACCAAAGAGCTGGAAGAGCGGGTCGATTAAGTGCAGGAAAGTGCTACCGAATGTGGAGCACCACCACTCAGCATCGAATTCAAGAGCACCGAACGCCTGAAATACTAGAATCGGATTTAAGTGCTTTAATTCTGGATTTGAGTATGTGGGGGATTTCTAATCCAGAAGAGTTAACCTGGCTTAATGCTCCAAGCAAAGGCAATGTCAATCAGGCCAAAGTATTATTGGATCAGATTGGCGCATTGGAAAATGAGAAAATCACCGAGCATGGAAAGGAAGTTCATACCCTTCCCTGCCATCCGCGATTAGCTCATATGCTTATTATTGCAGAACAGCAAGGTATTAGTGGCTTGGCAACAGATTTAGCGGCTATATTAGAAGAGCGCGACCCCTTACCAAAAGAAGCGGGTGCAGATATCAATAAAAGGATTGAGATACTTAGAAGAGATCGCCAAAACCAAAGGCTGGGTAGAAAGATGAGGCGTATTGAACAGATCGCAGCCTCATACCGGAGAATGCTTAATACAGAAGTGGAAAACGATCCTTTCGATTCTTATGAAACGGGTTTGTTGTTGGTTCATGCTTATCCTGAACGTATTGCATCTTCCAGACCAGGAAACAACGCACAGTTCCAGTTGGCAAATGGTAGGTTTGCAATGATTGGTCATAAAGATGATTTAGCCCATGAACCTTGGCTAGCTGTAGCCTCTTTAGACGCTAGGGATGGATTGGGAAAGATATTTTTGGCTTCTCCGTTAAACCCAACAGACCTACAACCTCTTCTCAAAGAGAAGGATTCTATACAATGGAATACCAAAACAGGCGGGCTTCAAGCCTCTACGGATTTGGGCATTGGTAGTATTGTATTGAGGTCTACTCCAATTCAAAACCCTTCTGAAGAATTAATTTCAAAAGCCATATCCTTAGCTATACAAAAGGAAGGCGAGCAACTGCTGAATTTTAATGATGCTGTAGAACAGTTACAAAACCGAATAGGGAGTTTACGGAAATGGAGACCTGATGAAGATTGGCCTAACATGGAAACGGGTCACTTATTAGATACAAATTCCAGTTGGTTAGGATCATACCTAAATAATATCCGAAAACCTGAAGATCTGAAAAAGTTGGATGTTGCCGAAATACTCAAACATCACTTAGATTACGATCAGCAACAAAGGCTTGCTAAACTTTGTCCGGAGAGAATTGATGTGCCCAGCGGCTCTAAACTGAAATTAAAGTATCAAGCCAAGGGAGAAACTCCCGTATTATCGGTTCGTATTCAAGAAGTATTTGGTCTAAAAAATTCTCCCAGCGTAAATGATGGAGAAATACCCATTCTCTTACATCTTTTATCTCCAGGTTTTAAACCTGTACAGGTTACTACGGATTTAAACAGCTTTTGGAATAATACTTATTTTGAGGTAAGAAAAGAGTTAAAAAGAAGATACCCTAAACACCACTGGCCGGATGACCCGATTAACGAGGAAGCCATACGGGGTGTAAAACGAAAATAACAAGAAGCTTTATAAGCTACTTTTAACAGCTTGTTATAAATCGGTTAAAATCTATTTCCTCAAACACTAAGCACTCAACTCTAGGGTTTTACTAAGAATATAATCCTAAAATTATGCTTCAAACCTCTTCTTATTGGTGTAACCATTTTAAAAAAAACGCTCAAAAACGGAGGGTAAATTGGTTTACACAGCCCAACATTACCCAAAAGGAAAAAGAAAAGATTTTATATTCTTTAAAAGCTTGGCAATTGGGCGAAACCAGCGATGGTAGTCACCTGTTAGCAGCCAGTAAAAAGTTTGCTAAAAAACACAACGATCCGCTTTATGTAGAGGCTGTAGAATGGTTTATCCGGGAGGAGCAAAAGCATGGAAACAACTTGGGGAGGTATATTGATATGATTGGGGAAAAACGTGTAAAACAAGATTGGGGAGATACCATTTTTAGAAAAGTAAGGTATTGGAACACCAGTATGGAGCTTTGGACAATAACAGTGATTATTGTAGAAAGTGCTGCACAGGTTTTTTATAAAGCGCTGCATGATGCTACATCCTGTAAGCTACTTAAATCCATTTGCCACGATATTTTAGTAGATGAGGCCCATCATATTAAATTTCAAAACCAACGGATGCATCAGATATTTAACCGAAAAGGGTTTTACCATAAAGCCTTTTCCGTAGGCTGGTATGGCTTGCTCTTTTTTGGAGCTATTCATGCGATATGGTTTGGGCATAAAAAAGCTTTTAAAGCTGGTGGCGTGAGTAAGGGAGAGTTTATGCGGTTGATGTATTACAAGTTTTTTAAGAGTATTCAATTCTTACATAAAAGAGAGACAGACTCTTCAAAACAGGGGTATCAAATGCAAATTGTATAAAAACAAAAAGAGGGAGTTACCACATACTCCCTCTTTGCTTCCTGGATTTGTAATCCAAGCTATTGAACCTATATTTAAACTTTTACTCTTTCGTTTTTATAACATCTCTCACCTTCTTGTTTAACTGTATATCAATATCAATACTAAAATGGCAAAGAGAATTAAAGATCGTTTCATATGCACTGTGATTTGATATCAACGGTGTAAATGTAGGATTACGCTTACTTTGTGTTTGTAAGTAAATACGTGTTTTAGTATTGAAACATTTTACAAGCTGTAGTAAAAAAATGACAGCTCATTAAATCAAGTCTGGATTAGCTGCTTGCTTTGGGCATAATTTGTTTCAAAAGCCTCTGCATTAAAGCAGTTTTGCTGCTGCGCCTCCTCTACTACTTTTTGAAGTCGTTTGTCAAAATCCGACCATAGACCGCTTTTGAGGACAAAATCTAACGCTTGTTGAAACGAATTGGATAAACTGGTATAAAAGGCTTGTTGTTTAAGCTCTTTTTGGGCAGAAAAGGTTTGGGCAATCTCTAAGTTATAAATCATAACATCGGCAATAAGTCCATTTTCCATACCCAATTGAATAAAATGCCGAATGGCTTTTTGAGCGGTAGACCGCCTCATTTTTGGTTTTCTGCCATTGGTTGGGAAATATTCTTTTGATATTTTGAGCTTACACTCCTCTACCAACTTCTCCTCTTTAGGGTTAAAAACAAAGTTGTAAAAGGTTTTAACCTCCTTAAAACGGTGGTATAGATCTAAAATCTGCTCTTCAAGCTGATGCTTCTCTAGGCTTTGTAGATATTCTTTTAAAGCTCTTTTACTCAAAACGTCCTGACAATTTGGTGTTAAATTACATGGATTCTATGAGTTGTACTCATTGCTATACTAAAAAACCTATCCATACGGATAGGTCTTTCTACTAACCAAATAACCCCTAGCTTCAAAATGCCTTTAAACGGATTATTCAAAGCTAAACAAAAATGATACATATTTTAATTTTATTATCCTTTTTGTTTGTACTTAATTTTAAAAATGCAATCTGAATGTTTTTTGAAGGGCACTTATTTGTTTAGGCAAAACCCCTGCTTTTGCTGCATATTTTTCCCATTGCTTAACTACCTCCACTATTTCGGTAATAGCCTCTCTAGCTTGCTTGTATGATATTTTAGAACCTACTTCAAGTAAATCATCCCACTCAAAATTATCTCGTTTTCCATTTATCGCCATCTGATGATAATTCGTCCAAATGCCTTGTGGATTATAGGAGTAAGTAATATCGTAGGCGGGCGATAGTCTCCAAACTCCATTTTTATCCATTAAAAAGGATATGTTTTTGGTGTGATCATCTTGATTGCGAGCTACTACATTAAAAACCATTCTTTTAAAAAGTTGAACGGCATCTGTATGGGGCAACCGTAGGGTTCGCATGGTTTCAAAGGCATGTTCGTAGCTGTAAGCTCCGGCTTTTCTAAAATCAAAATGAGCTAAAGAACATAGCGTTTGCATGTGGCGTTTTTCATTGTCTCCTACCCGATCAAACCTCTTGGTCATAAAATGAGCTCTGCCATTTTCTTCAAACAGTTCGCTTTTTTCCATTTCTATACCACAATCTATGGCCATTAAATAGTAAGCATATTCTATGCGACCAAAGCCCATTGGATCTCCAAGCTGGCTGTTGGCTACGCCATCAAACTTAAATAGATAGTGCTCAAAACCTTTAGGCACTTTAGCGGTTTGGCCAGAACGTACTTCTCGTGTTTTAGAGTTAAAAGCGATAATAGCTTTGGGTCTTTGCCCTCCTGCTGAAGTTCCTACTTTAATCAATTCATTTAAGTCTTCTTTACCATGCAAGTTGAGCGAAAACTGTTCTCTTTCGTTTATGATGCCCTGAGCGAGTTGAACAAGCTTAGATACTTCTAAAGGAGTGGATGTGTTTGTGTGTTTTCTATTGGTTGGCTCAAACTCCATGGCGCCCATTCCCCTTTTTCCAATATAGCTCAGCCGATCAATAGGTGTAAAATCGGCTTTGTTAATCCTATTCATATCCAACCATTGATCAATTAACAGGTTTCCAAAATCATCTGGTAGTACATCGGAGAGCAAACCCGGTAAACCACGGTAGGTTTCTTGGTTTAAATTTGGAAAATTATAAATGGTATTGAAAGAGGATTGCAAAGGCATATGAATGGGGGAAACATCCAAGTTTGATTTAAGAAACTCCGGATAGTACTCAAAAGAGCCAAAGTTTTTGGCTTTATCCCAAGATAAAGCTCCCATATCTTTACCCCAGAGTTTGATTTTAACTACTTCTACCATTCGCTTGGAGGGGTTTTAGGTTCATTTCCTTTGCCCGAAGCTCTTTCCCTTTCCTTTCCCTTCAGTTTTAATAATTCTATGGGGCTCACTCCTGGCTCTGGCATAAACTGATCTAAACTTTGTAATTCGTTGAAGGCTCTTAAAATTTGTATTAAACTAATTATTGAAGTGTTTTTACCCCTTTCAAAATTGGTAATCGTATTTTTGTGTACACCTGCTTTATCAGCTAGCTGTTGTTGTGTAAGATTTTGGTTTAGCCTTTTCTGTTTTACTCGGTGGGTGATTTCCTGCAAAATGGCTTTGTCTGATAATTGATTCCAATTCATATCACACTTATTTAACGAACCACAAAAGTACAATAAATAACAATATATTGTTACTTAAACACATTTAAGGTTATTAAGTAACAAAATAGTGTGTTTTAAATTTAAAAATGTATTAGAACAAAGTGAAGCCTTTAAAACCGTCATTAAGCACAACCTATTTTTCACTTTTTAATTCTAATTTTGAAGGAATGCAACTTTACCGAACACGAAACAACTCCATTTCAATAGTAGCACATACGCTATCGCTCTTATTCGTAAAGTTTATTATTCCTATACTTTTACTCTTCTTCTCTTCCAGTACAGCAAAAGCTCAGTTTTATACAGAATCAAAAGGAATACCTCAAAATACTCTTTCTAGTTCGCAGACTGCAAATCCAACTTCCTGCAAGAGAATAACGCTCAGTGAGGGTGCTACCTTAGATATAGGGTTAAACACCTTAACGGTAACAGACACCGCTTTTATTAATGCAGGTGCGGATGGATACGCACAGGTAATTGGAGATATTTCCGGGTTATCGGCTGTAGAGTCTTACAGAACCGATAGTAGTGCAGCTTGGCTAAATGTAGCTTTTCCCGTAAATGCTACTTTGGCGAATGTTTTAGGTGTAACCGTAAATGCTACAGGAAATGCCGCCACCTGCAACATTTATCGTTTTGATGCCAGCGTGGATGCCGATGGCAACGATGAGGGCGACTGGATTGCCATCTCAAGCACTGGTGATCCAACCGAAAATATTGGGTATCAACTTTATCTGGATAATGGACCAAACTTTGGTTCTTTTCCGGCTACTATAACGAGTTATGGCAATTTGCTAGACGGAAATCAGCAGGTAGCTGTATATGATGCTACCACAAATCCTTGGAATCTTATCCCAAATCCATTTCCAAGTACCTTAGAGTGGAACAGTTTTACAGCGGATGCTGATAATTCTGAATTGGCCAATACTACTTATTATATTCAGGATGGAAACCCCACCATAGCAAGCGTAATGTTTAGAACCTACAACGGAACCACTGGAACCAATGGAGGCTCCAACAACATTCCTCCAGGGCAATCCTTTTTTGTTGAAGCAGATGCTACGGGGGATCTTATTTTTAAAAATAGCTTTAGAAATGTTACAGGCACTACCAGCTTATACAAAAGTCAATCTCTATTTGATTTTATAAAGCTTAAAGTAGAAAATAAAAACACCAAGCGCAGCGATGAAACGGTTTTTGGATTTGATGCTTCTTTTAGCTTAAATATGGATAACACCTTTGATGCTGTAAAACGAAGGAATCATATTTTTCCAAACCTCTTTAGCAAATCAACCGGAGAAGAGCTGGTTTACAATGGTTTAAACAATCAGTTTGCCACCTTTAGTAAGACCTTGTATTTTTCATGTTCGGAAGATGGTGATTACGCCATCCAGATAAGTGACGCTCAAATCCCATCTTCATGGACTGTGGAATTAGAAGATGTTTTAACCAATAGCAGAACCCGCTTAAATTCCCATGCCTCGTACACATTTCAGCATCAAAATGGAAATCTTGAGGATCGCTTTATTCTGCATATCAACTCCTCCTCCATCGGCACTCAAGCCCCATCCACACATTCCATATTTTCATATATCAAAAACGATCTACTTTTTATTAGTTCCGATTACACCAACCGCACAAAAGCTGTGATTTTTGATATGAGTGGGAAAGCTTTAAAAATTCAGGATTTAAACGGGCAAACACTAAGTAGCATCAACTTATTTAAAATACCAAAAGGCATTTACCTACTCAAAGTGTATGAAGAGAATAACGAACTATACAGTCAAAAACTAATACGATAATGCTAACCATAAAACAATGAAGAAAATAATAATCGTAGCTCTCTTCTTTACATTCTTCCTGGGATTTAGCTATGCTCAGCCCACAGGCCCAAACCCAAACACCACACCTACTCCAATTGGGGGTATTACCTTAATTATTGCCGCTTTAGCTTTTGGAAGCAAGCAGGTGTATGATGCCAATAAAAAGTAGAGAACTTAAAAGGTGAATACCTAGCAGTGATCTGCCAACCAGCTTGAATAATCAATATATCCCCCTCTAGGGCTATTCACCCCTTCATCCTTTTCAAACTCTATACCACTGTAAAAATCTTTAAACAAACCCTTATATTCCAAGAGAGGTGCTTTTCCCAGTTTTGAAATAAACAACAGAAGCTGATCTAAAAAAGAATCCTCTATTTTTAGTTTTTTCATAAACCTTCTGGTACTATCTAGGTAGTATCTCAATACAAATAGGTTCTGTTTTTCAAAGTGAATCATAAGGTTTAAAAAACGAGTATGTACTTGTAAATCTTCCCTAGAACCATCAAACTTGGTATTTAAAATCTCATTTACCCACTTTAACGACTTAGAGTAGCGCTTTTGACTAAACTCGATATTCGCAAATTGAAACCAAAACGAAATCAAATAATCCTTCGGCATCTTATATCGGTTTGCATCCACCAACCGCTGTATATCTTCTATTTCGCTTTTAAACGTATCTAAAGCGTTTAGATTCCGATATGTCTCCAACTCAATATTGTGCAGCCTTAAAATTTGTTTCAACAGTGTTTTATTTTCGTTAGTTAAACGCACCTTAACACAAAACGCTTTTACTTTTTCAATCATGTGTAAAGCCGTTTTATAGTCTTTGTTAAAAACGAAGTAACCAATACTGTTATTCATACTTGAAACATATAAGCCAGGATCATTTAGAATCTTACTGGGATGCTCATCAAAATATCGGTCTAAGTCCTTAAGAATACTTTGAGTATGTTCTTTTTCATTATTTTGAATACTACGAAAATACTTTGCATTAAAATGAATCACTCCACTTGAAAAATTGGTAGCATTGTCAATTGTATGGAGTAGCTTTTCATTTTTTATTAGCTCTGTTTTTCCCGCTACCACCGCTTGAGATATACCTACAATTATTTCATCATATACATGGCTATTTTTAAGCTGAGCAAGGCTCTCTTCTTGTTCCTTTAATATGGATTCAAACTGCTCAAATGCACCAGGGTTGTAGGTTTGAGCTAGCTTTCGTTTCCAAGCTTGTATTTCAAACAAATGGATATAAGACTCTATCTGTTTAGCTACTTTTTCAGCTCTCTTCAACTCAACCTCTGCATTTTGATACAGCTCTTTATTAAACAAGATTTCAACGTTACACAACAAGTTTCTCAACTCTATTTCTATAGAATTGTTGCTGTGGAAACCTCTTAAGCTTTTTAGTAAACGTTGCTTTAAATAGCTCTTAATAACATGAAACTGCTGTACAAACTTACGGTCAGCAAACTCTATCTTAAGTGCCTTTTCATCATACACCTCTTGCTCTTCTATCGCTTTAAAAACCTCCATATAGGAAGTGTCTGTATTTTTTAATGTGCTCTCTAGTGCAAAGTGACGTTTTTCACTTTGCGTCATCGATTTTATTAAAACGAATAGCTCTTCTTTTTTTAACATACTGCTAAGGTTAAGTAACCCAGTAAAAGTATTCAATAATCTAATTTGAATACTACGTTTTTAAGATATTCCTTTTAGATATACCCAAAGGCTCAATAAGTTTGTTCCACAATAAAATCACTAAAAACTAAAATCATGTCAAACGTTATCAGCTGGTTCGAAATTCCAGCAAAAAATTTCAAACGAGCCTGTTCCTTTTATGAGCAAGTTTTAGAAGGCTCTATTCAAATCATGGAAACCCCTGGAACAGACATTCAAATGGGCTTTTTACCAGGAAATGATCCAGGCTCAGTTGGAGGAGCCGTTGTTGAAGGAGAAGGCTATTCCCCTTCACAAGTCGGATCGCTTGTATACTTAAATGGTGGCGATGACCTATCTATTCCTCTTGCTCGTGTAGAGAAAGCCGGAGGCGAGGTAATTGTTCCTAAGAGTTCTATTGGAGAGAACGGGTTTATTGCTCAATTCATTGACACGGAAGGAAATAGAATTGCCTTTCACTCCATGAAGTAAGGACTACTGTCAAACAGTTATATGATAGAGGCTGTTCTTTTGTAAAAAAAAACAGCCTCTGTCATACTCTCACG
>CAZAJG010000024.1:8266-37232 GCA_964485405.1 uncultured Owenweeksia sp. | reverse complement strand
ATATAGCAGAGGCTATTTTTTGTGAGAAAAAATAGCCTCTATCGTACTCTCACGATAGTGACTACATGTTGTAATCCATACCTAGTTATTTTCTCCACTATTGCTACAAGCCACAATCCGGATCAAGATTAATTTAATGGACTTAAAGCAATTCCAAATGAAAAAGCTAGGCTCCTTTGAAGTAACACAGTTACCCACTCATATGTGGCGAAACTTCTATTACGATGATAAATACTACCAAAATGAGGCTATCTTGGATTTGAATATGCAACCACTAGAAAAACTTATTCCTGGTTTAACGCATGAGGAATACTTTAACTTACTCCTCGCAGAGCATCATTCCATTCTTTTTTCATGCTCTAATATCTTTCCCTCTCCACTAATTTACTCCTGTCAGTAAAAGCTAGGGAGCTTTCCGAATAATCTTCCAGCCATCTGCAGTTTTACGGTAGATTATCCTATCGTGCAGACGACTACTACGGCCTTGCCAAAACTCCATCGATTCGGGAATTACTCTAAATCCACCCCAATGCTCTGGCCTTGGCACTTTTTGCCCTTCAAATTTCTGCTCGTAAAACTTTGTGTTTTTTTCCAATACCTCTCGGTCTTCAATAACATCACTCTGGGGTGAAGCCCAAGCGCCAATTTGACTACCTCTTGGCCTTACGTCAAAATAATCGCTTGATTCATCTGAACTCAACTTAAATGCCTTCCCTTCTACTCGAATTTGCCTCTCCATAGTAGGCCAAAAGAATACTAAAGATACTCGTGGATCCTTTTCTATTTCCTTTGCCTTATCGCTCTCATAGTTCGTATAGAATTCAAAACCACCTAGCGTTAAGCCTTTAAGCAAAACAATCCTTGCTGTACTGCCCCCCTCAAGCCTTGTTGTGGTTAATAACATGGCGTTATAATCCTTCTCTTCTTGCTTCTTATATTCATCAAACCAATTTTCAAACTGCTCCAAAGGGCTTGTCTTTACTTGGCTCTCATCCATTTTACCCTTTAAATAATCCTCGCGAACACCTTGCAATTCTTTTTTCATATTTCCGTTGATAAATTGAATTGCAAATCTAAGACACAGAGAGTATCTTAGATAGGATTAAGATGAATTATGCTGAAAGTAATTGAAAAACCGGCAACCGGAAGCTTACTAGCTGCCGAACCCTTTTTAGACGACCCTAACTTTGAAAGATCGATTGTTCTAATCACCGATCATAAGGACGATGAAGGGTCTATTGGGTTTGTAATAAATAAGCCGTTAGACATTCATTTGGATGATATTGTATTGGGATTCCCTTCGCTTAATACCTCCGTGTTTCATGGAGGACCTGTTCAACAGGACAACCTCTACTTTATTCATCGTAAAGGGGACTTAATACCAGGCAGCCAGCTCATTAAAGACGATTTATATTGGGGTGGTGATTTGGAACCCTTGAAGGAGATGATAAAATGTAAGTTGCTAACTGCCAATGATATTCGCTTCTTCTTAGGATATAGTGGTTGGGGCCTAGGTCAACTCTCTGCAGAGATAGAGGAAAAATCGTGGCTCGTTTTGGAACACAGCGATCTTAATATTTTCGAGAATAAGGCTGATGAACTCTGGAAAAATCTTCTATTGGAATTAGGAGGAACCTATTCTCTTTGGGCCAACAGCCCAGTTGATCCTTCACTGAATTAACCGATAGAAGCAACAATGTTTAGTTTTTGACTGAGCTCCTCTCCTATCCCATTAGAGAATTCTTTTTTACGATATTTTTTAACCCATCGTACTCCATGAATGCTATTGGTTAAGAATACCTGATCTACTTTTTGCAGTTCAAACGGTGAGATATCTGATTTCTCCTCCACTTCATAACCCATCTTAGGCAATATTTCTAAAACCTTTTTTCGGATTATGCCTTTTAAACAGCCTGTATCTAGAGCTGGGGTAATGACTTTATTATCCTTCACCAAAAAAATATTGGATGAAATCGTTTCAACTAAATGTTTAGAGTCATTTACTAGAACACACTCATCCAGTTGGTTTTCCTTTCTAAAAACAGATGCTAATGTGTAGAGCATACTAGAGGTAGTTTTTAAATTAGAGAGCATGCTTTTTTGCACATAAAAATCCTTGAACATATCAATTTCTAAGCCTTCATCGTTTAGCGTAAAACGAGCATTATCCAAAGGTTCAACCGTTATCAATATGTCAATATCGTTAGTGTTGGGCGTATAATACCCACCAGCTTTGCGCGTAACCACTACTTTTAGCCTTATCGTAGAGCTCTCCAATTCATTCAAACGTATCAAATCCCTGAGCTGTTCCTCTAAATATTCTGGCGAAAAATTCATGGGGATTTCCATCCTCAAAATCCGCATACTACTCATTAATCGGAAATAATGGTCTTCCCAAAAGTTTATTCGATTGTTGGCAAACTTCATAGTCTCAAATACTCCATCGCCATAGTTTAAACCTCTATTGTATATAGATGTTTCAAACGTATCCCCTTCAATGATATTTCCATTAAGATTAAATAGCATACTCAAAATTTTGCGCAAATGTATTACTTAAGCTCTTCGCAGCCGCATGAATTAGACTAGAGTTATAAGCAAATAAAAAAGGGCTTTGTTTTCACAAAACCCTTTTCGTAGCATTAAAAAATTTGATTTTTACTTTTTGATCAAACGTTGACCGTAAGTTCCTTCATTCGTTTTTAATTCTATAAAGTAGGCTCCACTATTAAATGCCGAAACATCTAGTGTTAGCGGACCTTCTTTTGCATAATCTTTAGCATAAACCAACTTCCCATTAACATCTGTAATGGTTATAGATTGATACTTGATGTTATTGTTGCTGAAGTTAAAATGAACTACATCCTTTGCTGGATTTGGGTAAACATCAAAAGACTTCGCCTCTACCAAGCTCTCATCCAAACCAATGTTAGCGCCATTTGCATTTAACACCTCTTTTATTCTAGGAATAAAGAATAACATACACGTATCTATGTATGCCATAGATTGTGCTTTAATGTTTGGATTGGTTTCATTCGCTCCTAATGGATCACTTGGATCCCAAAAATCCCAAGGATTACTGTTTACTTGAAACGGAAGTGCCGCATTGGGAGGGGCAATAGATACTGTGAAGATATTCTCTTCCATGCCTAAGTTTGCCGCTCTGTTTCTAGCAATAACACTGATAGGATCCATAAAATTAGCATTGTTCATATCGTCATTGTTGCCAAAAGCATTTGCCTTTCTAACAGCGGTATGACTTCCAGCTACTTCTACTACTGGGAAAAACTGCTGCCCTACAGGAACTTGTACCATACCTGAGTAGTAAGGAGCAAAAAAGTCATATTGACTATGTACAGAAGCCATTGGTGTTTCACCGGCCTCTAACCATGTAGAATCTCCTAATGCACCACCAAGATTTAAGACTAAGCTCACATCATCATTTATGCCTGGCCAGTTGATGAAGTTACGTCCATAAGCAGTTTCATCCACCTCAGGTAAACCTAAAGGTGTAGTGTTTCCAGTTAACGTAACTGCACCTCCATATCCATCCCAATCTCCAATCTGAGCGGTATCAATATATGGATCACCAGCATTTACTGCTTGTCCATTTATACCTGTACCAGCCACATCATATTGAAACTTTGTAGGATTAGCTACCTCTCCGTAAGCATCGAGTGTAGCATAGGCGAAAGTGGCATAACCCCCAGAACCTTGTCCTAATAAAACCACATGGTTTCCATCTACACCGTAAGGGTCAGAAGAATTAGCTTCCTCAAAGCGCAACCAACGCACTAAAGACTTAGCATCCTGTATAGACTTGTATACCGCCAATAAGTTTGTACCTCTTCTAAGGTCAAGATTAGTTGAGTTAGCCAACCAACCCACTCTGTAGGTAGCTGAAATAGCCACAAATCCTTTTTTCGCAAAACGTGTACAGAATTCTACTGCAGCACTATCGGTTTTTTCTCCCATTGGAGAAACAAGTCCTTTTGGTAAAAAACTTCCGGTATGGAAATATACAATTACCGGTCTATCTGTTTCGGTATCCACCGAAGGGTCTGGCTCATATATGTCGCACATCAATGGCAACAACTGAGGCCCACCAATACTTGCCGGAGCAAATTCATTCCAGTTAATTCCGTAAGTAACATCAGAAGTAACTTGGATTTCACTTTCTACAAAAACATCATCTACATATCTTACTTGAGCACTGGCATAAGAAGCCATGCCCACAGCAGCGGTAAATAACATTGATTTAAGTAGGATTTTTTTCATAAACACATTTTAAATTAAACACAAAACCATCCTTAATACTCATAAAGTAAAGAAATATAGGCCAAACGACCTACTCTTGGACCTCCATAAACTTGAAAAACTTTATTGTTGGCCAAATTGGAGGCTCCTAACTTTATGGTTGTATTACTCTTAGATATTTTTTTTGTAATCTGGGCATCCAACAAGCTATAGGAGTCTATAAAGCCCGTAAACTGGGGAGAACCTTCAAACAAGAAGCCTTCTATCCATTTGTAAGTAACATTAAAAGCCCAATCTTTTGTGGAGCCTATTTTTAAGTTTCTACCTCCAAAACTGATATTGTATTTGTGTTCTGGAGTGTTAAATGCTGGAATAATTGGATCGTCTGTAGCGGTATTCAAAATGTTCCAAGTATAATTACCACTTAAGGTGTAATAGTCCCAAAAGTAATAATTAGCCCCCAAGCTAAATCCTTGTGTAGTTACCTGATCACTAGCGTTTGCAGCTACGCGATATGCCTGTGCTCCAGAAAAACGGTTATCTGGACCCGCGCTAGGGTCATCTTCAATTTCTAAACCGATATTAAACCCGATAAAATCTTGGTACCAACTGTAGTAATAGTTTAGATCTAAATACAATGCATTCCATAAGGTAGTTCTATAGCCAACCTCTGCCGTTTGTACTCTTTCTGGTCTTACTGGATCTATTGAATAATAATCCCACTCATAATCTCTTCTTTCTTCAATCCCAGCTCCTAAAAAATTCTCAACATCACCTTGGGTAACCAACGAGTCAATACCTTCTAAGTTACCAAGTAGTATGGCTCTTCCCACATTATAGAATAAATATTGATCCTGTAGTGTAGGGTTACGAATAGCCGAGGAAACTGAAAATCTCAACGTGTTTAAATCATCCAAACTGTAAACGAAAGATAGTGCTTGGGAGGATAGTAAATCAAAGTTCTGGTTTTTGTCAAATCGTACCGTTAGCCCTGCTTTTAAACGATTATCGTAAAAGCCCCGCTCTAAACCAATAAAACTTCCAAATTCTGAATTTGTAATGCGCTCGCCCGCTGTATCGCTAAATAAGGTTCCTTGAGAGTTTGGTAAGTAAAGTCTACCATTTGCACCTACCGTAAGCTTTCCCCAATCGTATTCATCAAACTGATATTGACCTTGAAGATGATACAAGGCGGATTCATCAAAAAAGCGAGATCCTCCTTCATTAAAACTCTTGCCCGTTATATCGTTAAACAAGGAATCATACAAAGCCGTTCCTGGAGTAAGTGCTTCACCTCCATAAGCCTGTTGCAACCTATCTTTCACATCGGCATGTGCATTGTTAAAAAACTCTGGGTTATCCGCTATCAACACATCCATTTGAGCATAAAATTCTTCAGGGGTCAAATCAGGATCAGACGGATAACCGGGTAAATCTCGCACAGATTGGGCATGCAAAGCACTCCATAAACCTCTATAGTTACTGCCCCACAAGCCTTCGTCTACAAAAACATTTTGCATTTGAAGAGCGGTGAAATACGCATCGTATGAATCCCCTGCATTTTCATTGGTAGAATAAGCTCTTACAAACCACTTATCTTCTTTACCTACTTGAATTTTGTTTTGTAAAAACTGAATGTTTTTTAAACTATAACGATTGTCTCCCTGATAAACAGTGGTTCCAAAACCATAGTTGAGGCTGTATTGAACTTCAAGGTCTTCAGTAGGCCTCCAATGCAGCGCTGTAGATAGCTTTAGGTTTTCTGTATTGTAATCCACCAAATGGATTTCTTCAATACCATTTTGATGATAATTCCCAATACCGGGATAAGTCAAGCGATCAGAGCCATCATCAAATTGAGTTTCATCGCCATAGCGGTTAATGGCATCATAGCCACCCGGATTTCCGCGTGGATCTTCGCTACCAAAAGTAGCATCCAAGTTATCCGCTTCCCAATCGTCTGCCGTTAAATAGAATACATTGAGTTTGTAGGCAAAGACATCTCGTCCTTCTTTATTTTGAAACTTTTGTGCCCAACGAACCGCATATTCAGTCATAGCGCGCTCCCCTACTTTAACAGAGGCCGAAAGACCTGTATAATCAAAAGGTGATTTGGTGGTCATGGCAATAACCCCATTGAACGCATTTGGGCCATAAAAGGCAGAGCTTGCTCCTGCTATTATATCTACGTTAAGCACATCCAGTTCGCTAGCTCCCAAAAAGTTTCCCAATGAAAAATTTAGCCCAGGAGCCTGATTGTCCACACCATCAATGATTTGTAATGACCTTACGGGTGAAGTGCTATTAAAACCTCTGGTGTTGATAATTTTAAAGCCAATACTGGCCGAGGTAAGATCTACTCCTTTTAAATTCCCTAAACCTTCATAAAAGCTCACGGAGGGTGTTTCTTTAATCGCCAAAGCATCCATGGCTTCTACAGTTAAAGCACTTTCTTTTTGTTTGTTACTTAAGCGTTGCTCTACAACACTTACTTCCTGCAACATCTCTTTATCTTCCTGAATGGAAATTTGAAGGCTATTTTTGGAGGAAGATACCTCCCGATCGATGGTTTTGTAACCAATAAAACTTACTTGCAGTGTTAGCGGAAAGGAAAGATCTTTTGCTTCAAAAGAAAAATTTCCATCGTAATCTGTAGTAACCCCATTTGTTGATCCTTTAATAACGACATTCGCACCGATGATAGGATCTCCTGTTTTCTGATCAACCACAACACCTCTTAAATCCTGTCCAACAGATAATTGAACTCCAAAAACTACAAGGAGTACTCCGTATAGTATTTTAACCATAAACTCAATTGTTAATCAGCGGTAATCTACACAAAAAATTATTGTTTTTCCCCTTCCGCTTAAACTGTATGAAAATTATATTTTTGCCACCGATATGATAAACGGGAAAAAGATAGTAGTAGTTCTACCTGCATACAACGCTGGGCAAACTTTAGAGAGAACCTATGCCGAAATACCTTTTGATATTGTAGACGATGTGGTTCTTGTAGATGACAAGAGTTCTGACAATACAGTAGATGTAGGAAAACAGCTTGGCATTTCACATATTATCTCTCATGAAAGCAACAAGGGATATGGTGGAAATCAGAAGAGTTGTTACAACAAAGCTTTAGAAATTGGAGGCGACATCGTGATTATGCTTCATCCTGATTATCAATATACACCCAAGCTTATCCATTCTATATCCTACATCATTGCCAATGATTTATATCCTGCCGTTTTAGGATCAAGAATATTAGGCAAAGGGGCGCTAAAAGGCGGTATGCCTTGGTATAAATACATTGCCAATCGTATTTTAACCCTTGTGCAGAATATCTTAATTAACCAAAAGCTTTCGGAGTATCACTCTGGATATAGAGCCTTTTCTAAAGAGGTATTAGAGGCCGTGAATTACAATGTAAATTCGGATGACTTTGTATTTGACAATCAAATGCTGGGTCAAATCTTTTATAAAGGCTTTGAAATTGGAGAGATTACCTGCCCTACCAAATATTTTGAAGAAGCTTCTTCTATCAACTTAAAACGAAGCTCCATTTATGGACTTGGGGTATTAAAAGTAAGTTTAGAATACAGACTTGCTAAATGGGGTTTAATACGTCCAAAATATTTAACCAGTTAGTTTCTTTTATAAAAGTAGAAACCATTTTTAGCATACAAGAATTGAACATCCTTCAATTCTTTTTCCAATTTGTCTTTTGCGGTAATCTTACAACTGATTAAAACAGGTTTATCTGTTTCACCATGAAGAAGCCATTGCTGATTGGTTGCTTTAGGATTAGAATATGGCATTACACGAGCATAAAACCATGGGACATAACTCTTGTAACCATAAGTAGTAACGTAAACTTCTTTACCCTGCTGCTCTTCAAAAAAGGTCACACTCGCCTTTTGGCTGATGGCTTCTACTTTGGCGATAAAGAATATAAGAGCTGCAAAAACCCACAGCGCATTTCCGAAAAATAATATTTTAAAGCTTAAACTTTTCTTTGTTTTTAGGAAAACAAAAAATAGAAATAGAGTAGTTAATGCTATTACTGCCGGTGTATAATCTATATAACCCCAGTTTACCTGGGCATCTAGATTGGCTAAAGCAAAAGGATCTTTTTGGAACAAGGGTTTTAGCCTTTCAATATGCATTCCGGCCCAAGGTAGTGCTAGTGAAATAATAGCAATTAGGCCGAAAACAAACGCCACAAGAACGCTATACCACTTTCTATATTTAATGGAGTTCTGTAGAAAAGACCATACCGTTAATGCAGACAAGAAACTAATTGGATAATAGGCCATTGAAGAATAGTGAATGATTTTAGTCCCCACTAAACTGAAAAGAATTAAAATCACCCATAAGAGTATAATCATCCAACGTTGAAAGTCCTTCATGTAAGCGGGCATTCCCGCAAATCTCCCCATTCCTCTAATCGCAAAAATACTAGCAGGAAAACAACCGAAAAATAAAACGACAAAATGATAACCAAGAAAACCTCCATGACCGGCATCGTTAGTGGTTAGCAACTCCCACTGCCGAATGGTGAACTCTTTTACAAAGTCAGGGCCATTTATGGCTGCATCTATACCAAACCATACTAAGGTGGTTAAAATGGCTATTCCTGTAAATTTTAAGAAAGAAGTAACCTTTATATAAAACCGAAAACGCTCTAAAACCCAATATACAGCAACGCATAGGCCTATTATTAAATACGCAACAGGTCCTTTAGTTAAAATGGCTAAACCCGTACAAATCCCCCCAATCCAAAGATAGGATTGAGTGCGCCTGGAAAGGTATAAACCTTTTATGCCTTTTTTCTTCCAAACAAAGTGGATTAGAAAGAATAATCCATTAAAAATAAAGAAGTTAAAAAAAGGATCAATTATCCCAGACTTAAAATATAAAAAAGGTAAGATGCTGCCGAACCAGCTCAGCGCCCACAAAAACCCAAACTTTCTGTCCAGTAAAAATTTACCTGCTACGTATAAAAAAGGTAACGCTATAATCCCTAAAAAAGCATTTGGAAACCGTGCGCCATATTCACCTATACCAAATAAATTCATGGATATGGCTTGAAGCCAAAAGAACAATGGAGGTTTTTCAGTGAAAGTTTCGTAATTGATTTGCATTTGCAAATAATCACCAGTTACCACCATTTCTCTAGCGAGCTCGGCAAAATTTATTTCATCCCAATCAAAGAGGTGAACCCCTCCTAAAAAAGGAAGAAAAAATAAGGCGGCTACTAAAACCCAAAACCATGTATTTCTATCAAAATACTTCAATGCTTTATCGTTTTGAAATCAAACTCGATTCTGCCCACAGAGCCCGGTTCTTCTGCATTAAAAACCAACTAAACCAGGCAATTGATGTTCCTAACGCCATGCCTGCTACTACGTCTTCCAGAAAGTGCTGAGAAAGATATATTCGAGAATATGCGGCTAATAATGCTATTAGAAAAAAGCCAAACTTAAAGCTGTTTTTACGCACGATAAACGCCAAAAAACCCCAGCAGGCAAAGGCGGCCGTGGTATGACCAGATGGGAAGCTATTCCAGTGATTCATATCCACTCCTTCAACTAGTCTAAGCTCTGTTTTACCTTCAAAGTATTTAACCGGCCTGGGCTCCCCTTCGAATAGTACATTTTTGGAAAAACCGATTAAAACTCCAGTAAGTGCAGCAACATAAATAAGGCCTAAAACATACTTCCACTTTACAAAGCAAAGAATCAATGCTCCTCCTAAAAAGACAAACCCATCACCAAAATGCGTAATAATGGAAAAAAACTGATCCAAAAAATTAGAGTACCATCCATTTTGAGTTAAATGAATTTCTTCTTTTGAAAAAATGGATAAAAAAACAATCCCGGTACTAATTAAAATTAAAACCGGGATTAAAAATATTTTGTTTTGTCTTAAAAAAGAACCTTCCTGCATTTAGGAACCTATTAGGTGTAATAATTCGTGAATCTGACTCTCCCATAGAAGTTTATCCTCCTCTACTTCATCTTCATCACTATGATCTGTAATAATAAGAGAGGCATCGTTGGTTAACTCATCAACAATTATTTTAAACTCAAAGAAGTAATTGTTTCCAGCTTCTTCATCCTCTTCCCATCTAAAACGAATAAACTTATCCGTTTTTTTTGCTAGCCTTTTAGCAGATCTTTCTTCACTATCCCAAATAAAGGTATACTTCTCACCTCTACTGTTTACATTATCGGCAAACCACTCCGCTAAACCACTAGGCGTGGATAGATATGGGAACAACATATGTGGGGAAGCTTTTACGGGAAACTCTAGTTCAAACTGTACTTTCTCTTCTGTCATCTTCAATTGTAATAGTGTATGAGACCTAAGGCGCAATATAGGAAATTTTGTTATTTGGCGTGGCTTCAAAAAAATACAAGAACACTTTTTTAAACAAGGTAAAATAGTATATTTGCAGCCCCAAAATTAATGGCGAGGTAGCTCAGTTGGTTAGAGCGCAGCACTCATAATGCTGAGGTCGAGGGTTCGAGCCCCTCTCTCGCTACTTTTTTCTCCCCTTTCAATTCCTGATTCTATTTTCCGGCAAACGGCTTTCGCTTAGTCCACATTTTGGGCAAAGTATGAAGAAACTCTAGCGCTTTACTGACCGGTAAGGCTATTCCCATTTTGAGAACATTATTCCCATTACCATCATATTTATCAAATATTTGTTTTATTATTATGTCAGAAAAGTACTATGACTGCATTTTGTCAAAAACTATTTAAACACCTCAAAAACAAATACTTAATTATGTTTTTAACTAACAAAATTGTTGTGGTTAACCAAAACGGCACTCCCGTGCCAATGTTGGCAAGATGGTTGAAAACAATAGAGGCGTAGAGTTTTATGAAATGTTCTTTTTTAGGTAATTGCAACAGGAAGAGTAGTTAACTTCTGTAATTACAAATTTTATTTTTTAAACTAATTTTAAATTAATCCTTAAGAAGATGAAAAAATTAAGTCTTTTATTAACTGTAGGTTTCCTAGCTTTTAGCTCGGCTGCCTTCGCACAGGATGATGCAGACGTTGATCATACTGTGACTGTTAGTGTTCCTGAAGTGGCTATTGTTGATATGCACACTACCGGAGCTTCTAACAACATTTCTTTAGGTTTTACTGCTCCTACTGAAGCAGGAGATCCTATTCAAGTTCCTACTGCAAACACTGATCTTTGGTTAAACTATTCTTCAATCGTAGCTTCAGCATCTGTAAAAAGAACTATTACGGCTCAGTTAAGTGCTGATTTAACAGGAATCGACATTATTGTTACTGCCGGTGCTCCTGCTAACAGTGTTGGTGATGCAGGATCTACAGCAAATGCTGTTACCTTGAACAGTACCACTGCTCAAGACGTGTTAACTGATATTGGTAGTTGCTATACTACAGATGGAGCAAACAATGGTTCTAACTTAAGTTACACTTTAGGTCTTAACACGCCAGCTACTAACTACAGCAACATTTTTATTGATGCAGGTACTGCTATTACAGTTACCTACACCATCACAGATGACGTTTAATAACGTCTTCATTTTTAGTACAACTACAACATTTCAATTTTTTATAGATCATAAAAACCCTACACTTTGTTAGGGTTTTTATGTTTCTAAAACTCTCAACCAAAAACAATCATGTACAACGCTTTTACACAAATCGTCTTTCGTCTCACCTGTTGTTTACTTCTGGGTTTATCTCCTGTATTAAGTTTTGCAGGAATAGTAGTGGTAAATGGTTTAAGCCATGAGCACTCCATGTCTACCGGAGAAATAGAGCAAGGTGTTTTAATTATAAAGAATAACGGTTCTACACCAGAGGCTATTTCTGTTTATCAAAAAGACTTCTCTTTTAATCATAATGGAGAAACCTTTTATGAAGAAATAGGAACCAATGCAAGATCCAATGGAAATTGGATGGTGATAAACCCTCTTTCTTTTGTAATAGAGCCAGAAGATGAAATAGAAGTGGTGTATGAAATTCGCGTTCCAAAAGATGATTCTCTAAAAGGAACATATTGGAGCGTGATTATGGTTGAACCCTCCTCGGAGTTAGATACCAGCAACCAAAAGTTCACGGTGAACATTAATAGTGTTCTTCGCTATGCCGTACAGATCATCACAAATGTGAACCGTACGAGTGATAGCCTAAAGGTTGATTTGGATTTTATAAACATTGAGATCGTTAAAGAAAGTGGCAAAAACTTTTTAATTGTGGATGCTCAAAACAATGGCGATGTTTTTTTAAAAACAGAGATGGGGGTTGAAGTTTTTGATTTAAACGGAGTTTCATTAGGTGTTTTTAGGTCGCGCAGAGGTAGAACATACCCGGGCACCTCAAAACGCTATGTTGTGGAACTTCCAGATTTAGAAAACGGAGATTATCAGTCCATTTTAGTGGCTGACTCCGAAAACGATGAAGTATTAGGCGTCCAGCTTGTGCTGGAAATCTCAGATGACTAGATTGATTAAACACTTTATACCAATATTAATTGCTTGCTTTTCCTTGCATCTTAATGCTCAGGGGTTAAAAGCCGTTTGGACGGTTGCACCTATTAGCAATATTGATGCAGGTGTGGCTTACACAGCTTCTTTAAAAGTAACCAATACCGGTAAAGAAACGGCTACTGTGGTAACCGATGTTTCTTTACCAAATAACTGGTTAAATCTATCTACTGCAAGTAAACCTATTGAAGTGCAGCCCAACAAAAGCACTATTATTCTAATTACATACCGGGCCCCTAATTCCGCCCTGTCCAGCGCATATGCCTTCAATGTTAAAGTAACCGATGGCGAAGGAAATCTGGTTAAAAGATTTAAAAACAAGCTAAACATCAGAAAGGGTTTTAAAGTAAGAGTAGAAAATCTTACCAAACGCACCTTTGTTACCTCTGATGAAGAGTTCTCGAATAGCTATCAAATCATTAATAACAGCAACGTACCGGTTGAACTAGAGCTAAAGGGGAAAAATGCCAACCTTACTCAAGAAGACACACTTTACTTAAAGCCTGGTGAATCTAAAACCGTTGATATTCAAGTAAAAGCTCCGCAATCTTTTTCAAAAGTGAGAAACCATGTTTATGGCTTAAAACTAGAATGTGAGGCATTCGACACGGTTACCACTCAATTGAATAACATAGAAGTCTTCCCGGATGTTAAGTATCAAGATGATCCTTACCAAAGATTTCCGGTTCAATTATCTCTTAATTATTTGGCTAGAGAAACCAGTGGCGAATACATACAAGCGTTTCAGGGAGAACTGTATGCCAAAGGAACGCTGAACGAAGACAAAAATGATAAGTTAGAGATACGGTTAAAAGGTCCTGACCGTGTTCAATATTCCCTATTTGGAAATTTTGCAGAATACTTTGCTCGTTATACAAGCGATAACTTCAATATTTGGGTTGGTGATCAAACCCTTAATGTTACCAACCTTACAGAACGGGGTAGATTTGTAAGAGGTGTTAATACATCTTTAAAAATGAAACGCTTCGTTCTACATGGTTTTTATGGTAGAAGTCGTTTTTTTCCAGATTTAACGGATGAGTATGGCTCAAAATTAGAGTTTGTTGCCAATGATAAATTTACAGTAGGTGCTGCTACTTTGGTGAAAAACTTTAATGCACCAGATTCATCGGCTATTGTCCCTACCTTTTTCACCAACTATACGTCACAAAAATTTAATTTCAGTTCAGAGGTTGCCTATGGTACTACTGGAGAAAAAGAAGGTTATGCGGTTGATGTTAGCGCATCCACCACTCTAGGCAAGTTTAAAGTAGCAGCTAGAGCATTAAACGCAGACCTATACTTCCCGGGGTTTTTAAGAAACTCTCAGATTGGTTCCCTTAATGCGAACTATAGGTTTGATAAAATTCAAATTGGCATCATCTCAAACTATAGAAACAGCAATCCTTCTTTAGATACCTTCTTTGTTGCTGCTCCTATTTCTTATAACGCATTGGCGAATATTAACTATAGATTTAACGATATATCCGTATTGGAATTTAGAGCTGGACAAACGCGAAGAACAGACCGATTTGAGCCAAAAAGATTTGATTATACCGAGTTTATTAATCGAATTTCATTTCGCCAAAATTTTGAGGCTTGGGATTATGAGGCTTATACTGAATATGGAAGGAACAATAACTTTTTATTACCCGAGGGGAACAGTATAACAGCAAGTTATACCGCTGGGGTAAGCGGATCTGTAAAGTTTGGTGAAAACTTCCGTGCTTCCATTAACACAATATATTTAAACACCAATCGCTATGCGATAGAGCGCATCAGCAATTTTGTGGCAGGAGGACGACTCTTTTGGAGGTATGGAGTAAACTCCAGAATATCACTAGCCTACAGGAGTAGCTATGAGTTTGAAGACATTTATGAAACTCAAGATCAATTTGAATTCCTATGGAGCCAAAGTATTGCTCGCAACCATAACGTATCGGTTACGGCTCGTTATGCTAAGCCTAGACTGCAACTAGAAGGTAGAAGTCTTTTTATTACCGCCAATTATACCTACCGCTTTAATATGCCTCTGAAAAAGAAAAAGAATCAAGGGAAAATAAGAGGTAGACTATTTACTTCAGACTCCACTGGAATTCAAGGGGCCCGTTTAAAAATTACTTCAAGTAAAGCTGTTTCTGATGAGGATGGCTTGTTCATATTCTCAAGACTATCATACGGAACCTACTACCTCTCTATTGATCGTTCCAGTATGGGTATTAACCAGATTACCGAACAACCTTTGCCTATTAAGGTAGAAGTAACAGAAGCAAATCCTATTCCCGACCTAAATATTAAGGTGGTAGAAGCTGGTCATATCAAAGGAAGTATCATGTATCCAAAAATTAAAAATGAGCTCCTAGATAATAAATCTAAAAAGTTTAGACCCGTTTACATTGAGATTAACAGCGGTAAGGAAAGGCACATTGTACCTTGTGATACTCTAGGAAACTTCTCTTTTGATTACATCCGTCCCGGAAAATGGAAATTGAGACTGATTGAATCTACGCTTGACGATAACTTTATTTACAATAAAACGAAAACAACTATTGAAATTAAAGCTGGAGAATCACGCAGCGTTAATTTTAAGGCAAGAAGAAAACAAAAACAGTTGAGAATGGTTAGTCCTCCAATCAGGCTCACCGCTAAAAGCCATGATAAAACCAAAGGGGGAACGAAATAAGTGATACGGATCTTAGCCAAATCCTACAGGCTGGTGTTTTTTGATCTTATTTGTTACAACGAGACGATGACAAAAATGAGGAATTGCATATCTATTGTTCTATGCCTTTCGGCTCTTATGGCCTTTGGTCAACCCGGTAACCCTATTTTTGGACTCACTGGCTCTACTACTTTTGATGTTGATATGAGGCCTATTGCTTTAATGGACTTAGAAACCAGCGGATCAAGCTCTAACCTCACTATTACACTAAGCGCACCAGATGAAGCTGGAGATCCAATTGGTACCAACCCATTGTTTACAAACTCAGAAAACTGGATTAATTACTCCTGCTCTAACCGTGATGTTTCCAGCAGACATATTGAAGTTGAAATAAGTTCCGGTAGTGTTCCTGATGGATTTGAGCTGAGACTAGATGTAGCTACGGCCACGGGTGGTGGTGGCACATTGGGTTCCCCCGCACTGGGAACGATAGTTTTATCCTCCATTTCTCAAAGTATAGTTACAGGTATAGAAGGTGCCTTTACAGGAGATAGCTTTGGTAATGGGCATCAATTAACATTCTCCCTCCATTTTTTAACCGGGAGTTATGGTTCTATAAACAATCAAAACAGTGGCCCGATTATAATATCCTATACCCTAGTTGATGACTAAATCGTTTTTACATATTAGTTTTTTTATGGGAAGCATACTCTTGGTATTAACCAGTAGCCATGCTCAAATTATTCGCTCTCAAGTAACTAGATGGAGTACAGATCTAGATGGAGGAGATTTAGCGAGTGTTAACGAAGCGGGGAGTGACTTAAACTCTTCCCTAGAAACCTCCTCAACTTTTAATCGATTGGATATTGCAGGTATTTCCCCTTCTACCGGTTGGAAGATAACGGTAAGTAAAGAAGATATTAACTGGCCAAGCAGCTTTATTCCATCTGCTCAAAGAACCAGTATAGGAGCAGCATGTGGAACTTGTTCTGGGGTAAACATTGGCACCTCTGTTACAGGTTACATACAAATTACAGATTTAGAACAAGACTTTATTTTTGGTGAAGGCACTGTAAATAATATTGATCTCCAATATAGAATTGACGGAATAAGCTTGGCGGTAGATGCCGATACCTATCAAACCCGAGTTGTATTCACTTTATATGGAGATCCTTAATGACTTTGAAACAAAGTAATTTTTAGAAGTACCCAATATCACAAAGCATCGTATGAGTCCTCTTAAATATTTTGCTGTCCAATGAAAAAAGCATTACTCCTTGCTTTTTTAATTTCTGGATACCTTCTTAAGGCACAAAGCCCTGGAGGAGTATCTAGCAATATAGTATTTTGGTTTCAGGCTGATGCAGGAACTTCTACCACTACAAATGGAGCAACCCTTACCAGTTGGGCAGATCAGACTGGTAACGGAAATACTGCTAATCAATTCTCTACGGGCCCAGACTACTTATCTATCCTAAAAGGCTTTAACCCAGCTGTAGACTTTTCTGTTACCGCTGGTGGTTTTGGTATTGCAAACGATAATGGCATTAATACATCTGCTAGCTCAGCAAAATCATTTTCTATTACGCTTACTACAGGAAGTGATGTAACTACCAGACAACTGGTGTATGAAGAAGGAGGGGGAACGCACGGGTTAAACCTATATATTGAAAATGGTAGAATATACAACAACCTATGGGTCAGTAGTTCAGATAATGCTGCATCGACTGCTATTGAGGCAAATACTACTTATATTCTCACTTTTGTTTACGATGGTGCCAATACACGATGGGATTCTTACTTAAATGGTTCAGCCGCCTTTAACGATGGAAATGTTCAAAACAGTCTTCCTTCTCATACAGGAGCAATTGGTTTAGGAGTAATTAACCAAACTACTCAATATGATGGCAATCAGGATGTATCCTCTGGAGACCCATTCTCAGGGCAGGTGCATGAATTTGCTTATTACAATAACAACGTACTCAATAGTACCGAAATCAATCAAATTGAATCCTATCAGGCTACTAAATATGGAGTTAGTTTAGGGAGTGATTATTTGGCTTCAAATGGAAGTACTACGTTTTGGAGTAGCGCTACCAACGCAGGGTTTAACAATGGAATTACGGGTATAGGACGAGATAATACACTGAGTGATCTAAACCAAAAACAAAACAAATCAGCAGACATAAGTGGTCTCGTTAGTATTGGGTTAGGTAGCATTGCAACCAGTAATGCCAACAACAGCAATAGTTTTTCTGCTGTAAATGATTTTATGGTTTGGGGACATAACAATGGAGCCATAAACTTCGGTACATCTGGTGGAGCTTTTGGCTTACTTCTAGATAGGGTTTGGAAAGTTCAAGAAACCGGAACGGTAGGAAATGTAGCCATACAATTCCCCGCTAGCACTAGTAGCGAAATGATTAAGTTACCAACTGCTACCGCCATAAATCTGCTGGTAGATGACAATAGTAGCTTCTCCTCTCCTACCATTATCCCCTTAACTTTAAACGGTAATAATTGGGAAGCCACAGCCGACTTAGCGGATGCAGAATTTTTCACCATTGCCGTTCCGGGTGCAGCTCTTTCCGTTACAACTAATGGAGATGAATCAGGCCCCGTAGATATTGTTTATACCGTTACCCTTACCTCTGTAAACAGTACCGGTAACGATATTGATTTTGACTTTGACGACCTTATGACAGGTTCTGCCACAAGCGGATCTGATTACGCAGCCATTACTGCAAACGCAAAAATCACGGTAACCAATGGCGCTCAAACAGGCTCTTTTACCATTACCGTTTTTGATGACCCTGCTGAAGAGAACATTGAATCTCTAGAAATGTCTATCAGCAATCCTTCTGATATGAGCGTTGTGATTGGTGCATCTAGTGCGCTGGCTTTTATAACCGATAACGATATAGCTACTCCTGCTGGTGTAACAGATGATCTTATATTTTGGTACAAGGCCAATGATGGGCCAAGTGGAAATACAGATGGAGCTTCAGTAACCACTTGGGTAGATAAATCTGGAAATAGTAACGGAGCATCCGCAATAAGCAGTGGTCCTGTATTTAGTTCAATCGTTTCTAACTTCAATCCAGGCGTCAACTTCAGCTCTGGGGGAATGATTCTTGCAGATAACGCTTTCATAAATAATGGTTCTGGAAGCTACAATTCAAAATCATATACCATTGTACTTAGAACGGGAAATGATGTAAGTACAAGGCAATTGGTTTATGAACAAGGAGGAGGAACCAATGGAATGAATATCTACATCAGCGGTAATAATCTCAGTACCAATTTATGGAACAATAGTGCTGATAATGCAACTTCTACCGCCATAACCCCAAATACAACCTATGTAGTGAGCTATGTTTATGATGGAGGTAATACAGAGATAGATGTTTATGTAAACGGTAGTCTGAGCTCTAATTTACCGAACCCTCCTTCCACCTTAAGCAACCACTCCGGGGATATTGGACTTGGAGAAATCACAAATGATACTCAGTTTAATCCTACTACGGACGTATCCTCTGGAGAGAGATTTCAAGGAGATATTCTAGAAATGATTTATTACGATCGTCAAGTATATACGGCTGCTGAAAGAGCTAGATTAGAGTCTTACACAGCCATAAAATATGGTGTTACCAAATCTTCAGATTACATTTCAGCAGATGAGACCCTCACCTATTGGGACATTTCAGCGAATATAGGTTTCAACAATGATATCACTGGAATTGCTGCAGACGGTGAAAGTGGTCTCACTCAAAAACAGTCCAAATCAGAGAACTCCGATGCACTAATTACCATCGGTATAGGTGATATTGCATCAGACAATATTGAAAACACAGCTGCATTTGGTTTCGATAAAAGTTTTTTGATCTGGGGAAATGATGATGGCGCCTTAAATGGAGTTGCCGATAACACAGAATTAACCGCTCAAAGTGGAGTGATTGATCAATTGCAAAGAGTTTGGAAAATAGTAGAAACGGGAACTATTGATAGTGTTCAGATTGCCATTCCCAAAGACTCAATTGATGACTATTTAACCTACTCGCAGTTTGAAAATTACCATTTGAGAGTAGCCGATGATGCCAGCTTAACCACTAATGTAGTTGATATACCGCTTTCTGAAATCACGGTAAATGGTGCGATAAACTATGCAGGCAAATATGATTTTAGTGGGGTTCAGTATTTCTCCATCATTCAAAAGGAGTTTATCCTCTGGACAGGAACCGAATGGAGAGGCGGTCTAAGTACACTAACGGATCACGGCCCGTCTGACGAGTTAGGAGATGTAAGTAAGTCTTTATTCATATTAGCCGGGGATACCGCAGAAATTACCGAAGGCGTGCAAGTAGACTCGTTGAATATTGCAAACTCAGCAGTTACCAGGGTTAATCCAGCGGCTTGTTTAATATTAGGAAATGGCATTGCCAATAATGGGTCTCTTTTAATGGAAGCCAGTGTTTCGGGTTATGGCCAATACAACGGACCTGCCACTACCCTTACCTTTCAACAGTTTATTGATAATGAAGGCTGGCACTTAATAAGCTCCCCTTTTTCGGATACAGATTTTGATGATATTAGTTTTGAAAACGATAACGGTAGAATCAATCACCCTCTAGGTGGCGTATCTCTAGACAGCTGTAATTACTGTAATTTATGTTGGTATGATCCTTCTACGGATAATAGTACGGATATAGGTTTTGGTAGTTCCAATGCTTTTGGTACTTGGCGCACTTCAACAGATGGAACTGAAAGTTTTACGGCTACCAAGGGATGGAACTTGCACTTGGATGCTTCGTCTAATTTCGATACTGCACCTTGGACAATCTCCATTAGTGGAACTACAAATGACGCAGATATAGACCAAACCGTAAATGAAAATAATGGTGGTTGGAATTTAGTAGCCAACCCCTACTCTACAAGCTTAGATTGGGATACCGTTGATGATAACCTAAGTGTAAATGGAATTGCAGCAGGGTATCACATTTGGGATGAATCTAATGCCAACTTTGCTACCTATGCAAGCGGAGTAGGAACGCTAGGTGCTACAAACAACATTGCTCCTTTTCAAGCCTATTATGTGCAAACCAGTGCTGTTCAGCCACAGAATGAAAGCAATATATTCCGAACGTTCAGCATTTCAAAAACAGACCGATCTACAACTTGCCAAACCCCTTCTTTTTACAAAAAGGAAAAACCGTTAATTCGAATCAAAACCACCCACTTAGTATCCCAAAAAATAGACGAAACCCTTATAAATTTTGAAAGTGGAGCTTCTAAGCTATTCATAGATGAAGGAGATATTCACAAACTTTTTTCCTCAGCAAAGAATATAACCAATGTATATTCACGAGTAGATGAGCACACCATGTCTATTAATACTCTGGACTTCCCAACTACTCAAGATAGTATCCCATTAGGTGTAAGGGCTCAAAATGGAACGAGGGTTCGAATTGAAATCGTAGAACAACCGGAAGACTTAACTATTTTTCTGGAAGACTTAAAAACCGGAATTTGGCATCCCGCAAATAAACCCTTGTCCTTTGAATCTGATGCTCGATTTAGCGAACGTTTTTTACTTCATTTTGGCGATGATCGTTTAAACGCAAGGTCTCCCGCCCTTAAACCGTATGAACTTTTTATAGAAAACGGATTATTAAATATCCAAATTAAAAGAAATAACTCCGGTGGAAATTGGGCCCTTTATTCCATTACAGGAAGCTTAGTCCGTGAAGGTAATTTCGTAGCGGGTAGAGCATCCAATTTTGGTATTGAAACAAGTCATATCCACTCTGGTATTTACATATTTACCACACAAACCAACGGCCAAACATTCACCGAAAAAATATCTATTGTAAGATAGGTATACCCCACTTCTTTACACCCCAACAAGTGTCGGTTCTCTTTCATCGCAAAATAGAGACTCTTAAACTCATTCTCAAGCAGTAGCACTGGCATTTTAAGTAATTTTACAGGATATATTTTGCTGTAAACACCTATGGAGCTTCGCAAAAAACATTTAAACATCCGCTTAGCAATGCAAAAAGCACTCTGGCTTTTACTTTGCATCACTCTTGGTGGGGTTTTAAAAGCTCAAAGTCCAGGTGGAAACTCAACCAATTTAACTTTTTGGTATAAGGCTAACGAGGGAACGTCTACAACAACAAATGGTACTGTTATTACCACATGGAATGATCAAACGGTTAATGCAATCAATGCCACAGAAATAACCACAGGTCCGGTTTATCAGGGAGCATCCGCTAATTTTAACCCCTTAGTAGATTTTAGTGCTGCTTCGGGAGGGCTTTCTGTTCCAGATAACTCCAGTATAAACACATCAAGTTCTACTGCTAAATCCTACAGTATTGCTTTTAAAACAGCGGATGTAACTATACAGCAGTTGGTATATGAACAAGGAGGTGGTGGAAGTGGTATGAACCTATACATAGATGGTGGTTCTCTTTTTGTAAATCTATACAACAGTAGTGTAGAGTTTAGCGGATCAACCCCTATTTCTGCTAATACAAATTACATATTCACCTACACTTTTGATGGAGGAAACACTCGAATAGATGGATACTTAAATGGTAGTCAGGTAATTAACAATGTTACCGCTCCAACTTCATTGAACTCACACGGTGGAGACCCCGGAATGGGGATTGTAAATGGTAATACGCAGTATGTAGGCGATATCGGATCTTCAAATGACGAACCGTTTCAAGGTCAAATTATGGAAATGGCTTACTACCATAATGACGTTTTCACATCAGCTGAAAGAGCACGGGTAGAGTCTTATTTAGCTTTAAAATATGGGATTCCTTTGAATACCGATTATGTGGCATCAGATGGCACAACTACCTTTTGGGATTTTTCAGGAAATTCTCCTTATTCAAATAATATTACTGGAATCGGTAGGGATGACGATAGTGATCTCAATCAAAAACAGTCTATTTCACAAACTTCAGATGGCTTACTTACAATCGCTTTAGGCTCTATTGAAACCGATAATGCCTCTAACACCAATGCTTTTAGTGCGGATAATAGCTTTTTACAGTGGGGAAGTAATGGGGGCGGCTTTGCTTTTACCAATACAGGAGCACCCTCTGGGTCTATTATTTTTACTAGGCAATGGAAAGTTCAGGAAACAGGAACTGTGGGAACTGTGAGGATTAGTGTTCCATCTAACTCCAGTTCATTAACCAATAAAATTCCTGATGCAACCAGTTTGAAGTTATTAGTAGATAGTGATGGGGATTTCTCTTCCGGATCAAGCGCCACTTCCATGGTGTTAGTAGGCGATAACTGGGAGACCGATATTGATTTAAATGATGGAGATTTTTTCACTTTTTCGGTTGAAGGAGCCGCTTTAAGTGCTACCGTAAACGGAGATGAGACAGGACCTATTGATATGGTTTTTACAGTAACTCTTCCTTCTACAAACAACACGGGTAGTCCAATCACTTTTGATATAGCTGATGCAGGAACTGGTAGTGCCTCCGGTGGACTAGATTATACAGCAATCCCAGGAGGGGCTCAAATTAGTGTAGCAGTTGGTCAGGTAACTGGTACTTATACTATCCCGGTTATAGATGATGCCTTGGAAGAAGCAGAGGAAACCCTTACAGTAACTATAAGTAATCCCTCAAATATCACGATTACCATTGGTACAGCTAGCTCAACCGCTACCATTACCGATAATGATGCCGCTACACCAGGAGGAGTAACTACAGATCTTGTGTTTTGGTATAAAGCCGATGCAGGAACATCAACCACCATTGATGGAGCTTTGGTAACAAACTGGTTAGACCAAACGGGCAATGCCAATGACGCTTTCGCTGTAAGCACCTCCCCTACTTATGTTTCTGCTTTAGACAATTACAAACCAGCCTTGGATTATACATCTAATACAGGCGGTTTTACGATAGAGGATGATATAGATATCAATACAGATGAAAACGGATATACAGCCAAGTCCTTTACCGTAAGCTTTAAAACCGGTACGGATATAAATACCAGACAGGTGGTTTATGAACAAGGTGGTGGTGGAAACGGAATTAACCTATACATTGAATCTGGATCCTTGATTGCTAATCTATTCCGATCAAACGTAGACTATAGCTCTTCTACAGCGCTAAATACAAATACGAGTTATGTGGTAAGCTTTACCTATGATGGAAATAATTCACGTTGCGATATGTACTTAAATGGTACTCTTGCAGGCAGTGTTACCAACGTAAATAGCCTTCTTCCCTCACATGGTAGAGAGGCAGGAGTTGGAGTTATTGATAACCGAACTCAATTTGTTGGTAATGTTGATGTTAATAACGGAGAAAGCTTTCTTGGCTACTTTATGGAGATAGCCTATTATAATAACACTGTTTTTAGCACCAACGAAAGAAACCGTTTAGAAACCTATTTAGGATTAAAGTATGCTACTTCTTTAGGGTCTGATTATTTGGCATCAGATGGGTCTACTGTTTACTGGGATGCCACCACAAATGCAGCTTATCTAAACGATGTGGCTGGTATCGGTTTAGATGAAGAATCTGGAATTAACGTAAAACAAGTTAAATCTACATCGGATAGTACTTTACTTACCGTAGGCCTTGGAAGTATTGAAAGTACAAATGATGATAACAACAATGCTTTTACTTCCAATAAATCCTTTTTGGTATGGGGAAATAACAGGGGTGCGTTGTCCTTTACCACTGCAGGAGCTCCGCCTGGAGATCAAATTTTGCAGAGAGTATGGAGGGTTCAAGAAACCAACACTGTTGGAACGGTTAGAATTCAGATACCTGATAATAGTAGTTCAGAAATTCCTAAACTGCCTCAAGTAAGCTCCCTAAACCTAGTACAAGACGCGGATGGCATATTTAGTAGTGGTGCTACGAGCACCCCCATGACATTAAACGGAACAAATTGGGAGGCAGATGTTGATTTTGCTAATGGAGAGTACTTTAGTTTTACTATTGGAGGGGCAAATTTAAGTGTAACCACCAATGGTGATGAGAATGGACCGGTAAACATGGTTTACACGGTAACATTGCTTTCCACAAATACTTCAGGTAGTGCCATTACATTTGATATTAGTGATGCGGGAACGGGAACCGCCATTAGCGGAAGCGATTATGTAGCTATTGCAGGTGGTTCACAAATAACCATTCCGAACAATAGTATCTCTGGAGATTTTACCGTTGTAGTTAGCGATGATGCTTTTGAGGAAGGTACAGAAACACTAGACTTAACAATCAGTAATCCAACTCCATCTTCGGTTAGTATAGGTAACGCCACTGCTTCAGCTACAATAGCCGATGATGATTTTTCCATACCAGGAAACGTATCGGCAGGTTTAGTTTTTTGGCTAAAATCCGACAAAGGTGTTACTACAGCTACAGAGGGTTCAACAATAACTGCCATCATAGACCAAACTTTCAATGGAAATGATGCTTCGGAAGTTTCTCCAGGGCCAACTTACGATGAAGTTTTGACCAATTTTAATCCTGCTTTAGATTTTTCATCTGTAACGGGTGGCCTTACCATAGCAAACGCTCCAGAAATCAACTCGGCCGAGAATACTGAAAAATCGTATTCCATTGCATTTCGTACCGGAAGTGATGTAAACAGCAGACAATTGTTATTTGAAGAAGGCGGTGCCACTAATGGAATGAACGTTTATATTGACGCAGGACTTTTGGTGGGCAACATCTGGAATGGCAGTATAGATAATGCTGCTTCAACAGCCATAACCATTAATACAGATTACATTTTTACCTTTGTTTTTGATGGAGCAAATACCCGTTGGGACGGCTATTTGAACGGTAATTTAGTAATGACAGACGCTACGGCTCCCTCCTCTCTATTATCTCATACTGGCGCGGTAGGTATTGGGGTAATTAATAACGATACACAATACGATGGAGGTATTGATGTAAGCACGGGAGAAGGTTTTAATGGTCAAATCATGGAAATGATTTACTACAACAATGTCGCCTTTACTGCTTCAAACCGCACAAGAATAGAATCCTATTTAGCCACCAAATATGGAATTACCTATTCCAACAACTACATAGCGAGTAACAATTCCACTATTTTCTGGAACCCAAGTACCAGTTCAACTTATCAAAATGATGTGGCCGTAATTGGGAGAGATGGTACGAGTGGTTTAGAACAAAAGCAATCTCAATCCGTAAGTACCGATGCCTTAGTTCGCATCGGCTTAAGTAGTTTGAGTACTTCTAATATCAATAATTCAGGAGTCTTCATATCCAACAGTGAGTTTCTAGCATGGGGTAATAATAATGGAAGTCTTACCGGTGTTTCTGATAATTCCGGCCTTTCTCCTCAAAGTGGCGTAATCAATCAACTGCAACGGACATGGCGTATTGAAGAATCTGGAAGCGTACCTGAAGTTCAACTCGGTTTTCCTAAAACGGATGTGGATGGTTTCTTTAGCAGTCTGTTTAGCTATGGAGGCTTATCCTTACGCGTAGCAGATGATGATGCATTTACGAGTAACGTTCAAGATGTAACTCTAGGTACTACGGATATTGATGGTACAGATTATTATACAGCGAATTTCGATTTTAGTGGAACGCAATTCTTCACCTTAGTACAAACGGGTTTCATCATCTGGGATGGTACAGAATGGAGAGGCGGTTTAAGTACAATTACAGATCATGCACCTTCTGATGAAGATGGCGACACATCAAAAACCTTGTTTATTTTAAGTGGGAGTTCAGCTATTGTTGATGAAGGTGTGTCTGTAACCAACGTAGATATTGCCGCAGGAGCCACCCTCAAAATGGACCCCACCTCTTGTTTAATTATTCGTGAAACCATCATCAACTCAGGAACCTTAACTTTTGAAGCAGATAATACCGGATTTGCACAATATAGTGGCCCAGCCATCAATGCAACTTTTGAGCAGTATATCGATACCGAAGGCTGGCACAATATAGGATCGCCATTTTCGGATGTAACTTTCGCTGATTTCAATTTTGTAAACGATAATGGGCAAATTACTCACCCACTAGATGGAGTGTCTTTAGACACTTGCAACTATTGCAATATGTGGTATTACGATCCATCTACTGATATTGGAACCGATATAGGTTTTGGAGCAACAAATGCCTATGGAACATGGAGGTCATCTACAGATTCTTTTCAAGACTTTAAAGCCGATAGAGGCTGGAATATTTACTTAGACAGCTCTTCTAATTTTAGCACCGCACCTTGGACAGTTACACTAAGCGGAGTATTTAATAGCGGAAATGTGAGCCAAATTGTAAATGAGAACAATGGCGGTTGGAATTTGGTAGCGAACCCCTACCCTTGCAACTTAGATTGGGATGTGGTAGATGATGATATAACAGCTGCCAGTATTGCCATAGGCTACCATGTTTGGGATGAAGAGAATACCAATTACGCTACCTATTCTAGTGGCATTGGAACGCTAGGCGCTACTCAATACATACCTCCTTTTCAAGGTTTTTATGTACAAACCGCCACAGAAGGCGCTCAAGGCTCTGGAGATGTTTTTAGAAACTTCGGCTTAAATAATGAAGATAAAACGACCACTTGTGAAACAAGCAGCTTTTTTAAAGTAGAAAGCAATCCATTGGATATAATTGTTTTAAAAACAACGAATCTGAGATCCCAAAAAATTGATGAAACCATTTTAAGATTCGATTCGGATGCTTCGTTAAACTTTTCTCCTGATGAAGATTCCAGAAAGCTTTTAACATCCTACACGGATGTTGCTTCTATTTTTTCTAAAGCGGACCAAAAACGTTTAAGTATTAATGTACTTCCTTATCCTTTAAATAATGACAATCATCTCATCGGTGTTATATCCGGCAATAATCATGAAAACCAGATTGAACTAACCGCCAAACCAGAGGGTTGGATGGTTTACCTAGAGGATTTAAAAACCGGGATGTGGCATCAACTTGGAGAGTCGCCTTATCGATTTACACAAGACAATAGCTTTCAAGAAAGATTTTTACTGCACTACAGCCTATCTGATTTTGACATTGATTTTGATACAGACAAACCTTTTAGCGCCTTTATAAAAGATGGAGTATTGGTATTGGAAGCGGAAAAGAGTATGTTAAACAACTCTTGGCAGCTCAATTCTATAGAAGGTTCCTTGCTCAAAAAGGGTACGCTATCCCTTACGGTTAAAGATCAGTACCATATCAATACAGCAAATTTGAGATCGGGAATTTACCTACTAAGTGTTGAATACAACGGTAGACTTTACACGGAAAAAGTTCCTATTCTTCGTTAATCTCAAGGTAAAACGTCTTAATTTTCCGCCAAATTCAACTTATGAGAATTCATGCTACCATTCCGCATCCCAAATACCGGATTGTTGTATACAGTCAAGAAAATCACTTCTACATTGAAATAGAAGCGGGTCCAATGAAGCAGTGCTATAAATTACCGAAAGAACGAGCTTCTAACATTGGGGATATACAAAAATGGCTCGATGAAGATTTCCTCCAACGAGCCCATTCTATTTTTGAGAATATGTATATCAATCACAAGGATTCTATAAATAGAAACCTATAGAGCGTGCTTTGTTAAACTTTGCAACAATTCCTCTTGTATCGCTTGCCCCCTATTTCGAGCGTACCATATCTGTACATCTTTTACAAAATCGCTGTACTCACGCCCTTCAGCTTTGGCCGTCATAACCAGGTTTTGTGTTTCTTCAGGTCTAGGGCCCCAAGTACTTAACACCTCAAGAGTATCCGCATCCATTCGAATTAGCTTAGGAATACTCCTACCGCCATTTGTCAAATATTGATCCATCAACTCCAGATTCTCATCTCTTAAAACAAGCTTGAGGTTAATGTTTTCGCTTTGATCAGCGATTGCAGCAATTACAGGCACACTATGAGCAGCATCTCCACACCAACCCTCAGTAATAAGTAGCCAAGTCTCACTTCCTAAGCCTTTAACTGCATCCAACACATCCTCAGATGGAGTAAAACGCTTATCCCACTTACTCATTCGCTGTACATTCATTTCCGTGTAATGAATCATAGCTTCACTATGGTTCTCGCCTGTGGTTTTACCTTCCTGTAAAAGACCATCAATTAGATCTCTATACGCCTTATAGTCCATCCCATTTTTAAGGGCTTCTTCAATTATATTTTTATGTGTCATAATTATTCGATTTAGTTCAAAACTTCATTTTCCTTTACAGGAACAAAGTTGCTAACTATCGGATCAGATTGAGGTCAGCTAAGCAACAATATCGATGCACCCTATACAATGATATCTATCACTTAACAAAAAAAGCTCCTATTCTGGAGCTTTTAAGGTTATAAGAAATAGCGTGTTTCATATAAACTGGGAAGAAACCTTCGCAGCTTTAATTCCTTCCGAATAATCGTAAAATCCTTCACCAGATTTAACACCTAACTTACCAGCTGTTACCATATTTACAAGTAACGCACATGGCGCGTATTTAGGATTACCAAAGCCCTCATG
>CAZAJG010000024.1:0-8256 GCA_964485405.1 uncultured Owenweeksia sp. | reverse complement strand
TAAGATAGAAAGGCAAACATCCAAGCCAATAAAATCAGCCAACTGTAAAGGGCCCATAGGGTGCGCCATTCCTAGCTTCATTATCGTATCAATTTCTTGAACGCCAGCAACACCTTCATGAAGACTAATGATCGCTTCATTAATCATAGGCATAAGAATACGATTAGCTACAAAACCTGGGTAATCATTGCACTCCACAGGAACCTTACCTAAATCTTTGGAAAGGTCCACAATTTGTTGAGTAACTGTATCAGATGTAGAATATCCGCGAATAATCTCAATTAGTTTCATCACCGGAACCGGATTCATAAAGTGCATACCAATCACCTTATCTGGTCGCTTTGTGGCAGCTGCAATCTTAGTAATCGAGATAGAAGATGTATTAGTCGCTAAAATCGTTTCCGCGCCACATAAAGCGTCTAAATCTGTAAATATCTTGAGCTTGAGATCAACATTCTCAGTAGCGGCCTCAATTACTAAATCTGCCTTTTTAACACCGGCTTCAAGATCGGTGTAAGTATGGATGTTACCTAATGTGTTTGCCTTCTGATCCTCTGTTATAATTTCCTTTTTAATCTGACGATCCAGATTTTTTCCAATAGTAGCTAAACCCTTATCGATGCTTGCTTGGCTAATGTCTACTAAGTTTACCTGGTAACCTTTTTGAGCAAATACATGCACGATTCCGTTTCCCATGGTACCGGCACCTATTACGGTAATGTTGTTCATTATATTAAAGATTTATTCTGATTTTTTTTCTTGCAGCAAAGATTATAAATTTTCCTCTTGCTTTTCTTCTCCTACTAACCGATCTAACAACAATTTGTTCTCACTCACATACGAATCATAAAGCGGAGTTCCTGGGCCGTAAAAGCCAGTGTGTATTTTCTCTATCTCATGTGCTCTATTTAGATAAATAGCGGTTGGAAAGCTTAAAATATGGTTGAGCATAGGTAAGCTTTTAGCCGCTTCTATTTTATTTGAACTCCCAGCCAATAGAATGGGATATGGAAGCTCTAGGTCCTTTTTAAGTTTGGCTACTCGTTTAAAAGCAACCTCTGTATTTTTTGACCGTTCAAACGCTAGCGAAATAATCTCTAAGCCTTGTGCATTGTACTTTTGATAAACCTGCTTCAAATATCTAGACTCGTCCAGACAGTTAGGACCCCAGCTTCCCATTATTTCCACGATTACCGGTTTATCTTTAAACCGATCATCTTATAAAGAAATTTGATTTCCATCTTTATCCGGAAAACGGAAACTCAGTTTGTCAAAACCCTCCTTTAAAAAGGTTAACGAATCTGGATCGCTCAACTCAAATGAATCATCTCGATAAGCCAACCAAGGCTCTTGCCATCTTGGCCCTGAGTAAAACTTACCCTCCATGCGATCTCCTTCCTTAAGCTTTGCCGTAAAGACAAAAGCATGTGCGCCATCAAAAGTGGAGAGCTGAAGTCGGTTTCCCGATAGCACACCTTCAAGATAGCGGTAGTCGCCCGTTTCCGTTACAAAAGTTCCCGTTACATCCTTTCCTTTTTGTTTAAAATACCCTATGGCTGGATATTCATCTTCTGTATTTGGGCTAAACTTTACCGCCCACTTTTTATTGATATCGCAACAGTTCTTTTCGTTGGATTTGAATCGTGTAGAGTCACCAGACAATGCAGTGAAAGGAAGTTTGTAATTCTTAGCGTCAGGATTTATGTAAAACCCAAACATGCGGCTTTCATGTTTTTTGAAAACAAAATAATTGGCAAAAGCTGGAAAGTAGACCTTTGTGGAGTCATCCTTGGTAAGAATTTCGGTAGAAACCACATTTTCTTCTCCATTGCGAATAGTCATTTTGGGTTGCTCTCCATCCATTTCCCAATTAAAATTAAAGGGTAGATCAATACTATCATTTAAGTTTATCACCCCTCGCCAAACGGTATGTTGATGTTCCGCCAACTCGTTTTCTGTTTCCATCACTTCACCTTCATACTGGCAAGCAGTTAACACTATAACTGCAGACAAAAATTGGAACACTTTATTCATCACTTCTTTTTTTATACAATTTCAACTTCTGCCACTCCCCTTCTATCTCCATAAATCCCTTTGGAATAGAACGTTCAGACAAAGGAGCAATTAAATATTGGTGATCAATTGAATCGAAATCAACACTTAATCCATGATAACGAACCAAATTCGCTAACAAGCCCCAATTTTTAGAAAGAGAGGAATGTCCGGCAATGCTTTCTCCTTTTGGAATATGTACAGCCAAACTATCTATATCGCTTAACCAAGCTTTATCTCTTGCTTTATTTCCATATTCAGAAATTGAAAAAACAGTTGAGCCTATTATTCCTAAAACGCTTGCAGCTAAAAAGGCTTTACGCACTTTTAAGCTTGCTCTAAAAACCAATGTGTTAACAATTGGGAAACTCCATAATGCCAAGGCCAATACAAAGTAAAAAACAGACGGAACGATGTAGAACGTCCACTGCTTAGGACTAACCATAATAGGCAAAACCGCAGTAAACCCCGTGATTATAAGAAAACGGTAATACGCTTTATTTACCGATTCTCTAGCTCTTGAAGAACCTAGTACACGCAATAAGATAGCTATGGCAATTGGCAACAACATCTCCATAACTAGTCTTTCTAATACAAATGTTCTTCGAATACCCAAATCAACATCCAGAGATTTGACCACCTGTCTTTCAAAGTAGGCGTTCCAACTCATTTCCGCACCATCGATCCAGAAATACCCGATAAAGAAAAAAGAGAGCGTTGAAACAAGCAACATGGTATTATTTTTTACCGTTTGGATAGAAAAATCACGGAAAGAGATACTTAAAACGAGCGGGGTAATAAGTGGGAAAAGGGATACCGGACCTTTAGAATAAAAGGCTAAGACGATGCATAATGAGGATAGGATAATTGTTCCAGTAGAATTCCGATTCTGTAATAATAGGTAGATCGCTAAACCTGTAAACACTCCCATGGTGATCTCCAACATATTATTGGAGAATGCCCAAGAAATAGTGGGTATCAAAAGATATAGAAACGCGGGCCACCACCAACTATACCCTACTCTTGGCGACATATGATTCCAAAACTTCCGTATTAGTATTATATGCAGAACTAGCATAAGTCCGGAATAGAGCTTCTCTACCCAGAAATGATCTCCAAAAAACTTAAAGAAGAGCGATTGAAACCACAATGCTAAAGGTGGATGTTGATGGAAGTTTGGAAAAAAGAATTCAGATAGCTTAGGATCCCAAAAACTACCAATCCCATTAGATAGATTAAGCGAGATGGCCGCATAAATAGTACCATCCATAAACATACCTTTTGTAAAAAGTTTAGGTAGTACCAATACAGCTACAAGGAGCATTACAACGGGAAAGAAATATTTATGATTTTTTTCCAACCTTTAGTAGATAAAGTTCATTTAACGTTTCCGCCCTTGTTTCTTCGGATAAAAACTTAAAATTAAGCCGTGTTACGGCATGTTCTCTAACGATCCGAATAGGATCAACCGAATAGTATTTTTTAAGAGGTTCTATCCGTTCCGGTTTAGAAACTACATAAATCCACTCTTTGTCTTTAAGCACCTCTTCAACATCTTCCGTTTTGAGCATATGTACTCTGGAAGGAAAATAATAATCAAAACTAAAGCTGTAGTAACCGTATAGGTAGACCGGCTCGCTCAAAAGATCTTCTTGATCGATTGCATCCACCATTTGACTTCCACCTTGATACTTCATCAGCCGAGGGTAAAACCAGCTGTTCATAGCAAAGTTTACCGAAACGGAAATCAGCGCAATTCCAAGTAGAAAGTTAATTCTTCCCTTTTTGCGATAACTCAGCATATAGAAAAGTCCTGCCCCCATCAATATCAGAACTACGGTAAGGTCCAACCAAGAGGCTCCCAAAAAGAATTGGAAATAAATTAGATACAAAATAGCCATACTGCTTATCACCACCAGAATTTGTGTTACAAAAGCTGTTTTTTGCCATAATTTAATAGACTTAGCTTTGGGCAAGTATTCTATCCACCACCAAGCAATGAGAATAGCAGCAAATGGGTACAATGGAAAAATGTAATGTGGTAATTTATAGGTGGATTTAGATAATGCTATAAAAGGTAGTAAGAAACCTAAAACGGTAAGCATTTCACTAAAACCTTTCTTTTGTTTAAACTGCAACCAGGTTTCCTTAATCTTTGCCCATAGAGCAAATACAAAGAGCAGCGACCAAGGTAAAAATGACCATAAAAAATTATGAACGAAAAAGAATGGCCCAGAACCATCTTTCCAGACATTCTCACCCGAAATGCGCCCAAAGCTTTGTGTCCACAAATAAAACTCCACACCGCTCACACCCTTTACATCTATCTGACCTTGAGGGCTTACCATTTTGGTTACTTTCTCTGGATGCTTATCAAATTGCTCATACAAACCATACAACATAGGGCTCAAAGTGAGTCCTACAATACCAAGCAATACAAGGTATTCCCATCTAAAAAAGCTCTTCCAACTCTTTAATCCTATAAAATAACCGCTAATTGCCATCGCAGGAATTACGATACCAATCGGGCCTTTAGCCAACATGGCTAGCCCTATTGCTAGTCCTGCTCCAAACAGCCATTTCCACTTTTTGCTCGTAAACCATTCTATAAATTGCCAAACCGCAAAAATTACAGTTCCGCTTAAAATGGTATCTGTACGTACATCATTATTAAACAGAAAGTAGGCTTGAGAAGTGTATAAAACCAAAGCAGCTATTTTACCTACCTTTTCATTGTAAAGTAGTTTTCCCAATCTAAAAGTGCTGTATGCACCAAGCACGGTGAAAAGAAACGATCCTATTTTAAAAACCCAGTTCTCATAGCCAAACCAGTTAAAGAAAAAGGAGGTTACCCAAAAAAGCAAGGGCGGTTTATCCAAGTAATCACGATCGTTGTGCTGTACCTGTAAATAGTTGGATGTTTCATTCATCTGCTCACTAATACTGGCGTATTGAGCAGAATCTACATCCATTATAGTAACATCAAAACCGATGATATAAACGATGCTTGCCAAAACAAACAGCAAAACATAAGCTCCTTTATTGATCAAAATGAATGTTTTGGTTAAACGCCTAGTGAAGTTTTCATGGATTCGATACGATCCATTAATTGCTCCCTAACCTGAATAAAGTCGGCTTTACTTTCTAGCTTTTGATTCACACTGAAATAGAATTTAATCTTAGGTTCTGTACCTGAAGGACGAGCTGTAATCCGGCTTCCATTATCTGTTACAAATTGTAAGACATTACTTTTTGGTAAGTCGATACGGTTACTTTCTCCAGTTTGTAGATTTTTTTGTTGCGAACTTTGATAGTCTAAAATCTCCACCACCGTTTCTCCACCAAGCACGGTAGGTGTTTTAGTCCGGAAAGATTCCATCATCTCTCCTATTTCTTCCGCTCCTCGCTTTCCTTTTTTGGTAATGGAAACTAAAGCTTCTTGATAATAACCAAACTGAACATAGATATCCAATAGCGTTTCATAAAAGGAAGATCCTTTGGCTTTAGCCCAAGCCGCAGCTTCCGCTAACAACACAGCACTGGCTACAGCATCTTTATCTCTCACAAAATCTCCAATCATATAGCCATAGCTTTCCTCACCGCCACCAATAAATTCTAGGTTTCCCTCTTCTCTTTTTATGATATCAGCGATCCATTTAAAGCCCGTTAGCACATTAGGGCATTCTACTTGGTAAGCTTTACCAATAACAGCTAATAAATCTGATGTAACTATCGTTTTTGCGATAAACTGTTTACCATTTAACTTGCCCTGAGAACGCCAGTTTTCAAGTAAATAATAAATCAATACGGAAGCTGCTTGGTTTCCATTGATCAATTCAATTTCTCCTTGGGTGTTTTTAACCGCTAACCCTACTCGGTCCGCATCTGGGTCTGTGCCAATAACTAAATCTGCATCTATAGCTTTAGCCTTTTCCACAGCCATATTTAAAGCTTCCGCCTCCTCTGGGTTAGGAGATTTTACCGTTGGAAAATTCCCATCAGGCTCAGCTTGCTCTTCAATAATGGTTACTTTTTCAAATCCTGCATTTTTAAGAGCAGGTGGAACCATGGTAATAGATGTGCCATGAATGGATGTGAAAACAACACTTAGGTCCTTCTTTCCTGCATCAGTTAAACTGAGGGATTGTACTTTATTCAAATAGGCTTCATCTACTTGAGCTCCGATCATTTCAATAAGACTTTCATCAAAATCAAATCGTACCTGGTCCGGACTTACCTTTCTTACTTCTTCTATCACACCTTTGTCGTGCGGTGGAACCAACTGCCCACCATCGTTCCAATATACCTTATAACCATTATATTCTGGAGGGTTATGGGAAGCCGTAATCACAATACCACTGCTACAATTGAGATGGCGAATGGCAAAAGATAAACAAGGCGTTGGTCTAAGCTCTTCAAATAGATATACTTTTATCTGATTGGCAGAGAGTACTTCTGCTACTTGTCTGGCAAAAGCTTTTGAATTGTTTCTACTGTCGTAGGCAATGGCTACACTTTTACTTTGATTTGGAAACTGCTGGTTTATATAATTTGCTAAACCTTGTGTGGCGGCTCCAAAGGTGTATTTGTTAACCCTATTGGTTCCTGCCCCCATCACACCTCGTAGGCCTCCTGTTCCAAAATCAAGGTCTTTATAAAAAGCATCAATTAAATCGTCTCCGCCTTGATCAATCAAGCGGTTTACTTCTTCCGTAGTTTTATCGTCATAAGGAGATTGGGTCCATAAATTAGCCCTTTCCAAAACTTGTTGTTCCAGATCCATAAAAATATTGGGTAAATTTTATCTTAATTAGTTTGTTGCTGTTACAGAGGCCGCTCCACTGGTGCTAGAAACTACATCCTCAGGGTTTCCTTTGTATCTTACCGAGCTTGCTCCGCTGGCTTTTACTTGAAGTTTTTTAGTAACAAAAACACGTGCATCACTTGCTCCACTTAAATCTGCTTTAACTCGCTTACTCTTTAAACCGTATGCTTTTACATCACAAGCTCCACTTAAGTCGTACTCTGCTACTTCCGCCTCTCCCGAAAGGTTAATATCGCTTGCTCCACTCGCATCAGCATCTATTGCTTCACAGTCTAACTCTAAGCTCATATCTGTAGCACCAGAAAGATCTAATTCCAAAAATTTAGTTTTAATAACTCCATCGCTTTTTACATCACAGGCTCCACTTGCTTCAATCCCTTTAATCTTAGTAACGGTAATGTAAACATTGAGTTTCTCATACCCTCTAATGCTTTTTTCAGAGCTTATATTTAGCTCTTTACCATCAACGGTAGTACGAATAAAGTCCATCAAGTTTGCGTCTGCTTCAATCGTTACAGATTGTTGATCTCCTTGTTTAATGAATAGATTATATGCTCCACTCACATCAATTTTATCAAACTCCGTTAATTCCCGGTTTTCTCTTTTTACCTGTCCATTACCTTTAATTCCGGTAACACAAGAAGATATAATTACGGATAGTGATAAGAGTAAAACTATCTTTTTCATAACAAATCGATTTAGTGGTTTACTATTGAATTTACGCTGAAAAATCAGCATATTAATGGATAAAAATAAACATTACAAAAGTATAGTGCTCTTTTTAGGGCGATAAAATAAAAAGCCCTCCAAATTGGAAGGCTTTTATCAAATTATAATACAGTTTATTCTTAATCTGCCAATTGCTCAAAACGCTTTTCAACAAAGTTGGTTAGCGCTTCTCCGTGCAACAGATTTTGAGACAACATCGCCAAATCCTTAGCTTCTGTGATCAACGCTTTCTGCGTTTCTTCATTCTTTTCGTCCATTATTTTAGAGACCAATTCATGGTTTGTATTTACCACTAAATTATACATCTCTGGCATATTATCCATTCCCATGAAGCCACCGCCTCCGCTCATACTCATCTCCTTCATTCTTCTAATAAACTCAGGAACAGTAACGGTAAAAGGACTTTCTACAGACTCTAAATTTTCCATTTGAACGGTGAACTTACCCCCTTCTACTGCGCCTTCAATAACTGGTTTCAAAGCTTCTACTTGTTCCTTGGTAAGTTTAGAAGGAATTTCTTCATCCTTTTGAATAAGCTTGTCAATACTATCGCTATCTACTCTAGCAAACTTAAGCTTCTCATTTTCTGTTTCAAGCTTTTGAATTAAGTGGCTGATGATCGGGCTATCCAATAGCAACACATCGTATCC
>CAZAJG010000023.1:63137-63951 GCA_964485405.1 uncultured Owenweeksia sp. | reverse complement strand
GTAGAAAGGGGTGCAAGGAGCGTTTTCGGGCAGACACCGCTCACGAGAGCCTGCTCAAACTGTTACGCTCAATACAGATTACTTCCGAAGCCAAAAAGCTCTATACGGCTATTTTAAAAGATTTACTCGGGCACTCTGATGAAGATCGAAACCAGCAATTGAAAACGTTAACCCAAAAGCTGGAAAAATTAGACGCCCGCTTATTACGATTACAAGACACTTTTTTAGATGGTGATATTTCAGCCAAAGATTATTCGCAAATACGAGAACGATACGATCAGGAGAAAAGTCAGTTCCAATTACAAATTACTGATCTCAAAAATATCAGCACTGATTTTAAAAAGTATATGAGTCTGGCAATAGACTTCTTATTGAATGTGGAGAAATTTTATCTCAATGCCCCTTGGAAACTTAAAAAAAAGATTCTCGGTTCGACTTTTCCGAATAAACTGTACTTCGATGGGGAAAAAGTTCGAACCAATGGCATGAACGAAACCCTCACCTCTATACTCCACGATATAAAGCAATTACAGAGCTCAAAAAAAGGATCGCTGTCGAATTTTCAACAGCGATCCAGTTTGGTGAGACATACTGGATTCGAACCAGTGACCCCTACCCTGTCAAGGTAGTGCTCTGAACCAACTGAGCTAATGTCCCTTTTTTGTTAAAACAGCTTCCCTCCTCCTATTTCTTCATTGGGAATCTTTAGGGAAGAGCCAAATGTAGCATTTACGTTTTTGATGAAATGTGCGGATAATAAGGGGGATTCCTTCTCCAAATTTTGATGCACAAAAAAGTAGATTCCTTTTAGACC
>CAZAJG010000023.1:4340-63127 GCA_964485405.1 uncultured Owenweeksia sp. | reverse complement strand
ACCTTGATCCGCCCATTTTTTTAATCGAATCACCCAATCATCCAAGCGCGTATAATCACTCTCTACATTAGCTCCTGTATATCTTATAAAAACCCACGGGGTAGTAAGCCGCATGTGCATTAAATCTCTTCTTCCTGCTGTATCTACAAGGGTATTGGAGATATTATACTCTTCTAACAAGGCATATAGTTCATTAGCCACTTTTTCATCTTCAAACCAAGATGGATGCCTAAATTCCATAGTAAGTGGAATGTCTTTAGGCCAATATTTGGCAAACTTTTCTACTCGCTCAAAATCTTTTGGTGCAAAGTTTTGATGCATTTGAAGAAAAACCACACCCAGCTTGTCTTCCAAATGCCTTACTGCATGAGCATACTCGTCTACCATGCGCTCAAAATCCAATAAGCGTTTTAGGTGACTAATGTTTTGGGTGATTTTCGGGAAAAACCGAAAACCTTCAGGCGTTTTATCTTTCCACTTTACAAACTGTTCGTTTGGAAAAAGCCTATAAAAAGTAGCGTTTAACTCTATGGAGTTGAATTGTGATGCATAGTAAACCAACTCATCCTTAGTTCCTCTAGGATAAAATCCCTTTAAATCGGTACGATTCCATTTCGCACAGCCTACAAAAATCTCCGGCTTTTCAGAAGCATATCCCTTGGTCTTAAGAATCTTTTCAGTTCCAGGGTGATCCTTGGGCAGCGTGAAATCTACTAATTCTGGGTGATCTACTTTTCCAAACTTCATGGCATATTCAATTATAACATTACGAAGTAAAGGGATAATTTTTTATTGAGAAAAAGTAGTTGGGTTTAAAATAGACTTTTATCTAAACGGCTTCTTTTTGTGCATCTAGGCCAAGAGTATATTCAGCCACTTTAGCTAAAAGCTCATTGTATTTAAAAGGTTTAAACAGATAATCATCCATACCTACCTCAAGGCATTTGTTTTTCACCTCTTCTTCAACGTTTGCCGTTAGCGCTATAATAGGCGCGTCAATCTTTAATTGATTTCTTAAAATAGCGGTGGCCTCGTACCCATTCATTAAAGGCATATTTATATCCATCAGAATAAGATCATATCTGCCGCTTTTAACCTTATCAACAGCCTCTACTCCACTAAACGCGTGATCGACCTTAGCCTTATTCTCTTTGAGTATAACTGTAGCCAGCTGACTGTTAATCTTATTATCTTCAACAAGAAGTACATGAAGCTTGGAAAAATCGTAGGATATTCGTTTTACAAACGACTTTTTGAGAGTTGACTCTTTTCCAACTGGAAAATCAATTTCAACAATAAAATCCGATCCTTTTCCCTTTTCGCTTTCTACCCATATTTCACCTTTGTATTTGGATACAATTTCTTTTGCTATGGGAAGTCCTAAACCCGTTCCTCCATACTGCCTAGTGGTGCTATCATCCGCCTGCTTAAAACGCTTGAATATTTTTTCCTGACAGGATTTATCAATACCGATTCCGGTATCACTCACTTTAAATTGAATACGTTTGCTTTTTGACTTATTTGACTTTTTCAAAACCTTACTGCTCAGCGTAACACTTCCTGTATCTGTGAACTTAATCGCGTTGTTGAGAAGATTTATGAGCACCTGACCAAGTCTTAAAGAATCTCCAATCACCACTTTTGGTATTTGAGGATCCAGCTTTAAGTTTAATTCTAATCCCTTTTTACTTGCCAAAAAGTTAAAAGACAGCATAATTCTTTGAATCTCTTCTTCTATATCAAAGCTCCGCTGTTCTAATACAAAACCTTCTGCCTCAATTTTTGAAATATCAAGAACATCATTGATTAATGCCAACAAATGGTTTGAAGAACTAGAAATAGCATCAACATATTTCTTCTGCTGATCGTTTAAAACTGTTCGCTCCATTAAACCACCCATCCCTATTATGGCGTTCATAGGCGTTCGGATTTCATGACTCATTTTAGCGAGAAATACTTCTTTCGCTTTTTTAGCTGAATTGGCCTCTTTTAAGGCTCTTTGCAAGTTCCTTTCGGTTCTTTTTTGCGCCATGGTAAGCAAAATATTAGAGTATACCTCCCCTACCAGGTTACCAATAAATTTCAATAAGGAAATAGCTTCTTCCGAAAAGTAATCTACTTTATTACTCGCTAGGGCTAAAACACCAATCACTTTATCCTTTCGACCTTTAATGGGAAGATAAACCTTGGATCTAACTTTAGCGTCTTGTGGAAGGTTAATATCTGGTATTTTCTTACAACCAGAATTGAATGGCAATGAAACCACATCATTATTCTCCCATACCCAGAAAGCTAGACTCCTTTCTGCTATGCTTTGCGCCATTAATTTAAGCTTGGAAGAAGTGTTTTTAGTATGAACTAGATTTAAGCGGTTTCGCCTATCGTTCATTATATAATAGGCTTTATAATCACACTTAACTATATCCTCAACAATAGAATCAAGAGAACCGAGTAGAGACTTTATATCCTTGGAGGAGGTGAGCTTCGCAGCTATCTCCCCCAGCTTAGGAATTAAAGTTAATCTATTATCCATTTCTCTACTTTTTACGAGTTGGGCTATTTACACTCCTTAAAGCTGCTTGGATATATTTACCCTCATTAATCAGTATATTGTAAAAAAGCCAAGCTTTTTCTCAAAAGAGTTTTTGAGCCAATAGAATAAAACTTTTATCCAAGGTTTAGAAAATAAAAGAGCCAAGATGAACATAAACGTCACTTAGCTCGCTTCCTATAGATTAATATCTATTCTATTGATATGACAAGTAAAATTAAAAATGGCCAGAAAAGCCTTTAAAGAAAAGTATGTCGAAACATTTAAACTATTCAATCGCAGGATCGGGAATTGAGACTCAATTGAATTAACTCCTTAAAGAACAAAACTGGCCATTTCTTTACACCAATATCACAGTACAAATGTGACTGAATCAAAATCTTTTTCTTGTAGTAATAGTAAGTTTTCCTTGTAATCATGTAATGACATATCATTGAAGAATAACGACAACCTATACCTAAAAAACTACGCTGATTGTTGTTTAAGAAGAGTTTGGCTTGTTGTAAAAAACCAATTGAATTGGTTTTTTACAATGGAACTTTCTAGAAGAATAAAGTCTTACTCTGAGTCTGCAGACTCGTTTCCAAGCACTTTACTAATATCGTTTAGGCTATTGCTAATACGTTCAATCTGATCTGTTAAGCCTACCAGCCGATCTCCACCTAAACCTTTTAAACGGAGATTTCGTTGGAAGACTTTTAAAATCTCTTGCTTCCTCTTTAATTCTAAATCACCAATTACCTGAAATAGTTCTTTTAGTTTTAAGAAATTAAACTCAGCAGCCTGTGTTAGAGTTTGAGATTCATTTTCATAATGAGACAGTATAAGTGTTTTAAGCTCCTGCTCATTCATAAGCGGACTTAGCTTTTCTACCATCTTATTCATATCTCGGTAAGAACCCTGAAGCTTAAATGGTGGTTCGGTTCTATACTCTTCTGCTTGAGCAGCAGAGTCGATATACTCTTTGTTTACGCATAAAACAATATCCCTAACGGTAATCATCATACGCATAAGCACTACATATTCTTTTACCTCCTCAGGTGTATGATTGCCTTCTAGTTGCAAGCCTTTGGAATTTCCTTCTTTTGCGGCTTCCATTAAAACATAAATATCAGATTGATTTTTATGCCTCAACTTTTCTAGAACCGAATTTGACGTCAAGCTATTTTCTATGTAACTCATTTCAAAAACATCAGACTTACCACCAATAATATCTCCCAAATTGTAAATATCGGCTCGGTTGGCAAGCATGTCTGGTATTTGAAACTTCTCCCCACTCTCTGTATATGGATTACCCGCCATAACTACAGCCACTTTTCTTCCTCGTAAATCGTAGGTTTTGCTTTTACCTTTATAAATACCTTCTATTTTACGTTGAGCATCACAGAGTGAAATAAACTTTTGAAGAAATTCTGGATTGCAATGCTGAATGTCATCTATATATATCATCACATTGTCTCCCATCTCAAAAGCCAAGTTGAGCTTTTTAAGCTCTTCTCTAGCCGAAGAGTTGGCTGCCGCAGCCGGGTCAACCGAAGTGACTTGATGACCGATAGCTGGTCCATTTATTTTAACGAATATTAAACCTAAACGATTGGCCACATATTCCATCAAGGTAGTTTTCCCATAGCCTGGAGGGGAAATCAGCAGTAGCATACCCATTAAATCCGTTCTCTTCGCATCCCCTGCTGCACCGATTTGCTTGGCTAAATTGTCTCCAATTAAAGACAGATAAACCTCATCAATAAGTTTATTCCGAACAAAAGAACTGAGCACTTTAGGCTTAAATGCCTCTAACCTTAACTCATCTTTTCTCTTTTCTAACAATTCCTTTTTAAGCCTTACATAGGCTTTAAATTTTGGGACATCCTCCATATTATACCTCTTCAGCTTGCGCATAAAAGCAGCGTAGCTCAAGGAATACGCTTTATCATTAAGAACAGGATGATCTCCATTAAAACCGCTTATCAAAATAGAACTAACTGGCTTATGCTCTAAGTTAATAGGCTGCTTATGCATCAACATAGCTGCAACTTCCATAATAATATCTTGAGATGAATCTACCTTTTGTGTTTCTGAGAAACTCAGGAGCCAGCTTTGAATCAACTCGAATTTATCATGAGGCTTTTCTACTAATGGTAAGAGTGAATCCTCAAATCGCTTAAAAGCTCTTTGCTTTTTTAAATATTGCTGAAACTCATCGTGGAAATGCCAAGCCTCGTACAGATGCGAAAAAGGCACCTCTCCAAGTATTACTTGATACACATATTCAGAGGCAATCTCTACTGTATCTTCATCGAGAATGAACGGGTATTCGCAATCCGATATAGCCAATCGCAAATCTTCTAATACATTCTCTTGCTTATACTCATTACCGAAAACTTCGGCTATCGAGCGCAGCGCATGAAATCGTTCTTTCCACAATTTTTTCCGCTCTGCTGAAACTAAAAAAGTCCACCATAAATAGGACACAACTCGAGCTTTAGCATCATATTTAAGAAGCCCTAAAGACTGATGAAAAGATAAAAGCTGTTGAAAAATGAGGGTTGCATCGTGATCGTGAACTCCTTTTATGTACCCCTCATCAAACTTAGATGCCATATGCTCTTGCACATGCTTTAGCAACTCCTTTTCTGTAAGATGAATTAGGTGTTCAACTCCTTCCTTTTGATGAACCGCTTGTTGATAGATTTGATAAGCCAAATACTCACCTCTATAGATGACTTTATTTTCCGATACTAAACTTTGATCCCAAATAGAGCGTGTTGATTCTAACTCTTGATCCTCCAGTTTCTCGAAGAAATTGGTTCCGGTTAAATGGAAGTACATATCCTCATCCCTCTGTACTAAAGTGAGGTCTAAATTCTGCGTATTTACATTAAATTGATGTTTACCGAGCTTGATTGTATCTCCTCCATCTACAAAAAGGTCCGTTTTATCCCTTAATTGGCGAATCGCATTTTCGTAAACTGATTTTAGCCTACTTTGAACATCATCTGACTTAACCGAATCTCCAAGCTCCAATAACTGATCCGCAATGTCTCTAACTTTAGACACCATAATATCTGAAGCATAATAGGCATTGATATCCTTTACGGTTTTAAAGCCTGATAATCGTTTAGCAATACCCGAAACAATCCGTTCTGCAGATTGCTGTAAGCTCAGCGTTCTGCGGTTTCTAGCCTCAGTAAGTTGGAGTCGTTTGTTTTCAAAAGCATTATAAACTTCTTCGCGTTTTTGAGTAATCAACTCTAAAAACCGATCAAATTCTACAAATTTCCCCTCCAATTCTTCCAGCTGCACCATTAACTTATTGAGATATTCGTCACACTTTTCGGGTGTATCACTAATGTCTATATAGTTGGTTAAGCCCTGATTAACTAGTTTTATTTGAGATATAAATTCTGCTTCCCCTTCTTTTCCGATCAACTCTTTCCGCTTCTTTTTTAGCGCTGAATTAATCTGATTGAATTGGGAATAAATAGCTGAAATGGATTCTATAATTCGAGTCGTTTGCGTGGCGTCATCAATTTTTAAATTGCTCACCACTTCAATCAGTAACTCTAAATCCTTAGACACCTTCAACACTTCTTCTTCCAGCTGACCTGCCTTTACCACTTTGTCAACCGTATCCACCTTTTGTTGAAGATTTTTCACCTTCTCCTGGTAAGGCAATAAAGCCTCTTTGCGCAGCAGAAAACGTACACAAGCTTGAGAAACCTTATCCAAAATATCGGTAAGCTCTTGCTCATAACTTTCTACGAGATTTAAGTCTACATACCTCAAGTCTTTTAACGCCAGCACTTCTCCTTTAGAAACTCGGAGCAACTGTAATCTTTCAATATATTCTTCTACGGATCTTCCATCTCCACGCGTAGCTTTTGAAATTACATCTTTAGCCTGATCAATAGTTTCCTGAAGTCTTTGTTTACTATCTCTTTTAATACGAACCACCTTCTCGTACTCTTCAATAGCAGTTGATGCCGACTCTTTAATTAAAATCAAGGGTTGCTCCAAATGAAAGGCCTCCTCATGCCCTAACCAATGATAACTATCCAATATATCGGTAGCATTTTTAGATAAGTCTACATACAAATTCGCATAACTATCTTCTTTTTGAATAAGCTTGATAAGCTCTCTAGACTCAGCCATTGCTCGCACCACATCTTTATTCCCCACTTTGAATAGAAAGGAAGCGTTACTCACCTGTTGCGTTTTATTAGGAGAGTGAAATGGTGTTTGCCAAATTTGAATTAGATGGTGTTTTTTTTGCTCTTCCTCCGCTTTAAAATAGATCAATTCACCATCCTCAAAAATGGAATATCCATTGCAAATTATAGGGGTTTTAACTTCTTGATCAATTAGATTATAATGCAGAAGTGCATAAATTCCACTGCTCTTTTGATAAAAAACGTATAAAAAATCTTCCCCATTGGGAGAGATTAGCCTTTTTTCAAAAGTCATATTATCCAACTGATTGTCAAAAAGTTTGAATTCTCCAGTTTGGACGTAATACCCATTAGCAAAAATGAGTCCTTGATCATCGGGTAGAAAAACACAAGAATTCTCTAAAGCATCTATTCTTATTGCTTCCTGTATCTTTTCATTGTACAGTATATAACGATTACTCTCTTCCTGGTAGGGTCTTATTTTTAAAACAATGAGGTTACCTATTACGGCATAATAGATTTCAGCGTCATCTAAGGTTTGATCTGAATCTTCCACAGCTTCTTCATAAATACCTTTCCCTGAATTGGTATTGTCTTCTACTTTGATGGTCAGATCACCACCAATGGTTTCAACAAATACGCGATCTTCTATGGAAATATGCGGATGTTCGCCTTTTCTATGCATATCCCTAACCGCACGTTTCCATTGAAATTCATGTTGGTTTGGATATACATACTCATGATCGCTACGGTTATCTAAATAGGATAAACCTTTTTCGGTTTTCGCCCACTTAAAGGTTTTAACATCCGAAGACGTTTTACCAATTTGAAAAACCATAAAAACATGCGGCCCTATCTCTGCAAACTTTACAAAACGAGTGCCTTTATAGTATTTGTAGAGGTTTGCAAAATCAACTTTAAAATTTTCATCTTCTAAGAAACTACACGCCTCTTTTTGAAAAAGATGCTTTTCTGTATCATAACTGTAGCAGCTAAAAACATCACTCACTAGAGTTTCTGTTTTAAGCCCCAAATACACGTTGTAACCAAAAAGAAAGTGGGTATGATTTACCGAAATAATATCTCTGGAAAGGCAGTTGTTTTCTGTAGAAATTCTATCCGTACCAATCAACTTGGTTTCAATAGAACCAAAAATCTCCTTACGTGCATCATTCAGTTTCAACAATCGTTCGTTCAGATCATTGCTTTGCGCTGATAAGCGATCTCTAATGATTTCATAAGTACCGTTTTCCAGTTGTATGTTGGATGTAGGTTGAGTCTTTTCTACCGACATAATATAGTTGCAGATTTAATGAGGTTAGTGATTCCGGAAAAAGCATCCCTCAGAAAAGGAGGGATAAAGCTTATTCTAACAATCCTAAATCTGAGGCAGACTGACCGCCAAGACCTGCTTTTTGAGCAAGGCTCATAAGCTGCTGCAGCATACCTTTCTCATCATCATCTTGCGCTTGCACCATCAACTTAGTGATGAGGGCGGTCACAGAAAGATTCTTAACATCCTCCGTTTTTAAATCTGATTTTTCGAAAATAGACTTCACTTGATCCATTAAACTGCGGCCAGCAGGATCATGCAAGAGTTGATCTTTAAGTGTTCCAACAATTTCGCTGTTGTTCACCATTCTATCGATACTCTTTCCTTGTGTAATGGAACTAATAATCTTATCAAAGAAAACTGTTTCTCCACCCACAATATCAATCTTGGCTGTTTTAAGCGCATTGGACAATACCTCTGCCTGGGCGTCTGCAATATCCTTTTGAATAGAAATCTGTGCGAGCTCTACGGCTTTTTCTTTTTCCAATCTCAGCTTAAACTCTTCATGGTCTTTGCCCACCCCATCTAAGCGTTTCATGGCCGCAGCCTTTTTATCTATTCCTTCTGCCTCTGCACTAAATTTCTCTAGATTCACAGCTGCTTCTGCCATTCCTTTTTCTCTTTCAGCCTCTGCTTTCTTAGAGATAATTTCTGCTTCTGCTAGCCCTTTTGCCTTTTCTACTTGAGCTGCAGCGTCTCCAATCTTATGATTTGCTTCTGCTTGAGCGTTAGATTTTGCTTCTATCCCTTTTGCTTCTGCTAATGCTTGAGATTCTAATACAGACGCTTCTGCTTCCCCTTGCTTTTCACGCGCCTCAGCTTTGGCTTCCATTACTTGTGCTTCTGCCATACCGGTAGCAGCAAATTTAGCGGCTTCCGCTTCGGCTAGCACCTTAATCGCTTCAGCTCGTTGAACAGAAGATTGTTGCTCTGCATCCGCATCAATCATCACTTGTTTTGCCTTAAATTCAGCCGCATGCTTTGAAGCTTCTGCCTTCTTGATTTCTTGAACCAGCGCTGTTTCCGCCTCTTCTTCTGCCTTTGTTATAGACACTTTTTTATCTCGATCTGCTGAAGCAAAAGCACGTGTATCTTTAATAAGTTCTTCTTCATCTACCACCGTCTTTTCTATCGCTACACGTTCTCGAATTACTTCTTGAATGTTTTTCTTCTCTTCCTCAATTGATTTTTCCTTTTCTATTTGAGCTAGAGTTACCACGCGTTCCTTTTCATTTACCTCCAACAAACGATCTTTTTCTACTCTTTCGGATTCTACGGCATCCGTACGTTCTTTGTTCTTAGCCGCAACAATAACCTGTCTGAGTTTATTTTCTTCAGCTACTAAAACTTCTTCTTCCGTAGCAATACGTGCCCTTTCTGATTTTAGTTTTTCTTCTTGTGCTACCTTTTCCGTTTCCGCTTCTTCACGAGATTTGATGGTAGCCACTTCACGTTTCTGCTTTTCTTCAGTTTCGGCCAATTGTTTCTCCAGAACCAAAATCGCCTCACGAGCTTCTACGTTTTGTTGCTTTACGGTTTTTTCTTTATCTCGCTGAATGTAGTTTGCCTTTACAGCTTCACGCGCTGTAATCTCTGTGATCTTTTTGATCCCTTCTGCGTCCAAGATATTATCAGGATCTAAAGAATCTAAAGGGGTTTGTTCTAGATAGTCGATGGCGGCATCATCCAGCACATATCCGTTTAAGTCGGTTCCAATAATATTGATGATTTCTTTTCTAAACTCATCCCTTTTATTGTAAAGATCTACGAATTCAAATTTTTTACCCACAGTTTTTAAAGCTTCTGAGAATTTAGCATCGAAGAGCAATCGCAAGGCTTCTTTAGAAGATGCTCTGCTACAACCTACAGATTGAGCTACTTTTTTCACATCATCTACCATTTCATTTACCCGGACAAAAAAGGCCACTTTAATATCCGCACGCATATTGTCTTTACACACCAAACCGTCTTTTCCAATTCGTTCAATCTGAATGGTTTTCAAAGAGATGTCCATCACTTCTAACTTGTGCAAAACAGGAATAACGAACATGCTGTTAAAAGAGACTTTTACACCACCCCATCCTGTTTTTACTAAAGCTTGTCCTTGAGATGCTTTTACGTAAAAGCGAGAGAACATGGCTAAAATTCCAAAAATAATTATGATACCTATAACTGTGAGCGCAATGCCCATGTGTTCCAAGAGTGTTTCCATTAAGTATAAATTAGTGTTAAGCGATTAGTCAATTTCGTGATAAGGCTCTACTAAAAAAGCATCCTTATCGGTTAAATGGTTAATAAATAAAACTTTACCTCCTTTGTTGGCTTTTATGCCTTCTTTGGTTAGGATGTAAAATCTTAAAAAGCTTCCGGAGTAATTCACCTCCGCTTGCCCTTTACTATTATGATCTGCCGGAAGAGTAACTACACCTACTTTACCTAGAATCTCTTTCTCCTTACTTTCTTCATCAATTCGAGCGAATACCTTTACAAAAGGCCAGGTTAAGAATTTGGCCAAAAAAAGGCTTGCAACAAGAGCAGGAAAGAAAACTAAGAGGCCGAGAAAAAAATTCTCAATACCCAACCAGCCATTAGTTAAAATGGTAAGCAGCCAAAGAGGCAAGGCTAAGAAACTCAGCCAAATCATTACCGGAATACGCCCTAGATTAAAGAAAATCAGAATATGATTAATCCAAGCTACTCCAGCCGAAGCAGAACCGTCAGAGGTGGCGGCCACCTCTGCGTCTGCATCTACATCCATATCCACTTCAATATCGAAATCTAAAAAATCGGTTCCTACAAAACCAAGAATAACGATAATCCAGTAGATGATTACAAAGAGAAATAATGCCGTTGGAATAGCATTAATCCCTGTGAAAATAATTTCTAAGAATTCATTCATGATTAGGATGCTGAATCCGAATCATTGCCTGTCATTCCCATTTTTTTCTTCAATTCTGCCAATTGATCAGCCGCTTTAACTTCACCGGCTCCTTCTAAAGCTTTATCGATTTCATCATCCAAACTGCGACTTTCATTGGCTATCTCACCATAGCTTTCCGCTAAAGCCTCCTCTTGAGAAACCTTTTCCTTCATTTTCTCTAGCATAGATACAGTTCCAGAAGAATCAATTTGAGACATCTGCTTATTGATATTCTTAGTAGCCGAACTTACTTTAACTCTAGCCTTTAAGGTTTTAAGCTCATTTTCGTACTTACTGATCTGACTCTTTAAGGTTTTAACATTTGCATCCATTTTACTGATACTCTCGTCAAATTTGGCCTTCTCCGCTTTGCTCCGACTCAAGTGCTGAGCATTCTCCTCTTTCTTTAACAGCGCTTCTCCAGCTAAACGATCCGCATCGGCAGCACTTAAATCTCCTTTTTGTCCTTGCTGCAATAACAACATGGCCTTCTGCTCATAGTCCTTTGCTTTGTTTGTATAGGTTTCAATATCGTTTCTGGCACGAATAGACAAAGCTTTAATTTCCGCCAAAGCTTGAAGTGCTTGATCCAAATCCTTCTTCAAATCACGAATACCTTGTTCCGTCATTTTTATGGGATCCTCCAGTTTATCAATAGCAGAGTGCGCCTCTGCTTTACCTACGTTAAACAATCTTTTAAATAAGTTCATTTTTTATGTTTTAATGTTTTGAAAACTTAATGAGTTCGTCTGAATACTCGCTAAGAAGCAAGCTCAGTGAATTAATAGAACCCTCGAGTTCATTTAAATCCAAATTCTCCAATTGGAGCGTATCTCTGAATATTACTTTATTTCCATTCTCGTCTAGTGCAAACGCTCCATGTACGATATCTCGATTTTTAATCAAAAGATTTCGGAGCACATCCGCAGTGTTTTGTTTTAATTCAAATAGAAACTGCTCCATAATAAGCAAGGGGCTAGCACAAACCAGTACCAAGTTTCTAATTCCTTCTGATTCGTTCTCCACCACAAAAACGCCTTCCTCTTCGTTAATAAATGAAATGGAATAATCCAGTTCTAGTAAATATGATTTTACTTTATCAAAGTGTTCATTCATTGTAAATAATAGAATTTATAAGCTAGGTTAATAATTAAAGTTTTGATTTTAAGGTGTTATGGTGTGCCGTTTGGTTGAACATAACAACTCACCAATATAAAACATTATGGTGGAGGAAGAGAAAAGAAATGAATTTGGATTTTGAAGTTCATGTTAAAATTTTTAGCTTTACTTTGCTAAATTACTAAAAATAATAGAAAAGCCAAAATAATTAGCATAATATTTTCACTATATGTCTCACATCGGAACCAATATTAGAAAAATAAGGGGCGTTAAAAACCTGAATCAAAGTGCTTTTGCAGAATTATTCAATCTCAAAAGGCCAAGTGTGGGCGCTTATGAAGAAGGAAGGGCAGAGCCTAAAATCAGCACAATTATTGATATTGCTAAACATTTTGGCATTAGCATAGATGACTTACTAACAAAAGAGCTTTCTGTAAACGATTTATATCGGTTTGATATTTTTAGAGAAGACCTTTTAAACGATAGCAAAAACAACCTTACCCCTTCCATACCTTCGGTAGCACTTATACCTGTCCCCTTTGTATCGAATAATCTCCTACCGGATTATCTCAAAAGCTCAGATAAATCAAAAGCTATTGATTCTTTAGATCCTCTTTATCTTCCTCTGGCTAAGGGAGCACATTACTGCGCTTTTGAAATCTCTGACAACAGCATGCTAGCAAACCAATCTGGCTTTTCCGCTGGAGATATTTTAATTGGTGAAAAACCCAATCATTTTAACATTGATAATCTTGAAAGCAATCGAACTTACCTGTTTGAAACCTCAACAAATTTATGGGTCCGTACTCTAGTACACGCCACAGAGCATGATTTTGTTTTAAAACCCAATAACCCTAGTTTATACCAACACCCTATCCAAAAAAAGGATATTCAAGACGTTTGGCAGATTAAAGCTCTATTTACTAAAAATATTAGCTCACCCACAGATTCCGATGAAAGGCTGCAACTGCTTCAAGACCAAATCCAATCCATTCAACAACAGATTAAAACCAATTAATGTCCGAACTAAATGAAAACGTTGTCGCACTTTTTAAAGAGAGCTTAAACGACTATATCCTCAGCAGAGCTGAACGGAAAAACCTAAAATATGAGCTGGAAAACTTAAAACCAAGCATTCATGAAAAACGTGTTTTGTGGAGCGAAGTAAAAAAATTAGCCCTGGCTCATGCTCAAGATCATCAACAGGAAATGGTATTGAATTGGATGTACGATTGTTTTAAAATACTACAAACAGAAACAGCCAATGCGTCAAAAACTCGAGTTTTATTTAGTCCGGGAACTGCTTGTAGAGAAACGATCTGCTCCCAAATACGATGGGCAAAATCAGACCTACTCATTTGTGTATTCACCATAAGCGATAATGAAATTACAGAAGAGTTGTTAGCCGCTCATCGAAATGGTAAAAAAATCCGGATTATAACGGATAATGATAAGACAGACGATATGGGTTCTGACATAGATCGCCTTGCAGATGCGGGCATTGCTGTTTTAGAAGATAAAACAGACGCTCATATGCACCATAAATTTGCACTCTTTGATTCAGAAACGGTTTTAACCGGGAGCTATAATTGGACAAGATCTGCAGCGGAACGGAATCATGAAAACCTTTTGGTCACTGAAAATCCTAAAACTTTTCGAGCATACAAGAAAGAGTTTGAGCGCCTATGGAAGGAATTAAAAGATTAAGACTTTGTGTTAAGCCAATCTTCCACACCCTCAAGTATGCCAAAAATGGAATGTGAAAGCTCAACAATTTCCGGGTCTTCAAAAAGGTTTTTATACGCTTCCTCATCTTTCACCAACTTCCAACGTTCTAAAACCTTTAACTGCGAAGCAGAACCATGATGACCCACTCCATCAAACGAACTACCAAAGCCATAAGGGGCAACCTTTTCTTTTCCTTGATCGGAGAAAATAAGATTTAGTTGCACTGCCAATTCTTCTCGGTAAACCCCATCAATAAACCATTGATTGTAATTAATCGGAATATATTTTTGATGTTTAGACACTATTTGTTCAGATTCCCATTTCAGATACGTTCTGGCATTATCCTTCCACTTTTCAGTCACTTCCTGTCTATATTCTCGATCGTTTCTAAAACGCTTCCCAAAATCATCTTTCCACATCCATCTGCTCGCAAACATATTAAAGGGATCTCTCAAAATGAGTACATCATACTTTTCTGATGCTTTCCCAAATTTGGCTTCATCGTAAGGGAAGAAGGCTTGTTCAGGAAACCAGTCTTCCATACTTATCAACAAGCTATGCTTTCCAAATCCTCTCCAATAAAAGTGATTGATTCTATTTTTCTCAGGTGGATAATATGGTCCCAGATTATTTAGAAAAGAGACAGAACCTTTCATTTGTTGTTGCATCCATCCCAAAATGGCATGATTACCGCTCCTTTTCATGCCATTAACCCGATAAAAAGATTTGTTTGGCTTGGATTTTATCCAAAGAAAATACCGAACAGCAAATGTTCTATACAGTTGACTCAAAATATGTCGGAAAGCAGTTTTCATATCCGAAATGTTGAGGACAAAGTAAAGCCGAATAATGCAAATGAAAAAAGTTGCTTAAAATTGACTAACCTTCTATACCAACAGCGAGACTTCCTTCAGTCTCGCTTAGAATAAACTTCTACTCTCTTTCTTGAAAACGAAAATTTGAAGCACAAAAAAAGCCCCTGTTTTTCAACAAGGGCTTTTTCTTTGTACAGGCGGAGAGACTCGAACTCTCACACCTCGCGGCACTAGATCCTAAGTCTAGCGTGTCTACCAATTCCACCACGCCTGCATCAGGTTTTAAGATTTTTCGTCTTAAAGGGCGGCAAATATATACATTTCCACATGAATACTCCTAATAAAAAATTAAGAAATCTTAACTTGTTACCCTATTTAGAATATTTACTTTTGCTCATCTTAAACGCCCTATGAAATCATTTGATTTACAATCTTTAGACGGGAAAACCGCACACTCTCATTTACTTGGAGCCATTGGGCCAAGACCAATTGCACTGGCTAGTACCATTGATGTAAATGGCAATCCAAATTTGAGCCCATTCAGTTATTTTAATGTGTTTAGCTCAAATCCTCCGATCCTCATCTTTTCTCCTGCTCGCAGAGTAAGAAATAACACAACTAAAGATACCCTTCACAATGCACAGTCATCTGGAGAAGTAGTCATCAATGTGGTGAGTCATAGTATAGTTCAACAAGTATCTCTTTCCTCCACGGAATATGATACGGGTGTAAATGAATTTGTAAAATCTGGATTAACTCCGGTTGTATCTGATATAGTGAAACCTTTTCGCGTAAAAGAGTCTCCCGTGCAGCTTGAATGTAAAGTGAATGAAATTGTAGCTTTAGGCGATAATGGCGGTGCTGGAAACCTGATTATTTGCGAGGTGGTAAAAATGCATATTGAGGATAGCATTTTGGATGAAAAGGGAGCTATAGATCCCGTAAAAATAGACTTAGTAGGACGCATGGGCGGGAACTGGTATTGCCGCGCAAATGGTGACGCCTTATTTGAAGTAGAAAAACCTCTGGCAACAAAAGGTATTGGTGTAGATCAAATTCCAACACGTATTCAGCAAAGTATCTTTTTAAACGGAAACGATTTGGGTATGCTTGGAAATGTAGAACGTCTTCCTTCTGATGAAGAGCTTCAGGATTTCGCCAAAACGGATGGTGTTCAAGGTGTTTTTAGCTCATCTACAGATGGATTAGAAGTAAGAGAAGGGCTACATCTGCTAGCTAAAGAATATTTAAAAGAAGGCAAAGTTAGTAAAGCTTGGAAGGCTTTACTCTGTGATAAATTGAATAGAATCTAAATTAAGAATGGAAGTAAACGGAGCAATTAAAAAAGTGGGTGATGTGCAAAGCATCACAGATACTTTTAAGAAAAGAGAACTGGTTGTAACCACCGAAGAACAATACCCTCAACACATTATGATTGAGTTTACTCAAGATCGTACGGGTTTGCTAGACAGCTATAATGTTGGTGACAAAGTGAGTGTGGGTATTAACCTTAGAGGTAGAGAATGGACTTCTCCTCAAGGGGAAGTAAAATATTTCAACACCATTCAAGGATGGAGAATTGAGAAGAAAGGACAGGACGCAGCGGCACCAGCCGGTGGAGCAGAAATGCCTCCTATGCCTCCCATGAATGAAGATGATGACGATCTACCATTCTAAATCATGAAAAACTGTTCCTCACCCTTGCGGTGAGGAACATCTTTCAAATCAGCCTACAAATCGAATACACCGGCTGTAAATCATAGGTTTAGCATCTCTTCATTATATTTGAAAAGTGTTGCAGTCCCTATGAGCAAACTATCTAAAATATCTCTATTTATTTTTCTCTTTCTGGCCTCCATTTTCTCGGTAAGCGGCCAGCAATCTGCTGTAATAATTCCTGAATACAATACAGGTTTTAATACCGTTACAGAGGCTTTAGATTTTCTCAAAAATCAAAATATTGATACGGATGTCAACATCCAGTTGATGGGTCGGAATTATATAAATGAGCCTTCTTATCTCTCCACTTTTGGCATCCAAATGAATGGCTATGCTTTAACCATTTCTGGATACAGTTCCACAGAAAAATCCAGACTATTGATGGATGGAACCACACCTCATGTAGTAGATAATTACCTTTCTAACTTTACGCTTAAAAACTTAGTTCTAGAAGGCGCCAACCCAGCCAATACTAATGGCTCTATATTAAGACAAAAGGGGAATGAAAGCAATATTAGGCTTGAAAATGTAGACCTAATTGGAGGCTATTGTGGGATTAGAGCAACCACAAAAATTAATGGACTTCACCTAGAGCGCATCACAACAAGTAGGGTACCGCATGGATCTTTTCGATTGGGTAATGGGAGCTTTGCAGGCTCTTTAAAGGATACTATGTTGTGGGAGCGAGATAGTGCTGATTTTGATATGTATAACGTGGTGATACGAGATATTTTACTCAAAGATGATATGAGTAACGAGACTATACCAGGATCCAATGAGAAATACAATGGTTTTCTTTTATTGAAAAAGGTTTTCAACCTTACCGTAGATGGCGTTCAAAGTGAATCAGGTAATGGGGGTGGTATAATAACTGTGGAAAACAGCCGAAACGTTATCTTAAAGAATATTAAAGTAGCCGAATTTGGTTACAACCAAGCTTCAAGCTCCGGTTTATACATATTTAAGTGCGATTATGTAGAAGCTTACAACAACTTAATTAAAACTAAACAAGGCGATCCCAACTCCCATGTTAGCTATTATTTTAATGTGGTAGATAATCTAAGTTTTTGTCACAATACAGCTATTGCTTCTCAGTTTAACGATCGATTGGTTTTTGGATTTCAGCTGAGTCGTGTAAATAGTTTTGAAGGTAACCTGTTAAAGATGAACGATTATGCTTGCATCCTAGAGTTTAGAAACTTTGATGGTTATACAGCTACTCTTGCCCAAGATTGGATTGAAGTGAACTATAACGCTATGAGTAGCAGCCAATCTTATCTTCCACTTATGAATCTTGAAGGGATTGATGGAAGAGATTACATACTGATGTATGATGGTCAGGCAAATCGAGTAAATCAAATAAACTTTAGCGATTTTCAAAGCAATCACAATCGGGAACTAAATTCTTCTGTAGGTTTTCCGGAAGGTAAAATTGAATTCATTCCCAATCATTATTATCAAACCGATCAAAGCTTAGGGCGGAATTTGGTGAGTAAGAAGCTTCTAGATTTAGATATAAACGGTTACAACCGAACTTTACCCTCAGATGCTGGAGCGTATGACACGGATAATTTCTTTGATATAAATCTTGAAGAAAATGAAGTGTTTATAAAAGGGGTTAGCGTCTACCCAAATCCGAATAGGGGTATATTCACTGTAGAACTGGAAGAGTACCCTTTAAAAAATATAGAAATTGAGATTGTTTCCAGCATTGGTATTAAAGCCGGATTTAGCTCAGAAACGGAACAATCTGGCGGCACTACATCTATCCATGTTAAATTGGCAAAACACCTTACTCCGGGAGTTTACTTTATCACCCTCAAAGCAAATAACAAAGAAGGTACTTATCGCTTTACTTTAGAATAGACTCCCTCTCATTTCTATTCAAGGTAAAATTATTACTTTCCTATCCAAATAGTACAAATGACCTTTGCAGAGCGCTTTGAAGATATATTCAGAAGGATACTTCCCGCCCCTTTTACCATCGCTATTCTTCTCACTTTTTTAACCTTTGGTTTGGCATTGATTTTCACGCCATCCTCAGGTAATGAAAATCATGCTCTAGAGTTACTGGGGTATTGGGAAAAAGGATTGTGGGATGCTCCTCTTTTGGTCTTTGCTTTTCAAATGATGCTCATATTGGTTTTGGGTCATGCCTTGGCTCTTTCTCCCTTGGTAAGCAGACTAATCCATACCCTTACATTGAGCGCACATACTCCTGCAAAAGCAGCTTGGCTTGTAACCTTCACTACCATGTTAGTTGCCTTTTTTAACTGGGGCTTAGGTTTAATTTTTGGAGCAATTTTAGCACGAAAAATAGGCGAAGCTTTTGCTCAGCGTGGAGAAAAGCTGAACTATGCGCTCATTGGTGCTACAGGTTATTCAGGTTTTATGGTTTGGCATGGTGGGATTTCTGGCAGCGCACCTGCGAAAGTGGTTGAACCGGAGCATTTAAAAACTATGATGCAAGGTGTTTACACTCCGGAGCAGATGACTTCTCTACCTTCCAGCCTTCCGTTTAATATGACGATATTTAGTAATATGAATCTTTTTGTTTCGGCTTTACTGTTATTTGTTGTGCCTCTATTTGCTGCATGGCTCGCAAAAAAAGTTCCAACAAAAGCGGTAGAACTTCGCACTAAAGCCAGTTCTATTAAACTAGACTTAAGCACTAAAGTTGGAGCGGAAAGATTGGACCATAGTAAAATATTCTGCTACCTATTGGGAAGTATACTCTTCCTTTACTCTTTATACATACCTCTTTCTCAAAACGAATTTAGTTTCAACTTTTTCACCATCAACTACATCAATCTTCTCCTATTGAGTATGGCATTGCTGGCGCATGGTCGTTTTTCCGGATTTCTCAAAGCTATTGATGAAGCCATTGGCGGAGCGGCAGGTATACTGATTCAATTTCCCTTATACTTTGGCATATTGGGTATCATGAAACATAGTGGTTTAATTGATCTCATCAGTCATTTTTTCACTTCTATTTCCAATCAAACTACCTTTCCCATTTTCACCTTTTTTAGTGCCGGTTTGGTAAACTTTTTTGTTCCAAGTGGTGGTGGACAATGGAGTATTCAAGGGCCCATCATTATACAAGCTGCTCAAGAGCTTGATTTGAATTTATCTAAAGGCATTATGGCGATGGCTTATGGCGACCAGCTCACCAATATGCTACAACCTTTTTGGGCTCTACCTTTATTGGGTATTACGGGTTTAAAAGCACGTGATATTATTCCATATACATTATTAATTATGGTAGTTGGTATGATCCTATTTCTGACTGGATTAATTCTTTTTTAATGCCTATATATCAGCTGGATAAGGACTTGTGGTTTCCTCCTCCTTCTGAGTATGAGGAGCATGGTATAGCTGCGATAGGTGGCGATTTAAGTGTTAGTAGATTATTACTTGCTTATCAAAATGGGCTTTTTCCTTGGTATAATGAGGGTGATCCTATTACTTGGTGGTGCCCTTTTAAAAGAATGGTTTTAAAACCGAGCGAAGTAAGGGTATCAAAAAGTAGTCGAAATCTTATCAATCGTGGAATTTTTTAAATTTCTTACGATCAAAATTTTGATGAAGTTGTAAAGCACTGCCAAGACATCAAGAGACCGGAGCAAGATGGAACTTGGATTAATGATGAACTTAGGGAATCATTGAGCAAAATACATGAACTCGGTTTAGCCCACAGTGTAGAGTGCCGAATGGAAGGTGAGTTGATTGGCGGATTATACGGCATATCGTTGGGGAAATTTTTCTTTGGGGAGTCTATGTTTTCTAAGAAAAGTAACGCTAGTAAAATGGCCTTTATTCACCTTTGTAAAAAGCTCGAAAGCTTAAATTTCGAGCTGATAGATTGTCAAATTCACAACGATCATTTAGCCAGCCTTGGTGCGTATGAAATGGATAGAGATTGGTTTTTAGATCAGCTCAAAAAGCTAAACATAGAAGAAACTGTTCAAGGCAATTGGGGGAGGGAACTTTAAGCTATACTTGACGAACATCCAAAGCATCACGTAAGGCATTCCCAAACATCATGAAGGCTAAAACTAAAAGCATAATAGCTACACCAGGAGCCATGGCCAGGTAGGCCTTATCTACTATTAAATAGGCGTAATGATCTTTAATCATACTACCCCAACTGGGCATGGGTGGCTGTGCTCCTATTCCTAAAAAGCTCAATCCGCTTTCAATGAGAATAGCAGCAGCAAAATTAGCTGCAGAAATTACAATTACGGGAGCAATAATATTAGGTAGGATGTGCCTAAATATGATTCTCAAGTCATTAAATCCTAAAACCTTAGCGGCCTGTATATACTCCTTCTCCTTAACCCCTAATATTTGACCTCTAACTATTCTGGCTACTTCTACCCACATGGTAAAACCCACAGCTATAAACACCTGCCAGAACCCTTTACTCAAAGCAAGAGTAATGGCTATAACCATTAACAAAGTTGGGATGGACCATACCACGTTGATAAACCACATAATGATCTTGTCTACTACACCACCATAATACCCAGCTAGAGCACCTAATGGTATACCTATAAGCAAGGAGATAAGTACACTTACAAAACCTACTGCAAAAGAAACTCTAGCCCCAAGCAATAATCTGCTTAACAAATCTCTACCATACTTATCCGTACCAAGCAAATAGTGTTTAGAGACAATATGTAGCGATTCTTGAAACCCGTTTTCTCCAAATTGGCTTAAGGGAATTTCTTTTTCTAAAACCTCTATTTGTTCGCTATACTCCTGATAAATCAGTTGATTGTTAGCAGACCGGTAGGAACGAATGGGGATCTCTTCGTATGAGGCTGGCTGCCCTGAAACAACTCTGCTTAAAAAACTAGAGGAAGCGATTTCCTTTTTAGGCATTTTCAGCATTTGTACTTGAAAGCCCGGTTTTTTTCCAGCTAAAACAATCTGCATAGAATTGGCATTCGGTGTGCCATCCGGAATAATAATGTAGGCAAATACGGCTATAAAAAAAGCAAGGAGAATGATAAACATTCCCCCTGCTCCTAAAGGATCTTTAACCAGTTTTGTGAAGACGCTTTTCTGTGCCAAACGATTACTTTAAATCTTGCGCCACGGCAAAGGCCTCACTTAAATATAAATCTTTACGTAAGCCTTTAAACCATTGGTTTATTTCTTTCATTTTCTCTTCATTATCCTTCCACTGCTTTTCGTCATACCCATTTGTAGTAACTGCTAGCTCCTTCTCCGCTTTACGCATGTTTTTGTACTTCTCAGATTCGTTTCTAAAGTCTTCTTGCTCTTGACGGTAGGTTTCATAATTAAGGCTTATTAAAGAGCTCTCGCGTTCTTCTTTTAACCATTTTGCGTACTCGTCAATAAGCTGGAATTTAGCATTTTCAGAGATTCTGTTTCTACTATTTTTAATCGCAGAGGCATATAAATCAGTTCCTTTATTCCACTCCTCGTATTTAGCCGAACCGATTTCATCATATGGCAAAGCAAAGTCTTGCTCTTTTTCACCAAATTCAATGTACTTATAGTTATCCGGAACTACAATTTCAGGATTTACTCCTTTTAGCTGAGGTGTGCCTCCATTGATGCGATAGTACTTTTGAATGGTTAATTTTAGAGCGCCTAAAGGCTTTACATCGTTATAGGTAAAGTTCACAGCTCTATCCATATCTAGTACATTCTGCACTGTCCCTTTTCCGAAAGTAGATTTACCGCCAATAATAATTCCTCTTTTATAATCTTGAATGGCGGCAGCAAATATTTCAGAAGCGGAAGCGGAAAGTTGATTCACCATCACAACCAAAGGACCATCGTAAGCCAATTCCGAGTCTGTATCTTTTAGCACACGAGGCGATTTTCCTGGGGCTTTTACTTGTACTACAGGGCCATCCTCTATAAAAAGTCCTACAATATCAACCACACCTTGAAGCGATCCTCCCCCATTGTTTCTGAGATCAAGAATAATCCCATTTACATTTTCCTTCTTCAGCTTTTCAATTTCAGCTTTTACATCTTTGGCGCAATCATGATTACTATCGCCATAAAAGTTTACATAGAATTTTGGTAAACGGATATAACCTACTTTATCATCTCCTTCTCCTAACACGGCAGATTTAGCAAAGGTAGCTTCGAGCTCCACCACATCCCTTACAATAGGAATTTCCTTTTTAGAGCCATCTATCTTTTGTACGGTTAACACCACTTCCGTTCCCTTTGGCCCGCGGATGTATTTAACCGCTTTCCGAGTGCTCATGCCTACTAAATCCACTGGTTCGGCATCTTTGTCTTCTCCTTCTCTTACCTTTAAAATTTTATCACCCACCTCTAAATCTCCTTGTCTCCAACAAGCACTTCCAGTGATTATTTTTGTGATGGTTACGTAATCGCCTTTTTGCAACAGTTGCGCGCCAATACCTTCTAATTGACCCGTCATACTAATTTCAAAATCCTCTTGTCTTTCGGGTGGGAAATACTGTGTATGTGGATCGTATACGTTGGTGATGGAGTTTAGATACACTCCCACCCAATCAATCCTATCTAAGTCCTTTAAGGAAGTGTACCAGTCGTCATGCATTTCCAGTTCCTTCTTTCTGGCTTTTTCTTCTAGTTCAGCAAAGCTTTTAATGGCTACCGTAGTATCACTATCTTCTTGAGCTTTTTCTTGATCTTCAAAGTTCTCTTCAATCCGGTTTAAAACTCTACTCTTTAGGTATTTTCTCCATCTATCTTTTAAAGCCTCTTGAGAATCTACAAACTGTAATTTCTCATCGTCTGTTTCAAACGATTCTTTCTTTTCAAAATCAAAAGGTTTCTCTAAAATTTCTTTGTAGTAAGCCTGAGATTCTTCAAATCTCTGCTGATAAACCGTGTATGCGTCTTCAAAAAAGTTTAGCTCAGCATCTCTCAATTCATTGTCTAAATCCTTTCTGTATTTACCTAGTTTTTCAACATCCGATTTAAGTAAAAAACGTTTACTGTAATCCAGATTTTCTACAAAGTGGTCAAATACCTTTTCAGAAAAATCATCATCCACTTCCTGCGGTGAAAAATGTGACGTGCTTAAAACACTATATACCAGGTTTAAAATAACCTTATCCTTTCGATCTGCTTCTTCTCCTTTGGGGAGGTAAAAACCTAAACCTAGGGCTACCAATATTCCCAAAACAAAAAACTTCAATTTATTATTCATCTACATTAAATTTCATTAACACTATCACAAAGCCGAAATTACACAAACACTTGCACTTTTTATATAAATCATAAGTATTAATTATGATATTTGCCCCCCAATTCTGCTACCTGTCATAACCGTGTAACGCGAGACCTCTATCTGATGTTTCGCCTTTATGATTAATTTAACACTTAGACGATTTAACATGCGCTATCTGCTGTTTTTAACATTGCTATCCCTCAGTGCATTTTCGCAAACCAGTCACACAGTGAGTGGTTATGTGCGGGATGCCAGCAACGGAGAAGAACTTATTGGAGTAAATATAGTGGTTACCGAGCTCAAAATTGGAGCTACCACCAATGCTTATGGGTATTACTCCATTAGTATTCCTGATGGGAAATACAACATTCAGTTCCAATACATTGGATATCAAACTACTTCTAAACCCATCACCTTAGATAAAAACATCAGTCTGGATTTGGAGCTCTCTGAATCTTCAACCCAGCTAATGGAGGTTGAAGTACTTGATGAAAAGATAGATAAAAACGTTACGAGTGTAGAAATGAGTGTAGCCAAACTCAGCACGAAAGAAATTCAAAAAATACCGCAGCTTTTAGGGGAAACCGATATTATTAGAACGCTTACTCTTTTACCCGGTATTACAACTGTTGGTGAGGGCGCAAATGGTTTTAATGTAAGAGGTGGTGCAGCGGATCAAAACCTAATCTTATTAGATGAAGCTCCTGTTTACAATTCGTCTCACTTGTTCGGTTTCTTTTCCATTTTTAATGCGGATGCTGTAAAAGATGTTAAGCTCTTTAAAGGCGGAATACCTGCTCAATATGGAGGTAGATTAAGCTCTGTAGTAGATGTGAGACAAAAAGAAGGAAACAGCAAACGATTTGCGTTTAATGGTGGGCTAGGGCTGCTATCATCTAGACTGTTGGTTGAAAGCCCTATAGTAAAGGATAAGGCCTCCTTTATGGTTGCTGCGCGTAGGTCTTATTTAGATATTTTCTTAGGCTTATCTAGCAATGAAGACATCAACCAAAACATTTTGTATTTCTATGACTTAAACACCAAATTGAATTGGAGAATAGGTGAAAAAGATCGCCTGTTTTTATCCGGATATTTTGGCAGAGATGTTTTTGGTATTGATAATTTATTTGGGTTTGACTGGGGTAATGCTACCGGAAGCTTACGCTGGAATCACGTTTATAATAAAAAGCTGTTTTCAAATTTAACTTTGATCTATAGCGATTACACCTATGCTTTAGGCACACCGGAGGATGATTCCACTTCTTTTAAGCTTACCTCCAGAATTAGAGACTACCACATTAAAAACTCTTACAACTATTACATCAACCCAAATAACGAGTTAGATTTTGGGATTAATGTTATTGCTTACCAGTTTGATCCGGGAAAGATTGAATCTTCCTTTAACAATATTGAACTTCAAAACGAATATGGTTTAGAACCTAGTTTATACATCAGTCATCAAATAAAATATAAGCAACGGCTAACAGTAAAGTATGGACTACGGTATTCATCATTTTATCAACTTGGAAAACTGAATTCAAGAAATTATAGCAATCCAGAATATCCAACGGAAGAAACGGTAACCGATACTACGGTTTTTGACAGTTTTGATTTGATCGAATCTTACGATGGCTTACAAGGATTAGAGCCAAGATTGGCTGTAAACTATCTTTTAAACGAATCGTCAAGTGTGAAATTCAGTTTTAACCGCACACGTCAATACATTCATCTTATTTCAAATACCACTTCTCCTACTCCTGTAGATATATATCGTTCGGCTGGAAAGTATATTGAACCGGCTACCGTTTATCAATATGCTGCGGGCTACTTTCAAAACTTTGACGATAATAAATACGAAGCCTCTGTGGAGTTTTATTACAAAGACTTTTTGAACCTGGTTGACTATCGTCCAAACGCAGATTTATTATTTACGGAGTATATAGAAACTGAGTTACTTGCGGGAATTGGTCGTGCTTACGGTGCTGAGTTTTTATTGAAAAAGCCAAGTGGAAAACTAACTGGATGGATCAGTTATACCATTTCTAGGTCGGAGCGAAAAGTAGCAGATAATGTAGACCCAGAAAGGACCATAAGTAATGGAGATTGGTTCGCTGCTAATTATGATAAGCTTCATGATTTATCTGTAGTAGCCAATTATCAGATCAATAAAAAATGGGATGTAGGTGGTGTGTTCTTATACCAAACCGGAAGACCCATTACCCCTGCCAGTGGTAAATTTGAGTTTGAAGACATTACGGTTCCGGTGTATACAGACAGAAACAGTTACAGAATACCTGCTTTTCACCGTTTGGATTTCTCCGCTACCTATACACCTGAAAAACGAGAAGGTCAGCGTTTTCATTCGAGCTGGAGTTTTGGTATATATAATGTTTATGGCCGAAGAAATCCATACTCTATTTACTTCCGCTCTGCTGCCGATAATCCTGATATTGAAGTGCCCGCTGCCAGTTCGTTTTTTAACACAGAAGCAGTAAGACTCTCCATTTTTGCAGCACCCATCCCTTTTGTTACTTGGAATTTTAACTTTTAAGAAAATGAAAAAGATTTATAATATATATATCGCTTTATTCGCTCTCTTCTTGGTTTCTTGCCAAGACGTAATTGAATTAGATGTCCCAGATACCGCTCAAAATATTGCCATATCTGGTAGAGTAACGGATCAAGGCCCAACCTATGTTACCGTATCTACCACAGCAGGCTTTTTTGATAACGGTAGAACACCACAAGTGGAAAATGCTGCTGTTGTTTTATATGAAGATGGAGATACTGTTGCCATTCTAAGCCCCGACTCCGTTCCCGGATTATACAGCAACCCATTTGTAGGTACTTTAGGAAGAACTTACGAAATATCAGTCGAAGTATTTCCAGGTAATCCTGCCTTTAACCAAGGCTTATGGAGATCTAAACCCGAGCAATTAACTCGTGTGTTTACCATTGATTCTATACAGGTTAAATTTTTGGATAGAAATACTACACCTCAAGTTTTTGAAGAAGGCTTTTACGCCTTGATGTACTTTAGAGAACCTCCAGGTGAAGGAGACAATTATAGAGTAAGACGTTGGAAAAACGACTCTTTATTTTCTAGAGAAATTTTCATTTTTGAAGATCGCTTTTTTGATGGCCGATACGTGGGTGAACCGGGTCCTTTTGGTATACCAGCTTTTGACTTTTTCGGTCCTTTTGATGACGATAAAACCGATAGCATAACAGTAGAAATATCCTCCTTAAGTACTGATTATTATGATTTCCTCTCCATTTTAAGCGAGCAAGTATTTAATGTTGGGGGTACATTTGACCCTCCACCTCAGACTGTTATCGGAAACATCTTTGAGGCAGGAAAGCCGGACGAATTTGGTTTTGGTTATTTTAGTGCATCTTCCTTGGATATAGGAGGTATTCGTTTTTCAAATTAACATATAAGTAACCCAACACAATAAAGTATGAATTTAGATCACTGGGCCAGAGACTGGTTTATAAAACAAGGCATTTCAGCAGATATAGCTGCTTATTTTACCGTTACCCTGGATGTGATCATTTTACTGCTTGCCAGCTTTATTCTTGATCGAATTGCGAAGAGGATTATTCTAAGAGTTGTTAAAACTTATGTTAAGCGCACTAAAAACGAGTATGACGATATATTCTTAGAAAAAAAGGTGTTTAATGGCTTGGCGCATCTAGTACCGGCAGGGCTCATCTACAATTTCGTACCCTATATTTTCGATAATGAATCTGCTTATATAGATATATTACTCAAGCTAATTGGTGTTTACGTCATCTTTAACGTTCTAGCAGTGGCTAGTCGTTTTTTCAGATCGCTTGAAACGATTGGTTTAAGCTTAAAACGATTTGAGGGAAAACCGGTGAGCAGCTACATCCAGCTGTTTATCATAATCGTATACATGCTGGGTATTGTGCTGATTATTTCCACTCTTTTTGGTAAGGAGCCTCAAACCATACTAGCTGGATTTGGTGCTGCTACGGCAGTTATTCTACTCATTTTTAGAGATACTATTCTCGGTTTAGTTGCCAGTATTCAAATCTCTTCAAACGATATGGTTAAACTGGGAGACTGGGTTGGCTTAGAAAAATTTGGTGCAGATGGAAATGTAATAGAAATTAACCTGACTACTGTAAAAATCAAAAACTGGGATAAAACCATTACCACCGTTCCTACATATGCCTTTATTTCTGATTCGTTCAAAAACTGGAGAGGAATGGAAAATACGGGCTTAAGAAGGATTAAGCGCTCGGTAAATATCGACTTGAGTTCAGTGAAATTTGTAACGAATGAAATGTATCAACGTTACCTTAAGTACAGTAAGTTATCCGGGTATTTGTTGGAGAAAAAAGAAGAGATTGATGCCTTTAATCAAAAAGTAGGAGCCGATAAATCGGAGGTTATCAATGGTCGGCAATTAACCAATCTTGGGATTTTTAGAAGATATGCCTTAAAATTCTTGGAAGACCATCCTCAAATCGACCAAAAAGAAACGGTTATGGTTCGACAGCTTCAGTCTACGGAAACAGGTATCCCTTTAGAGATTTATGCTTTTAGCACAGATATTGCTTGGGTAAATTATGAGAATATACAATCAGACATTTTTGATCACCTTTTAGCCTCAATCCCTGAGTTTGATCTAAAAGTCTTCCAAAATCCTACAGGAGCTGATTTTAAAAAGCTTAACGCTTAACCTTTCGTCCCTTCCATTTAAAAAGCGTTGGTGCAAACACTATAATAAAACCACTTAACACAATGTATACAGGGTACATAAGCGTTGTAGGCAAAAAGTATATCAATGCGCCTTTCAACTGATTTCGTTTGGTGAATGCTTTAAGAAGTAAATAATCCGGCATGGCCTTTAAAGCCATAAGAACAAACCACCAACTGAGGCTTATATCTTCTCGATACAAGGCCACTAATAAAACGATCACCAAAAACAGATTCAACGCTGCTACGAGATAGGCAATGTATTTGGCCTGTTTAAGAGGATAATCGAAGGTTTTACCTCCCCAACGCACTCTTTGCTTTAAAAACGCCATAAATGTATCTGGCGCAGCCGTTTGCACTTTAGAACGTTCATTCACCGCTACGGCTCGAGACTCATTAACGGCCAACTGTTGAATAAAGAAGACATCGTCTCCGCTTGCCCAGTTCAAATTATGGGTTTGATGGTGTAACCATTCTGATTTACGAAAAGCTAGGTTAGCACCGTTAGACATTACGGGTAAACCCATATACGCCATCGCTATACCACTCGCTTGAAGAGATAAAAACTCTAAGGCTATATAATTTGATTGCCAAGTCAATGTAGGTGTCATATCTACCAAACCAATAGCGGCCTTTGTATCTTGTTTGTAAAAAGGTTTTACCGATTCTTCAATCCAGTTTGAAGGTAGTATACAATCCGCATCCGTTTGTAGAATGATTTCAGCATTAGCCTGCTCTACGGCTAAACGCAAAGACTCTTTTTTCCCTCCTTTCCCTGGGTTAAGTAATATTTTATGATTCAATCTGCTCTTTTCTAATAAGGATCGAGCCACATCTGTGCTCCCATCCGTAGATTGGTCGTCTACGAAAACAACCTCAAACTGCTCTAAAGGGTAATCCTGATTGCATAGAGTTGGAATAAGATTTTTCAGAGCTACCTGCTCGTTTCTAAATGGTACAATTATCGTAATTTCCGGTTGGTATTCTTTCTTTATATCCAACGTTTGCGCTTTGTGATAAACACTCCACAAGCGAAGAATAAAAACCCCATAGATAAGGGTTAAACAAAAGCATAAAATAAGAAGTATTAGAAACACCGCTGCAGTTTAGTAAACCAAAATTAATCCTTTATTTTGGCCTTATGCAGAAGGACAAGGTGATTTTAGGAATAGATCCGGGAACCAATATTCTCGGTTATGGTATCATTAGTGTAAAAGGAAGTAAAATCTCGGTAGTCACTTTTGGGGTTATCATGTTAAATAAACTGGACGATCATATGCTTAAGTTGCAGGCTATTTTTGAAAAAACTTCTCGCATTATTGAGCAATACCTACCAGATGAAATGGCTGTTGAAGCGCCTTTCTTTGGTAAAAACGTTCAATCTATGTTAAAGCTAGGAAGGGCTCAAGGTGTGGTTATGGCAGCTGCACTCAATAAAAACATATCGATAGAAGAATACTCTCCTAGAAAAATAAAACAATCTGTTACGGGAAGTGGTGCGGCAAGCAAAGAGCAAGTAGCAGCTATGGTAGAAAACATTTTGGTTACTAAAATTGAGACTAAATATATGGATGCTACAGATGGGCTTGCTGTTGCTCTGTGCCATCACTATCAGGACAATCCTCTATTGAAAGGCTCAAAGGTTAAAAACTGGGAGCAGTTTATTAAGAAAAATCCAGGAAGAATTAAAGGGGGATAAAATGCTGATTATAGCTTAGTCTTGATCTTAGCCAAGGTAGCTTCGAATTCTGCTTTTTCAAACTGCTTTTTAGACTGACTAAAGTCCATATCACTCACTTTATCCATTGGGATGAGATGAATATGCGCATGAGGAACCTCTAAACCAACAACGGCTGTTCCTACTTTTTCGCATGGAATAGCTTTACCAATGGCATGTGCCACTTTTTTGGCAAACAACCAAAGCCCTTGATAAAGATCATCCTCTAAATCGAAAATATAATCTACCTCTTTTTTAGGAATAACCAGTGCATGTCCTTCGCGTAAAGGAAAAACATCTAAGAAAGCTAGGAAGTTGTCATCCTCAGCAATTTTATAGGCGGGAATAGAGCCTTCAATTATTTTTGAAAAAATACTCGCCATTAATCTATGAAGATATCCAGTATTTCAAACTTAATCTTGCCCGCTGGAATTTGAATTTCTGCTATCTCCCCCACCTTTTTTCCTACTAAGCCTTTTCCTATAGGTGAGTTAATTGAGATTTTTCCAGATTTAAGATCTGATTCAGACTCCGATACAAGCGTGTATTTCATCTCAGCCTTGTTGGCTAGGTTCTTTATTTTAACGGTGGATAATACCATTACTTTACTGGTATCTACCAGAGAACTATCTAAAATACGTGCATTGGCTATCGTATCTTCTAACTTGCTAATTTTCATTTCCAACAAGCCTTGCGCTTCTTTTGCAGCATCGTACTCGGCATTTTCAGACAGGTCTCCTTTATCCCTCGCTTCCGCTATCTGGTTGGATATGGATGGGCGCTGCACAGATTTCTTATGCTCTAGCTCTTCCTTCAACTTCTCTAGTCCTTCCTTGGTGTAATAGTTTATTGCCATAACAATAGGTTTAAAATGCAGAAAAAGACCAAAGTGGTCTTTTTCCGTGCGTACAAATATACGTATTTTAAAAATTGTCTCTGTTTTCTACAGTGTAAATTGTAATCCTACAGAGTGTACTCCGTCAAATTGATTGGTTGCTCTAAACGAATAATCTAGAGCTACTTTTGTACCGTTATCTCCAAGAGGAAGCGCAACAGTAGCACCGGCTGTTAAACCTGTAAATACGGTTGTATTTTCTTCAAATACACGATTATCAAATAAGGTATAACCCGCTCTAACGCCTATGATTTGTTTGATCATGTATTGTGCTCCTAAAGAGTACTGATCTTTTTCAAAAGAGTTAGATTGAAAGGTTCCTGCAAAGGTTAGCACTTGCGAATCGAAATTGAAATCGTAGCTACCGCCAATACTTAAAGTAGTAGGCAATTCAAATGTAGCAGATCTCTCTTCAAAAGCTTGTGTAAAACCACCCTGTGGTGCAGGAAGGTTAATGGTTTTTCCATCTCCTGAATATGATACCGATGGTCCCACATTTTTCAAGGTGATACCAAACTTCATTTGTTTTTCTCTACCAGTGATGTACTGAACACCTGCATCAAAACTCAATGCACTTACGCTCAAGTTATCAGATGCACTAGAATACAATTTGATGTTTATTCCCCCAAGAATGCTCTCTGTAAACTTTTGAGCATAGCTTAAACCTATCGTAACCGTACTTGGGCTAATGGTTCCAATACCTCCTTCTGGATTATCCTCTGTGGTTCTATCCCACTCTCCATAATCAAAAGAAACGAAGTTTGCTCCTAATACTCCACTGGTTCCAACCTTTTGGTTAAATCCGGCAGCATTGATATTGATACCTGATCCAACTAGCCATTGTGTGCTTGTAAAGGCCACATCCGTTTTTTGAGTATTTGCAGTTCCTGCAATGTTTAGGAAAGAGGCTTCAACACCGCTTACTCCCGCTACATTCGCAGAACCCCAACCTCCCGAGCGAGCCCAAGGGTTAATTAAAAGTTCTGACGCACCCGCTGAACCGGACCTTTGAGGGTTTCCTGCCGTTAATGCTGTAGAAACAGCCATTAATGACGAAAGTGCAAGTATTTTAAATGTTCGTTTTTTCATTCTCACAAGGTCTTTAATTAGAAGGCATTAAGGTCAACAGGGCGCATGGTTCCCATCCATTTAATCACTTTTTCTCCAACTCCAGGAACATTAACATGTATTAGATAAATTCCACTTGAGATGGGTACACTGAAATCATTGGTAAGATCCCACTCAATAAAGGCGAGTGAATTATCTTTATTAATGTTTCTGATCAAGGTTCCGTTCGTCATAAAGATATTGATCTCACAAATTGATGGAAGATTTGTAATCTTAACTAAATTGTCTAATTGAGAATCTTCATATTGCGAAGAACCGTTGTAAGGGTTAGGAACAACTCTTATTAAATCCAATGCTTCATTTGCCACTAAATTGTTACCAATTTCAACTTCAAGACCATCGGTAGTGAATTCGTATATTGGATCTCCATCGTTTACTCCTCCACCTGTATTTCTGTATGGCTGAGCCATTCTCAGCTCAACCAAAGCATCCGATGGAATACCTGAGTAATTTTCATAGAAGTTACCAGGAGTTGTCATGGAGTAAGAAACCCAATCCATAGAGGAAAAGAAATTAATTGTATTCAGCGCACTTCCATTCGCATCCATTGCATCAACAACACTCAACAACGGGTAATCCTCTATATCATCCCCAGCATACGTTAGATCAAGTACTTGATTGTTAATGGTAACGGAATCTGTGAAAACATAAATAGGTTGCTGACCACCTAAACCAAAGTCAAAAACTCTCCTCAATCTGGAACCTGGATTCCACACCATGTCTTTACCACCTTCACTGATAAGGAATGAATTTTCTCCAAAAGCCATATTTAACCTTCTTCCAGTTTCTACGTTTACTGCATATCCTGGGAAGTAACTCCAACCTGTAGGTCTAACCGCATTCGGATTAGGTACCAAATTGCCATTTGCACCTTTATCCATGGTAATACCTGCTCTTAATCTATATCTTGGTTTTTGACCTTCATTGTTATCGGTATCTGCTCCCAATTCTATAACCGGGCAGCGGCTCCATAGATCTTGATTCTTAGTAATAACTACGTCTATGTTACCAACACGAGAAATGGTAGTTATAATTGGAATCGTACCATTAGGGCCTCTAATCGCTGAAGTACCAGTGGCAACATCCGCATCAACACCCACAAACATAGCTGGTGCCCATGTACCATCTAAAATAGATTCAAATGATCCTCTTGGGTCTCCTGTGTAGTCTTCTTGAACTTCTCTAGGATCACTCTGGTTTGAACCTGCATAAATCCAGTTATCAGGAGTTTCTGTTTCTACGTCCTCAACTCCTCTTAACCATGGATTTCTATCGTCTTCAAAACTTATTTGACCTCCAAGAACACCATTATTTCTCTCTCCTTCATCATCGCCCCCTGGAGGTTCTTGATTAATGAAAGCGACTGAAAATCCAAGACTATCGATAATCTGCTCTCCCAAAAAGGAAATCGGGAATTCAGAAGAAGCGAATACTCTTCCTGTCTCATCACTAATATCCCATGTGGCATTTTCATCCGCTCCATCAAAAGCTAGGGTAAAACGCCCAGGAAGTACTTTGGTAGGATCTACTACTTTCAAAATGAAAGGGCCAAAACCCGGTTCATATTCTACCGTATTGTTCTGATAGTCGAAAGCGATAGCTTCTCTAGTTTCATCCGTTACCCTCAAAAAGTTACCTCCGTTACCAGCTCCATTCAAACGAGTGATTGGAAGTTCATCTCCAAAAGACGAATTTAACTGTGTACCATTTTCCCTTGCGTCTACCTTATTTGGAATAGCCAAATAAGGTTTTTGACCATTACCAATATTTCTACCGGCAAGGAATGGAGTTTTTTGAGAAGAAGCACCAAGGTTACTTGGATCAGCAACCTCAAACTGATTCTGAGAGTACGCAATTACATAGTAATAATATTCTGAATTATTTATTAAGCTTCCATCTCCATCGGAGAAGGCATCTTCTGTAAACCTGTAACTCAATTGGATTCCATTATTGTTTGCTTGCAACGTCATATCCTGAGGCACTAATGCTGCATTTTCAAAATCCGGATCAACAGAATAGTTTATCAATTGACCGATGTCATTTTTCAAGTCGCATTGAGCTACTAGTCTTGAAAACTCAGTATCATAAATTTGATCTACACTGATATCTGGACCAGATACTTGAAAGATTTGGAATCCTTCAAACCTATAGCTAAAGTATCCGTCCTCTATGGCTTGAGCAATTTCAGCAGGTGTCCAATCAATTGGAATGGCTATTGCAGGATCTCTTTGATCATAACCCACTGTTTCTGAATTGAAAATTTGTTCAAATTTAAAGATCAATTCTTTATCCAATTCTACGATATCTACCTCTGGAGATCTTGGACCGTCCAAAATTCTAAAGCAGTTATCAAACAACTGCTGTGCCTTATCGTCCGCTATAATTACCTCCTCAACTGAAGCAAATAAGTCATTGCTACTAAAGTTTCTTGCCCATACCACACCGGTAGTTATAAAGTTAAGCGCACCTGGTGCCAAACTAAATGGACCTGCTGTGTGCAACCCTCTCTTATCAGCCAAGTTAGCCGGTGATTCATACCAACCCCCATTTGGAAGTGGAGCATCAGGAGCACCAAAGGCTAGCCCTGTTGTATCAAATGTTTCTCCTGGGTAAGCAAAAAGCGTTACATCACCTGTTCCTGTAATAGTATACCCATCTCCGTTTGTTCCATTTGCATTCGCACGACCGGAAGGGTTTTCTATTACCAAAGGATTTCCATCCTTCCATCTGTTGGTTAAGTAACGGTAAAATTCTTCGGCATTATCAGGATCGGTTGTTCCATCAGGCACACCTGTAGATCCACTGTTGTTGTAATACATAAAGCCAGACATGATGATTCTCTCGTTCACGTTCTCACTTTCATCTACACAAATTCCATCCTTTCTTACACCATCAACACAACCGTCTCTATCGTTATCAATTCCATCACCAGGATCAGCAAAAGGACCTTGGAAGAAGTCAAAACCTACAGCAGGAGGATTTACTCCGTAACCTGTCGGTCCTTCATCTTCAGAATCACCATTGTAGCAGTAACCTAAACCTCTAGGAATATCACAACCGATAATATCATCCTGTGCATTCCCTAAATCCGGATCAAACCATGTTCCAAAATAAGTTTCGGATAAACGGAAAGTAGATCTATTAATAATTCTATAATTATTAAAAGTCATGTTATTAATTTCATCATTAGAAGCAAAAGCGAAGGCTTGGGCTCTAATTTCAAAACCTAGCGCAGCAGCCTGAGTTTCAGTGTGGATATTACCTTTATCATTATATACCCACCAAATGGTTTCATCACCATATAAAAGGTCTACTCCCTTTTGCGTACAATCAAACGTACGATCTAGGTCATAAGCAGGATAATCAAATTCTGGCTCATAAATACCTGGTATACCTGAAACACCCAATTCTACATATGGAGCCAATTTATCCGGTAAATTTCCCTCAATACCGTTTCCTGGCCAATCTGTAATCGATTGAGGAATATCGTACCCTGGAAATCTCTCTGATGTATTACAAGTAGGATCGTCATTACATTCAATCCAAGCTTTATGCAGAGCCACTTCATCACGATAAACTACCCAGTGACGATCATATTGATTACAGGTTTCAGCATCTACAGATGCAGTATTATCTGTAGAAAGTGGCCCCGTCCAATAGTCATTACCCCTTTGACGGTAGGTCATGGCTGCCATTCTCAATTGATTGGCTTCATCAAAACCTCCTAACCAAAGTGCACCAGCGAACATAGAGTGACGATCACTTCCTTTAGGCACTTCATATCGAGCCTGGTTTAAATCCCACCACATATCACCTCCACCGAGAATACGGGTTCTTACGTTATTAATACTTAAATCAGTCTCCGCAGTGGCTGGGGCACAATTCTCCATTAGTGCCTTCATTGGAGATCTTTTCTTCTTGCCACTTCGCAAACCCTTGGTTTCTTCCGCATGGGAAAAGCCAATGAAGCAAACAGCAGCAAGCGCTGTTAAAAGGATTCTATTCATCTTCATATCTTTCAAGTTCGTTCGTTAAAAATTGTATGAAATACCCAATCTTAGTCTTCTCGGTAAAGCATAATTGAATGGACTATTCACGCTTCTGTTGTACAAGTCCACATAAGATTGCGAGCTTGCTTGCTGCGAAATTTGAGCAGCTGCAGCAGCGGAAGAAAGGAATCCATCATCGTCCGGGCTTCCAGTAAATGCATAAACACTCGTGATATTTTGCGTATCAAATAGGTTTAATGCCTGAATATAAACTTCAACAGATTTGTTGCTGTTTTTGATATTGAATACTTTATTGATACGCGCATCAAAAGTTACTTGCCATGGCAATCTTGCTCCATTGATTTGACCATCAATTTGAGCATTAGCACGGAAGTCTACTCGCTTCGTGTATGGAGCTCCAGAAAGGGCGTTACAAGTAATGTTAATACCAGCATTTTCAAATACCCTAGTATTCCACCATACCGGTCCATTATATCTTGCTCCTCTTCCATAACGGTAGTCAAAACGAACCAAAATCTGGTGACGTCTATCGTAACTCAAAGGAAGAATGTATCTTAAGTTTGGTTGACCTGTACTAGCCAAGTTTAATCCAGATGTAGAACTAGAACCTGTACCATCAGCAAACTGTAACGTATAGTTTGCATCAAGTTTCACATTGTTGGTACGTCTTAATTCATACTCTAAAGAGAAACCTTTTACCGTACCAAAATCTAAGTTACCATAAGCTACATATGTAATAGGGTATGCTTCTTGGAAAGCCTGAGTTTGAAGTAAATCTCTCAACTCACGATAGAAAGCGGAAATCTTTAATGCACTTCTTTCTGTAAGTGTTTGCTTAAATCCTAATTCGTATTCCGTAGTTTTTTGCGGCTTAAGATCTGGGTTGTTTAATACGGTACCGTTATCGTTATTGATTAAATCTAGATAAGCAAATGGATCTAAACGAGATATTCCAGTAGTAGGACGCTGAGCTAATACATCATAATGCGCAATGAATAAAGCCTCATCCGTAATTGGGAAGTTGAAGGCTATACGAGGCATTACTACGGTTTGAGGCTCATAATCTTTAAAAGATTCTGCAGATAAGGTTGCGTTTGCACCATCATCATCAGCGGATGGAGGAGTAACCAATAATGGTTTAATACCACCACCAGCAGCATCTGATAAATCTTGAGGATCAGCTAAAGGATCACCGTTTGCATCAAACCACAAGTTTGTTTCAGGATTACGATACCCAACAATAGAAGCAGAAGCATAATCAAAACTATTAACATAAACTACGTAATCTCCACCTACAGTTGAAGGAACAGCACTTACTGCATCAGCAGAAAGCTCAGTTGCTGCCAAATCTTTTACCTTATAGGTTGGGAATAATACAAATGGGTCTCTTAATACTTCTTGGTTTAAGTCAAAACGGTCAATACGAACACCTACGTTAAAAGTAAGATCGTTAAATGTAAACTGATCCTGAATATAACCTGCAATATAAATAGGCTGGAAAGCTCCAACTGGTCTTGTTAAACGACCATTTTCATCTCTTGCTGTAAAAAAGTCTGTAGTAGTTGGTTGTGTGCCTAATACATTACCTGTATAATCAAACCCGTAATAGTTTACAAATCTGTTACCTCCTGGATTTACCAGCTCATCTGCTGAGAAGAAATCAAGAGAGAACAAACTAGGATCTAAGTTCATAATGTTAATGATTTCTGTACTCTGAGCATTCATACCTAAAGCTGTTCTCACATTTTCTGCAAATGCACTTGCATCGTCAGAAGAGTATAAGCGGTTGTAAAGGATTGTATCCTGATAAACACCATTCGCATCTCTTACAAAAATAGGGTTTGATAAATCCAACTGTTGGTTAGGTTGGTTTTGTAGAAGTCTCATTTGAGTCCACAAGCCATTTGCTGCTAGGGTATAAACCCTATCACTTCTTTGTTCGTACTCAATACCCACAATTAAAGAGTGGTCTTTAATATCAAAGTTGGTTGAGGCGGTTACCCTAAACTGACTGTTTTGAGTTTTAGAATAATTTCCTTGTGCAGCGCCTGGGCTACCCCAAAGACCGTATACTGATCTTGGAGAAGTTCCATTTACTGGAATATTGTTTCCAATAAGTTGTTCGATAGTGGCTGGGAATAAACCTGGGTTTTCTTGAACCAAATCAAAATATTGAGAAGTATAGTTTCCTCTAATATCATTGTTTGGACCTTGTGTAAAGCCAATTCCAATTGGAGCGTCACCTACATATCTAAAACCAAGAACACCCGAAGCAGTATCAGTACCGTAAACATACGCAGGTGTAGTTAATACATCAAATGCACCAACGTGTCCGTATTTGAAAAAGTCCGTTCCGTATCTTCCGTCAGAGGTTTCTCTAATGTTTCTAGAGTAATCCACTTGAATGTTGTAGAAAGCATTTTTGATTAAACTCTTATTATCATCGGCAGATGCACCAAATTGCTGTTGGAATCTTGCATAAGTACTCCAGTCAGAACTTAACTGATCTAAGTTGGTGCTGTAGTTGAAGATATGGTTCCCGTAGCTCGCTGCTTTATCGTTACTGTAAATCCATCTACCTCCAAGTGTAAGATTAGTGGTTCTACTAGTTTTTATCTGGATGTTACCGTTTAATCGCAACTGATTGCTGAAACTGTTCTTTCTAGCTTGAGCATCTGAAAGGTTATCTTCTGTAGTAAATTCAGAGCGATAGAAAACCGTTTGACCGTTAGGGTTGGCAGCAAGTGGATTTTCTTCTAAATCTCTTAGGAAATCTTCATCTACTTCTACATAAGGAACCGAAGTTGGTCGAGGCTCAGTAGAATATTCAAATTCTGCAGAAAGAAGGAAGCCAACAATGGGTTGTCCTTTATCATTTTTCCATACCGGACCACCATAAGTAAGTGCCGCTAGGTTATAATTGTATTGATCGAATAAAGTAGAGGATAGAATTTCAGCATTTCCAAAGAAAGTACCACTTGGACCTCTAGTAGTTGTATTTACAACCCCACCAACAGCATCACCATACTGAGCAGGTAAACCACCTGTAATGATTTCTGTTTGTTGGATGGCTGCTTGAGGTAAGTTAACACTACCTCTAACTTTTACACCATCAATAAAGAAAACAGTTCCTTCACCACGTGCTCCTCTAATATTTATGTTACCATTTGCATCCTGAGTTGCTCCAGCGGCTTGCGCTGCAATCGCTCCAGGGTTACGAACAGCCATGTTCACAATATCTTCAGAACTGATGTTGGTACTCGATTTCGTTTTATCAATAAGTGGTGCTTCATACGTAATCACTACTTCCTGTAGTTCTTCACTCGCCTCTCTTAACTTAAAGTCTTTAATGGTAGGAGAGTTAGGCGCAATATTGATATCCTTTAAAGTAACTTTCGCATAACCTGTAAAGGTTACCTCAACTACATAAACACCAGGATTAAGTGGGTTGATGTTATACTTACCATCAAAATCGGTGGTACCACCAGTAACAAGAGCACCTCCGTTATCTTTTACAACAACATTAGCAAAAGGGATGGTTTCTCCGGTTTTAGCGTCTTTTACCACACCTCGAAGCGAACCGGGCCTGGTTTGAGCAAAGGTGCTAAATGCGATAAATGAAAGTAGCAGCGTGAATAATTTCTTTCCCATATAACCGTTTTAAAGTTTAAGTTATCTTCATTTATAATTTTAGGGGGCGTAAATATAACATAAAATCGTTCTTAGCAATAACCGCTAATTTGCAGTAAACTAGGGGCTTTTCGAATAGAACATTGAAAATGAACAAGTTCATGTTAACATTTTTTTAAGATTTAGCATAGCTCGCCATATCAAATACCAAACTTCCTCGTTCAGTAGTTAATAATATCTTTACACAATTAAAGGATTTTTTATGCGTCATCTTCTTTTATGGACACTTCTTTTTTTGATGGTTGCTTCAAGTTGCAGAAAAAATGACAACTCCAACTTCCCGGTTGTTCAAGTAGATGAATATATCTACTTAAACAATCCCGAAAATTTGAACCTCGGATTTCCCGGTGGATGGGTATATCATCAGGGGGGATACAAAGGTTTATTTATCGTGAGAAGGTTTATAAACTTTGACCTGAACGACTTTGCCGCCTTTGACAGAGGCTGTCCGGAGCACTTTGATGAATCGTGCGGAACATTAGAAGTTGCTGACGATGACATTTTTGCTATTTGCCCCTGTGGAGGTGAAAAATATTTATTATTTGATGGCTCTCCTGGAGATGGTGCTTCTCTTTCTATGCATCAATATGGCCACAGTTTTAATGGAAATACAGTGCATGTTTTTGACTAGCTCAACTATAAACCTATCCAACCTAAGGTCATCTTCCTGACATAAAAGCATGCCCAATAAGTAGCTTCTTAAGATCCATCAAAAAAAATTATAAACCGCTTTATTCTAGACCCTCTTTTTTGACCTTTAGTTGATGATCAAATTGGCATTCTTTTCCAACATAATATCAGATGCTTTAAATCCAGCAGGCAACGTCACACTGGTCCCCTCCATAATTAACACATCCATACTTCCCGTGTTGGAATCTGGAGCATAAGGACTCCAAGAACTCCCATCATACACCAAACCTGGTTTACCCCCTGTAATCAACAAGCTGTACGCTTGACTAGCACTCAAACTACCTTTATGTGTAACACGTACCGTAAACCAACCCTTCTCTGGTAGATCCCATTCCACCATCTCTACATTGTCCACCGTATTATCTCCTTTTTTAGCGGTTGAATCTGGATTTTGAGGATCTAAAACATAGGGTAGAGCTACGCAAGCTTTTTCTCGTTGCTCAACTTGTATATCTAAATCGTTCACTAGCATAGTTTGGTCATTATCTAGAACAGATGGATCATTCTGGAAAGCCACTGGAACTCCTGCTGGGTCCGTCCAACAAATGGTAGTTTTTAATTCTAAGCTATTATCTACATAAACGTGATAATACGCTGTATCGCCATTGGCGAGTGTATCTTCCAAAAGAACATGCAATGAGTCGCTATCAGAAATATGCTCAGCCGCTTGTTTGGTATTCAATAAACCCCACCCAAACTTATAATCCGGACCATCAAAACTTCCTGCTTCATCTGCTGTGTGAATCACCAAACCTTTAAGTGTACTGGATAAGGGTTGATTCCCTTTTACATTCTCATAATGCTCTCTCAAAAGCAAAAGAGACCCTGCAGCAGCGGCACCACTTTGCGAGGTTTTTTCACCGCCTGTTACTAAATCTGGCTTTACTCGTCCATCGTCTGCCGGTCCAAAAGCCGAACCAGCTCGAATGGTCACATCCGAAGCAGATGCCCATCCGTTTGTAATAAAATCAGCTGCACCAACCGTTAACACATTTTTTGCCACCGAAACGGGAGGCAAACAATCGTATCCATTTAATCCTCCATCATCCAAACGGACGGTTGTAGAGCTTGAGTCTACAATGTAGTTTGTAGTTGAACCGCCTACCGATTGGTAGAAGTAATGCTTCCCCGTATGGGTTTCTCCTCTATCGTTTCCTACCGATTTAACTGGCAAAAAATACGGGTTAGCGGATAGCAAACTGTCCCACAGTTTGCTATCATCATTATACCTCCCAAAGTGATAATCTTCCGTTGAGTCAATTTCTTCCAAGCCCCACCAAAATCTTCCACTCACTTCGGAGGCATTATAGCTCCATCCATAGTTGGATGCGTATGCGTGTAAAGAAAGCCTCATATTAGAAGCTTCTGCGCTAAAGTTCGTTTCAAAATTTGTTAAGCTGTAGGCCTTTATCGAAGCAGAGTAGGCTATTCCATGAAGGGAAGAATCGGATCCTTGACCAATCATTATCTGAGCCATTTCGGTAGCATGACTGCTAAAACCTACTAATGCATCTGCGGCACTTACTCGTCCGCTTAAATAGCTATTAGTACTATCTGGATGACTGTTCCCAGCAAGAGGAGCTTCCCATTGGTAGATGGTTTGACCCGCGCCTGTTAAATTCAAACCTAAGCTCTGACCTGTCCATAAGGTTTGTGCCTGAATGGTTTTTGTATGATCGTTTCCTGCTGGATGAATTGGCACACCTCCAATCACCTGAGCTTTCAAGCTTATGGAAAAGAGAAAAGCCAATAGGAGTATGTATAAAAAATTAAAGCCCACTTTCATGGGCTTTAATTTACTAAAATGTGTGATTATCGTTAAACGCTTAATCTGCAAGCAGAATAACTTTATTTTTTTGCACTTCTACAACTCCACCTTTAATATCAAGTCTAAGCACTTTATCGTCTGTCTTATCTCTTTCAATATGACCACTTAATTCATTAAGATGCTTATGACTACCAGGAATATCAATCTTTACCACACCTTTAATTAAGGTACTGATAATAGGAGCGTGATTATCCAATATCTGAAACATTCCTTCTTTTCCAGGAAGCTGAATAGCATCTGCTTCTCCTTCAAAGATTTTATGTTCTGGTGTTATTATTTCTAGCTGCATTTTTCTTGTATTACCTTTAAACGGATTGAAAATTTTAAGCTTCCGCTAACATTTTCTCTCCAGCTTCAATTACATCGTCAATATTTCCTTTTAAGTTAAAGGCTGCTTCAGGGTATTTATCCATTTCACCATCCATGATCATGTTAAATCCTTTAATGGTGTCTTGAATATCAACAAGCACTCCTGCTAAACCTGTAAACTGCTCAGCCACGTGGAACGGCTGAGAAAGGAAACGTTGTACTCTACGTGCACGGCTTACCACCAACTTATCTTCTTCAGATAATTCGTCCATACCTAAGATGGCGATGATATCTTGAAGCTCTTTATAACGTTGAAGAATCTCTTTTACGTTTTGCGCACAATTGTAGTGCTCATCACCTAAAATTTCTGGAGCTAAAATTCTGGAAGTAGAATCCAATGGATCTACTGCTGGGTAAATACCAAGCTCAGCAATTTTACGACTCAATACAGTAGTAGCATCCAAGTGAGCAAAAGTAGTTGCAGGAGCCGGATCCGTCAAGTCATCCGCAGGAACATATACTGCCTGTACGGAAGTAATGGATCCACTTTTGGTAGACGTAATACGCTCTTGCATCACACCCATTTCTGTAGCTAGTGTAGGTTGGTAACCTACCGCTGAAGGCATACGACCCAATAGGGCAGATACTTCAGAACCCGCTTGTGTAAAACGGAAGATGTTATCGATAAAGAAAAGAATATCCTTACCTGCTCCATCGCCTTCACCATCACGGTAGTATTCAGCTAATGTAAGACCAGGAAGAGCTACTCTAGAACGTGCACCCGGAGGTTCGTTCATCTGACCGAATACGAAAGATGCTTTGGATTCTTTTAGCTCGTTGGTATCTACTTTAGAAAGATCCCAACCGCCATTTTCCATAGACTCGTTGAATTCTTCTCCGTACTTGATAATTCCAGATTCGATCATCTCTCTAAGAAGGTCATTCCCTTCACGAGTACGCTCACCAACACCAGCAAATACAGATAAACCACCATGTCCTTTTGCAATATTGTTGATCAACTCTTGGATCAATACGGTTTTACCTACACCAGCACCACCAAACAATCCAATTTTACCTCAATTAAATCGATTACTTTAATTCCTGTATATAATACTTCGGTAGAAGTAGAAAGGTCCTCAAATTTTGGAGCTTCACGGTGAATTGGCAAACCGCCTTCTTTAGAGATCGGCTCAATACCGTCAATAGCATCACCCGTAACATTAAACAGACGTCCTTTAATGGCTTCACCAGTAGGCATCTTAATTGCACTACCCATCGCTTTCACTTCTTGACCACGCATCAATCCATCGGTAGAGTCCATAGAAATGGCACGAATGGTATCTTCGCCAATGTGCTGTTGTGTTTCCATAACCACCACTACTCCATCAGGGCGGGTTACTTCAAGAGAATCATAAATTTTAGGAAGTTCGTTACTGGTAGTATCGAAGTAAACGTCAACTACCGGTCCAATTATTTGGGATATCTTTCCAACTACTTGAGACATACTTTATTGTATTAGTATTAACAGTCGTGCTGTTTATGAATTTGGCTGCAAAAGTAGCTCATTTTCCCTAAAGTAATAAAGCTTGTAGCGGATTTTATTTTTTCTAATTTTGAACATTCTATTAACAATTTACTTTTTGCTCTATCATTTTGATTTTTAACACTTTAAACAAAATCATTCTTTGAAGGTTTATTACTCGCTAGACGATTTTGCTAAGCTCAACAAAGCCGTAGTTACAACAGGAACATTTGATGGTGTGCACCTCGGGCACAAAAAAATACTAGACAAGCTCATTGATGTGGCCCGTCAATACAATGGAGAATCGGTTTTACTCACTTTCTCTCCTCACCCGCGAATGGTACTTCAACCGGATTTAGAGCTCAAACTGTTAAACTCCTTACCGGAAAAGATTGAGCAACTCAAAAAAACGGGTTTGGATCATTTAATTATCCATCCTTTTACTCGGGAATTTAGCCGCACCACTTCTTTAAACTTTGTGCGCAATGTGTTGGTGAATAACATTGGCGCTAAAAAATTAGTTATTGGTTACGATCACCATTTTGGAAGAAACCGAGAAGGCAGTTTTGATCACCTCAAAGAGTTTGGACCTGTATACGGATTTGATGTGGAAGAAATACCGGCTCAAGATGTAGAAGATGTAACGGTAAGCAGCACCAAGGTGCGCAAAGCCATATCTAAAGGCGATATTAAAACGGCTAATGAATATTTAGGCTATACGTACACCTTAACTGGAACCGTTGTAAAAGGAAAACAAATTGGAAGCAGCATTGGATATCCCACCGCCAATATTATTGTGAGCGATAGCCACAAACTCATCCCGAATGACGGAGTATATTCTGTAAAGGTTTTATTCCCCTCTAAGCCAGAAGTAACACATTACGGTATGTGTAACATAGGCATGCGCCCCACTTTTGATGGACAATTTAAAACTATTGAAGTGCACTTGTTTGATTTTGATAAGGATATTTATGGAGAGCATTTACAGCTTCACTTTGTGGATAGATTGCGAGGTGAAGTGCGCTTTGAAAATGCTACGGCTTTAAAGGAACAACTGCAAAAAGATAGCCTACATGCCAAAAAGAACCTGGATCTTAGTTAGTGGTCTACTTTTATTGTTCAGCTTAACATCGGCAGGGCAAAAAAAGTACACCGATCTCCAAAAGGCTTTGGCTCAAGTAGATCAGGTAGAATACTTGAGCTTAAAAAGCGATCGACTGCAAGAAGTACCTCTAGAGATCAAAGCTTTTTACCGCCTCAAAATTTTGGACCTCAGCAAAAACAAAATCAAGCATATTCCGGATTTTATAAAGGATTTGGATTCTTTAGAGGAAATTAACCTCAGCCGCAATCAATTGGAGGTTATTCCATTACTATTGGCTCAAAACAAGCGTTTAAAGAGGATTCGTTTGGCTCGGAATCCGATCACAGAGATTGATGCCTCTATTTCAAAATTTAATCGATTGGAATCTTTGGATTTATGGAACTCAGATCTCCACTCTATTCACCCTAACATTGCAAAACTTGTGCAGCTTAAAGAATTAGACATTAGAGCGACTTATATTAAGAGCTCGGATGTAGAATGGATTAGCGAAGCTTTACCTCAACTGAATTTAAAAAGCACTTATGGGTGCAATTGCGGAAATTAACTCTTGTAGCCGAACTTCTTTAATTGAGCTTCATTCTGTCGCCAATTCTTTCGCACTTTAACGGATAGATCCAAAAACACTTTCTTTTTAAAAAACTCCTCCAGTCGCTTTCGTGCATCGGTTCCCGTTTTCTTGATCATCTTTCCTTCATGCCCTATAATGATGCCTTTCTGCGTATCGCGCTCTGTTAATATGATCGCACGCATCCGTATAATATCATCGGCTTCTTTAAATTCTTCTACCTCTACTTCTACCGTATAAGGAATCTCCTTTTTGTAGTTCATAAGGATTTGCTCACGGATCATTTCAGAAACAAAAAAGCGCTCGTTTCTATCGCTCAAAGAATCTTTATCAAAATAAGGAGGCGATTCGGGCAACAACTCCTTAATGCGACTTAGCAAAACATCCGTATTGAACTTTTCTAAAGCAGAAATGGGATAAATCTCCGCATTGGGAAACTCAGTTTTCCAATATTCATTCAACTCCACCAATGCTTCTTGATTGGTTAAATCCACTTTATTGATGACTACTATAAAAGGCTGCTCTACATTTTTAAGCCTTTCAAAGAGCTTCTCATCTTTCAACTGTTTCTCCCCAGGTTCTGTCATGTAGAGAAACACATCAGCATCGTCAAAAGAAGATTTTACAAAATCCATCATGCTTTCTTGTAAAGCATAAGCGGGTTTGATTACCCCAGGTGTATCCGAAAAAACGATTTGAATATCTTCTTCATTCAACAAACCGAATATGCGGTGCCTTGTGGTTTGTGCTTTAGGCGTAGTTATGGAGAGTTTTTCTCCTAAAAAGGCGTTCATTAAAGTAGATTTCCCCACGTTGGGATTTCCGATAATGTTTACAAATCCAGCTTTGTGCATATTCAAGTTTTGAAGGCGCAAAGGTACAGCTTCCATTTTTCTGAAAGAAAAAACTTGCCATTATTAAAATTCATATTATATTTGCCGTCCCAATAACGCGGGGTGGAGCAGTTGGTAGCTCGTTGGGCTCATAACCCAAAGGTCGTCAGTTCGAGTCTGGCCCCCGCTACTACAGATAAACTAAGGCTTTTGCAGAAATGTAAAAGCCTTTTTTTATTCCGGTTACATCATAGATACATCCGCTTCGCCTTTTATTCCTTTTAAGTAACCTATAATAATTTATAGTTTCCTGCTCGCTCTGTGGCTCAACCTGTAGCTCAAATATCTCTAAACCAAGCTACTTTCTTATCCAAAACCCAGACCTAAACCTATAGTTTATTTAGGCTAGAAATTGGAGAATGGATAGTTTTCAGAAACAGATGTAAGGAAAATGAAAAAGCTGTCAAATCTCGTTCTTTAAAAATTCGTCTATCTTTACCTATGTGATCCTTATGTGACTAAGCGTTTTGATTGAAACCTAAACCGATAACAATCAATACTTTAAAAACCAAGGTTAATGTGACTGAACAAAACAAAAACGAGCTTTTGAGCGAGCTCAGAAGCTATGCTTCCGAAGAAGAGTTTATTGAATTTAAGGTCAATAATGGATACGAGTTAGGTAAATATGTTTCTGCGCTTTCCAATGCTGCTTGCATAAATGGACAGGAATACGGCTATATTATTTTTGGAGTTGAAGATAAAACACGAAGAATTGTAGGGACAAAATTCGCTATTGATCAAAAAGCGAAAGGAAATGAAGATCTAATTCCATATGTTTCGAGGCAATTAAACCCTAGAACACATTTTGAATTCATTGAAATTAAAGCTGAAGAAAGAGTTGTGATTTGCAGAATATGCGCTGCTACAAATACTCCTGTCAAATTTCAAGGAACGGCATACATTCGAATCGGTTCTTCTACTCGAAAATTAGCCGATCACCCTGAAAAAGAAAGATTGATTTGGAAGAAAGAGCCATTTCGCTCTTATGAGTATGATGTAGCGATGAATAATATTTCTGTAGATGCAGTGCTCAGATTAATTGATTATCCAGCCTATTTCAAATTAGCGAACATAGCCCTTCCTCCAAACAGAGATTCTATAATAGAGAAACTTCTTCAGGAAAAATTTATTCAAAAAAAACAAGGAAACTTTGATATTACCAATTTAGGTGCAATTCTATTTGCATCAGACTTGAGAGTATTTGAATCCCTTTCGAGAAAGGCTATTCGCGTAATCATTTATCAAGGAACAAATAAGCTAAAAACCAAAAAGGAACAGGAAGGGTCTAGAGGCTACGCTGCCGGTTTTAAAGGCCTTATCAATTATATTAATGACCAACTTCCAAAGAATGAAGAGATAGGAAAAGCATTTAGAGAAGAAGTTCCAATGTTTCCAGAATTAGCCATACGTGAACTTGTTGTTAATGCTATAATTCATCAAGATTTTAGTGAAAAGGGTACTGGTCCTATGGTTGAAATATTTGAGGATAGAATTGATATCACAAATCCAGGAAAGCCCCTAATTAGCACTCAAAGGTTTGTGGACCATAACCCACAATCCCGAAATGAAAAGTTGGCACATGCCATGAGAAGATTCAATATTTGTGAAGAAAGAGGAAGTGGTATTGACAAAGTAATTTTTGAATGTGAACACTATCAGTTGCCTGCTCCCAAATTCGATTCAGGCGAAAACCATACTCGCTCCACACTTTATGCCTATAAAACATTAAGACAAATGGATAAGGAGGATAAAATGAGAGCTTGTTATTTGCATGCCTGCTTGAAATATGTATCAAACGAGCCGATGACCAACGCCTCTTTAAGGAAACGATTTGGAATAAAAGATGAAAACTACTCTACCGCATCAAGAATTATCGCAGAAGCGATCAAGTCTGGCCTAATAAAGGATTACGATCCTGAAAACAATTCAAAAAAACAATCTCGTTACCTTCCATTTTGGGCATAAGTTTTATGTGATCGAGACAAATCAAAACAAACCTAAATCATTCATTATCAATTAATTATTTTTCAATCTTAAGTGACTGAGCTTTTCTAGAAGATGTAAAAGTCTTTTTTTATTTCCGGCATAACACCTCTTTTTATTTGCACTAATTTCAAAACGCAACAAGCAACATTTGCACAAATCAGTTGAAGGTTAAAAAAGGGAATCTCACTAGCATAGAGTTTTAATACGTTCCATTGGGTAGAGAAAAGTTATCCATCCCCGGCAAAGTGAGCTCCTGCTTTACTTAAACAAAAACGACCTACCACTTCAATCGTATTTGTGGCATCATACGCATAACATTATCCACACATCCTTACTTTTTGCTGCTTTTTGCACTTTTCAATACATCTCGCCTTTTTCATCTCAAAATTCAATTTTTCTAAAATCATACTTGCTCACACCTTTGAATCAAGGCATTAGCCATGTACTAAATAAACACAGGTGGAAAAATCAAGAAGGTTATTTATTAAGAATGCTTCGTTAGGGTTACTGTCGGTAACTGCGTTTAATCCATTTAAGGGGTTAAAACTTAGCTCTCAGAAAAAGAACGCTCTGCCCAACTGGCGCGACCTGGTGGAGGTTGCGCGCTGGTGCCCTACAGTGCATAATTTGCAGCCACATTTGGTAAAAGTGATTTCCGATACAGAAGCGGAACTCTATTACAACCCAGAACGGCTGCTACCGGTAGGAGATCCAAACTCCATCTTTTCTACAGTGGCCATGGGGATATTTGTGGAGCACCTTTCTATTGCATCCGCTCCATATGGGTATAGTGTGCGATTCAGCAAGGTGTATGAACCCATTTCGACCCTTGCCACTGGGCCTACTCTATTTGCTAAATTGGAATTAGTGCCTAGAACCCAAAAAGAGACTTTGGCCGTTGACTTGATAAAAAAGCGAAGGACTTCTAGAATGGAATATGACGGAAAAGCACTTGAATCCAGTTCCATACAACTCCTCAAAACTCAAGCAGAAGCGCATCAGCAAGAGTTTCATCATTCATCCGATCCTAAATTTATTGAAATGATGGTGGATTTGAATCAACACACTTTGTTTGAAGATTTGGAATCTAAACCCAACCGGGAGGAGTTGGACAATCTTTTCCGGTATGAAAAAGAAGATGCTGAAGTGAAAAAAGATGGGCTATGGGCCAAGTGTATGGGTTTTAGAGGAAAACTTATGAAATCGGTTTTCCAAAAGCATGAAAAATGGACCAAAGGTTTACGAAGAAGGATGCTGCGCAAAACGTATCGATCTTCCTTTGATGGCACCAGCAGCATTTGCTGGATTAGCGGCAAATTCCAAACGCCAGCAGATTGGCTGGAGGCCGGTAAATTCTTTGCGCGCAATTGGCTCCTCCTTACTCAGGAAGGTGCCTATTTACAACCCTTGGGCTCGCTCATAACCAATACGGGCGCCTACAAAACTTTACAATCTGAATTGCCCTCCCCTAAACAGGGAAACGAACTGTGGCTACTCTATCGAGCTGGCTACAGCGATGAACCTACGCGAAGCTATCGCTTAGACACAAATGATTTATTAATTCAATAACTATGAGACACTACATAACTTTATTTTTTGCCTACTTAGTTGAACTATATCGAAAGCCCTTAATGCTTTCCCATGCTACCATTCAATTTATTTACATCCCCGGAATCAATAAGCTGAGGAACTACGGGAGCAGGGCTAGGGTATACGCAGAATTTATAAAAGCCAAACGCCAAGTGCCCGCCTACCGTAAATTTTTGAAAGACCGTAAATTCACCAAACCTTCCTTTACGGGCATAATGCCTAATGTGAGCGAAATACCGGTAATGGATAAGGAAAACTACATCAAGCTACACGCTTTGGGCGATAAATGCGTGGGCGGTAAAATTCCCAATCACAACATTGTAATTGATGAATCTTCTGGCAGCAGCGGCACCGCCACCAATTGGGTACGTGGCCTTAAAGAGCGGAAGCGCAACGGTAAGATTATTGAATTTGGCATTCGCAATCTATTGGGAAAAAATCCTCTTTTTGTTATCAATGCCTTTGCTTTGGGCCCTTGGGCTACGGGAGTGAATATTACCATGAGCTGTTTGCCCTTCTCCAAACTCAAATCTTTGGGCCCAGATAAGATGAAAATTGAAAATACGCTGAAGCAGTTTGGAAAAGACCATCACTATGTAATTATGGGTTACCCGCCTTTCCTAAAATACTTGGTAGATAATGCGGATATCGATTGGCAAGCTTATCAAATTTCCTTTTTGATGGGTGGAGAATCCATGTCTGAAGGTATGCGGGATTATCTACAACAAAAGGGCATCCAAAAGGTGTATAGTTCTTTTGGAGCATCTGATTTGGAACTTAACATTTCGGCAGAAAACGATTTTACCATTAGCTTGAGAAAGCTGTTGCAAAAAAATGAAGCACTGCGTTCCAGAGTATTAAAACACACGGGGGCCTTACCTATGATTTTTCAATACAACCCCAACGATTTTTTACTGGAAACTTCGGAAGAAGGGGAGCTCATCGTTTCCATTGGCCGACCGGATTACATCTGCCCAAAAATACGATACAACATACACGATCGTGGACATACACTACCCCTCAAAGAACTCTATTCTATACTGGATGAGATAGGTCTGGACCCTACCCAACTGGTAAAACCCAAAACGGATTTACCTTTACTACTTCACTACGGCCGTGCGGATATGAGCGTCTCTTTCTTTGGTTCCAACATCAGCCCTACGGACGTTCAAGAGGTTATTTTCTCCATGCCAGAACTATCTACCATATTCAACTCTTTTAAGTTAAGTACGGAAGAGGATAACGAAGGCAACAAAAGGCTGGAGGTGAGCATAGAACTACAAGAGGATTGCAGCCACCTGCAGTTGAACTTACTCTTGGTAGAAGACATCTTTTTTAAGCACCTCGCTCAAATCAACCAGGATTTTAGGGAAGCTCAAAAAATGCTACCCGACAGCAGCCTCACTCGATTGTCCTTCAAAGCCTTTGGCACCGGTAACTTTAAAGAAAATGACATTCGAATTAAAGCGAAATACATCGCCTAGTTTTTCAACTTAACATGCTACGTAAACTTCTCCTATTTGTAAATTATCCAAAAAGTTTAGGCCTAAACTTTTTGGATAAAAGCATTCTGTCTAAGGTAGTATGAGAATGGAAACTTATGGAAGAGCAAAGGATAATGGTCTTTTTGCTTTGTTCTTTTAGTTTTGATCCGTGAAAATGGTTTGAAACGCTCTGAGCTCCCGCGTTATCCCGAGTTCCCGCGCGAGTTCTCTCGCGTGAGAACCTTAATAAATAACCACTACATCTCCCAGTACTCCAAGCTCGCCCGCATAATCTCGAGCGCTGCTGTACACATAATCCTCCGCTCTATACACCAAAGCCTCTTTTACCGGGTTTTGATGGATGTAATTTATCTTTCTTTGGATCACAGTAGGGCTCCACAATTCAATGGGTTGATTATCGTGTCTCCAAAATTGATAGTTCTTTACATTGGAGGATGCTGAAGCCGCCTTTTTAAATTGCTCCAACAGCCATTCTTTTCTGCTTTCTTTTGGGTTTTCTCGAATGACCTTAACCAAGTTCCGGCTCGTAAATCGTTTAAAATCTCCCAACACATTTTCTGGCTTCTCTTCTCCTTTGGCTTTAAACACCAAGTGCATATGGTTGGTCATGATACACCAAGCATATATTTCCATGCCTTTGTGTTTTTGACAATACGCCAGGCTTTCCAAAACCAAGTCTTTGTATATCTTCCTACTGAACACATCTATCCAATTTACCACAGCAAAGCTGACAAAATAGAGACCTTCTGGATTGTGAAATTTGTAGTTGCGACTCATGGGTTAATGGCTTTTGTATGGCTTAAGTTAAAAAAAATGGAATATTCTCCTTTACATACGAACTCAGACTCGCACGCTCCCGCGCGAGTCTGAGTTCCCGCGCGAGTCTGAGTTCCCGCGCGAGTCTCTCGCGTGGAAGCTGTAAGCTGTTTTAGCCATTACTGAGTTTACCTAAAAAAGCCACAACCTTTAGGGTTATGGCTTTTTATCTTGTATTGTAAGCTTAAGAGAATGCGAAAGGATTCGCTATAAATCCTTTCGTTCTTTTACTTACTCTTTTTTAGCTGCTTTGGGTTACTCGCACGATTGGAATCGTGCGGCAGCGGGGTGGAGATTAAATCATCTTACACGATTGACGTTATCTGTTGGTGAGACCAAATCATCCTTGAGCTTTAAATTTTGAATATTCTGGTTTATCGTCTCCAACGTCCTTTGATAATTAAGACGATTTTTCAATTCGAGAACAGCTCCATCTTCGCCTCTTTTCCAGGTATACCACAAATCGCATTCACGACAGCCCGCTTCTAAAGGGCTTAATACAAGCTGAGCCACATTGATCCCAGAAATAGTCCCCTTACTTAACTTAAGTACCCTTTCTAGAAATTCATCAACCAACATTCCTTGAGCTTGATCCTTAGCCAAGGCATTAGTTAAATTAACTGCATCTTCCCAAGCGTCACGCTCAGCAGGAGGATCGAGTCGTGTGGAAAGATCAACAAAAACGCTAGTCTCATCTTCACCGACTTTCACATGTACACGATCATAGAGCACCCTCCTAAGATAAGATAGTTGAGCAAGACTCTTTTCGTCATCTTTGTTTAATAGCTCTGGGTAAGCTGTTTTTATCATCTCTTCCACTATCTGTTCTTTCAATTTATTCTCGGTAGCCATTTGCTCCAAAACTGCATCCGATAATTCTACAGTTGGCGCTTTTTCCGATTCATTTGTTGATCCTTCTTGTCCAGACAGTTGCTCGTCCATACGCTCTTTGAATTCCTCAAAATTTTCTGAAACTAGGGTCCAGGTCATTCCATCCTTCTCAAACGTACCAGTTTCCCTATTAGCGAGCCATTCAAACTCCCCAGTAGTCTCATTATAGTACCCCCATGCCCCATCTGGATCTATCACGCTGATTGGGTTATTCCCCATCGCCATATATAGGCTATGATATTGTGCTGCAGGATCCACACTCAACCAGCGCCCTAAGCGAGAATCAAAGTTACGTAGCTCAAAGCTACTCCACTGCAAGTCTGGGTTTTTGCGCGCATAATCTCCCTGGTAGCCATGCTGTGGATCGGCTCCTGCATCCGTATACTGCCTACCTGGCATTTCCCAACCAAAGGGATAGTAGTCGGCATAACTGAGCACTTGCAATTGAGTTTGCTTTACACTTACACTTTCTACAATGAGGCTTATTTCCGTTCTCGAAACAGGTATAACTAAGGCCAGCGTATAGGTTTGGGCAGTGGCTGCCGCAAAGGACAGCGATAAACTGCTGGTATTGGTGAATACTTGGGAAGCGACAACTGCGCCTTGCGCATTCTTAACCTGCAACTCTAAAGGCGCACTAATCGCTCCATTGAGCTGCATGCTAAAGGTATATCTCCCTTGGGTCAAACTTATTCCTCGATCAAAGGTGAGTCCGCTTTCTAGTATCTCAAAACCTTCTTCGCCTGAAAAACATCCTTCACCAGAATTACAACGCCAACCATCTGTTTCACTATCAAAGAAGGAATGCGTATAGGTAGTGGAGCTGCTGCTGCCAAAAGTGGCTCGTACATTTCCGATATGATCCTTTAGTTCATAGGAATAATCGGCTTGCGCACCACCACGATCTACCGTAGCCAAACGACCTACATCGTATACATAATTATTTTTCAGCTGTATACCCTGGCTGCTTGGTGAAAAAGGTTCTTCGTAGTACGAAATAGCCCTACCACTGCTATTGTACACCCAATACTCCTTTTTAGCGAGAACACCGTTGCTGTTGTAGCTCTGCTTTTTAATCAGCAAGCCGCTCTCATCGTAGGTATTTTGTTCTCTTAGTTTTGTGCCATCATGTGTACGTACCTCACTTACCAAACCGCTGCTGGTATAGCTTATTAAGGCATCACGCTGCACATCACCAACCAAGCGCCCCATAACATCGTAGGTATAATTCGCTGCTGCCTGATCGGTCAGCTCATCGGGATAAGTACTAGCCCCAACCAAGTCATCCACATAAGTGAGTTGATTGCTCACCAATTGCTGACTGCTGTTTTTGGGGTGATGATAATTGAGATTATCCATCAGATTACTGGCTCCATAAGCTCTTCGCTGAAGCGTTTGGATGTTGCCGTTCAGATCGTAACTGAAGTTTACTTTATAATCCGCACTGGCATCCCCAGTAAAAGTGGCGTATTGAGCCGTACCCTGACCCACAGTAGTCCCCTTATTAATGTTACCGAACTCCGCTTGGGTAAGCTGTCCTTTTGTATCGTAGGAGTAAGCATAGGTAGGCCTTGCCGCTAGGGTGTTACTCAAACTAATATCAGGATTGGTGTACCAGCTTGCCGCTTTTACCAATCCATCCCGATTGTCGGTAAAACTACTGTTGGAAACGGAGTTGATGCTATGGTTTTCATTTTCATAGTCACTTTCGTAATAGTGTAAAGTCTCTGCAAAAAGATCCGCAAAGGTGCTGTTTAGGGTAATCAAGTCTTGATCATCCTGCGGGTTAACCGCATTGTTGATACTCTTTAAGTTCCCTTCTATGGTATAATAGTAATCAATCCCTTGAAGCTGATCGCCCAGTTCACTTCTTTGCAAGCGACCGTGTACATCGTAGCTATACTGCCCTAATACCGTATAGCCGTTACTCGGGTTGGCACTTCCTTCTACCTTGACCAATTGTTGACTGGCATCGTAGGCATACTCCACATAATAGGGTTGGCTACCAAGTTCATCGATATTTATGGAAATCACCTGATTGAGTTCGTTGTAGGCGTATCGTATGGTTTTAGTACCTAGATCTGGGGTGCTGCGTACCACGGATGTGAGTCTACCTAAATAATCATAACTATACCAGCTACTGGCATTATTATTCCATGTTTTGGAAATGCGACCAGCCAGATTTTCCTGAGCAAAAAGCGGGTTACTCAGGGGGTAATCAGAAGCTGGCACATCGTACAAGCTAAAATGCTGTTCGTTGCATTGGTTGGCGTTCAGCGCATCATCCGAGTTACGCAAATTATACACATGCGAGAGAGCCGGGTTTTCAGGATTAATCAAACCAAATGTAATATCCGTGCTGATACCATTGTTTTGGTACACTCCCTTCTCAACCACTCGATACCAATTATCATAGAGCGTATAGGAAAACTCATTGTTTACGGCCTGTACAGCATTTTGACTAAACTTCACCTGCCCTCTATCGTTATACAACATTTGGGTTTTCCCTTGATCGGGCATGTCTTGCTCCACCAAATAGCCATCCGCATCGTAGGCATAGGTGCTACTTAACGCGTCACGATGATTCGGAGAAGGAGGTGTAGAGGTAATCTGAATACCAATATTTCCTAAAAAACTTAACTGAGACGAATTGATCCCAACCAATCCAGGGTCAGCCTCCGCTAAAAATCCGCTGATTGCTATTTGAGAATCACTAATCCAAGGTCTTACACTCCGTTTTTCATTTATGGTCGTGATGACTAGTTCATCGTAATTACCAAAATTCGCTGGGCTAGCATTCCAATCGTTTAAGCGGAACCAGCTGTGGGGATTATCCCAATCTACGATTATATTGTCTCGTTCTCGTTCGATTTCGGTAAGCCTAAGTACCTGATCTAAGCCTCCAATAGAATTGGGTACGAAGTAGAAGATCTCATTCGTTTGAATTCTGAAACTCCATTGTTTTAAGAGCGTACTACCGCTCCCATTATTTTTTCCTACAACCTGCACATCAAACTCATAGGCGTAAGAGTATACTACTTTTTCTGCCTCATCTGGAATAGGAGGTTCTGGCGCTCCCGCGAGATAGGGATCAGCTCCATTGGTTATACCATTAGTAAAAGAATTGCTATTCATCAAACCCTCTAAACTTGAAAAGACTATTTCTGGGGGTGTGATCTCCCCGGGATCTGGGGTTTCCGCCTCTCCTTCTTCATTGGTTTCTGGAGGCTGATTAACCGAATAGTCCGAACTACCAGAAGCACTATGGAGCGCTAAACGGTTGGGTTTCAAACATAGATCAATACGGTTATCAAAACTTGGATCTAAGTTTAAAGGCATGCTAAACAACTCACTATCCGTTTGTTTGTAGTAATTGTACAACCGTATTTTCGTGGTTTCACCAGCTGACGCGTCTACAGAACAGTCTATCCCTTCTGGTTGTACCGTTTTAACCAGTTGATCCTTTAGATCATAGTAGGAGATCGACCAATTACCGTAGTCCGTTTCATATTCAATAAACGTCTTTAGGGGAAGGTCCAGATACTGTAAAAAGTTCGACCATTGTGCTTCCGCCAAGGCATTAGGCTCAACCGTAATACCCAGCACACTTTGATTGCTGGCATAATCACCCAATAAATTCAAGTGGCGTTTGGTAGGATTACCATTGTATTCAGAAAGAGAATAATCTACCCCGGCTACAAGAAGTTTGTTGTAAATGATATCATACACCCTGAGATCAAAGGCGTTTACAGGATAACTGGAAGCTGGAGCATTGGTGAAAATTTGCTGAGGATCAGGAAAATCCAACACCAGGCTAGTTGTTTTGGTAGCTGGAACATGAATAAGAGCTTGCACCCCTGCAGGCAACTCCATTTTATTTTTTTGGCCCACACAAGGATTGCTACTCTCCCCACTTAAAGCGGTTGCTAGCACTTGTCCCTTTTGGTTGGTGTAAGTTATTACGGCAACATTAAGTTTGGGTATACTGATGTTTTTAATGGCAAATAGATTGTTCCCATCGATAGACTGGCCGCTACCATCCAGCGTATAGGTGCCGTTAAAGCCATACACATAATCTAATTCCGTGTGTGCAGAACCTGTAAAGTTATAGGTTCGATTCTCGGCTAAAAAATTGTATTGTGTATACGCTCCGGAAGAGACAGCATCCTGAAACAAATCGTTGGTGTAGTACTTTCGTGCAAAAGGGAAGGCACTTTTAGCAATCGCTCCTTGCTGGCCGTTATAGTAAGCTCCCAAGGTTGACTCTTCAGAGACCGGACTAGGGTAATCTTGTTGCTGATCGAAATCCTCCCAGCTGTAAAAGTTCACGCTTTGTCCATTTTGGTTACGCGTTTCCTGATCCACCGACAGGAAAAAACCTTCATCATAACAAAAGGTTTCGCCTATAGGTGCTTCCAGAGTTTCCAATGCTAAGCGTCCGTGTTTGTCTTGTACAAAAGCTTTAGCCAACACCTCTCCTTCTCCAATATTTTTACGCAAACTCATGCTAGGTTGTCCTAGATTGTTGGACACTTGCAAACTGTGTGCAATAAGGTTTCCAGATTTAGAATATGCTTCTTGTTCTACATATTTTTTAGTGGAAAGGTTGGAGCAAGGCAACTCGATGGGTGCTACCTGAGGAACGTAAGTGCAAATACCAAAACTTAAAGGAATAAACGCACCTTCCTCCAGTAAATTTAGATGTACATATACATCAGCATTAGCTGATAAACCAGCAACGAATGTATGTAACAAGCTTCCATTGTTTTTAACCAATACCTCTCCTGAAGGACTAATCTCCACAGTTAGATTACTCAAACTGGTGTAGGAATAGGAATTACTTTCCAGTTTGAGATCGCTCCCCCTAAAAAAGAGTTGTACGGGAGTGGCGTTGATGTCGCTTTCCGCATCGTTGGATAGGCCGATGATAAAGGGAATTTCCTCAATCTCCTCTAGTCCAAGGTTTAAAGAAAGGCATAGACCTGTACTTAAAGGTATGGATGAGGTGATAGCCAGACCATTTTCCCAACCTGTGATGGTTTCTTTGGTAAAACCCTCCCCCTCAAGTTGGGTTACACCTTCTTGTGTTTCCCAATCAATGGATTGAGTGGGTGGAGCAGCAGAAACAACCAGGTTTATCAGGCTACAGAAAAGAATAATATATAAACGAGTAAGTGTTGAACGAAAATTAGTCATTGTAGCTGGTTTTAGAAGTTAGTACAAAGCCTTGTAAGGTTTCGGTATGGATTTCTTTTTCACGGCCTTTAGGGTCATACACTATTTTATTGGCCATATTAGCCGCATTGAGCACAGCTGAGACCCTTCGTGAGCTTAGATCGTAAATACTAACT
>CAZAJG010000023.1:0-4330 GCA_964485405.1 uncultured Owenweeksia sp. | reverse complement strand
CAGCAGGATGAAAGCGAAAATCATCCACATCGCAACTTCCTGTGCTATTTTTTAAGCTAACACTCAAGCCACCATAGTAACTGCTCCCACCCTGACCTGCATAGGCTGTTGGGGGCACAAAAAAGCCAGGTGGAACATCAATTTCTACTTTGAGCAAAATCCAATCTCCACATTGAAGATGATCGCCTACATTAGAATAGGCTGTCTGGCTGATTTGTACAGCTGGCGAAACTGGAACACCCTGAAGAGGAGCATCCTCTCCGGTTAGTTGCACCTTAAACTCGGCCACACCGCTAAGGTTACTGTTTCGAACCCAGATACTGAACACAAAACGACCACCTTGATCAAAATTGGTACACTTATCATCCGCATAAAGCTCATGCGCATTGGCCTGCAGTGGGAGATGTAAATAACCTTTACCCGTATGCCCTTGATTGGGGTCTGTTGAACCGGCTATGGTCACCAAACTGGCTCCTTTCACTTCTCCCTCACAATAATCAGTGGTTAAATCGGGATCTTCAAATCCAGTAGCGGTGTATTGATCGTAGCGCAAGCCTTGGGCTGTTACATAAGACAAGTCATAGGAATTGAGGTATTTCGAAGAGTTGGCTATGTTCGTAAGATTATCAATAGATTCTAATACACGATTGTATTCGTCCACCAAACTAACTCCACCATCCGCTTGTATTCGAGCACTCATATCCTCTACCGTAGTATTGGTGCCAATTGGCGCATATACCTCTTGGTCGGTATTGTAATTACTCTCTACAAAATCTCCATTACCATCCAACTTACGTTGAGTGATCTGTCCGCCAAACTCGGTTTCCGTTAAACTACTGTAGCTGGCAGTTTCCGTTTCTGGTATCTCCGTGAAATAGTGGAGCTCATCAAACAAATCGACTCGATTCGGGTAGTATTTTTTTTCGGCAAACTTTTTAACAGAAACGAAGGATCTTAATGCTAAACCAACTACCTCATCGTGATAACCTTCTTCATTTACGATCCGTCTTTCCTTATCCGAAATGGCTCGATAGCTTTTAGGCCAATACTTTTTCATATCTGTATCGTCACAGATATAGGCGTAGGTTTTCAACACATTTTCATCTTTACCATGGAATCCCATTTTTTCAATCTCCCCATTTCTTCGATTGAGGTCGTAAATATGCTCCACCTTTACCATACCTTCTTGAGTCATTATTTTTCTTTTGGGGTATGGAAAAAACTTAGAGTACTGGGTATCATAATAGAAATCCCAATCACCCGATGTATTGGATCCTGAAGAATGGGCTTTATAATTGGCATAATAAACTGCCTTTACATCGTATTCATACTCGTTTCGTATCAATACATTGTCATCCACATCTCGCACGGTAAGGCTGAGCAACTGCCCTAAAAAAGCCGATCGATCCTGTACTCGAACAGAATTCTGTACTGCGTTTGAATTATCTAGATAGGTGAAATAGGGTATAGGGTAAGGCCCTGTGGCCGTTGGGTCCGCAGTTTGCACCATGGTTCCATTGCAGGAATGGCTGGACGTATTAAGTAAAAAACAGTTTTGATGTGTTGTGGATAGCATAAGCCCGTGAGCATTGCCAATCGGCATTCCCGCAGGTAGGGCGCGGCTAACAGCTGCGGAATCAGAAATACTGTTTATATGCGTATTATTTGGAATTATATCATTATCAATATACTGCATCAAAGCCGCCCATACAATGCCAAAATCATTTGGATCACGGCCATCCTCATAGACTAAATCCCATAAAGCTTTTGGAGACATCTTCAACAGGCTACTCGGAACGAAGCACTCAGAAGCTTTAAGAGGAACAAAACTGGAACCGATTATTTTACGAGCATTTGTGCGCACATCGTGTTCAAATACCGAAGAGCTATGAAAAATACCGTTCACACCATACTTAGACATCTTGGTTTCTCCATAAACTACTTTAGGTGAAATACTGTTGAACGGAGTATTTTTAGAACCGCGAAAGCTAACAGGCGTATTAGCCGAAGTTCTATATTGAATAAAGGTTTCTGGGGTATAGCTAGCGGCTCTTGCCTCCTTGTAAACGTACTCATAACGTGCCGCTGATGCTGTTGAAGATTCTTTGACGCTCAGGGTTTTTACGCGATTGGAACCGTTAGCCGTTTCTTTGTTTTTATAACTAAGGTATAGATGTCCGAAAACCGGAGGAACCAATTCCTGTTCGTTAAAAGGGCAAACATCCGTTTCATCTGAAAGAGCCCAATTGGCTTCAAACACAACTTTCCCCGTCTGTTGATCAATCGACTTAATTTCTAAAGTAGCGTCTGTTGCACTTCCGCCCGTGCTATTAACTTGTGGTAAACTTCCAAAAATACCCCATTGAAAACCCGAAGGATTCGTGGTATTATGAGGGTGTAGTTGGGAAGGGCAGTTTTTTTCAGCACTAAAGATGGTCACCTCCCCACCAAGGTGTACCTCACGTTCTAAACCAGAAGTATTGAGAAATATTTTTAAATCATCCGGGTTTTCAAATTCGGCCTCAATTTCAATTCTACCCTCGGTAGCGGTTACATTGTTTCCAAACCGGTTGGTTACCGTTGGGTTTTTTAATGATATATACTCCATACGGTCACTAGATATGCTTGGAAGAACCTGGCTGTAAATATCTTCTTCGTAATCTACTTCTACTTCAACATCAGAAGGGTAAATGATTTTATTAAGTAACCACGTATCTGAATCCTTAGCAGGTGTGATATTAAGATTACGGTTCCGAAGGCCAATGTCGCCATTTCGATCAATATGGTAACCGTTGTTATCAAAGTCATTGGGGTCAAAATCCGGGTTGTTTGAAGTATATCCAAAGTTGAAAGCGTCTAATAAAAAATCATCTTCTCCTTTAAGCTGAATACTTTGAAGGGTGAGTTTCCCCCCACTACTGTAAGCTGTCGGAGGTTTCATAATGCTTTCAGCAAAACTGCTATTGTTATTTTGATAATAGCCTTGTGTCGAACTGAATTTATCTACATGACCATAATAGTCTTTTTGAAGCGTGTAGTCGTGCGTAAATTCAACGGCTCCCAACACTTTTCCTTCTGTTCCTGTATAATCAACTAATAAATGAGTTTTGTTTTTGTTATAACTATCTCCGCTTGAATTCGGTAGGGTAAAATATGGATCTAAATTCACTACCGAACCATTCGCATTAGTATTTAAGGGATCGTACTTAGAAAAACGGACAATTTTAGCCATACGTAGTGCTGGTATTAAAGAGGTAGGATCATCATAATCAGAAAAGCAGTACTCATCCTCTCTAAAATCTTTATAGAAAACTAGCTTCTCAATATCCGTTTCGATGGACTCTAAATAATATTGATTTTGATCCGACAAACTGACTGAAGCCGTATAATGCTTTTGATCATTGTGCCCATATCGCACTTCGTTATAGCTAGGCGCATCACCATAAGTGAAGCCAAAGCGTGGTGTGCGCATAATAGTATTGTGCCATTGTGAATAATTAAATTTCAACCAATAACCCTCATCCCCATCATCTGCATATCCATTTGTATTTGCGTCAACGTAATCAGGCCCGGTAATGCAGGTTAACTTCCAGCTTACAACATAGGAGAGGTCTTTTGTGATTTTTTGAACGGTATCCGTAAAATCAATATTTTGGTTTTCATCTATACGGTAGTAATATGACTCACTCTTGATTTGATAAACGGGTAAAGAATAATGATAACGCATACCATCCGCTCCATACACAATGAAAGCCGCGATATCTTCATTATTGTCGTCATTGTAATTCCGTACAAGCTTAACTCCATCCTCATCATAATAGTCCATGAAGTCTGTAGATACAAGCCCTTGTGCAATGTCATTATGTTTAAAAGAAAGAATGAAATTGTTCCGCAAGGGATCATTATCAAATGCAAACTCAGTGAAATTCTTCGTATCACCCCAAGCCGGTACTTGAGGATTAATAGTCGTATTATTTATTGTAAACGGTCGAATCACTAATTGTGCTTCAAGATTTTTCGCAAACACCGCAACATTGGAAGGGTCAGAACTTTCTTCTGGCCTGTCAATATGGTCAGTTATTACAGCACTCAGTTGAAAGCTCCCATTAACACCTAACCCACTAGCTGAAAAACGGTCAAAATAAGGTGACAAAGCTTGAGGTCCAGCTGAAGTTGGACTTAATAAAACATCCATCGTATAATTTGCCCCCCCCACGAAGACTTTATATTCCATAGGACCTGTACCAGTCGTGACTTTTGAAGTTACATATGCATTTTGTCTAAATTTTCCATCTTGTTGACTGTACCTCCGTTTTTCATCCGGAAAACC
>CAZAJG010000022.1:34865-64070 GCA_964485405.1 uncultured Owenweeksia sp. | reverse complement strand
CAATAACCAAAAAGAAACCGTGATATGCACCCCAGAAAACAAAAGTCCATGACGCCCCATGCCATAAACCAGAAATAAGAAATACGATCCATAAGTTGGTGTACAATCTCACTTTTGTAACCCTGTTTCCACCAAGAGGGATGTATAAATAATCACGCATCCAATTGCTTAATGTAATATGCCATCTTCTCCAAAACTCGGTAACACTCTTTGCTGTGTATGGGTTTTTAAAGTTTTCTGGGAAATTAAAGCCCATCATTTTCCCTAGGCCAATGGCCATGTCAGAGTAACCAGAGAAATCAAAATAGATTTGGAAGGTGTAACAAATGGTAGCATACCAAACCTGAGCGGAGTTTAACGCCTCATAGTTTGCGCCAAATAGTATATCGGCTTCTTTTCCTAAAACATTGGCAATGATTACTTTTTTCCCTAAACCAATGGCGAATCTAAAAAGACCAAGAAGGCGATTGTTTGGGTTCATTTGGTCTTTCCGGTCGGTAATCTCCTGAGCTATTTCATTATATCTTACAATGGGTCCAGCTATGAGTTGCGGAAACAAAATGACGTAGAGTAAATGATCGCTAAACTTTTTTAAAGGTTGCTGCACTTTTCGATATACATCAACCAAGTAACTGATTTTTTGAAAGGTGAAGAAGGATATCCCAATAGGTAGAGCTACACGAGTCCATGAGACAGATTCAAAGCCTAATGATAGTAGGGCTTGATTGAAATTCTCCACAAAGAAATTGGCGTACTTAAAGTAACAGAGGAGCGCTACATTTAGGAGTATCGAAATCCAAAATATCTTTTTAGAATGCTTGGAGTTAAAACCATATTTGATGAAAGAAAAATCAATTAAAGTGGAAGCAAAGAGTACAAAAATAAATTTGGGAGCTCCCCAAGCGTAAAAAGCTACACTTGCAGTTAAGGCCCAATAATTCTTCCATTTATAAGGGATAACCAAATAAATCAACAAAAAAATCGGTAAAAAGGCTAAAAGAAATAGACTACTACTAAATACCATTTGGTGCGTTTGCAGCCGCTAAAATAAAGATAGTCGTGAAATTCCTTCTATTTATATTCTTTTTCCATCCGTTCTTCCAAAACGCTCATTTCATCTCTCAAGCGCGCAGCTTCGATAAAATCTAAAGCTTTGGCTGCATTTTCCATTTTTTTACGTGTGGTATTAATGGCTTTTGTGAGCTGTTCTTTGGTGGTGTATTGTACTTCAGGCTCAGCTGCAAGGTTTACATTTTCAGCTTGTATATAAGAAGAAGAAGAGGTTGCCCTTGAAGCTGCTAAAATGGATTCTTTTGATTTTTTCAATGCCTTTGGCTTTAGGCCATGGACTTCATTGTATTTCTGCTGAGCTTCGCGTCTTCGTTCTGTTTCTTCTATGGTTTTTTGCATGCTATCGGTAACATTGGCAGCGTACATAATGGCCTTTCCCTTTACATTACGAGCAGCTCTTCCTACCGTTTGTACCAATGATCTTTCTGAACGTAAGAAGCCTTCTTTATCCGCATCCAATATGGCTACTAGCGAAACTTCAGGTAAGTCTAATCCTTCTCTAAGGAGGTTTACTCCGATGAGGACATCAAATATACCGAGTCTTAAATCCCGCATAATCTCAACTCTTTCTAAGGTATCTACATCCGAGTGGATATACCTACAGCGCACGCCATATCGAGTGAGATATTTGGTGAGTTCTTCGGCCATTCTTTTGGTTAAAGTAGTAACCAAGGTGCGTTCATCCAGTTCAACTCTTTTGTTGATTTCTTCCATCAAATCATCCACTTGGTTTTCTACTGGTCGAACTTCAATAATAGGGTCGAGTAAGCCGGTTGGGCGAATAAGTTGTTCTACAACAATTCCATCTGATTTTTCCAACTCGTAATCCGCAGGAGTGGCGCTTACATATATAACTTGGTTTTGAAGGCTTTCAAACTCTTCAAACTTTAAGGGACGATTGTCCATAGCGGCAGGGAGTCTAAAACCATATTCCACTAGGTTTTCTTTTCTGGATCGATCACCTCCATACATAGCTCTTACTTGAGAAACCGTAACATGGCTCTCATCAATCACCATTAAAAAGTCATCTGGAAAATAATCCAACAAGCAGAAGGGGCGAGTTCCTGGCTTGCGCCCATCTAAGTAACGGGAGTAGTTTTCAATACCTGAGCAATAGCCCAACTCGCGAATCATTTCCAAGTCGAACTCCGTTCTTTCTTGAAGCCTTTTGGCTTCTAAAGGTCTTTGGTTGCCCCTAAAAAAGTCTACTTGCTCCATTAGATCATCTTGAATTTTATGAATGGCAGAATTTAATTGACCCTTTCCGGTTACGAATATATTTGCTGGAAATATTCGAATCTGATCAAACTTTTCCAAAACTTCTCTTGTGGCCGGGTCAAAGCTTTCAATATCTTCAATCTCATCGCCCCAAAAGTGAATTCTAAATGCAGAATCCGCATAGGCCGGATAAATATCTACTGTATCTCCTTTAACCCGAAAGTTTCCTCGTGTAAATTCTGCTGCAGTACGATTGTATAGAGCGTTTACAAAATCGAGCAATAAAGTGTTACGGGGAATTACTTGCCCTTTTTTAAGTTCAATTACCTGATTGGCAAACTCCTGAGGGTTTCCGATACCATATAGGCAGGAAACTGAAGCAACTACAATTACATCTCGTCTTCCAGAAAGTAAGGAGGACGTTGTGCTTAATCTAAGTTTTTCAATTTCATCGTTGATAGAAAGGTCTTTTTCTATGTAAGTACCAGAGGTTGGAATGTAGGCTTCTGGTTGGTAATAGTCGTAATAAGAAACAAAATACTCTACCGCATTATCCGGGAAGTATTGTTTAAATTCTCCATATAATTGAGCGGCTAAGGTTTTATTATGACTCAGTATTAAGGTTGGCTTTTCAACTTTTTCAATAACATTAGCTGCGGTAAAGGTTTTTCCAGATCCCGTTACACCTAATAGCGTTTGAAACCGATCTCCTCTGTTTATCCCATCCACCAATTGGTCAATGGCTTGTGGTTGATCTCCAGTAGGTTGGTAGTCAGATACAATTTTAAAATTTTTTGCCATGCTATGGTGTTTAAAGACGCGGTATCACAAAAAAATGAACCTTCAAATGTCTGAATAATTAGTGAGGAGAAGAAACCTAAATAAGACCTGTAATGGGGGGTATAGAGCAATTCAATTGACTTAATCTAAAAGGGTAAAGGCTCGTTTTGCAAGATCCTCTGTGTAGGAGTTAATCTTCCAATGTCCAGGCATCCACCCTTCCAAAAAGCGATAAAAATCCGTCCAAGCAATGGGATATAAAAAGCGCCATTCTTTTTCTAAGGCCGCAAAATTTATAGATGCTCCTTCTTTTTCTTCAAGGGCTTTCTGTAAGCACGAAAAATAATAGGTCAATAGTTCACTTTCAAAAAATGCACATTGTTCTTCATCCAAGCAGCTTCCTAAAAAGTAAGCTACATCCTTTATTCCGCATCCACCCCCTACGTATTGAAAATCTACTGCAGCTACTTTTTCACCGTCTTCAGAAAAACAAAAATTGGCCACTTTAGCATCCCCATGTATTAAAGTTTGATACTCAGCTTGATTTAAAAGAGAGTCCATTTGTGCGGCCATGGATTTCAACTTGCTATCTGGCATTTTTTGCCACTCCTCTGGTCGAGTTTTTAAATGCCAATAGGTACCAACTTCCCATAAACCTTCAGGAGCGGAGCCTAAAAAACGAGCATGAAATTGAGCCAACCAATTGAGTACTGCTTTTACTTCTTTAAGCTTGAGCTTTGATTTTCTTACCGGAAAGCCTGAGGCATCTAGATCTTCAAGCAATAATAGCTTTTCATCTGTTTTAGAAATAGAAAGAAAGGATTTTGCCACTTGGCAACCTTGGTTGCATTTTGAAGCGAATTGCTTGTACCAATTCAACTCTACTTCGTACGATTTTATCTTGCGTTGATGGGATATTTCAGAGTTCCAGCCTCTTGGATGGTTTTGCTGTGCTGGGAAACGAATGTGCTTTACAATGATGTTTTTGTGCGCGCCACCTTGGATATTTACTCTTAGAATATGCCCATATCCACTCCACAATTCTTGGATTTCTTCAACAATCTCAAAGCTATCAGCACTAAAAGCTGAGCAAATCTCATTTTCAAAATGTTCTAATCGTTTCACCATAAGGTGCACTAATTCATGGGTGTTAGATAGTTGTTTTTTTGAATGATAAGCTATCGGATAGCCGTTAAAACTCAGCAAGAATACAATTTTGTAGGCAACCTCATCTTTATTCAGGTGTCATATAAGCAACCAAATAATACAAATTGAAATGAAAAGAAAGTTATTTTTATGTTTCGGGTTATCCTATTTTTTTATCCATTCTCTTTTTGGGCAATCTATTAGTTTTAATAATAGTTATAGCGGACTTTACCCCAGTGAAGCCATTGAACTAGACAGTAACTACTTATGGTTTACCACAGCAAAAGATAGTGGAGGCCTTTTTTATGAAGTGTATAGGTATATGGTCGATCGATCTGGAATTCTTAAGGATTCAAGCCTGATTTATTCTGCCTCAGATACGAGCAATGTATTAGGAGTCTTCACAAAAAGAACTTCAGATCAGGGATATGTTGTTGCTGTAAATGATCTGTATGCTGGTATCGTTCTCCTAAAGTTTGATGATCTTCATAATCTCACTCAACAAAAAACATTTACCAAAACAAGCTTTAAATTTAATTTTGCCACTCAAATGATTATTGATGAAGATCAATCCATCCTTATCACTGGAGGGGGAACTGGTGCTTTTAGAAAATCGGAGTTACTTTTAGTCAAATTTAATAACCAGTTGGATTTAGTTTGGGAGCACACTTTTCAGAGTTCAGATACAACTGTAAATGGTTATGACATTTTTGAGCACCATGGATATTTTACATTACCTGTAAAAGGAGGATATCTTGTGCTCGGTGTAGACACTGATTCCATAGCCAATCGGTTTAATTCAAATGATTCTACACTTGTGTATATATCCCTTATCGATTCTTCTACAAAGCAAATGGTATGGAGAAAAAGCTTTTATGATTCCGCGTTTTATGGAATTGCAGGTATAGGGGCTATATCGGATACACTCTATTATCTGATCCATGCTAAAAGAAGTTTAGTAGACTATAATCCCTTTACTTTAGGTTCAACAGATGTGTTTTTACAAGAGTTTTCCAGGCAAAGCGTTTTTCAAACCCCTACCAAGATTGTATCTTCTTGGCCAAACGTTACATTGCGCTATCAATCTTGCGCAGATAGCGGATTCATACTAAGCGGAGGTTTTTATCATTATTTACAGAACCCCAGTCAACACATAATTGAAGGGGAAAGCTGCATTTCCAAGTTTGATCAGTCTGGTACATTGGAGTGGTTCAATAAATACCGTTATCTAAAAGATTCAAATGCCCTCAATTACATCTCTAACACTATAGAAACAAAAGACGGAGGATATTTGGCCACTGGAACTTTACAAAAGACAAATAGTCCTTACCACAAGGTATGGGCTTTCAAAGTAGATTCTAAAGGATTATTTGTGAGCCTTTCTGAAGAAAATAGACTAGTTTTTTCCATGCACCCAAATCCAACATCCAAATCCATCCACTTAGAGTTGGCCTCAAGTCATTCCCATTCTGTTGCAATACTTGATTTTGCGGGCAGACTAGTAATGCAACGAAAAACACCACCGGGCAACAATATTGAGCTTGATGTATCCGATTTAACCAAGGGCTCTTACATCATCCAGATTAGGGATGATAATGGAACAATCGGTTCCTCTAAGTTTATCAAGCAATAGCTTTTGAAATGAATATGCCTAAGCGTCTCCTTCAGTTTGATTATCTGAAGGTTCTTCTTCCTTAGGCGTATTCATCTCCTTAATGGTTTTACTCAACATCTTCATTTTTTCAGTAAGTTCATTAATGATATCTCTTTGTTTACTGATATTCTTCTCGGCCTCTTTCATAAAGGGGCTGTTTGGATTGCTTGAGCTGAAGAAGGCCATATTGTTTTCAAGAGTGTTCAACTCTTTTTGAGCTTCTTCTCTTTTTCTTCTTAAATAATCTTTCTCTTTTACCAGCTCTCTATCATTGCCACTACGCTCTGCCATTGAATTCATTTTGTTCTCAAAACGAATACGTTGGGACTCTTTTCGATCTAAATCGATGGCTTTAAATTGACCATCTAGAGCGTTGTTAAAGTCTGATTCAATGTTGGTTTTATCCCTTGGTACACGACCAATGGATTTCCACTCGTTTATGATATTCATCAAGGATTGGACATCCGCTTTTTGATCGCCAGAGCCTTCAAATCCTTTCAGCTTTTCCAATAGAGCTTCTTTACTTTCAAAATTTCCATCATAAGACTTGTCCAAGTCTTTGTTATGATCAGTAAGACGATTGAAAAAGTGATTACAAGCTTCACGGAATTTCTTCCATATTTTGTCAGACTCTGCACGAGGAACATGGCCAATACGTTTCCAATCCGCTTGAATGCGTTTGAATTCGTTGGTTGTTACTTTCCAATCGTCACTATCTTTTAAGCTTTCCGCAAGATCTAGTAAGGCTTTTTTCTTTAATAGATTTTGGTGCTGATCCTTTTTAAGATCCTTATAGAATTGATTTTTAAGGTGATTAAATTCACGAAGTACTTCTCTGAATTTATCCCATATAACATCGTTTTCCGGATGGTTTACACGCCCAATTTTGCGAAATCCTTCTCGAATAGCTTCAACACCTTTAATGGCTTCTTGCCATTTGTTGTGTGACTTGATATTCTCAAAAGGGAATTCTTCTATTTTTTGAACTAAAGATTTTTTCTGCTCAATAAGCTCTGCGCTTTTCTCTTTTTGTTCTTCGTAATACTCTTCTCTTCGGTCGTGTAGTTTTTTAGTGGCTGCACTAAAACGTTCCCACATAGGTTCACGATGATCTCTTTCTACAGGGCCCACTCGTTTCCATTGCTTATGAATGGACTGTAGCTCAGAAAAAGCTTTTTTGATGTCCGTTTCTGTAGCTAGGGCCTCAACCTTTTGGATAAGTACTTCTTTCGTTTCATGATTTTTCTTAAAATCAAGATCCCGAAGTTCCTTATTGATTTTTATGAATTCGTAGAAGTTTTCTACATGATGATGATAGGTTTGCCAAAGGTTGGAGGACTCATTTCTGGGCACAGGACCCGTATTTCTCCACTCTTGTTGAAGCGCATTAAATTCTTTAAATGTCTCGCCTATAGATTCATCTTTGGATACAATTTCCTTGATTTTTTCAATGAGCTCTTTTTTAACCTTAAGATTGTTTTCGAGCTTTTCTTGAAGATCGTTATAATAAGCTTGCCTTCTGCTCCTATACTCTGTAAATATTTGTTTAAAACGTTGTCTTAAAGGCTGAATAAATTCAAAATCCATTTCAACACCGCCTCCTTCTAAAAACTCAGCCAGTCGTTGTTTTTTCTCATCATTAAGATGATCAAGTAGGTTTTTACGGATCGCATCAAAATGCGCCTTAATTTTATGTACCGCTTCGTTTTTAAGTAACTTTTCAGCTTCCTCTACTAATTTTTCCGGCTCATATTCAGAATAATCAGGAAGTTCTAACTCCTCTTCAACCGTATGTTCATGTTCTTCTTCATCAGACTCCACTTCTTCGTGATCGTCTTCTTCTTCTAGCTCCTCATCCGACATTTCTCCTTTCTCCGTAAGCTCAGCAACCGTTTCAGTTGATTTTTCTTCCTCGGTAACAGTTGCTTCAGCAACTTCCTCTTTTTGTGCTTCCGGTTCGGGAGACTCTTCTTTTACCTCATCTTCAACAATTTCAGGTTCAGAAGTTTGCTCTTCCGGTTGAGTTGTGTTTTCTCTGGTATTTTCCGTAGAAGGATTATTTCCTAAATCCTCTTTATTCTGTCCATCTGCCTCAGGCAGGTTATCTTGTATATCTGTCATAATCTATGAGCTTAAAAACACAAAGTTAAGATTCATTCCATATCAGCCACGACTTATTTGCTTGTAATTGCAACATTTCTAATCCATTTTTTATTGTAGCACCAAACTTTTCCGCTTCTTGCAGTAAAAGGGTTTTAGATGGATTGTAGATTAAGTCGTACACCAAATGATTTTTACTCAACTTGTTCAAATGGATAGGTGGTTTAGCGGAGATATTGGGAAATGTTCCTAGCGGTGTTGTGTGGATTAAAATCGAGTATGATTGTAAGTTTTTGCTCGCCTCTTGGTAAGAGAGTTCGTTTTTTTGTGGATTTCTACTTACAAGTTTATGAGTAACTCCCAATTGAGTTAAACCGAAAGCAATGGCTTTAGCCGCGCCTCCCGTGCCTAAAATGAGCGCGTTTGAAGGAGGTTTAATAATTGGCTTTATACTATTTACAAAGCCGAATACATCTGTATTAAACCCGCTGAGCTTTCCATCTTTAATAAGTATAGTATTTACAGCTCCAACCTCATTGGCTTCATCACTAATATCATCCAAAAATGGAATAACACTTTCCTTATAGGGAATCGTAACATTTAAGCCTCTTAGTTTGGGGTGCTTTTGAATTAGCTCCGGGAGCTTGTCAATAGTAGCTAGCTCAAAATTGGAATAAGTATGATTGAGTAATTTCTCTCTTTCGAATTTGGCTTCAAAATAGGATTTGGAAAAAGAATGCTCCAACGATTTTCCTAAAAGCCCCAACTCCATAATTAGCCACTTTTATTCTTCGCTGTCTGCAGCGGAAGGGGAATATTTATCTAAAATCCAAATCAGTAAAAACCCTAAAGCGGCCAAAATAATAGCGCCTGTTAAATGAGCTTCTCCTTCAAAGTGACTAGGTAATATACTTTTTTGAACCACAGGTATTACTTCACCGTGCCTATCAATGGCGGTTTCAACAGTAACTTTCCAAGGCCATACTTTGTTTAAAGAACCAATCATAAAACCAGTAAGTATGGAAACGGTCAATTCTCGTTGATGCTTAAACATCCAAGAAAGCAAACGGGCAAAAGAGAGTATTCCTACTAAACATCCGCTCATAAAAACGAGCACTACATCTAGTTTTAAATTAGATAAGGCTTCTAAAACGTATTTGTACTGGCCCATAAGTACCAAAATGAAACTCCCAGAGATGCCCGGTAAAATCATCGCACAAATGGCAATAGCTCCAGATAAAAAGGTATACCAGTACGTTTCATTGGCTTCAGCCGGACTAATTACCGTTATAAAATAAGCGATACAACTTCCGGCTATTAGGCCAAGAATCTTTACCGGGTTCCATTTTTTTACACTTTTCCCAATCAACCAGGCGCTGGCTACAATTAAACCGAAAAAGAAAGACCAAACAAGGATGGGGTGATTATCCAAAAGATAGGTTACCACCTTAGCCAGGCTAATAAAAGAAACAATAATTCCTGTAAATAGAACAATTAGAAAGCTTCCATTGATGTGGTTCCAAAACTCTTTGAATCTACCTTTAAAAAGCTTGGCCAAAGCTTGGCCATTTACACTTTTTATTGAACCAATAAGCTCTTGATAAATGCCGGTTATAAAAGCAATAGTGCCACCACTAACGCCAGGAACTACATCTGCAGCTCCCATAGCTAAACCTTTGAGAAAAAGAAAAAGTTGCGTCATGCAAATCTAATTTAGCGCAAAGGAAGTAAATTTCATTTAGGGCTTACTCATTTTAGCTACTAAATCCTTAACCTCGGAGTTGTCCCTTAGTTTTGGGAATAACTGGAAGAAATGAACCCTTCTGTCTGGATCTAGATGCAATGCTTTTTTAAAGTAAATGTTGGCCTCATCACTTTCCGTTAAAGTGTAGAGGTATCCACTTAGGCGATATTGCATATCTGCCGAATCTGGATTTAACTCTACTCCTTTATAAAGCAGCTCCATTCCATCTTCAAACTCACATAAGTCAAACAAAAGCTCAGCATAGTCTATAAAAACATCTGGATCTGCATATCCCTTTTCAATGAGGGATTTATAAATCTCTTCTGCCTCATTTAACCTTCCGGCTCTTTTATGTATCTCCGCACTGGTAAATAGGTATTCCCAATTATCAGGATCTAACTCTACCGCCTTGTTAATGTTGTAAAGCGCTTGATTGTACTCTTTATGCTCATCGTTAATTAAGGCCAGCTCAAAAAAAGCTTCGTCTAACTCCTTGTCTTCATGCACCGCTTTTGTGAAAAAGGAACGTGCTTTTTGCGATTTATGCATCTTCAAGTAACATGCACCTATTTTGTAGTAAGAAAAGCCTGTAGGACCTTCCATCTCAAAACTCATTTGATAGGTTTCAATGGCCTCTTGGTATTGAAAGGTTTTTTCCAATACCCTAGCCTTTTCATAGTATGCAGCAATAAAGGAATCATCTATTAAAAGAGCGTAGTCATAAGCTCTTTGTGCTTCATGATATTCTCTCTTTTTAGCGTGTAAGATCCCCAAGTGGTACCATCCAATTTCAGAGTAAGGGTTGGTTTCGATAAGATCTGAGAAAAACTGAATTCCCTCTTCAGTTTGCCCTAATAGATCGTAGCACAAAGCAATATTATAAACCGATATTTCATCATCAGGGAAAGCTCCTAAGGTTTTTTTGAGATAAAAAAGAGCCTTTTCATAACTCCCAGAGATCTGATACTCAACCGCTATAAGCGGCCAAATGTCTTCTGCGAAATCGGCTAAGGGTAAAGCTTTTTTATAAAACTCTATCGCTTTTTCTTGATTTCCTCTTCTGCTGTGCAAGCCCGCTCTAGACATGAATAGCTCATATCCATTAGGGCTTAAGGCCTCTAATTTTTGAATTTCCTTTTCCGCTTCTTTTATTTGATTATTAGCGGTTAGATACTGTACTTTTTTTGCTGTAAAACCAGCATGGTATGGGTGTTGACGATAAGCCATTTCCACTACTCTAAGGGCCATTTTTACGCGGCCACTTTCATAATAATAGTCAGAAAGACTCTCGAATTGTTCTACATCAAAAAACAACTCCTTCTTATCCTTCAGCATCTTTTCGTAACGATTCACAGTCGGAGTGAGATCTTTTAAATCTTCTTCTTCAAACATAGCTCGATGAATTGTTTTCCTTAAAGTTATCTAAATAATAACGGGCAAATTTGACGCCAAGTTGTCTTTTTGCACAAAATAATGAACAAGATGCTATTTAGTCAGTTCATTCGGTTTCCATATTTGTTTAAAAATCTGAAGGTTAACTTTTGTGTTTAAGCCGATTTAAGTTGTGGAAAATCTTTTACTTATGTTTATATAATGACTCTTTTGTAGTTCTTCAAAAGAGTAGTTGATATTACAGACTTCCAATTATATTTGCCTCTATAATTCAATCTCAAATGACACTAATAAAATCCATTTCCGGGATTAGAGGTACCATCGGTGGAAACACTGGTGACAACCTGACACCAATAGACGCAGTTAAGTTTGCCGCTTCCTATGGGCAGTGGCTTAAAAACGCCAATCCCAATAAACATCTTACAGTAGTAATAGGTAGAGATGCTAGACCTTCTGGAGCTATGATTCAAGCTCTTGTGCAAAACACTTTGATAGGCTTAGGAATCGATGTAGTGGATTTAGATTTATCTACTACGCCAACCGTTGAGATGGCAGTAGTTTTTGAAAAGGCAGATGGAGGGATAATCCTTACGGCCTCTCATAATCCTGTTCAATGGAACGCTCTAAAATTGCTCAACGAAAAAGGAGAGTTTTTAAGTGGAGAGGATGGTGCAGAGATTTTGAGAATAGCGGAGAACGATAATTATCAATTTGCTGAAGTGCAGGATTTAGGAAAAGTACATCCTAAAACCGGAATGATTGAAAAGCATATTGATGCCATTTTAGAGTTGCCTTATATAAATGTAGAAGCCATTAAACGAGCAAATCTCAATGTAGCTGTAGATGCTGTAAATTCAACAGGGGGTATTTCCATTCCTATTCTTTTAGAGAAGTTAGGTGTAGATCAAACAGAGCTGCTCTATTGCGAACCAACAGGATTATTCCCACACAATCCAGAGCCCCTTAAAGAGCATTTAGGAGATATCATGGGATTAATGAAGGAGAAGAAATGCGATGTAGGTATTGTGGTGGATCCGGACGTAGATCGTTTGGCGCTTATCTCGGAGGATGGGGAAATGTTTGGAGAGGAATACACCCTTGTAGCTTGCGCAGATTATCTTTTAGGAAAGTTGAATGGACCTGTAGTGAGTAATTTGAGCAGTAGCAGAGCCTTAAAAGATTTGGCTAATTCAAAGGGTTACGAATATTTTGCAGGAGCGGTTGGAGAAGTGAATGTAGTTAGAGTGATGAAGAAGGAAAAAGCTGTATTGGGAGGAGAAGGAAATGGAGGTATAATCCTACCAGACTTACACTATGGAAGAGATTCATTAGTTGGTATAGCTTTGATTTTATCCCATTTGGCTACTTCAGGAAAGAAAATGAGCGAATTGAGAGCCTCTTATCCAGCATATTTTATGGCTAAGAATAAGATTCAACTAGAACCAGGAATGGATGTGGATGCTGTTTTAGCCGAAACAAAAGAGAAATATAAAAATGAGAACATCAGCACTATTGATGGAGTGAAGATTGATTTTGCAGAAGAGTGGGTACACCTTAGAAAATCGAACACCGAACCTATTATCAGAGTATATACTGAAGCAAAAAGCCAAGATAGAGCTACTGTATTGGGAGAGCAATTTGTGGAAGAGCTTACAGCTTTAGCCTACAACTAACTTAAAAAAACATTGACTTATGTTGAAAGAACTCAACTTACCGCCATTAGTCAGTAATCTAGAAGAGTACTTTGAGCCTTTTAGAAAAAATATTATTGGAATAAATGAGGAGTTTACAGATGCATATGGACACAAGAAGGTGATTTATGCAGACTGGATTGCTAGTGGAAGATTATATGAACCGATTGAAAAAGCATTACTCGAACAATTAGGCCCATTTGTATCCAATCCACATTCTTACTCGAGCTATACTGGGCAGCAAGTAACCCATGCTTATGCAGAGGCTAGGAGTATTATAAGAAAACATGTAAATGCAGATGAAAATGACGTGCTTGTAACAACAGGTTCTGGCATGACAGGTGCATTAATGCGTTTTCTGGAAGTTCTTGGAATAAAAGGGAAAGGAAGGGTAAAAGGAGAGGATAAACCGGTGGTTTTTATTACACACATGGAACATCACTCCAACCATGTTTCATGGATGGAAACGGATGCGGATGTAGTGGTTTTGCCTCCAGCAGAAGAGCTTTTAGTGGATAGTAAAATATTGGAAAAAGCTCTGATAGAATATAAGGATAGAAAGGTTAAAATAGGTGCTTTTACGGCTTGCTCAAACGTAACCGGTATAATAACACCGTATTATGAAATGGCTGCTTTAGTGCATCAATACGGTGGATATTGTATTGTAGATTTTGCAGCTTCAGGACCTTATGTAAGTATGGATATGCATCCTGCAAATCCAGAAGAAAAGTTGGATGCCATTTGTTTTTCACCACACAAGTTTTTGGGAGGGCCAGGCTCTTGTGGAATTTTAGTTTTTGATAAAGAACTACACTGTGGAGCGCCTTGTGTTGCTGGTGGAGGAAATGTAAAATGGACAGACCCTTGGGGTGGTTTTGGATACACTTCTGATATGGAGGCCATGGAAGATGGAGGAACGCCTGGCTTTTTGCAAGCTATTCGTGCAGCAATGGCTATTGTTCTTAAGGATCAAATGGTGGTTACCAGGATGCACCAAAGAGAGAAGGAACTTTTGAATACATGCTTTACGGCTTTCGAAAAAATGGAAGATGTTGAAATTGTAGGTGGAAATAATTTAGAGGTAGACAGAATTGGTGTAGTGGCTTTTAATATTGAAGGTTTACATTACAATTTGGTAGTTAGAATTCTTAACGACCGCTTTGGAGTTCAAGCCCGAGGTGGATGGTCTTGTGCCAGCACCTATTGCCATTACCTATTTGATATTGATAAAGAAACTTCCAGAGAGTTAGCCAATCGTATCGATGATTGTGACATGCATGGAAAACCGGGTTGGGTAAGAGTTTCATTGCATCCTACTATGACAGATGGTGAGCTAAATGAGGTTATCCAAGCCGTAAGCGAAATCAGAGCAAATAAACACTGGGGAGAGGATTATTACTTCGAGCCAAGCAACAACGAATATTACCCTAAGGATAAAAATATGTTGTTGAAAGTAGATGCAAAGCGTTTTTTTAAACTGGGTTGCGAGTGACACAAACTCCTATTTATCTAGATTATGCGGCAACTACACCTTTACGTGAAGAGGTGAAAAAACGCATGCTGGAAGTGATGGATGAATCTTTTGGCAATCCTTCATCTACCCACCAATTTGGTAGAAAATCTAAAAAGATAGTGGAAGAGTGCCGCAAGTTTATTGCTAAAAGCTTGCATTGCATTCCATCTGAAATTGTTTTTACCTCAGGAGGCACAGAATCGGATAACACGGCTTTATTGTTAGCGGTTAGAGATCTTGGAGTTAAAAGGATTATAACTTCTCCTATTGAGCACCATGCCATACTGCATGCTGCTGAGTCTATTCAGAAAAATTATGGAATAGCTTTAGATCTATTAAAGTTAATGCCTTCCGGAAATATTGATCGCAACCATTTAGAAACACTGCTTCAAGAAGGTATTCCCACTTTAGTTTCTGTAATGCATGTAAACAATGAGATTGGCAACATTGAGAATTTACAGGCTATTGGTGAGATCTGCCATAGTTACAAAGCTTATTTCCATTCAGATACCGTTCAGAGTATTGGCAATTTGGATATCAATTTATCCGAACTACCGATTGATTTCATAAGCGCTTCTGCTCATAAATTCTATGGGCCCAAAGGTGCTGGTTTTCTCTTTGTTCGATCTTCACTCAAGCTTTCTTCTTTTATTACCGGAGGAGCTCAAGAAAGGAATATGCGTGGAGGTACGGAAAACACCATTGGTTTAGCAGGCATGCATGAAGCTCTAAAGTGTAAGCTAGAGGCAAAAGATGAAGAATCTAAGCACATAGCAAATATTAAGAGCCACATGGTTAAACGGTTAAAGAGCACTTTAGGAGATAAGGTTGCTTTTAATGGCCATAGTGCCGATGCTGAAAAGAGCATTTCAAAAATTTTAAGTGTTTGCTTTCCTAAGACCAACAACGATATGCTCCTTTTTAACATGGATTTAAAGGGAATTGCAGCATCAGGAGGAAGCGCCTGTGCGTCAGGAAGCTTAAAAGGTTCTCATGTAATTGAAGCCTTACTGCCGGGAAGTAGCTATCCGGTTCTTCGTTTTTCTTTTGGCAAGGACACCACCTTTGATGAAGTGGATAAAACGGTAGAGGTTTTAGCTTCTTTAGTCTAGATTTTAGCCGTATGTAGCTGGTTTTAAGTAGACTTGTTATCCAGAAAAACGCTATTTTCTAAAAAGTATATATTTGGCCCCCCTCAATCTAATAGCCCCTTATTGATTGAGCTTAAGAAATATACTGTTATCGGTTTATGATTAAAAAGTGGATATTAAAAGCGATTGTTCAAAAAACAATTTCAGTACTACCCTTCAGTTTCAAGATTAATTACTTTTTTCAAAAACACATAAGTAAGGCCATGATTCTTTCGGATGTCTTTTTAGAAGATATTTTGAGACATTTTCATTTAATGACGAATGAACGTCTTAAACTCAATAAAGAATCGTTTAAGGGGAAACAGATTTTAGAATTGGGTACAGGCTGGCATCCCATCGCTCCACTATGTTTTTTCCTGTATGGAGCGGATGAAATAGCCACGGTTGATCTTAGAAATCATATTCGAAAGGAAAATATAATCAACCTCATAAAAGTTTTAAAAGAGTATAAAGAAGCGGGTAAACTTGAGTTGTACTTGCCCATGATGCATGAAGAAAGGTGGGATGAATTAATGGAATTGGATACTACAGGAAATGTAGAAGAAATTCTTGAAAAGTTACACATAAAGCAATACATAGGAGATATTACACAATTGAACATGGAAAAGGATCATTTCAATTTTGCATTTTCCATCAATGTATTGGAGCATATTTATGAGAGTATACTAGAGGGAGTAATGCTTGAGATTTTCAAGCTGACCAAACAGGAGGGATACAATTATCACTCCTTAGGATGTTATGATCATTTTAATCATTTTGATGATACCATATCGAAATTCAATTACCTGCGGTACTCGGAGAAACAATGGAAACGCGTAAGTAATGATATTCAACCCCAAAATAGATTACGGGTAAATTATTTTGAAAACCTCTACAAAAAGCTTGGCTTCCAAATTGAGTCAAACATAAACTCTGAGCCAAATCATGCTGAACTGGATAGATTGGATCATATTCATGAGGATTTCTCCTCTATACCCAGAGATATATTGGCTGTAGATTATGGAACTCATATTCTACGCAAACCTCTGAGTTAAAACTAAAACGGAATCGAAATTTCCCTTATTCGGCTTTTTCGCTTAATTGTTTACCGTCAGGTGTGTTTTTAGGATCGTATCCAAACAAGCCATTGTCTCGAATAATATTGTCTACATAAGCGGGTAAAGCGTCTTCCCATCCGCTTATTCCATCACGGATCTTCCGGAGAATGTCTCTGGAGAAAATTTGAAGAATCTCAGGATCGTAATTCTCAATATCTATTATTCGTCCATTAGACATGAGGTAATCGTACAAAGCTCTTAATCGAGGGTGTATTTGCAAGTTTTTACTGTTCTCCAGTTCATCTTCTGATGAGGGTTGAGAAGGGTAGATGTAAAGCTTTAAATCAGTAGAATACAAAATGCCGAAAGCTTCCAGTATTCCTCCTTTTAACTCACGATAGTATTTCTCATCAAACAAGTCTTTAAGGTTGGTTACCCCCATAATGAGGCCCATTCTTTCTTCTGTATACCGAGTAAAGTATTCCACCAACTTATAGTATTGTTGATAGTTTGAGATCAATACGGTCTGTCCTAAAGAGCAGAGAATTTCAGCTCGATCTAAAAAGTCTTGTTCATCAATCTCCCCGTCTGCTCTTAGGTTGTTTAAGGTTATCTCAAACAGTACAACAAGTTTTTCTCGGTCTACTTTACGTGCGTTTACAAAATTGCTGTAGCCGGTTTTGATCATATCAATATTAACCTTGGTAACCGGTCTAAAGCTGCCTCGCATGGCTAAAACATTCTTTTTGTAAAGAAGTGCTGCGGGAAGAATATTGTTCCCTTCTGGTCCAAAAATAACCGCATCCGTCATTCCATTCTTAAGCAACTGTAAAGACATTAATCGATTATCAACATCTTTAAATTCAGGTCCTTCAAAATGGATCATGTCGATCTCAATCTTGTACTTGGCAATATTATCATAAAGAGAGCGCAACAATTCTTCTGGGTTGTTCCGTATATGGAAACATCCATAAATAAGATTAACCCCCATTCTTCCGATGGTTTCCTGTTGCAAAGCGGCTTCTTCTTCTTTCATTCGGATGTGAAAAATCACATCGTTAGGCTCTTGGTCTGGCGTAAGTTGAAAACGAAGCCCCATCCAGCCATGGCCCTTAAATTTGCGACTGAAATTTATAGTAGCTACTGTATTGGCGAAAGAAAAATAACACTTTTCAGGGAATTTATCTCGGCTTAAACGTTCTTGAATCAAACTGTATTCGTACGCAATCATCTTTCGAAGACGAAGTTCGGTTACGTACCGTCCATCCTCTTCTTGGCCATAAATGGCATCACTAAAATCCTTGTCGTAAGCACTCATAGCCTTTGCAATGGTACCTGAAGCACCTCCAGCTCTAAAAAAATGGCGAACAACTTCTTGTCCTGCGCCTATTTCGGCAAACGTGCCGTAAATATTCTCATTGAGATTAATCTTTAGTGCTTTTTGGGTAGTGGTTAGAACTATACGTTCCATGCGCGTGTGTTAAGAGATTCGTTGTATACAAAAGTATTAAAGTAAGTAGCGGTAATCCACTTTTTTGATCTTAAATTTTAGTCTTAATTTTGAGGATTAAGCTCATCCATATGCCTTCTAAATTTCGGACTGAGGCAATGAATAAAATATCAATCTCTTGAAATTTACTTTTTTAGGCACAGGAACATCTCAAGGCATTCCGGTTATTGGCTGTAAATGTGAGGTTTGTAGCTCACAACAGCTTAAAGATAAACGGTTACGATGCTCCCTGTTTGTGGAGTCAGAAACTACCAAAGTGCTTATTGATATCGGTCCAGATTTTAGACAACAGGCATTGAGATATGGCATTGATCATATTGACGCGATCCTAATAACGCACGAGCATATGGATCATGTTTCAGGTTTAGATGAGATAAGACCTTTTAATTATCAGCAAAAAAAAGCGATTCAAGTATATGCCACCGAACAGGTTCAGACAAGACTGAAAGAGCAATTCTCTTATATTTTCAACAATGCCAGTTACCCCGGAGTACCAAGTATCGAACTCATCACCATTCAAAATGAAGACTTTGAAATAGGAGATATTCGTTTTACACCCGTAGAAGTAAAGCATGGCAGTTTACCTGTTTTAGGTTTTAGGATGGGGAATTTCACTTACATAACGGATGCAAACTACATCTCCTCAGAAGAAAAAGAAAAGATTAAGGGAAGCCATCATTTGGTTTTAAATGCTTTAAGGCCAGAAAAGCACCATTCTCACTTTAGCTTAACGGAGGCACGTACTATTGCAAAAGAAGTTGAGGCTAAACAGGCTTATTTCACGCATATAAGCCATCATTTACCTACGCATAGCGAGTTGTTAAATAAACTGGATAGTAATGAAACCATTGCCTTTGATGGCCTAGTAGTAGGTTGATTAGTTTTCCCAATCAAACGTATTTAATATCAACCCTGAAGCAGGAGCGATATACTTCAAAGGTTTTGAACTCGGTTGCAAAAGAGATTCTTTCACTTCGGTTAGTGAGACTTGCCCTAAACCTACCTGAATCAGTTGCCCCATAATTAGGCGCACTTGGTTTCTCATAAACCCTTTGGATTGAATTCTGAAGAGGTAGGAATGTTCTGGAAAGAAAGAATGTTGAATCACTTGATTTGATTCTATTTGGCTTAATGAAATGGTCCTTTCGAGTTTTGTATGTGCAGAAGGCTGTGTACAGTATTTTTTAAAATTGTGGGTTCCTTCAAAATAAGGTGCAGCTTCTATCATGCTCTCCAAGTCAAGATCATCCGTAAAATGAGCCATTAAAGACGAAGAAAAAGGATGGTGTTTATCTCCAAAACCAAATACGTATATATATTCTTTGCTCTTTGCTGCTTGAATGAGGTTAAAAGAAGTATCAACCCGTGTTAGAGTTTTGGCTCTTATATCTGAAGGTAAGTTGATATTAAAAGAATGTAGAAACTCCTTTTCCGCTATTTCTTCATCCACAAACAATTGAAGTGGAAAGTTTAAAGCAGACACCATAGCATCGGTTCTACTTCCTCCCAAACTTTTAAACCGTTTATCGCCCAAAACAAATGATAAGGTCTTGTCCACCATATGGTGGACTGTTTTTAAACCTGTTTGTTTGGACCAACCATGAAATCGAAATCCCAAAAATTGCAGTTGAATGACATAAGCGAATCTATATTTCATTTAGCGTTCTCTTCGCAATTACACCGAAACATCATACTCCCTCAACGCATCGTTTAATGAAGTTTTTTTATCCGTGCTTTCCTTTCTTTTTCCAATGATTAAAGCACAGCTAACATTGTAGTCTCCAGCCGGGAACGATTTGGTGTAGCTGCCCGGAATAACAACTGAGCGAGCGGGTATAAAACCTTTATGTTCCTTAGGTTCTGCCCCAGAAACATCAATGATTTTAGTAGATGCGGTAAGCACAACATTTGCTCCTAAAACCGCTTCTTTTTCAATTTTAACACCTTCTACTACAATACAACGTGAGCCAATAAAGCAGTTATCCTCAATAATTACGGGAGAGGCCTGAACAGGCTCCAATACACCACCAATTCCTACACCACCACTCAGGTGAACATTTTTACCAATTTGAGCACAGCTGCCTACCGTAGCCCAAGTGTCTACCATAGTTCCTTCATCTACATAAGCACCAATATTGATGTAAGATGGCATCATAATGACACCTTTGGAAACATAAGCTCCATGACGTGCGATGGCATGTGGAACAACTCTAATCCCCAATTCCTTGTAATTGGTTTTCAACGGAATTTTATCATGGAACTCTAACGGACCAGCTTCAAAAGATTCCATTTTCCGTGTTGGGAAGTATAGGATTACCGCTTTTTTTACCCATTCGTTTACTTTCCATCCATTTTCAGTAGGTTCTGCGCAGCGCAGTCTGCCCTTATCTATATCTTCAATTATAGATTCTATGGTTTTTACTACAGAAGGATCATTCAATAGGCTTCTGTCTTCCCAGGCTTGTTCAATAATTTGTACGGTATCCTGCATAGGTAAAACGAAATTGTAAAGATTAAAGATTTAATTTCGCCCAAAAGTAATAAGCCTTTGGCAAAGATCATCGCATTAGATATTGGAGGGAAGAGAACGGGGATAGCTGAAACTGATTTTATGCAGCTTGTAGCTTCTCCTTTAGAGACAGTTGCCACCGAAAAATTAATGGAACATCTTCAAAAAATGTACAGCCAAGAACAGTTTGAGGCTGTTGTGGTTGGCGATCCAATTGCTTTAGATGGAGGAGATTCTGATAATTCAGAACGGGTAAGAAAAGTAGTAAAGCAGTTAAAAAAACAATTTTCATCCTTGAGAGTTGAGCTAGAAGATGAACGTTTTAGCTCCAAATTGGCGTTAAATGCAATGATAGATGGAGGGATGAAAAAAATGCAAAGGCGAAAAAAAGGAGAGATTGATAAGGTGAGTGCAGCAATTATATTGCAATCCTACCTACAGCGATCGTCCAATATTTAAAAGGTTTTACAAATCGCATTTCTTATTTTTGCGGCAAATAAACGATATGATTTTACCCATAGTAGGATATGGAGATCCGGTTTTAAGAAAAAGAGGAGAAGACATAAGTGAAGATCATCCCAACATTCAAGGTTTGATTGACGATATGTTTGAGACTATGTACAAGGCTTCTGGTGTAGGATTAGCAGCACCGCAAATAGGAAAATCAATTAGGCTATTTGTTGTAGATGCCTCAGGTTTTGTAGATGAAGATGAGGAGGATGAAGAGGGGTTGGACGGTTTTAAGAAGGTTTTTATCAACCCGGAAATCGTTGAAGAAGAAGGAGAGGAATGGGCTTTTAACGAAGGATGCTTAAGTATTCCGGATGTACGTGAAGATGTTAATCGCAAACCAGAGATTACCATTCGTTATTTGGATAGAGACTTTAAAGAGCATGAAGAAACTTTTGATGGATTGAAAGCAAGAGTGATTCAGCACGAATACGACCATATTGAAGGCATCCTTTTTACCGATCACTTGTCTGGTTTAAAAAAGAGAATGCTAAAAGGAAGGTTGACAAATATCTCTAAGGGTAAAATCAATATTTCCTATAAAATGCGTTTTCCAAAATTGAAATGATGAAAGTACTAAGCGTATTATCTGTGTGTTTGGCCTTTTGGGCAGTATCCTGCAAAAGTGGCGATGTAGAGCTAAGTTTACAGGATCGCATTGTAGAAATGGAAAAACAATTAGAGGAAGATGTGACCATAGATACAGCTTTGGCCAATAACATTACCTCTGCCTATCGCAAGTTTGCCGATGAAAATCCAGACCACGAAAAAGCACCGGTTTATTTAAGTCGCAGTGCAGATATTTTAAAGGAATTGCCAGGACAAGGATTAAAGGCAGTAAATACCTATAACAGAGTTTACGAATTATATCGCGATCATGAGTTAGCATCTCGTTCTGTTTTTATGATTGGATTTGTATTTGATGAAAAATACAATGACTACGAACGTGCTATTAAATCATACGACTTTTTTTTAAAAACCTATCCCAATCACCCTTTGGCTGAAGACGCAAAAAATTTGCGATCCCTTTTGGAAACTACGGAAGGAAATGAGCTTGAGAAAGTGAAAGAATGGGTAAAGAACTCAGATACGACTAGTAAAAAATAATTATGGATTTAGAAGGAATTTTGACCATTGGCGGAAAACCAGGACTGTATAAGCTGATCGCCCAAAGCAGAGGTGGTATTATTGTAGAATCACTTATTGATGAGAAAAGGTTTCCCATTTCTCAAACCAGTAATGTGAGTGCACTAAAGGATATCGCCATTTATACCTATGGCGAAGAAGTGCCTTTGGAAGAGGTTTATGAACAAATCGCAAAAAAAGAGAATTGCGAAAAGAGTGTTGATCATAAATCAAAACCAGAAGAGCTGAGGAGCTATTTAAAAGAAATTTTACCAGAATATGATGAGGAAAGAGTGTACAACTCAGATCTTAAGAAACTCTTTCAGTGGTATAATATTCTTCAAGAAAATGGTTTGGTAGCTCTTGCTGAGGAAGGCGAAGAAGAAGCGGCCCCAGAGGCGGAGGAAGTTTCAGAAACGGAAGACTAAACCTCCTTCACATATGAACTCTCAACAAGATAAGTTAGATGCTTTTGCCCGCTTATTGGGTATTATGGAAGATCTAAGAGAAAAGTGTCCATGGGATATGAAACAAACCATGGAGACTTTAAGACCTCTAACCATAGAGGAAACCTACGAGTTGGGAGATGCAATTTTGGATGCAGATCTTGAGGAAGTAAAAAAGGAACTGGGAGATATTATGCTCCATATGGTCTTTTATGCCAAAATAGGTTCAGAAAAAGGAGCATTTGATATTGCCGATGTTTTAAACGGAATTTGTGAAAAACTGATTTCTCGTCATCCTCATATTTACGGAGATGTAAAAGTAGATGGAGAGGAAGAGGTGAAAGCGAATTGGGAAAAACTTAAGCTCAAAGAAGGTAAAAAATCAGTTTTAGAGGGTGTTCCCAAGTCGCTTCCTTCCATGGTTAAAGCAACCCGTATTCAAGAAAAAGCCAGAGGAATTGGCTTTGATTGGGAAGAAACACATCAAGTTTGGGATAAAGTAGAGGAGGAGTTAGAAGAGTTAAAGGTTGAAGTAGCCAAAGGCGATCAACAAAAAACAGAAGCCGAATATGGGGATCTTCTATTTTCGTTGATTAATCTTGGAAGATTTCTAAAAGTAGACCCTGAGTCTGCATTGGAGAGAACGAATAAAAAGTTTATTCAACGTTTTCAATACCTAGAAAAACGTGCAACTCAAATAAATAAATCACTCAGCGATATGACACTGGCTGAGATGGATGAAATTTGGGAGGAAGCTAAAACGAGGTAATGATCTTTTTTACTTAAAGTGATTTAGCTTATTAACTTCAGGTAACACCAACATAAACTTTGTATTAAATTACGTTTAACATTTTTCGTAGTTAAGGTTATTCTTTAATTTTCGGAAAAATTAACTCGTTTATACTTGAATGTGAGTTTATGAAAAAGCTGTACTTAATCCGTCATGCCAAATCATCTTGGAAAATAGATGCTGCTCATGATATGGATAGGCCGTTAAAAGGAAGGGGTATTAGAGATGCTTACAATACTTCCCAATGGCTTAAAGAACAGGAAGTTCGTCCGCAGCTTATCATTTCTAGCCCGGCCACCAGAGCTTTACATACCGCATTAATTTTTTCAAAGAACCTTAATTATTCTTACAGCAATATTCAGATTGAAGCTGGAGTATATGAAGCCTCAACACAAGAATTGTTTCGGATAGTTAGAGGTTTGGATGACCAACATTTATCGGTTATGATTTTTGGTCATAACCCCACCATTACTGATTTTGTAAACAAGTGTATTGATCATCGGATCGATAACGTACCCACAACTGGTGTAGCTTGCCTAAAATTTAATGAGGCCCATTGGGCTGAAATTGATAAAAAAGCTGAACTCGTGTTTTTTGATTACCCAAAAAGAAGGTTATAGTGAAGTTCACATCTCGTACCAATATTGTAGCCCGCGATATTAGCTGGTTACTCTTCAACGAAAGAGTATTACAGGAAGCTTCCGATGAGAATAACCCACTTATTGAGCGTTTGCGATTTCTGGGTATTTTCTCAAGTAATATGGATGAATTCTTTAGAGTTCGATACGCCAGTATAAAAAGGTTGAGCCAATTGAGCTCAGATCCTAGGCGCAGACTTGGAGGTAAATCGCCATCAGAGCTATTGTCGGAAATATCAAAGATTGCGCAGGATATGGAGGCGCGTTCGCAAAAGGTGAACGATGTGTTGGTAAAAGAGCTAGAGGAAGAGGGTATTTCATTAGTAGACGAAAAAAGTTTGACCGCTGGTCAGCAAGATTTTGTTCGCAAATACTTCATTGATCGAGTAAGCCCAGCCATGTTTACCTTGATTTTGGGAGAAGAGTACAAGTTTCCTGAGTTAAAGGATAAGTCCATTTACCTAGCCATAAAACTGGTAAAAAAGGGCCGTGAGGTATTCATTGAGCAAGAAGATGGAGAGCAAAAGCTAGAATCTAATGATGAAATTCAGTATGCGCTCATTGAAATCCCTTCAGACTTGGTTGGTCGATTTGTGGAGTTGCCTAAATATGGCAATCAGTATATTATGTACCTGGAGGACCTAATTCGCTATAACCTTGATTATATATTCTTTACCTACGATTTTGATTTTATAGAAGCACACACGCTTAAGATTACCCGTGATGCCGAGTTAGACCTTGGAGATGACGTTTCTAAGAGTTTCCTTGAAAAAATGACTCGATCTGTAATCAATCGTAGAGCGGGAGATCCCGTTCGTTTTATTTACGATAAAGAAATGCCGAGCGATATTCTTGATTTTCTCCTTAAAAAAATGGAAAAGGATAATTACGATAGCGTTATTCCTGGGGGGAGATATCACAACAAAAAGGATTATATTAAATTTCCAAACATAGGGTCTAAACATCTGGAATTTAAAGATTTGCCACAATTGAACCATCCGGATTTGGATATGGATAGAAGTATCTTGGATGTTTTAAGAAAAAAGGATGTTTTGTTATTCTTACCTTTTCATAGCTTCTCCTATATTATTAGACTGTTGCGTGAAGCAGCAATTGATCCTAAAGTGGAAACGATACAGGTTACCATTTATCGCTTGGCTTCTAGTAGCAGAATTATTAGTGCTTTGGTAAATGCGGCAAAAAATGGGAAGCATGTTACGGTTGTAATTGAGTTGCAAGCCCGTTTTGATGAAGCAGCAAATATCCGTTGGACAAGAGAGTTGCAAGCAGAAGGAGTACATGTGGTGTTTGGTGTGCCTGGCTTAAAGGTGCACAGTAAAATGCTCTTGATTACTCGAAAAGTGGAAAAGAAAATAGAGCGTTTTGTTTCCATAGGAACAGGAAATTACAACGAGTCTACCTCTAAGTTATACACAGATTATCATTTGCTTACTTCCAACAAGGAGATTACAAAGGAAGTAGAATTGGTTTTCGACTTTTTGGAGAAAAACTATAAGATTCAAAAGTATAATCATCTTCTCGTTTCGCCTCATCATACGCGCAAGTCCTTTATAAAATTGATTGACACTGAAATCGAAAATGCAAAAAAAGGCTTGCCATCTGGTATAAGTCTTAAATTAAATGGCTTATGCGATATTAAGCTGATTGACAAGCTTTATGAAGCGAGTAGTTATGGAGTTCAGATTAAATTGGTGGTAAGAGGCATTTGTTCTCTTATCCCTGGCGTAAAGGGGTTGAGTGATAATATTTCTGCTATTTCTATATTAGATCGTTATTTAGAGCACTCCAGAATTATGGTGTTTGAAAATGGGGGTAACCCTAAATACTTTATTTCTTCGGCAGATTGGATGCCCAGAAATTTAGATTTTAGAGTGGAAGTAACGGTTCCGGTTTATGACGAGAACATAAAGCGCCAACTCAGAGATCATCTGGATATTATATGGAAGGATAATGTTAAATCAAGATGGCATAATAAAGAGCAGAATAATGCATATAGATCTATTAAAGGACCAAAGATCAGATCGCAAGAAGCTCTTCATGATTATGTGAAAAAACAATTAAAGAGAGGAAAGTAGAAGTGAATATTCATAAGATAGCAGGTATTGATATTGGGTCAAACTCCATTCGTTTATTGATTTCCAATGTAATTGATCAGAATGGATCTACACTATTTAAAAAGTCATCATTAACCCGTTTGCCCATTCGTTTAGGAGCAGATGTGTTTGGTAGTAAAAGTATTAGTGAAAATAACATTCAGAGGCTATTAAAAGGTATTCAAGCATTTGCCAACATTATGGAAGTGCATGGTGTTGAGGAGTACCGGGCCTGTGCAACATCCGCTTTTAGAGAAGCAGAGAATGGCAAAGAAGTGGTGGATTTAATTCGAGAAAAAACAGGAGTTCATATCGAATTAATAAATGGAAAGGAGGAAGCAAAGATAATTTTCAACTCAGAGATCATTGATCGAATTCGTAACCACAATGATACTTTTCTCTATATAGATGTAGGAGGTGGAAGTACAGAATTAACCTTGTTTCACGGAGAAAATATAGAAGCCAGTAAATCCTTTAAAATAGGTACCATCCGTTTGTTAAAAGATATGGTTGAGTCTTCTACATGGAAGAGCATGAAGGACTGGGTTATGGAAAACACCAAGGATAAGAAAGATGTTTTGATGGTTGGTTCTGGTGGTAACATCAACCGTACCTTTAAACTATCAGGTCAGTCTATGGGAACTCCTCTAGAACTGGGCTATATCCAAAATACATATCAAACGTTATCTGATTTTACTTCTGATGAAAGAATTGTGAAGTTTGATCTAAACCCAGACCGAGCAGATGTAATTACCCATGCCTTAAAAATTTATATGTCTGTAATGGAGTGGGCAGGAGCCATTCAGATGCTGGTGCCTAAAAAAGGATTAGCCGATGGAATGGTGAGACACTTATATAATAGCAGAGTTTAAATTGATACATTGAAATTTACTATTAGAATTTAATATCAATAACATTGAGTGATATTAAATTTGTAAAAAATTTCAAACTATGTCTGTATTAAGCGCAACGGATTCCGATTTCAATAAACATTTAGAAGACAACACAACCGTAGTGGTAAAGTACCACGCAGATTGGTGTGGTAACTGTAGGTTATTTGCTCCTAAATTTAAAAGAGTAAGTAATGAGGAAGCAAACCAAGAGGTATTGTTTCTGGATGTGGATGCGGAAAAGAATCCGGATGCTAGAAAAATGGCTGGTGTAGATAACTTACCCTATTTAGCAGTTTTTAAAAATGGAACATTGTTAGAGGGAAGTGCCAGTAGTAAAGAGGATTACTTGAGAACCTTATTGGAAAAAGCGAATTAAGATGAATGTATCAGCCATAAAAAAGCTTTTAAGTATCGATTTAGAAACCCTTCAAAAAGCGGAGGAAGCTTTAGCAGAAGAAATAACACCTACTATTGAAGTGGATGGAGAAGATGAAGGAGAAAAGCTGACACACATTTTTGGTGCAATCTGGATAAAGGAACAGGTAGCTTCTGGAGAAATGACAGAAAAAGAGGCTTTAAGAGCTTTTATTGGAAAAGTAAGAAGTTCTATAAGTTAGAAACATATGATCTAAACGAAAAAGGCTCGCTTGTATATGAAACATACAAGCGAGCCTTTTTCGTTTCTAGAACTAAGATGTTTAGTTCAATGCTTTTAAAGCCTCTTCATAATTTGGCTCCTCTATAATCTCGCCTACTTGCTCACTGTGTAAAACTGTTCCGTTTTCATCCGCAACAACTACCGCTCTAGACATTAAGCCATTTAATGGACCGCTTAACATATCTACTTCATAAGCATCAGAAAAACTGTGATCCTTGTATTGGGATAGATTTTCAACATTCTCTAAACCTTCAGCTGCGCAAAAACGTTTTTGTGCAAATGGAAGATCTTTACTAATATTCAATACCACAGTATTCTGCACAAGTGCCCGTATCTATACTTGGGAAAATATTGAGAACTACTCTTTTTCCTTTATAATCCTCAAGACTAACTTCTTGTAAGCTGGTATTTGTGAGTTTAAAAGACGGTGCTTTATCTCCTTTTCGAGGAAGGCTTCCTTTTGTTTCAATTGGATTGCCTTTAAAGTTTATGTTTGCCATTAGAAGTAAAAATTATTTATTGCAAATTAGGGCTTCTTAGTAGACCAAAGAATGTATACTGATAACTTTCAATTAAGTTTTGATCGAGATTAAAAATCCAGATTCGCAAGTACTGCAATATGATGTTGTAATTGTAGGTGCTGGCCCGGCTGGAGCAGCCTGTGCTATGTCATTAAAAGGCAGTGGGTTAAATGTTGCCTTAATTGATAGATACAGTTTTCCTAGAGATAAAATTTGTGGGGATTTTGTGATGGCTCAAGCGATGCGAGAGTTGTATAAAATTGAACCTTTATTAAAGGAGAGGTTTACCACTTTAGAAGAGAAAACGATTAATAAAAGCACCAAATTTTTTGTGAATTCTCACAACCCTATTCATTTTGATTGGGTACTACGATCTTATACCGTGAGACGTGAAATTTTTGATAACATATTGCTGGAAACCGTGCTAGATCATGGGGAGGTGGATTTCTTACCGAATACACCACTCAAGACGATAACATATGTAGAGGATGGATTGCGATTAGAGTGCGCTAGTGATAGGGTTATTAACTGTAAGCTTGTTATTGGTGCAGATGGAGCACAGTCTATAGTAGCTAAGTCCTTAGCGGGATTTAAAATCGATAAACGTCATTATGGTGGTGCTGTTAGAGCGTACTTTAAAAATGTAAAAAATATTAAACCCGATACAACGGAAGTGTATGTGAGCAAAGGTTTTTATCCGGGTTATTTCTGGCTCTTCCCAACTTCTGAGAATGAAGCTAATGTTGGGTTTGGGATGATCTCTAAAGATATTGCAAAAGGAAAAATCAATCTCAAACACGCATTGAAGGAATTCATATATAAGCATGAAACTTTGTCTTCAAAGCTTTCAGATGCGGTTATAGAAGATCGTATTGTAGGCTTTGGGCTGCCTTTTTATAGCCAAAAGGTAAGGGCATCTGGAGATCGCTTTATGCTATGTGGGGATGCAGCATCTTTAATCGACCCTATGAATGGAGAAGGTATTCTTCAGGCC
>CAZAJG010000022.1:33831-34855 GCA_964485405.1 uncultured Owenweeksia sp. | reverse complement strand
GAGAATGGCAGCTGAACAAGCGTTGAAATGTTTTGAAAAACAGGAATTTGGTGAAACAATGACCCGAGTTTATGAAGACCGTGTACACAAAAAGTATTGGAAAGAAATGCGAAACAAAGCGCTAGCTATTAAGCTTTTTGCAAATAAGATTTACCTCTTGCAAACGGGAGCATGGTTGATAAACCGTTTTAAACCCTTGCATATAGCAATCAGAAAATTGATGTAGTAAAACACAAAACAAAAAACCCCATTCCAACGGAATGGGGCTTTTTTGTTTTTATAAAGCGACTTAAGCTTTATTTGCTCTCGTCATCTACTTCTTCAAACTCTACATCGGTAACATCGTCTGCGCCATCTGCAGCTTGTGCATCAGCTTGTCCTGCATCACCAGTAGGAGCTCCTTGTTGATCTTGTTGTGCCTTGTACATCTCTTCAGAAGCATTTTTCCACGCTTCGTTGATCTTTTCCATAGCTGCATCAATTGCATCAACATCTTGGCTTTGGTGAGCTGCTTTTAGCTCTGTTAAAGCACTTTCAATTGGAGCTTTTTTATCGTCAGATAGTTTGTCACCAAATTCAGAAAGTTGCTTTTCTGTTTGGAACACCATGCTATCAGCCGCATTGATTTTGTCTACCTTTTCTTTAGCATCTTTATCTGCATCAGCATTTGCTTCCGCTTCCTGCTTCATCTTTTCAATTTCATCCTTAGATAGTCCTGAAGAAGCTTCGATACGAATACTTTGCTCTTTACCCGTAGCTTCATCTTTAGCAGAAACATTTAGGATACCGTTTGCATCAATATCAAAAGTAACTTCAATTTTAGGCATGCCTCTAGGTGCAGGTGGAATACCATCTAAATGAAAGCGTCCGATTGTCTTATTGTCCTTTGCCATTGGTCTTTCTCCTTGCAGTACGTGAATCTCAACCGAAGGTTGGTTGTCAGCTGCAGTAGAGAAAGTTTCTGACTTTTTAGTAGGAACTGTGGTATTAGCCTCAATAAGCTTTGTTAAAACACCGCCCATGG
>CAZAJG010000022.1:30477-33821 GCA_964485405.1 uncultured Owenweeksia sp. | reverse complement strand
TTTCAATACCTAAAGAAAGTGGAGTTACATCTAAAAGAAGCACATCTTTCACATCTCCAGCAAGAACACCACCCTGAATCGCAGCTCCAAGAGCCACTACTTCATCTGGATTTACGCCTTTAGAAGGGTCTTTACCAAAGAAACTCTTCACTGCATCTTGAATAGCAGGAATACGAGTACTACCTCCTACAAGAATCACTTCATCGATATCAGAAACACTCAGATCTGCACTTTTAAGAGCGGTTCTACATGGTTCTATTGTTCTCTTGATTAACTCATCTGCTAACTGTTCAAATTTTGAACGGCTTAGAGTTCTAACTAAGTGTTTAGGACCACTAGCGGTAGCTGTTATATAGGGCAAGTTGATTTCTGTAGATGCAGAGGAAGAAAGCTCAATTTTAGCTTTTTCAGCAGCTTCTTTTAAGCGCTGAAGGGCCATTGGATCCTTTGTAAGATCAACATCTTCATCATTTTTAAACTCAGCAGCTAACCACTCAATCAATACCTGATCAAAGTCATCACCTCCTAAATGTGTGTCTCCATCTGTAGAAAGCACTTCAAAAACACCATCACCTAATTCTAAAACAGATACATCATGAGTACCACCACCGCAGTCAAAAACTACAATTTTTCTGTCTTCACCTTTCTTATCAATTCCGTAAGCTAGAGATGCTGCAGTAGGTTCGTTGATAATTCTACGAACATTTAAACCTGCCACTTCACCAGCTTCTTTGGTTGCTTGACGTTGAGAGTCGTTGAAGTATGCAGGAACCGTAATTACAGCTTCTGTCACTTCTTGCCCAAGATAATCTTCGGCTGTCTTTTTCATTTTTTGAAGAACCATTGCAGATAACTCTTGTGGAGTATACATGCGGCCGTCAATATCTACACGAGGAGTGTTATTGTCTCCTTTCACTACTTTATAAGGTACGCGACCTGCTTCTTTAGATACATCTGAGTAAGCAGAACCCATAAATCTCTTAATAGAAGAGATGGTTTTTTGTGGGTTGGTAATAGCCTGGCGTTTAGCCGGATCTCCAACCTTTCTTTCTCCACCTTCTACAAAAGCGATAATAGAGGGAGTAGTTCTTTTTCCTTCACTGTTAGGAATTACTACTGGCTCATTACCTTCCATTACGGCTACACAAGAGTTTGTAGTTCCAAGGTCTATTCCAATTATTTTTCCCATTGTTTAGTTAATTTATTTAGATCTTGTAATTATTGTCTGCACATCACATGACAATCACTATGCCATGGCAGCTTTCATAAAAAAAGCCTGACATTACTGACAGGCTTTCTTTTAAGGTAGGTGAAACAGCATATAGTCGCTGTCTATATGTCATATTTTAGAAACAGGTTCTACTTCTTGTCACAGGGTCATTACAAATACAGGTATCAGCACCTTCAAAACGAATAAATTTTAAAGGGCACATTTCCTCATTGAACAACAATCTATCTTTTAGAGTAAAAGAACCTTGGTCGTTTAAGTCAATCCCTCCCATTCTTTTGGTTGATCTTGAGGCGAAGATGCCAATTCCATTCGTGATGTTAGTGAAATCTGGTCTGTTTTGATTTATACCAGATGCAGGAGCGTTTAGGCTCATGTAAGTAAAGAGTGTTTCATCAGCACCAAATATTTCAAACTCCAAGCTGTCAAATACACGAACGGTGTTGTCGTCAAGCTCTCCTTCAATTCTGGCAGCTATTCTTTCAAAAAAGAGATCTGTTCCAACAGTTAACTCATAAGTACCGGAACCTCTTCGTAGAATTTCGCCATATTCAAAAGAAACAGACTTAGTAACCTCTTCTTGCGTGAAGCGGTTTAGTTCATGGTAATGAAAATTTACATAAACCTGATTTAGAGAAACCAGCGATGCATTTCCAAATCTTAGTGTACCCCTATATTTTGGGGGATTTCCAAGAGGAGTGGGGTTAAATATGCTTATTCTTTCTACCACTTGTGTTCTCGCGGTAGTTATCTCACCATTTGGCTTGGTAATGATAATTTCATATTCAAAATTATTATTGATAGGTGTACCGTCAGGAATCCTATACAATCTGTGCGCGTTTTGAACGGCTTCACCAAAAGGACCGTTGTTATTCAACTTTCTACTGGTAAAGTCAACGATTAAAGCTGCGTTTCCTATTAAAGCACCGGAAGTGGTACTGTACCAATTCAATTGAACATCAAGAGAAGGGTAGTAGAAAGAATCAGGGCTGTTAAAAGAAGCACTAGCAGGCTCTTCTCCTAAGTAGCCTCGTTGAATTAAAACAAAATTAGTATCCGCTTCAGGGTCAAGTAATCCATACACTACAGTTGTGTCTTCCCAATCACTGTTAACATCAAGCTCATTTTCGCAAGCTGAAGTGATGAATAAAGCAAGCAAAACGGGAAGAATATATTTTATGTTCATTAAGTTCAATTTATAAGCACTTTGACTTCCTTTTGATAAAAAGGTTGTTTTTAGGGTTAATAGCAGACAAAGCAAATGCAAAAATATAACTTTGCCTAAATCATACACGAAAAATCTATTATGTCTATTGCTAAATCGGATTTTAAAAAGGTAACCACCAATTCCGTGCAGGAAATGAAACGGGCTGGGGAAAAGATTTCAATGTTAACCGCATACGATTATACCTTGGCTAAAATTATTGACGCTGCTGGAGTAGATGTTATTCTAGTAGGTGATTCTGCATCCAATGTAATGGCAGGTCACGAGACTACTTTACCTATTACCTTAGATCAAATGATTTATCATGCAAGTTCTGTGGTTAGAGCCATAGATAGAGCTCTGGTTGTGGTTGACTTACCTTTTGGAAGTTATCAAGGGAACTCAAAAGAAGCTCTAAGTTCTGCTGTAAGGATTATGAAAGAGAGTGGAGGACATGCGGTAAAGATGGAAGGAGGAGTAGAAATACTAACCTCAATTGAAAGGATTTTAACCGCTGGTATTCCTGTAATGGGGCATTTGGGTTTAACTCCTCAGTCTATTTATAAATTTGGAACGTATACCGTTCGAGCAAAAGAAGAAGAAGAAGCTGAAAAGCTAATTTCTGATGCTGTTGAATTGGAAAAAGCAGGCTGTTTTGCTCTGGTTTTAGAAAAAATTCCAGCAAAATTGGCAAAACGAGTTTCTGAAACCATATCTATCCCGGTTATTGGTATTGGGGCAGGAAGCGATGTAGATGGACAAGTTTTAGTGCTACACGATATGCTGGGTATGACTCATGAATTTCAACCCCGTTTCTTAAGAAGATATCTCAACCTTTACGAAGATATAAACGGAGCGGTAAGGCAATATGTTACGGATGTTAAAGCCGTTGATTTTCCAAATCCTAAAGAG
>CAZAJG010000022.1:0-30467 GCA_964485405.1 uncultured Owenweeksia sp. | reverse complement strand
CCACAGGTAAAAAACGAATTTTATTTGAGGATAATCATTTGATTATTATCAATAAAAACGCGGGTGAATTGGTTCAAGGAGATTTTACCGGAGACAAGCCCTTACTGGAAACTGTACGCGAATATATTCGCGATAAGTACGATAAGCCTGGTAATGTGTTTACAGGTTTAGTTCATAGATTGGATAGACCCACATCTGGTATTGTGGTGTTTGCTAAAACGTCAAAGGCTTTGACGAGGATGAATACTCTTTTTGAAAAACGAGAAGTAAGTAAAACCTATTGGGCCTTGGTTAGAAATGAGCCCGCTAAAAAGGAGGATAGGCTCATTCATTTTCTGAAGAAAGATCCAAAGAAGAACAGGTCTTTCAGTTATTCAAATGACAAAAATGGAGCTAAGAAAGCTGTTTTATCCTATAAAACCTTAGCAAAATCAGAAAGCTATTACTTGTTGGAAGTTGCGTTAGAAACCGGCAGACACCATCAAATAAGAGCACAATTATCTGAGATAGGTTGCCCTATAAAAGGTGACTTAAAATATGGTTTCCCTAGAAGTAATAAAGATGCTAGCATATCGCTCCATGCTAGATATTTGTCGTTTGTACACCCAGTGAGTAAAGAAACTTTGAATATAACTGCTCCTGCGCCTAATACGGATAAGGTTTGGCAGTTCTTTAGTAACTTACAATTTTCCAAATTCAATTAAATGGGACTCTTATTAGAGATTCTGGCTTTCTTTTTATTGTTTTTAATTTTTAGACAAGCCGTATTAAAAGCATTTCCTGTAAAAGCTGTAAATCTGAGCCTAAGCGATGATTCAATAAAAGCGTTAAAGCTTTTTAAAAGAAGATATTTATTCCTGTTTTGGCTTTTTACTGGGTTGATAAGCTTTATTCTCACCGTGCTTTTTTACAATGCTTATCAATGGTTTCATTTTGGTCCAAACTATGATTTAGTGTTAATGTTAGACGCATCATCTTTTTTCTTACCAGCACTGATATTAGCACTGTTGAGTTCTACTTTTATAGCTCGATGGTTGAATAATAGGCTCCAAAAAGATGGATTAAGCTTCTTTTTTGAAGATTACCAGGATGAAATAAGAGGGTTTGAGCAAAATAAACTCCAGTTGTGGCAGGTGCTGATAGCTTTTGCATGTGCAGTTACTATGCTTTTTGCTCAATTCCATTGTTATTTAAAAGTTGAACAAGAAAATGTGTATTATCGTTCTACCTTATCCGAAGATGAAAGGGTCTTCAAGAAAAGTGAAATAACATCAATTCAGCGAGATAGTGCTGGAGTTTACCGGATTGTACTCAATTCATCAGATACTATAGATATGCACAAATTTGGAAGCGATAAGTCTGATTTGGTAGAAGCTTTGATGCCATAAAAAATCCCGCTTTAGATAGTTCCAAAGCGGGAATGGATAATACGAAATAGAATAGTACTTAGAATATTTCAATTTTTCGAGAAGCTTTCTTTATGGCTTCTTTACGTTTAGGAAGTGTAAAACTCAAAACGCCATTTTCGTAAGCTGCTTTTATCTCATCTTCTGCTACTTTGTTTTCTGGTAAGTGAAAGGTCCTCGAAAAAGAAGATTGAATGAATTCTTTTCTACTAAAGTTTTTGTCATTTTCTTCTTTTGTGTCCTTTCTTTCAGCTGAAACAACCAGTTTGTCGTGATTTAACTCTACCTTAAAATCGTCTTTTGAAAAACCTGGAGCCGCCAATTCTACATTGAAATCTTTATCCGTTTCTGATATGTTTACTGGAGGAAGGCTATTCCAATTACTCTTGTTGGAAGAACTAGGCCAGTTGAAAAAGTCATCATGGAAGAAATTGTCGAAAGACAAGTTTGAAGATGGTGAAAACGCGTTATTTCTTTTTATAATTTTCATTTTAATATGATTTAATTGTTGATGGTTGCTTTAGGTCAAATTGGATACCAATTGATATTTCGTTAACAGATAGTGACGTTATGTCGTTTTTAATTAAAATAAAATGACAAATAGTCTTATTTTGAATTTAAAATGGAATTAATTCTGACATTTACATCCTTAATCTAGACCATCACCCATGAGAAAAATTCTTTCACTAGCATTTGTTGTATTTGTTGCCAGTTGTAATACGGTTCCCCTCACGGGAAGAAAGCAATTATCACTTTTACCTTCCAGCCAAACACAATCACTTAGCTACAATCAATATTCTCAAGTTTTAAATGAGAGTAAAATCAGTTCTAATACACAATGGACATCCTGGGTTAAAGGTTCGGGAGGAAAAATTAGAGGAGCTGTAGAGAAGTATATGAAGCAGCAAGGACAATCTTCTAGTTTAAAAGGTTACAAATGGGAGTTTAATCTGCTAGAAGATGATAATATGGTGAATGCTTGGTGTATGCCTGGCGGTAAAGTGGCATTTTATACTGGAATTATGCCGATTTGTAAGGACGAGCAAGGGGTAGCCGTAGTAATGGGGCATGAGGTGGCACACGCTATTGCGCGTCATGGAGGAGAAAGAATGTCGCAAGGTATGGTTCAACAATTAGGAGGAGTGGCTTTAGCCGTAGCAATACGAGAAAAACCAGCAGAAACACAAGCTCTTTTTATGGGGGCCTATGGTGTGGCTTCTCAATATGGAGGCATGCTTCCGTTTAGTCGCTTACACGAAAGTGAAGCAGACCGTTTGGGTTTAATTTTTATGTCGATGGCTGGTTATAATCCTCAAGAGGCTCCTAAATTTTGGGAACGTATGTCTGCAAATTCTGGCGGTGCTGCACCACCCGAGTTTATGTCAACACATCCTAGTCATAGTACACGTATTTCCAACTTAAACAAGTGGATGCCGGAAGCTATGAAGTATTATAAAGGAAATTAATAAGAGGAATAAAGAATAGTTTGAAAGTAAAAGACTTTAGTAAGCTTTATTTCGCCTTTTTATTTTTTCATCTAGTGGTTATCTACCGCCCGGATGAAATGCTCTTTAACATCAGTAAGCCATTGCTGATGGTCTCCTTGCTGTTGTTCTTTCTCTCTAAGACAGAATCTTTAGCTCAAAAACAAAAATGGTTTGTTTCTACAGCCTTATTTTTTTCCTTGTTGGGGGATGTTTTAATGATGCAGGAAGGAGAGGCGTTTTTTCTTTTAGGAATGGGTGCCTTTGCCATAACACATATTTCCTATTTGGCTTTTTTCTACATCATGCGATCTGGTCCTATGAATAAAGCGTTGTTAATTTTAAATATTATTGGTGTTGTGGCTCTTATTTTAGGGTTGAATGAGTTGGCGAATATTCCAAAGGATATGTTCTTACCTATTAATGGTTACGGCATAATAATAGGACTTAGTTTGGTTTTATCCGTTCAGTTTAGTTATACCAATACTTTCAAAAGTGCCCTTGTTCCTCTCGGAGTTTTTCTTTTTATAGTTTCTGATTTTTTACTGGCCATTCATAAATTCCAATTTCAAGATTTGGTTATAGAATTATCCATTATGTTGAGTTATGGATTTGCCCAATACTTAATTGTTCTAGGCGTATTACGATACTTTAGGAAGAGTGAAGACTGATGCTTTCCCTTTCCTTTATAAGGAAGAAGTTGAATACTTTTTTTAACGTCAGAGCCCTCTAAAACTTGGACGACTGGTTAGGGGAGAGAATTCCCAGGGGATGGAAGAGAGAATAATAAGTAAGCCTATTCCAAACCAAATAAACAGGGTTTTGAATTTTTCTTCATCTATCTTTTTTCGTTTAGCTTTTGCCGAACCTATGGTAATAAGAATAATAGCCAAGAGCATCATCGTAATATGCTCTATACCAAAAAAACGAACTTCTCTTTCATGTACTGCATCCGGAAAGTTGGAAAAAAGGTATTTGGGAAATGGACTTATTGAATATAGATATAGGCCGATTATGAGCTGAATATGACAAACTGTTGCTGTGCTGTGGCGAAGAAAGTTATCCTTTTGGGAGAATTCTTTTTGTTTCTTCCATCCTGTAAAAGCGCGCAAAATGGACCACACCAAACAGATGAGAACAATCCACCTAAACCAAGAATGTAGAGATAATATATAGGTATACATGATAGACTTAAGATAAGGTAGCTAAGGTAGTTGTCAGATTTTAAAAAGGATGCCTTTTAAGGTACTAGGCTTGTTTTTAATGCGTTAATGCATTTGTCTTTCTAATTATAAATTCATGCGTACTCTAACAAACTTTTGCATACTGTTTATGCTATTGATGAGCATAAACTTAAAATCTCAAAATACATCAGAGAAAAAACTCCAATACGGGGTCTATCTTACAAGCTCCTTATTGATTAAAGATCATTCAGGTTTAGATGATCTAATATTGAACCCTAAGGGTATAGATAATAATGTATACCATTCAGGCAATTTGGGTTTAACCATGGTGTTTAATCAAATCAGATTTCTTGTAGATGTTCAAAGGTCCGCTCTAACCGAGGAGATTAGTGAAAGCTCAAAATTTGAGATTATGGATGTGATGTCAAGTATAAGTTTGGGTTACGATTTAGATTTGAGCAATAAGTTTAAGTTAACTCCTACTATGGGTATGAGTATTCTTCATTCTCGCTTACAGTATTTAGAACGTAGTTTATCATCAAGTACTACGGGTTTTTTAAACTCTCCATTCGGCTCTAATCGGTTAAATTTTGAGCGATACTATGCGGGTGTTGGTGTTTTAGCTTCTTATCGTTTAGACTTTATTGATAAAGGTATTTTTCCTTTAGACCTAATTGCAAGGATAAACTACCGGGAGGCTATTTCATCAGCCGTTTGGGGTGATGATTTTGGCAATGAGCTCAACGGGGAAAACCTAATGGATAGGACTTTGAATTTTTCTTTAGGCTTTTTATGGTCAATTTAACTTCAATACTAAGAATCTTTTAATTTTAATTCAATACGGTTTTCGCTATTCAAGTTGAGGTAGGTGCCCATTCCTTGTTCGTTTAAATCGTTTACCCTTATCGTGATAGCCATTTTGATATCTGATCCAATATAAACTCGGTTTTCTAAATCAAAGTAATGTGTGGTTTCCCCAATATTGGAATACAGATATTCTTTTTCACTAGGTACATCCATATCTGATATATCAATTTTACCTTTTATTACCGCACATTTTCTATTATTCCAGTTTTCGAAACCTGAAAACGTTAAGGTGTGATATCCTTTTGAAACTAAATTAACATCTCCAGTATTTAGCGGCATTTCCAAAGGGATTTTTTCAGATTCACCTTCTTTAAGCTCTTTAGTAGGTAGGGCTAAAACAAGCTTGAAAAGCAAATCTGGTAAAGGGTTTACGTAAGTGCCGTTTTCCTTCATGCCTTTAACCACCTTATTTGGAATAGGAGTGCTGGGTCCTTCAATAGCATTCCCAGCTTCATCGTAGCTGATACTTTTCATCCCAACATTTTTTAAAGTTAGGTTTGCTAAAGCATTGCTTGTTGATTTAACCTCTAAAGTTCCTTGTGCCTTAGCGGATTGAATGATTGCCTTACTGGTGTCTGAAACTTTGTTTTCTGATTTTACAGATTGAGTAAAGCTATAATTATATGCTTTGGGTTCGCTAAAATCCCAACTTAGTGAATCTTCTTTTGAGGGATTACAACTCCAAAAAGTAAGAATTAAAAAAAGGAAAGAGAACTTTTTCATGCGCTGCTATTGTACCAGTTAAAACAGCTTACAAGAAAAGAAATATCCTAGTTCAGAAATAGGAAACACAAAGCAATTATTAACCGGAGTTTCTTAACTAGTAAATAGAGCTTTTACTTTAAGCTGAGAAGGTGTTTTTTACTTCCATCCGCATTCATTTTTATACCGAGCGCTAAAAAAGGGCGCTCAGAAATAAAATGACCTTGATAAAAAGTAGATAAATTCATGTGTTTGTTCGTAGCCGTAAGTTGTAGTTGGATAAATCGATCAAAGTTCAGTTCAAACCCAATATTGTATGCCGGATTGATCAACCAATCTTCATTTTCAGGGATGTGGGTGAGGTTGAAGTCTATATTTCCAATAAAGTTTAGCTTTTTGTACAAAGGCCGAGTTACCGCATAATCAAACTCTACATTGTACACATCAAGAGATTGATAGTTTGTTAAAAAAGCCCATTGATTTACAGGGCGGTAATAGTTTTTAAGGGGATAAAGCTGTTCTCCACTAAAGTTAAAATAGTCGGTTCCATAGCTAACGTTATCATTTCTATAGCCAAAGTTAAAAGGGGCGTTATAAAATTGAAACCTTAGCCCAAAACGATGCATGTTGAAAGCTTGAAAGTACTTAACACCAAAGGCAATTCCAGAGTTAAGATTCGGATTTATCCGATTTTCGATTTGACCTTCGATTTTCGAATTTTCGGAGAATGAATACCGGGTAAAATAGGTGAGGTTATGATCTATCTCTCTCGCAAAATCTCTCGAGTTAATGGTAACGGAGGCAGCATGAAAGAAGTTATTGTTTTCATATTCTAAAGAAAATTTGTTCATCTCATCTAAGGCTAAACCTACACTAAAGGAGAGGTCGCTAATTTTATATAAAGCCAGAGAAAACCGGTGATAGTTTAGCTTGAGTATGAAACCGTTAAAATCCAGATTGTATATCCTCAGAATGTCGTTAAAATTTTCATCCCAAAGGTCGCCACCGGTAAAGCTTACACCTAAATGGCTATTACCCAGTTTGAGTTTATCCTTTATTCGAAAGGTAATTTTTGGAAATATGGCAATGTTTCCAAGTGTATAGTTTCCCCCAGAATGATTTCTTTCCTCAAAGAAAAGTCCTAAATCAATAGAATACTTTTCCTTGTAAGTAGGACTTAGTATAAAACCGCCATAAACAGCAAAATGGTTGAGTGGATTATCGGGTACGGTGATGTTTTGGTTGAACACTTTAGCATCTCCGCTTTCTACAATGTGTAAACCTTGTAGCTCGTATTGGAAAGGGAATGAAATTTTAGTGGTGTCTTGCGCTTGAAGAAAGAATAAGCCAAGACACAAAAGCAAAACGAATGAACTTCTCATGAGTTTTATTTGGAAAGGTTTAAAAACGAAAAAAGAGCTTAAATTGATATAATCCAGATCAACTCATTCTTAAATGATTTAGAGATGAGTGCTCAGTCTATTATGTTTAAACTTTAGAGAATCCGGCTCTATAACCGCATGCCACATAAGCTTTTTCGCTTTTAAAAATTTGATCCCCTTCTGTTGTAAATATTAAGCTATTCAAGAAAAGGTCGTTAATGCTTTCGTTTTTTGCTTTAAAGTACTTGTTCCAGCTGTCCGTTACTTCTTCCTTCATAGGATCTCTTAAATCAAAACAGGAGTTGAAATCGATCTCAATATCCATTTTTCGATGTTCGGAAAAGAAGTTTTGTACAAATCTGAAAATTGTTGCAGAAGAATGTGCAGGGAAATTCATAGAGTTTAACGGAAAGCGTTTGGCAAAATTTTCCATCACTCGTGGAGAGGTAATTTCTGAAATTCCAACGATTCTTTTAAAAGGGAAGAAGATTCCAATTTTTTTTATGGCATACCACCTTCCCATTTTGCGTATAACTTTCCCTTTGTAACCTGGCTTTTTTAAGGCTAGGTCAAAGTGGATTACTGGAACTTTATTGGGGTGAAAGGGTGTTTTAAGTTCGTAAGTTTTATAATAACTCACACCTAAAACGGTATCCTTCTTTTTCAATAATACCACATCGTAGTCCGGTCCAGAAACGGTTTTTGATCGAATAAAATCCTCTCCTAAATAAGGAAAGTAGGATTCTATAAGAACAGCAATCTGTTGCCTTTCGCTTTCGGTTAAGGTATTGATACTCTTTTGGCTAATACTGGCCATATGTTTGTTTGTGGGTTGATTGATTTCAGAATCTAATGTAACTCTGTTCGGTTAAGATAGAGAATTATTACATTTTGAAAAGAAAACCACTTGAGCATTTATAATGCTGGATCAAATAAACTAACGCAGCTTAGGAGGTTTACAGACGGTAGGAGACTCCCAGGTTTAGATTTACGGCTAAGGTTCTAATCGTCCAAGCATTTGTTTCTTCTGGTAATTCCTCTCTTAGCTGATACATAAGGTTGGGATGAAACTTTAAAGACCAATCTGAGTTGAGTTGATAGCGAAAGCCGATTCCAGCATTGGCGCCCACAAAAAGGTCATCGAAAATATCAGATGGTACACCATCAAACTCTTCCTCGTACAAATAGCCTACTAAAACACCAGCGCCAGCAAAAAAATGAAATTGATTGAGTTCTGCCAGTTCATAACTAAAGGTTACTGGTAATGCAATGGTTTGTGTTTTTATTTCTTGTGTCATCGTTTCCAGTCGATTGCCTTCTGCATCATAGGTTTCAAACTCTAAAGATGCACCGTTGGTGTAATGAAAAATACCGGTGGTAATGGTAGATTTGTTGTACTTAAAATCAATATCAAGTCCAAAACTAAGCGGGTAAATCGGATCGTAATCAACTAGATTGCTACTGGCTCGAAAGGTACTGTAGGCCGGAACAATATTTAAACCCATACTCTTTTCCCATTGAGCGAAAGTAGCTAGGCTTGTGCCTAAAAAGAAAATAACCAAAAGACTTCTCATAATAAATGTTGAATGGTTTTATTGCGAAGGTTAACGCTTCACTCAACAGAAATAGTACGAATAGAATAGCGGAAATTGTTGAAGGAGTCTTTTGAATGTGTGAAATGGATTTATTGCTTTTATTTAAAGGAAGGTTCTCTAAAGGTAATGTTGATTCTTCCGTTTTTGTATTCTGGCTCTTTGGGTAAGCTATGCTGATAACGAAATTGGCAATGTTCTCCCATCAGCAGCATGCTTCCATTCTTTAAGTTTAGACGGTATGCCTCATTTTCACTTTCTACTTCTCGAAAAGTGAAATCTCTTTCCTCACCTAAGCTAAGCGAAGGGAGGAGGGTTTTTTGTCCGGAGGTCTGCTGATCGCTATGATAAGGGGTAAAGAAGTTTCCATCAGGGTAATATAAACACATGGCCAGTTCGAACTCATGGTTGGTAAAGGCTTCCACTTTTTCTCGCAGTTTAGCCATCGGCCCTTTCCAAGGGTGTACTTTTCCATGAATATGCTCCGGGTGACTATTGCTTTCAATTAATCGATCGGTGGCAAATAGGATTTTAAAGCTATCCGTTTCCATTATTTTACCACCTACTTCAATGATAATGCGAGCTTTATCCAGTTTGTATTCATCCAATAAAAGCTGATATAGTTCGTCAGCTTCTGATGGGCTGAGAAAGTCATCGTAGTAATGCGTGGTGCAGTTGAGTGGTAATTTCATGAGTAGGTTTTACGCCTGAAAGATATTGTTTTCAGCGTAAAACTCCATTTTGGTTAAGATGAGTTGCAGATGGAGGTGTGGGCCTAAATGCGAAGTGATAAAATGAAAATTCCCTCTCGACATAAATTATAGAGAGGGAATTTTAAATAAGATATTGAGACTAGAGAGAGCCTAGTTCAACATGCCAGCCATACCAAATGCGGTAAGAAATTTATCGTAATCTTCTTTTACATTTCCATTGGCATTTTCTACATACTGTCCGGTGGCGGCATCCACTACTGTGCGCAGAGGACGGTTGCCTTTGGGTGTTTCAATTAATTTAAAAATAGCATCTGGAACCATTTGCGGATCGGGCTTTACGGTTTCAAATAGCTGCCCCATGCCTTCGTTAATTTGATCGGGAACGGAAGCGAGTTCGCCATAAGATGCCGTTACATTTTGATCTGCTCCAGAAACAACCTTGCTGAAAATTTCAGTAGGAAAGGCACCTGGCTCAACCAAAACAACATCTACGCCAAGTGGTCTTACTTCGTAATGTAAGCCTTCGGTTAAACCTTCTACCGCAAATTTTGTGCTGTTGTAGATGGTCATAAAAGGAGCGGAAAAACGGCCTAAACTACTTGAAATGTTTACAATCAAACCTTCACCTTGGTTTCTCATTTTGGGTAGAGCAGATTTAATGGTTCTCCAAACGCCTTTAAGGTTTACATCAAACATATTTTCCACATCTTCTTCGGTATAGGTTTCTGCCAAACCTCCACCAAAGTAACCCGCATTGTTGACTAAAACATCTAAACGGCCCTCTTTTTCAATTACCTGTTCAATAGCGTTTTCTACGCTATCACCTTTTGTTACGTCTACATCCAATACATGGATATTCTCAACAGAGGCTAACTCTTTAGCTTTCTCGGAGTTTTTACCCTGAGTATTGCGCATGGTTGCATAAACGGTATGTCCCTTTTCGGCTGCGCCCTTTGCGGTTAAATATCCAAATCCGCTATTTGTTCCTGTGATAAATACAACTTTATTTGTCATGGTTTTTGTAAATTTGCTTTAATAGTTACGCAAAGTTACTAGTAATAGTTACAAAAAGTATCTAATGGATATTAATATAAAAAGAAAGTAGTTACTTTGAGGTAACAAGAGATGTGGATTTATGAAAGAATGTACAAACCCTTTATGTCCTCTAACTCAAGCTCTGTCTGTAATTGGGGGGAAGTGGAAGCCTCTGATTATTCATCGATTGAATGGCTCAAGTAGACGTTTTGGACAATTGGATGCGGTAATACCAGGAATATCAAGAAAGGTGCTTACCTCTCAGTTAAATGAATTGGTAACGGATGGATTAGTAATAAGAACGGCCTTTGCTGAAGTTCCCCCAAGGGTGGAGTATGGTTTAACAAATAAGGGAAGAGAATTGATCTCTATTTTTGATCAAATTTCAGATTGGGGTGGCTATTTGGTGAAGCAATATAAAGATGAAGTAAAGGCAAAGAAATAGACTCTCTATTTTGCACGCATTCGGTTGTTGCGTTTGTTGTGTTCCAATTCTACCAAACCCAGATGTTCCATTAACGGAGGAATATACATAGCAAAACGCCCTTTAAATCCTTTTTTGAGCCCGTACCACCCTCCAATAGGGTTTTGATGGGATCTACCCCAATGTTCGATTGTATCCTCTTTTGTCTCAGCTTTTTCGTCTTTACTTCCCAAAAGCATCCAATCCCCATGCATTTTAAGCATTTCATGAAGATCTTTAATGCACCGGATATCATAATGCAATAGGGTAGATTTTACTGTACAGACCAATATTTCTTCTCCATCTTTTTCGGCCACATGCATGGTGTATTCTGAGCTCAAAGGGGGAGTTTTGAGTATAAGTGGTTTATCGATTGTGCCAATCGTTTCCTGATAGTTCATTATTAAGCTTATTTAGATTCAGCTGCTTTTTTAAGATCAGCGGTAAACTTTTCAAAAGACTCATCAAAAGACGGAATTTTACTCGCAAATAAAGGGAACATGGGGCCACCAATTTTTTCACTCATAGTAAAGAGTGTTGCATTTCCCTGCTTTACTAAGGTGTAGGTTCTTTTGCCTAGGGCATCACCCCAAACTAGCTTTTCCTGTGGTATAAACTCTTTCACCTTTAACTTAAAGGTTCTACTTGGGTCTAAAGTGCTCGTAAGTTTTATCTTCTCTCCTTCTTTAATTTCACCATCCAGAGCAACAACTGTTGAATTCCATTTTGGAAAGTTTTGAGCATCTGTTAAAAGTGACCAAATGGTAGAAGGGTTGGCTTGAATGACTTGAGAGATAGAGGTGGTTCTACTAAATGTTTTCTTTTCGGTAGTTGCCTTACCATTTTGGGCGGATAGAGCTGTTGCGAACATAAGAGAGAAAAGGGTAATAAAATTTTTCATTTTAATAGCTTGCTTAAGAGGCTGCAAAGTACCGTAATTCAACCGCCTCTAAATTTTACATATGTTAAAAAATTACTTCTTCAGTTGGTTTCCAGAACGGATTCTAGATAAGCTCACCTGTGATACTTGAAGCATAGACGCAATGTCTTTTAAAGGTGCTACTTGAATAAACCTTGGAAAAGCATATTCTATATATCTATAGTTGTTTGTGGCATCATTCGCGAGCAGGTTTACAAATACATCAATTAGGGTGGTGTGAAGTTGTTCGGTAAGGTGAATGCCAAAAAGTGCCCAGCTGTTGTATTCCGTAAAAAGCTCCAATAAGTCCGTTCGCTTTATTCGATAAGTTTGAGTGTTTTCGTAGAATTGTAGGCTGAAACGAGAAGGTTCGGATGAGGTGAAACTTTTATATTCTGCTATAAATGTTTGTTCAGGTTTCATCCAGAGCGTGTTTTCCTTTTCATCATCATCTAGATAAAAACACCGGGTAATTGAACGATCTACGAAAAACAGATATTCGGCTATTTGGCCAGCTTTTGAGGCAATATCTTTTGCTTGATACTCTACCAATTCAAAGCACTGGAGTCCCTTCTTTATATCCGTTTCTGTAAAAGTTGGGTTTATTCTTTTAAGTTCTTTTTTAAAATTATCTTCTATCATAAAAAGTTGATTTAGGATACACTTAGTTCTTGGATAAGTTGGTTTTTAAGAGAATCTTTTATCCCATATTTTGGGCTATGGTATCCTGGTTCTAAATGGTTGTAATACTCAATGGTTTCTGCCAGAGCTTTTGTAAAAGGAGTAGGTTCTACTTTTAATTCATCCCGCAGCGCACGGCTTGAAAATGTAAAAGCATCCGTATTTAGCCAAAGCGGAATACCAAACCATTGAGCAACGCCTTTGTTTTTCAGAAAAGGAGCAGGAACATTTATCCTTTCTACTTTTCTATTCATAATGATCTCGGTTTGCTTTACAATCTCCAAAATGGACGTTTTAGGATTAGAGATGCAGTTGTATACCTTATTGGTTGCGGAGGTGTGTAAGGAACGGTGGATGGATTGAACTAAATCCTGAATATAGGTCATAGAGAAAATCCGCTCTCCTTTTTCAGGTAAGAGCAATTGCTTTTGTGTTTTTACCTGATACAACCAATAGTATAATCTATCGGTAGGGTCGTAGGTGCCATAGATTAGGGCTGGCCTAAATATGGTGTGCGGTAACCCGGACTTTTTTAGTATCCTTTCACATTCTGCTTTTCTATTGCCATAACTATCTGTTCGTTGATCCGTTTCTTGAGCTAGGGAACAAGGTAGTGTGGGAGCAGATTCGTTTCTTAAGTTTTCAGGATTACCAGTATTATCATAAACGGAGCAAGTCGAAATAAAAATATAATTACTAAGCTTTTGGTCGATCCCGCTCAAAACTAGTCTCAACTGTTCAGGGTAATAACAGGAAACATCAATTATACAATCCCAATTTTGTGTAAATAGCTCTTCTACATCCTCTATATTATTCCTGTCTCCCGCGATATGTGTTATGGTTGGGAATAAATCAGGATGTGTAGAACCTCTATTAAAAAGACTGATTTCACAATCTTTTTGGAGCAAGAGGTATTCCACAATGTTTCTTCCTACAAAGCTAGTTCCACCTAAAACGAGTATTTTTTTCATCAAAAAAATATGGATATGAAAGCTTAATAATACACATTCTTATAGAGTTTAATCACTCTTGCTTTATGAATAGTATTAATTGTAAAATTATTTTTTGCGAAAACCAGTAGAAAAAGCAGGTGCTGGTTTTTCTGCTTGCGTAAACGGAGCAAATAGGTGTGGGAAATACGTGTTAAAGACTAAATTTGGAATTATTGCGTAAACCCGCAAAGAGAGGCGCGTAAATCCGTTTTATTCTTTTCAGCGTAGTCTATACTTTGTAAATACTTAAAGAAAAGAATCATGAAAAAGCTATTTCTAGTTGCACTATGTTGGTCGGCTTTAACTTGTCCTGCTCAGGTGTTAGATAACCATTGGGCTTACGGAAGTTTTGGACTTAATATGGCTGGTAATTATGAAGCACTTGACGCGAGTTTAAACTATATATACAAGCAGAAGTATACCATCGAGTTGGGGGCTTCCGCATTTTATCGTGATTCTCCAGATGAACCATGGGATCACGATCCTTGGTTCGACTTTATAATTTTTTATCCAGAACCTGGGGCTGCATATGATCGGGTTCAATCTGTAAAGCTCTTGGTAGGAAGATTGATTCCAACTTCATTTAATTGGATCAGATTCAATCTAAAAGGAGGAATTACCTATTCTAAAGTAACAACAGTTGAAAATTGGGAAAGGGTTTCTACCGGAGGTGGTTTTTTTGGACCCTCTCATTATTACGAGTTTGATTTGATCGAAAAACGAAGATTTGGTGCTGCGTTTGAGCCTACAGTTGAATTAGCGTTTAGTAGATGGCTAGGTTTAGCCATCTCTCCATATCTTCAAATCAATGACGTGACATCTACTTATGGTTGTCACTTAAAGTTGATGATCGGTTTGTTACGTAACTAGGTATTTTCTTCAAATACTTTCAACAAAATGGGAAAACACCTTTTTATGCTGTTCTAAATCCATATTTGAAGATAAAGCTACCCGAACAATATAATCTTTATCTCCCTCCTTAGTTGTTCCTTGAGTAGAGGTGGCCGGGATGGTCCAATAACAACCTTTTAACTGTCCATAACTTACACAAAACTTACTTTCATTCGGAATGGTATCAATCATCAAGTTGATCAATTTGAGATTGAGTGCTCTTTTGTAGGTTTCTTTTTCCTCTTCTGTATCGCCTTTGGTGGGTAGATCTAATGAAAATACAGAGGGGGTAAATCCTTGTTCAGCTAACGTTTCGGAAACAAAATTGATTTTAGCTTCGGGTAAAGTTTCTTGGATGAAATTTACAAATTCACGAGTATAGGTATAGGCTCCTTCAATCCTTTTATTCATTGAGGGTAGCTGTTGTGCTAAGATTTGCAATTGAAGATCTGTTGCTTCATTATCACAAAGTGTTAAATGCAGTTCTATTTTATCCATCAATGGTTCCGCCTTGGTATTGGTTACCGCATAACCAGCAGTGCACTTACCACCGCTTGGGAATTTAGACCCGCTTACATAAGCTATAGTTCTTACAGGAGATAGAATTTCATCGTCTCCTAAAAAGTGAACATTCGGGCAAAATGTTTGGTCCAATATAAATACAGGATCAATTGCGGTTTCACCTTGGCTGGTTTTACGTTTTTTACTTAAAACTTCTTTTAGCTGGGTAAGGTCCGGAACTTCAACTCTAGGATTGGTCGGTATTTCGGCTATTATATAAGGCACCGCATCTTCTCGGGCCACTTTTTCTAGAATGGTATCGATGCTTTGCACCATATTTTGATCTCCATCAACCAGTAGATCCATCACCTCAATATTGTCGCTACAAGCCGCTACTCTTCTTGCTTGATCGTTTGTACCTCCATAACAATTAGTTGGTACGATGATTTTAATAGGTTTACCTTCATGATTTTCCTGAGCATCATGTATCAGTCCCATAACAATAGCATACTGCATGGATAAGCCGCTTGAACCAACAAGTGCTTTACTCCTAGCGGCCGTAATATCCAAGATAGTTTCGGTAACCCGTTTTTTATTGATTTCTCTATTGAGATGTTCATCATCTTCAGAGGCGTCTCCCACAAGGTGTTTTAAAGCGGTAAAGGTATTCGCTGGAGTCATGGCAATCGTTTCACGTCTTCTTACATGCTGAATCTCAGAAACGTAAGTTTCATTCTGTTTATCCGCAGCACTATTCACTAACAGAACGCTACCCAATTGAGCATTTGTATTGATGAAAAAGTCAACCTGAGGTTGGAGATTGAAATGGCAAATATCTTCTTGTTCTGAAATAAACAAGGTACTTCCATCAAACGGAGTGATCTCTTCAACGCTACTTACCGGTTTCAATTCAAAAGAGTAGCCATAAACCTGTTGTATCACTTCTGCATCAAAAATATCGGTTAATTTTCCGGTATAGTTGATTTGTGTTTTTTTCTGGTTCAGTAGGTTTTTTCTTAAAATGGCCAATATAGGAGCCGTTCTGGATGAAAAACTGATCACATGGTCCGCCTTCTCATTTTGCGCTTGTGCAATTACCCATTCAAGCACACAAGACAAAGGATGCCCCAATCGGATATAGTCGAAAGCGGTTGGCAGTGCGCTGAGTGCGGATGATGAGGCATTATTATCTTGAAATAGAGTTTCAAATTGCTCCAAAAACTGAGTTTTCGCTAATTCTTCATTGTAAATATCCAATCGGTGGGTGGTTAAGTTTAACCAGTCGTTGGGAATATTTTGTACTACATCCTTTATGTAGGCTGATATATTAGGAGCTTGCATCATCTTTAAATTTTCAACGGGCGGCAAAATACGGCAAATAGATTTTTAAAGTAGAATATCTCCTCGCCATTTGAGAATCAATTTAATTAAGGGTAAAGTTCACGAAAGAACCCAACATATTTGTATCAAGAAATTAACTAATAAGCTTCCTGTAAAACTGTTTCTAGAACGATTTCCAAAAGAGAGTCAGAGTTTGTATTCAAAGCTGGTGAAATCGAATAATCTGGCTTTACACCCTGCCCAAACTGTGCTTTTGTGGATGTGGAAATGACCTCATAATAGGGAATCATCACATTTACTTGGGAGTGAGGTAGTATCAATTGATGATTGAGCAGCGCATTGGAGCCGGATTTTGTTCCTCCCGTTTCTTCCCCGAAGAAAGTAGCTCCATATTCGTTCAAATGAGCAGCTGCCCATGAGGCTAAAGAAAAAGTACCCCCATTAATTATAACATATGCTTTCCCTTCAAATTGGTATTTACTAGGTTTGTAGGTAAATGTGGTTCCAGATTGACCTTCGATTTTGCGTTTACTGGGCTTTAAGGAAAAAGCCAATTTGGTTAGCTTACTCCACTTGTCCATCGTGATGTATTCGCTCTTGATTAATTTTCGTTTTGGGGTTTGAAAATGAAATTCAAACTTTTCGGGTGTTAAATAGGTAAGCAGATTATTACCATTCCCAAAAAATCCACCGCCATTGTTTCTTAGATCAACAATGAGCTTGGCATCTGGGTATTGCTGGAGATATTTGAAAATGAATTTATAGTGCTTTTTGAATTCCTTTCGATCCGAAAAAGTACTAATCTTCAAGTACGCTAAATTGGAGATGGTGTCCATGGCAAAAGTACTCCACTTGTTTTGAGTTATCTCTTTTAAGTTACTGGGAAGGGTAGGGTTCTGTCTTGCTTCCAGCCTCTTGTTGGTAAGGGAAACGGTAGTTGTTTTTACTTCTTCTAGATGATTTTTGTATTCAATTGTATACTCCTTGATAAAGGAACCGTTTAAGAATAAAAAGTAAGTTCTAAATGTTTTTTCTATTTGAGCATGGACAAAGGATTGGGTTAAACCATCTCGTTGCTGTATGTCTGCCATTTGGCGGTAAAGTTCTTGAACGGGAACCTGATTGATGGCTAATAGTTCATCCCCTATCTTAAAATCAAAATCTGTTTCAACTGTTTTGGAGATGTAAAATTTCTCATCCACTATTTTAACATCAAATGGGAGTAAAACTTTTTGTCCTGAAACGGATTTGTACCATGCCCTAGAAGGTTTGCCAAAGGTATGCCCGCATTTAATTTGAGCAATCAGTTTACGGGCTACAATGTGAAACTCTAAAGATGTAAGACTGTCTGGTAAATTGGATTTTTGCGCTTCATAGTAAGCACTTAAATCCGCTTCAGAAGTATATAAAAACGGACGAGGATGATAATTAACTAAAGAGGTGTATAGAATCTCATAATCCTCCATGAGTTCATTTTTGGAGAGATATGAGCTTTGCCCATAAGCGGTTGTTAAGCTCGAAAAAAGAACGAATATCAAAAACAGTTTATAAAGCTTATGCATACAGATGTTTTTTTAATAGGACATGAAGTACTCAAATATAAGCCAGGAATGGGTTTTTGGGATATTCGATGATTACAATATTAGATCAGAAAGAGCTTTGGATAAAAATTGAGTGGATTTATGTATTCTTCCCAGGAAAAGATTTTGTTCTGTATAAACCTAGTGCTATCGGACTATTTCCTGGTCTTCCAACTTATAACAGAGTGTGGCTTTTCGCAAGCCAAAAGTTCTGCCGTTTTTGGCTTCATAGTTTATGTATAATTTGCCATTCCGATTCCAAGCTTGCTGAATTCCTTGTTCAAACCCAAAGGCATAATTTCCTTTTTTAAAAGGCTCTCCATTGGCATACCACACTTGTTGTATACCATGTCGTTTTCCATTTTGGTAATTGAACTCATGCAGAAGAGAATTATTTATACCTGAACCCCAAAATCTCTTTTTACCATGCATTTTGTTGTTCAAATAGTCAAGCTCTTTTTTAAGCTGCCCATCCCGATACCACCATAGAGCTTTGCCGTTTCTCTTCCCATCCGTAAAGCCCATTTTTTCAGAGAGAGATCCGTTTTCATGATGGGCAATAGCATATCCAGAAAAGAGCTTACCCTTATAGTACCAACGTGATTCCTCGTTTTTTAGAATGACAGAATCTTTTAAAACAAAAAACTTGGGAATGATAGGAGAGAAGGAGCAAGGGAGTTGATTTTCAACAACCTCAAAAGATGAACTATTCTCGACTGTAGGGTTACAGCCAAGAATAGTTGTTAGTATAATACTAGTTGATAGGATTCGGAGTTCCTTGAAAGTCGACACCAAACAATAGTACATAATCGTCAATATAAATCTCATTTATAACATGGTAGTGGTAAAAGTCGTCATCGCCATGTTGAGTAGAAGATGTGTGACCTCCCGATGCATCCAAATCGCTTGGGTAGTTGCCAGTAGAATTACACTTTCTGCCATAGATTAGGAAACCATCGGCCATAATTCCTATAAGGTTTTTATCGTCTTCAGAAATTGGAGCCGGCTCCGTATGATAATGATATTCTGATGGTCCGATATGGCCACCCGCATAGTCGATTGTGCTAATTTCGTCAGACAATGGTCCATTGCCCTCAGAGTCGTTAAAAATTGCTACTCCGCTTACAGCAATACCAATAGCACCAAGCGTTGTAGCTGTTGTGGAGCTCGCTTTTTCCGGTGATGCAGGCACGGTTAAAGATGCGGTGGCATCATAGCCGGGAATGGTGGATGGAGTTACGGAAGTGCCATCATCAATATAAAGAGAATGTCCCGTGCCCCAATAAGGAGTTGTATGGTTGGGTCTACCATTTGTTTCGATGGTGATCTCATCGTTTTCAAACATAACGGTTACGTTATCGCTATCAAACTCATTAAAAGCTGAGGTTGGGGTAGTGCCAGTAGAAGAAGAACCACCGGAAGTTGGATCTGAGTCTGTGTCATCGTCATCCTCGCAAGAGGAAAAAGTAACTACAGCCAGAATAAGGATAAGAGAGGAAAACTTGAAAAATTTACTCATGTGTATTTTGGTTTAAATTGATTGTTAACAAGGTTCAGACGCTCAAAAGCAATACAAGCTTGTGGGAATGTTCAATTTTAGACGGATTGAGTAGGTAAGTGTATTACTTGTAGTTTCTTATATGCAGGTTGGCCATTTGTGTTTCAACTCCTATATGTAGTAAAGCACCCGCTATAGATTAAGGTTAAAAGATGAGAAAGATTCACATGCATGCAAACCTAAAATCTTTGATAGAGAAAGTATTGAGCTGAGAGCTTACTTAGATGATAATCTAAAGTTTACTCCAAAGTTCATGAAGGGGATAAAATCGGTATCGCCAAACTTTTGTGCATCATTAGAGATTCCATATTGAATAAACCATGTTTTTTGTGCTCTAGTAAATCGGTGCGTAAGGGCAAAATCATAGAATGTACCAGCTATCTTATTTGTTTCACCTGGCCCAAGGGTAACTCCTTCGTTAGGGTCGGAGAATAATGAGTTGGTTAAATAGTTTGCTCTAAGAGATATGATAAACTTAGGTCTCTCCTTACCAAAACCAATAGAAGGTTGAACAATACCATGGCTAAAAAAGTCTTCAGATCCTACACTAGTTCCTATACCTCCATATCCTTCAAAAAAAATCTTATTTCCAATCTTCTTGTAGTACCCTGCCAGCAATTGTGTTTGAAATCCTGATTCGCCTACATCCGAGTTTCCTATGGACGCATTCCATCCCCAATAATTTATTCCTCCCGCCAATCTTAAATGATCAGTAAGTGCCGCAGATGCTTGTGCATTGATAGAACTTAAACTAAGGGCTCCACCGATATTTATCTCGCCTTTTTCTTCTATAAACGAAGAGTTAACATGACTTGGGTAATACACCGTAGCACAAGACGAAACCAAATAGGTTAGTAATAAAACGATAAGATATCTAGTCATAAGGCTTTATTTTATGATTCTTTCTAATTCTTCGAATGATTCAATTTTGTAATCCGCTAATTCGGATGGTTTCTGACCTTTTGATTTGCGCTGAATTGTTTTCATTCCTAAAGCTTTGCCTGCTTTAATCTCAGATTCAGGATTATCACCAATTACCCAAAACTCTTGGCATTCAATTTTCGTTTCTTGTAGTATTTGTCTAAAAATATCAATTTTATGCCTTCTTGGAATTGTACGAGGGTCGTCAATAAATATTTCGTCAAAGTCACTTTCGATACCGAGCGCTTTTATTTTTGCGTATTGTAATTCTTTAAGACCGGTGGTAACCAAAACTTTCTGTTCATCAAGTTTCTGAATTTCTCTATAGTCTTCAAATGGTTTTATTTCCAATTCTCGAAAATCAATTTCCTCTATTTTTTGGTAAAACTTCTGAATCAATGTTTCTGCTGTATGATGCTTTGCAAAAACTACATCAACGGGATAGGACCATAGTTCGGTAATTATTTCTTTTGATTTAGCTTGCGAGTAGTGCTGTTCGTAATGCGCTTGGATTAGAGATACGGCTGAATCAAATATTCTCGGATTCATTGATTTTGTTTCAAAAATTGTATCGTCTAAATCTAATATTAACATTGGTTTTTTCTTGGTTGCCTGTAACGGTTAGCTAAGCACAGTATCCCGAAAGGTATTGCGTATAGGAGCTGTTGGCAACTGTTTTTATTTTTCCCCATAAATGCTTTCATCAAACTCACCAAAATGAAGTTCTTTTAGAGTATCAGTATTGGGGTCAAGAAAGGCATAGATTTTCTTTTTTCTATACACAATTATATTCGCGTCAATATTGTAGTTGAAGCTTGAACAACAAATGTCATCAACCAATTCGGTGTCTGGTGATCCAAATATTCTCAAAATGTCTTCACGACTGGTTTTTTACTTGTTGCCAGCGTTTGACATAAACCTTCGTACTAATACCGCTTTTATAATTTTAACTATACGTCATTTCCCTTCACTTTTAAACATATACCAGCCTTCTCCTATTTCTCGGATAAAAAAGATGTTTCCACTCTCAATCAGTTGAGAGAGAATATTTTTATTAGGTGTACGTAGATACCCAACTGCTCCTTTGAAAGTGTTTCTGATGTAAAAAAAGGTCAAAGTGTTCGATGAAAAGTCATAGTGGTTAATTTCAGTAATCAATAATTCATCCTTGTTCAAATTTGCAAGCGTTCCATATTTCAGTAATCCCTTTCCTGAATGGTTATACGAATCGTTCAGTGCTAAAAAAGATGCTTTATTCGAATTGAAGTAGTCAAGGATGGTATCGTCAAAACCCATCGTTAGCTTATAAAGTGATTTTATAGCGTAGTACTGTTTTTTTGAATAAATGATTTTTTGGGATTCCGGACTGTTTATGATACTATCCACCTCCAATTCTGACAAATTTGCCATCCAAAGTTCGGCAACCGTTGCGTGTTCTAGTCGACAAACATTTTTCAATTGCCATAAATCTTGTTTCTTTTTAAAGTGCAAGTAAAAGTCGAAACCCAATTTGGAACTATCCAGTGCGGTTATATTTATGATTTGATATTGGGGGCTGATTGGAAATTCTCGAAAGGAAAAAGAATGAGTAGATATTAAATCGGTGAAGTCCGGTAAAAAGTTTTTTTTGTTCTGATACTCTTTAGTATTCGACATCAGCATCCCAGAAAATCCTTGAGGTCTAAGATCAAGTTCATCGGAATAAAGGTTGCTTGTATCAAGCATCCCTTCTAAAGAGAGAAGTTGTTTAGCTAACGCAATGGGTGTTTCTTGAGCAAATCCGATATGAACTAATAATGATACTAGTATTACAATGGTCTTTTTCATTATAGCTAAGCGTTCCTATATGGCAATAAGGTAGGCGAAATGACCTTTCGTAAAACTCCGCACGTCCTTTGCAGTATATAAAGGATAACAAGATTAATTTCTAAAATCCATACTAAAAAATGAAACGCTCATTTTTTATAGTTAAATGTATTCATCAGTCTTATTATATAATTCCATTGCCATATCAAATATGCTATGAATTTTTTCTATTGGAATATCCTTATTCGGTTCAATCATTAACAACTTAGTAAAAGTTCTGTTGCCTTGAATTAGATCTGGATGTTCAATTTTTACGCTTTTCCCGATAGCTATATAAGGAAACTGTGTTTTCTTATCTATCCACAAATAACAGAAAATCTGATTTTTATACATAAAACAGGGTAAACGATAATACCACCTAGGTTCAAATTCAGGATTGTAGCTTGTTATTAGAGCTTTTAAAGCCAACAAACAACCTTTAATTGGTTCTTGCTTGTCAAAATAAAAGCGGTCTATTGCTTTCATATCATTTACTTAATTGCTGCGAAATTTAAATTTTTTATAAATCGTTTTTATCTGAATTTTGTCTTTGTGATTCAGTACTACTTCTTCAGTCAATATTCCATCCGAATCATATTTATAAGCCCTTTTATTATTTCCAGCACTAAAACTCGTTGAAGGAGTTACAGGGTTTTCAGTACTTACAATTTCTCTTTCAGTTAATGAACCATTCTCATTGTATTTGAAAAGTTCCGTTTCATAAAGATCAGCTCTTGTTCTGTGAATCTTTATCAATTCATTATTCGAATTATAAGAATATTTGCCTATCCAAAGAGTGTCATTGTTCCTAAGTATAGTTTCAGTTTGTATTAAACTATCTGTGTATGTGTAGAATTTCCAGATTTCAAATTCGACACCTTGCATGTCTTTCCTTTTATCTGTTCTTTCCTTTATTAACCTATTGTCTGAATTGTAAAAGAAGATTTGCTCGAAGTTTACAGTATCTAAATTGATAATTGAGTCCATTGTACTGAAATAACCAATATGATTATTCAATGAGTCGTACATGAAAATTATTCGTCTTCCAGATTCACAATTACGTCCCCAAGTAGTTTCTATTATTTGTCCAGTTGAATCGTAATGGAATACTTCACAACCACCTTCTCTGGCAGTGCTTCTTATCAATTTGCCATTCTTGAAGAACTGAGCACTTTTATGATTTTTCAAATCATCTGAATAATAGCTTCTTAATTCGTAATCATAATCGAAATTGTAAAAGCTATCAATTCTTTTGTTTTCTGAGTTACATGAAATCAGAAGAAGTATAATTGACAATATGTAAATCGTAGTTTTCATTTTAATGCCTCACAACTGCGAATACTAGGGCAACTCAGGGAGCCCCGTTCAGAGCAATTGGGAGTGTAGCTCTCAATTGCTCTGAACGGTTTGTGTATGGTGAGTATCCCATAGGGTATGTATTATACACCTTGTTACCACACGTTTTTATTTTCAATTTCGTAATGATATGGGTTTTCAGAATCTTGTTCTTTATTATGATAAATCAGAAATTCAGCTCCACTATTGTCAATCCGCACCGTTTCTACTTTGGTTATTCCAATTAAGCATTGATTGCTATCATAAAAGACTTCTTTATCAAAAATGCCAAATTCCGATTTTGTAATTCTGATAATTTCTCCACAAGCTAAAAATCCTTCTCGACTAATAGTCATATTCAATTCATCATTTATTTTATAGCTTCCAGTTTTTTGATATAAAAGTTGAGTTGTTACAGTGACAATTATTAAAACTGTCAATAATGCTCCTTTCCAAATCTTGTTTCTCGTGTTTTTAAAAATCGCAAAATATATAAATGTTGAAATAACAAAACACAGCCCAATCGATCTATATGCAAAAAAGCTTTTCAGTCTATATCCGTTGAAATCGAAAATTATCGTTACTAAACGTAAGAATGTCATAGCTATTAATATTCGTCCAACTACTTTCTCAACTTTCGGAAATGTCCTTTTAGTAAGAAGAGGGATGCAATTCAGACCAATTATAATCCCTATGAATATTATTATCGCAATCATTTTTTAATGTGTGGCAACGTTCCGTGTATGGTGTCGTAGCATCCCACAGGGTGCAATGCACTATGCACACTGTTAGCACATGTGTTTTTTCTAATTCCTGAATAGCATTCCATCTACAACTTCTTTTATTGTCACAGATTTTATCATAGATATGAAAATCGCTTCATCCTTTGAACGGTGAAATCGATCGTACATCAAATCTAAATTAGCTATTTGCTCTTTACCTTCAATTTCAAATTTCAGCGCAATGCGTAGCTTCATTTCTTTATACTCTAAGTTTTTAAGTAGTTTTTTATCTACTTTGGCAATTATCCTACTACGTGTTTTATTGCCGATGTCTAGGTGCAGAATACTGTTGAGTTTTACATTTCGCAGTATTTTGTTAGAACAAATTATTTTATTGTTTTGATCATTTTTTACTGGGTTGAAATTTTCAAAATACCCTTCTTCACCATAAAATAAATTAGTCCATTTACTATCCTTACTTCTATTTGGCAGATCTATCTTCAAGGTATCTCTGATATAGTCAGCTAATTTATATGTAGCAAGCAAAGAACCATTATAGGTCATGTGTTGGTTTTTGTTATACGTATTTTCAAAAGCAAATGGCCCAAATCCATTATAATTAGGCAATTCTTGCATATCAATCCAGTTATAGGAATCTTTTCCTATGATTTCAGAAATTTTTTCTTTCCATTCAGTATAATCTGAAATATGCTTCTCATACATAGGCAATGTCAGGAAGATTAATTCAACACCTTCTTTTTTGCATAGACTGACGGTTTTATTTACGTATTCTTCTGTGTAATAATTATAAGTGTATTCTTTCCCCTTAACAGGTGCCCCTAAAGAGTCATATTTGTTCATAACAGAACTTTCAATGCCTGTTTTAAAGCGTACAAACCTGCCTAGATATAGCTTGTTATTCTTCTTATTGTTTCTTTTTTGACGCTTAATAAGTTTTTTGTTCAAAGAAAATTGTGTTGTATCGTTAAAAATAAAATCATGGTTTCTAAGCGTGTTAGACCATGCATATAAATAATTTTCTGGGCTAAATAAAAATGGTAATGATGTCATCTTTGTTAAGAAATCTTTACGAGCATAAAAGCTTTTAAACTGATTAGATAATCCGCTTTTATTTAAGTCATAAGGGTCAAAGTTTCTAATTCCATATGTTTCTACAACAACTAGCTTTGCTTTACTTCTTTTTAATGCTTCTTTAAGACAATAATAAGAATCTGCAAGGTTTGTCCCTGGTGAAGCAAGTATGAAAGCGTTACATCCTAGAGCGTTACTAAGATTTTTAGGGTTGATACCGGAATACAAGTGGGAATTACCAACCAAGACAACATCTACATTGTTCTCTTTGGTAAATTCATAATAAGAGTCCCATTTTTTCTTTGAATGGTTGTTACTTTCGTCAGGATTAAAATACCCCTTTGTATCTAGATATCTTACCATACAAAAAAATCCAATAACAATAATTAAGGATTTGAGCATAATTAATAATACTGGCTTATTATCAAACAAAGATTTTTTCTTCAGGATCTTTGTTTTACTTCCGAAATCTTTCTTGTTTTTTTTTGTCATAATTTGTTAAAATTGGAAGTAAATAAAGTTGTTATCGTTTAAGCCTACACCGTAACTACCATAAAAAAGGATTGCGGCAATTAAAGAAACGTAGACAGACCAGCGGAATAAAAAATTAAGAGAATTGAACCATTCATGGATTTTAGTGAATTTTTCCTGTATTATTTCGAAGATTATATATCCGATCAATAATTGAATGCTGAATAAAAACTCTAATGAATTCAAACTAAAATCATATAATACATCTTGGCTTTCATTTCCTATTTTGGAAAATATGGTAATGGCATTATTGAAAGTTTGTGCTCTAAAGAAAACTAAAGACAAAGCCCACATTGTTGAAATAAACAAACTGAATAAAATTCTTTTGATAATTTTTTTATTATCATTTCTGAGTAAATGTTCAAAAACCAAAATAAACAAACCGTTAATGCTTCCCCATATTACAAAATTCCATGAAGCTCCATGCCATAATCCACTGAGCATAAATACGATCAAAACATTACTCACATGTTTGATCTTACCTACCCGATTACCGCCTAAGGGTATGTATAAATAATCTCTAAACCATGAGCTTAAACTGATGTGCCATCTTTGCCAAAAATCAGAAAAAGATGTGGCTAGATAAGGCCTTCTAAAGTTAGTCGACAAGTTGAATCCTAACATTCGTGCACTCCCAATTGCAATATCAGAATATGCAGAAAAGTCTAAGTATAATTGAAAGGCAAAGAATATTATTGCAACAACAGCGGTAATTCCATCAATTGAATCTGTACTTCCATAGGCGCTATCTACAAAGATTGCCAATCGGTCAGCAATAACCATCTTTTTGAAAAAACCCCAAGCCATTAAAAGCAAACCGCTTCTTAACAATTCATATGTAATAGGCCTTTTGTTAAAAAACTGTGGCAGAAGATCTTTAGCCCTTTCAATAGGTCCAGCGACTAATTGAGGGAAGAAGGAGACAAAAGCAAAAAAGGAAAATATATCATTCGTTGGTTTTAATCTCTCATAATAAATATCAAGGGTGTAACTTAAAGTTTGGAATGTATAAAAACTAATGCCTACCGGAAGAATAATGCTTAACGTTGAAATATTAGGAGCCTGTCTGAATAGGGAAAAAGCATCAATAAAGCTGTCAACAAAGAAGTTGAAGTATTTAAAAAAGCCTAATAACCCAAGGTTTAAACAAAGGCTAAAAATAAGTAAATGTTTTCTTTTTCGTTTGTTTCCCTCCCCGAATATCTTTTGTCCAATAACATAATCTGCAATAGAACTGATTACAATTAATGATAAAAATCTCCAGTCCCACCAGCCATAAAAAAGGTAACTTACTGCAACGAGGTAAATATTTCGAAGTTTAGTTTTTTTGTTAAAAAATATGTAGTAGAGGGTGAAGACTAAGGGGAAAAATATCCCAAACTCAACGGAGTTAAATATCATAACCTTTTTTAATTGTTGATCTTGTTTTTATATGTGCTAACGTTCTGTGTATAGTGTCGTAGCTGACGATAGGAAGCTATGCACCTTACACACTGTTGTATGACGTTATTTTAGTCGTCCAACGTTCGTTAGATCTCCCTTCTATACAAATCCCTTGATCTCATTGAAGTTTTCAATTCATCTTTTTGAAGAACCAAAAACTTAAATTTGTTATGATATTAAGATAATATGCTAGGCTGCGATTAGCGTGGGCCTAGTCTATTCGTTCCGGGTATTGCAGTACCTCCAGTACAGTAGGCTTTGGTGCAGGTATCTTTTAACAAAAACAGTTCTTAGGGTCAGGATCTATCTATTTTAAAATGAGATCTTGTTTTTCAATATTCGTTTTATTCGCTCTTTGTCCATGTTCTACAGATTTGATGGATCGCAAAGTGAGTGAGAAAAATGCCTACCAATATGTGGATGAAATAGGCCAAAAGGGCAATGGGTATAAATATATGTGAAGGAATTAGAAAAGGTATACAAATGTCTTATCTATGAAGAAAAGTGGCCAAAAAGGAAGGGCTCGAATTGTTAGACAATATAGCTAAGCGTTCGTATATGGCAATAAGGTAGGCGAAATGACCTTTCGTAAAACTCCGCACGTCCTTTGCAGTATATAAAGGATAACAAGATTAATTTCTAAAATCCATACTAAAAAATGAAACGCTCATTTTTTATAGTTAAATGTATTCATCAGTCTTATTATATAATTCCATTGCCATATCAAATATGCTATGAATTTTTTTGATTGGAATATCCTTATTCAGGTCAATCATTAACAACTTGGTAAAAGTTCTGTTGCCTTGAATTAGGTCTGGATGTTCAATTTTTACGCCTTTCCCGATAGCTATATAGGGAAACTGTGTTTTCTTATATATCCACAAATAACAGAAAATCTGATTTTTATACATAAAACAGGGGAAACGATAATACCGCTTAGGTTCAAATTAAGGATTGTAGCTTGTTATTAGAGCTTTTAAAGCCAACAAACAACCTTTAATTGGCTCTTGCTTGTCAAAATAAAAGCGGTCTATTGCTTTCATATCATTTACTTAATTGTTGCAAAAATTTCTATTGATGCATTTGTTAGGCCTTTTCCCTTTTCTTGAAAGATGTTTTTACAAAGTTGCGATGCTCTTCTAATTCAGAGATTTGCTCTGAACTGGATTTTGATTGCGTGTTAGTTGTTATTCCAGTAAATGTCAAAATTTTATTTTAGCGTTGCCTGCTCAAACAACAGGACTTTCAATTTATCTCTTGAGGAATAAAGTTTTTGAAGGCTCCTTGATTGATATAATTATCTGCCTTAAATTTTTTTCATGGCTTCATAATTAGCGCACTTGATAACTTAAGAAAAACAGCAAAATCCTAAATAAGGTATGGGCGTTATAAGTATTACGTTATAATTCTTTAATAAACGATCCTCTTCATAATACACTACAACGTTTAGTATAAGAGCAGTGGCGGACTGAATATGCCTATCTTTCGGATAACAGGATACTTAATTAAAGCAAAAAACGGTTCAAGTTTTCACCTGAACCGCCATTGTTTTTATACATTTTTGTGTACCGTTATTTTATCGCTCAAATAGTGATAGGTTAAATGAGTCTGACCGTTTGAAGTTTAATTTTTATTATGAGAATCGTAAACCTTACCGCTTATTTTCCATTCTCCATCTTTTTTAAATAAGACAAAGAAATCAGTAAATCGGAACCCATTCCAATCATAAAACTCAACTTTTGCAGCTGCTGCTGGTCCAGAAATATCAATCCAAGCAATATGATATTTGACGTTTTCTGAAGGTCCTCCTTCACTTACAGCATCACCAAATTCATCGGCTGTCATATTATAAACTTGACCTTCTATTGAGCCAACTATATGTGCATGGTCATAAAATGCAGACTGGCTTAATTTCCCATCTCCGGATTTAGCACTATTAATATAAGGTTCCAGGGCTTTTGCAATATCTTTGTAGTCATTAAAACTCTGTAATTCTTTGTTTTCGTTGTCCATTTCTTCTGTCTTTAAATTATTATTCGTTTCTGATTGCGCATTGATGGTAAAAGCGAATAAGCTTATTGTTAAAATGCTTAGTACTTTTTTCATTTCTGTAATTATTAAAGTAATACAGTTCAAAAGTAGTTTTGCGTTTTAGCGCTTAAATGCAGAATTCGACCAATGATATGGACAAAAGGGTCACTTGGTGTGTCGCAATCGAAATTCGGACGGTGTAAGACCTACTCGTTTCTTAAATACTCTAGTAAAATACAGTGGGTCATTAAAGCCTGTCTCGTAAGCAATGTCACTAATATTCAATTCGCTTATTTGCAGTAGCTCCTGAGCTTTATTTATTTTTTTAGTATTTATATAGTTGTTAGGACTGTCATTAAAAAAGTTCCTAAAAGCTCTTTTAAATGAGGAGAGACTCATGTTACAAAGCTTAGCCAAATCATTAACAGTTAGATTGGAGTATGTGTGCAAGGCGATTACTTCATTCAGGTTTATTGTTTTGGTACTGTATAAATCTGTAATTAATTCTTGTACTGAACTTACATAATTGGTTTGAATAAGTAATAACAGTAACTCCTTAATTTTTAGTTCGAGCAAGTCATTGTTTACGAAGGTTGGGTTATCGAAATAAAACTCTAATGAGTGAATAAATTGTGTAATTAAATCATTGGAAGAAACCTTAAGGCTTTGCTTACTTTGGTTTCGGTCAACAATCGCAGTGGGTATTTCATCTTTGTAAATTTCTTTAAGTAATTCTGGAAAGAGATGAATTACTATAGTTTCCAATTCTTCATTTTGGTTTTTCTGAAGTATTTCAAGAAAGTTACTTCCACATTTCAGTAATACGGCTTCTTTTGCTTTTACATCAGTATTATGTTCACTTGATAGTAATTTGGTGTTGCCATTCTTAAAATAGATAAAACAACCTCTATTTTGAAAATGGGCTTCATACTTTAAGGGGGAGCTGACCTTCATTTTTTCAATGATGGTAAACTCTTTATACTTAAAATATGTGTGGTGTTGAGTCAAAATTTTGTTTTGTCAATGAAGCTAGATTTCTAATAGTACACAACGTCAGTTCGTCTAATAACCCGAAAGATAGAGAAAATCAACGTTTCAAGAGAGGCGTTTTAAGAGGTGTAAAAATTTAGATTAGGGTACTTTTTTTTTGAAATTAAGTTGCTTAGGTTAGCCCAAAAGAAGCTTAGGGACAAAATAAATTGAGAAAAACAGAAGCAAGTACCCTTAAGGTATTTTTTAAACAGACTTAGGCCAAT
>CAZAJG010000021.1:0-65148 GCA_964485405.1 uncultured Owenweeksia sp. | reverse complement strand
CATTGCCAATTATTGAAACGCAAGCGGGTGATGTATCTGCCTACATTCCAACCAACGTAATTTCGATTACAGATGGTCAGATTTTCTTGGAAGCAGATTTGTTTAACTCGGGTGTGCGTCCTGCCATTAACGTAGGTATCTCTGTATCTCGTGTAGGAGGTAACGCTCAGATCAAGTCCATGAAAAAAGTAGCAGGTACTTTAAAGTTGGATCAAGCCCAGTACCGTGAGCTTGAAGCATTCGCAAAGTTTGGTTCTGACCTTGATGCAGCTACTATGTCTGTAATCAACAAAGGAAAGCGCAACGTTGAAATCTTGAAGCAAGGGGTAAATAGCCCAGTGGCAGTTGAGAATCAAATTGCGATTATCTACTTAGGAACAAAAGGCTTATTGAACGATGTTCCTGTGAACAAAGTGAGAGAGTTTGAAGCAGAATTTATTGCTTTTATGAACCGTAAGCACCGCGATGTTTTAGATACACTACAAGCTGGAAAGTTAACCGATGAGGTTACCGCTACGCTTACAAGTGTTGCTAAAGACTTAACATCTAAGTACTAGAAAGAATAAGTTAGAGTGAAGGCGAAAGCTTTCACTCCCCATTATAACACAGCAAAGAATGGCTAACTTAAAAGAATTAAGAAACAGAATTACTTCCATATCATCTACGAAGCAGATTACTTCTGCGATGAAGATGGTTTCTGCGGCAAAGCTTAAAAGAGCGCAAGATGCGATCGTTCAGATGCGTCCATATGCTGAAAAGTTGGAAGAAATACTTATGAATGTAAGTGCCACTTTAGATTCTTCTGAAGGGGTTTACGCTAGAAAGGCGGATAAACTGAATAAGGTTCTTTTAATAGCTATATCCTCTAACCGTGGTTTGTGCGGTGCCTTTAATGCAAATGTAGGTAAGGGCATTATCGCTGCTGCCTCTGCATACCAAGCCCAAGGAGCAAAAGTGGAAATTTTCACTATTGGAAAAAAGGGAGATGAGAACCTAAGCCGTAGAGGTTACACTATTGTAGGAAACAACAACGATATCTTTAACAAGATCAGCTTTGATGATGTTGCTGAAGTAGCCGAGATGGCCATGGACGCTTTTGCTAAAGGAACTTACGATCGAGTGGATGTTTTTTACAACAAGTTTAAGAACGCTGCGGTTCAAAATGTTCAACAAGAACAGCTTTTACCTGTAAGAGAAGTAGAAGGAGATGCCAATGGCGGTGGAGACTATATCTACGAACCTCAAAAAGAGGAAATTTTAGAAGACTTAATTCCTAAATCTTTAAAAACACAGTTATACAAAAGCATTTTGGATAGCAATGCCTCTGAACATGGAGCGCGTATGACGGCTATGCACAAGGCAACGGATAACGCTACAGACTTAGTAAGTGAACTTAAACTTTCTTACAACAAAGCTCGTCAAGCAGCTATTACCAATGAGATTCTTGAGATTGTTGGAGGTGCAGAAGCTTTGAATTCTTAATAAAGGAATAACTTTTGATATAGAAATCCTTCCCAAGAAATTGGGAGGGATTTTTTGGTTTAAAAACCACCCGCTTGAACAGAAACACTACTTTTAAAACTCAAGTATTTATAAAAATTGATTGGATTTAATCTCACATTAAGGCATAGAATCTTTTTATCTATGCTGCTGATCATTATCATCAGCTTTCTAACCACTGGATTTATCTATTTCCAGCACTTTCAGCGTGAAAATGAGGTTTACCACGAGGAACGATTAAAACGCAAGGAAATCGCCATTAACGAGGCGATAAGTTATTTTTTGCAAGATCAACCGGCTTCTAGAAATACAGACAGTATTGTTTCTCTATTTGATGAAAAAATTTGCGAGTGGGCCGATATCAACAAACTGGATATTAACATCTACAACCTAAACGGAAACTTACTGATTAGTAGTAATCCAGATTTATACGATAAGGGCATAGTACCGGAGAACTTACCAATTAGTATACTAAGAGCATTGCAAGCGGGAACAGGTCAACTGTTGGTTGACCGCAGAGCAGATACTTTGAGATACATGGTTACGTATGATTACATCCGAAACTTTGAGAATAAACCCATAGCCATCATTAACCTCCCCTACTTTGATAACGACAATTTAAAACTTGAAGAGCAAAGCAATTTTTTAATTCAACTGACTCAGATTTATTTAGCCTTGTTTGCTATAGCCGGAATTGTTGCCTACCTACTCTCCAATTACATTGCAGGATCACTAAAAGCGATCGGTGAAAAACTAAAAGAAACTCGTATCAACGACTTTGCGCCTTTGGATTGGCGCTTTAACGATGAAATAGGGTCTTTGGTAAGCCAGTACAACAAAATGCTAGGCAAACTAAAAGAGAGTGCCGATACTTTAGCCAAAACAGAAAGAGAAAGTGCTTGGAAAGAAATGGCCAAGCAGGTGGCGCATGAAATTAAAAACCCACTTACCCCCATGCGTTTAAATGTTCAGTTTTTAGAAAAAACCTTGAAAACGGACGACCCCCAAAAGCTCAAAGAGTTTACTCAAAGTATGATTTCGCAAATAGACACTCTCACAGCTATTGCTGGAGCCTTCTCCAGTTTTGCGAACATGCCTGAGCTAAAAATAGAGAAGTTTTCATTAGATGAAATCATTCAACGGACTACAGATTTATATCCGGGCTATGATCTCACCTTTGATTGTGAAGACAAACAAATTACACTGGAGTTGGATAAGGATCAACTCATCCGAGTAATGAATAATTTGATCAACAACGCCATTCAAGCCGTACCGGACGATAGGGAGCCGAAAATTAAGGTGATGTTGAGCAAAAGAGAAAAAGATGTACTCATAGCCATTCAAGATAATGGCTGCGGAATACCGGAAGAGCAAAGAGAGAAAATATTTGAGCCTAAATTTACGACTAAAACAAAAGGGATGGGCTTAGGCTTGGCCATGGTAAAAAGCATTCTAAATGGCTTTAATGCAGATATTTGGCTGGAGAGTGAATTGAATGTAGGAACCACCTTTTTTATCTCTATTCCCGTATAATCAATCTTTTGTGTGCACAATTATTCTGCATGAGCGTAGTGTTGCTCTATTGGAAAGTTTTAGTTTTATCTCCAATTAATTAAACCCATTTATCATGAGAAAAGTTAAACTAGTGGCCATTGGCCTACTTACCTTATTGTGCTACCCCACACTGCAAGCACAAACGTCTATTGAGGTAAGCGGAAAAGCAACAAAAAGTATAAAAGCGCAAAGCATTGAAATTGAAGTGACCGTTTTAAATCGCGAAAAGTCATCTGAAAAAGCTCTCGGTAAGACCTCTGGAAGTATAGAGGACATGATGGAATTTATTTCCGAAACAAGAGGAGTGAGTAAAATGGCTACATCAGGATTAACCATTGAGGGTATTTGGAATAGAACGGCAGGAGAATACGAATACGTGAGCCGGGAGTCGCTTCGGATTAAAATAGATAGTGTACCCGCCTATGATTACATCATGAAAAATTTGGCCAAAAAAGGAATGGACGAAGTAGGTGCAGTAAAGTACAGCATTTCCAACGAAGAAGAAGTTCATGCCAATCTCCTGAAAATGGCTCTTAAAAATGCAAGAACTAAAGCGGACGCTATAGCCAGTGAAATGAATTTTAAGGTAGGCTTTGTAAATACTTTTACCGAAGTAGAAAGTAGTGCTGTAGCAGACTACTATTCCGTATACGAAGAGCCCGATCGCGCTATAAGTATGCTACCTAGTAATGTTTCCATGTCTGTAATCGTGAATGTATCCTTTGGAGTTAAAAAATAAATGGCTATTTACCACCGATGGTTACATTTGTAGACAGACAAAATAAACCGACTTAAAAGTAAAAATATGTTTACCAACCTCTTACTCGAAATAGCCGATGGAATAGCCACGCTTACCATCAACCGCCCCAAGCAATTAAATGCCTTAAACAGAGAGACCATCTCTGAATTAAACCAAGCGTTAAAGCAACTGGAGCAAGACAAAGAGGTGCGGGTAATTATTTTAACTGGAAGCGGTGAAAAAGCATTTGTAGCAGGAGCGGACATTAAAGAGTTTGCCAACTTTACCGTAGGTGAAGGAACAGAACTAGCCGCCAAAGGGCAGGAACTGTTGTTTGACTTGGTTGAAAACCTAAAAAAACCCGTAATAGCAGCCGTAAATGGATTTGCGCTAGGAGGTGGATTAGAGCTAGCCATGTCTTGCCACATTCGTGTAGCATCAGAAAATGCGAGAATGGGTTTACCCGAAACAAGTTTGGGTGTAATTCCTGGATATGGCGGAACGCAAAGACTCGCTCAGCTTATTGGAAAAGGGCGTGCCATGGAAATGATTTTTACAGCCGACATGATGAAAGCTCCCAGAGCGTACGAAGTTGGCTTGGTAAATCATATGGTAAGCTTGGAGGAATTGATGGATAAGTGCAAGGATATTGCCAATAAGATCATTAAAAACTCTCCTATGGCCATTAGCAGCGCTATATGCAGCGTAAATGCAGGCTTTAAAACAGGTCTTAACGGCTTTAAAGTTGAGGTAGAACAGTTTGGAAAATGCTTTGGTACGGAAGACTTTAAAGAAGGCACTACCGCCTTTTTAGAAAAGAGAAAGGCCAACTTTTAATGGAACCCCATTACATAACAATTAAAAAAACGGCCCGCTACTACACTAGCGGGCCGTTGCATAAAAAATACAAGGCGGTGTGTTTTGCTTTGCACGGCTACGGTCAACTGGCGGCTTATTTCAACAAAAAATTACAAGCTTCAGAATTAGATTCTATTTTATTTGTTGTTCCCGAAGGCTTGCATCGTTTTTATCTTCAAAACTCAGCCGGACGTGTAGGGGCGAGTTGGATGACGAAAGAAGATCGGTTAAACGATATTGAAGACTATTGTTTGTATTTGGATCAGCTTCGGTCACATTTCAAAGATCAAATTGAAGCAGCAAACTACGTAGGTATTCTAGCTTTTTCGCAGGGCGTAGCAACGGGCTGCCGTTGGTTGGCTCATTCAGCCTATAAATTCGACTTTTTGGTGAATTGGGCGGGAGCCTTTCCTCCAGATCTAAACTTTGAGGCGGCTTTAGAAAAAATGAGAACAATACCCGTTTGGTTGGCCTTAGGCGATGCGGATGAGTATATTTCTGAAGAACAACTTCAACAGCATTTAAAAACGTTACAAGAGAAAGGTTTTTCGCCTCAGGTAAAACGATACAAAGGAGAGCATAGGATTTATATTGAACCCTTAGTTGAGATTTTTAATGAGATGAAAATATAGATTTTATTCTTTCATCAACGCCTTCGGCTAAACCTTCAAAGTACGAGAAAAGGCTCACGGGCTTAAGGGTATACAACAATCTAACTAGAAATGGTAAATAGAAGTTGGGATATAGTTATTGTAGGTTCTGGTCTGGCTGGTTTGTCAGCAGCAGTTGAGGCTGTAAAGAATAAGAGCTCAGTACTAATATTGGAAAAAGAATCGATAGCTGGAGGAAATTCAAGAATTAGTGGAGGGTCAATTGCAGTGACATCCTCATCCTTACAACAGAGGCATAATATTCAAGATTCGCAAAAGAACTTCTACAAGGACGTGGTCAATGCGGGCCAAGTAAATGACCCTGAATTAGTGGAGATATTAACGAAAAACTCCACAGATGCATTTAATTGGCTTAAGACGGAAATCGGAGTTGCTTTTAAGGATAAACTAGAACAGGTTGAAGGCCATTCCAGTGCCAGAATTCATACCGCGTTGGTTCCAAAAGGATCATCCATCATAGAACCACTCTTGACATACGCCTTGAAATTAGGTGTGGAGATATTTACGGATTGTAAAGCGCTGAAAATAAACACCGATGAAAAAGGAGAGGCCATTGGAGTTAATATCGAACGAAATAGCAAAACCTATGATTTAATCGTAAATAAAGCCATCGTGATTGCGAGTGGAGGTCATGCAGGTGGAGGTGAAATAGAAGTTAACGATAGATCTTTAAAGCTCAAAACAAGCTGTTTGCCCAGCACCAGCGGGGAGATGATTAACAGGACCAATGCCGTTGGAGCAGAAACTAGAGATATGCTTAGTTATGGCTTTTTACCAAGCACCTCTCCCTATGCAAGCACTTATGAAGAAGATAACGTGGTTTCTAGTTTCAATAGCTTTTTGGCCTTTCCCAGAGGCTTTTTGGTTGATCCTCAAACTGGAAAACGGTTTATAAATGAAAGCTCGCTGCGTGAAACTTTAGCAGATGTCTTAATAGAAAAAGGATACCCTACGGTGTCAATAGCTTCTCTAAACACCTTGAAGTATGCAGACTCAGACCTTAAAGACAAATATTTAAAAGCTCCTGCTCGTTTGATAAGAAGATTTGATGATCTTAGTAGTTTAGCGAGTTACTACAACATACCACAAAATCAGTTGCTTTCAACCTTGGATTCGTACAACCAGATGCTCCACCACGGACAAGATTCGGAGTTTAACAAAGAGCTTCCTGAACCAAGGGAAATAGTAGAAGCACCTTTCCTGAGTTCTTGGGTTTTCCCTAAAGTTCACTATACACCAGGCGGTCTCTGTATCAACGCCAATGCACAAATAACGTCATCTAAAGGAAAGAAAATCGATAGGCTTTATGCTGCAGGCGAAGCTACAGGGGGGGTACATGGTAAATTTAGACTGGGAGGGTGTGCTCTAACTGACTGCATTGTTTTTGGCCGCATAGCGGGAAAAGAAGCGTCCTCTCTTAAGAGTAGATAATGAGCTCCAAATTAGAAAGGAGCCAGTATATTTGTAAAACACCAACGTCCTATTGTTTTAATCAACTTCAGAATTTTAAAGCTCCAGAGCGTGTCCAAGCCCTTAAAATTACCCCCGTTAAATCCAAAAACGTTAGACAATTTAGATATTGAACAGCGTTATAAGGAATTTGCACCTGTATACAATAGTAAGATTGAAGAATGGGGCTATCAGGGTTATCAGATTGGCGCAGAGTTATTGAATAAGTATGTATCTCAAGAGAGCTCTATACTCGATGTAGGCTGCGGTACAGGCTTGGTTGGTAAATCGCTAGAGGGAATGGGTTTCAATAAGGTAATAGGAGTTGACATTTCTGAGGATATGCTTAAAGAATGTGGTAAGACAAATGCATACACAGATTTATATAAAGAAGACTTTTCCCAACCACCAACAAGGTTTGAGAATAATCATTTTCAAGCAGCGATTTGCATTGGCGTTTTATCCCTAATCTCAGAGCTGAAAGTAGTGCCTATGCTTTTAGAGTTTATTCGGGTTGTTGGGCCTATGGGTTATCTCATTTTTACTCAAAATGAAGCTCTGATAAAGGAATTCAAATACATCGCTATATTGAAAGACCTAGAGGATAGGGGGTTAGTTAAGCCCGTACTGATAACCGAGCCTCAAAACTGGTTGCCTTCTCGAAAAGGGTATGAAAACCAACGTGCAGTTTACTTTGTTTATCAAGTTCAATAGGGAGAAACCATTTTTCTAAAAATCGCTAGCATCTAACTGTTTTTCTAGTCGTACCAGCTGGTTCATCGTCCATGCAAAGCGCTCAAAGATATTGGTGATATGTAGTAACGAGAGGCCCGTTTCTTTCGTATTGTTTTGATTTACAGCCAAATACTTTTGGCGTATGGTTTTCATAGTGTTTTCCTGACTATCTGTAATTAGGATAAGGTGCTCTAAATCCATTTCATCCCATTCTTGCAAGTAAGAGGTGTACGTTAAAAGGTGTGTTAATGCTGCTTCAATTATGCTTTTTGTAAGCTCTTTGGTTTGACTAACATCCAATTTTGGGTATTCTTTAACCAAGGTATACACGCTATTTTCTAAATCGGTAATTAAGTTCTGCTTCTTTTGGAGGTTAATTAATTTTTCCGATAAAGAGGCGTCAACTCTCGAACCCATTCCTTCTGATAAGGCATTCTCAATTTTTTCAGAGACATTAGCAAACGCAGAGTGGATATCTTCCCATTTTTGAATAGTAACATCTCTGTTTTCTTCTATAAAAGAACAATAATCGGGTAACCAACTCAACAAACGGTTTTGTTCCTTAAAAACCATAACTAAAATGGTGTCTAACTCTGCAATAATGGTAGAGGGAAGATATTTTGGAACAGATAGTTCTTCTGAATTTGTACGGGGATACCATTTTTCAATAAGTGATGTAAATGGAGTTTTTATAAGTGAAAAGAGAAGGCAAAAAATCAAATGATAAATGACCACGAGATAAACAAATTGTTCGGAAAGCGATATCCCAATTTGCGAGCTTATGGTTTCAAGAAACCTAAACCCGGTAAAATGATCGGCCAGGTAAATTAAAGTCGTTATTGAAGCGGCAATTATTTGATAAAACACAAAGGCCATTACCGTTTGTTTTGGTTCTCCCCGAAAACCAATAGCAGGAACATAACAACTCAAGCTCAACCCAAATTGAGCCCCTAAAAACACCGTCATCACCTGAGGAAAGCTCAACAAGCCACCACTTGCAAGAGTTAGTGTAATGAGTAATACCGCAGTAACAGACTGCATGGTAAAGCAGAGAAAGAAACCGATGGGAATGCCAATAAGAATATACCGTTGGGAAAAAACGAGCATTTCGTTTACCCATTGGAGGTCTCTTAGAAAACCGGTTATTGAACCAATTTGATTTAAACCAAAAAGTAAAAGGGCAAAGCCTAATATTGCTCCAACAAGGTTTATGGAGCTTTTTGGGAACTCAAAAGCCCAAAGAATACCGCTAAAAAAAAGAAGGGCAAGAACGAATAGATCAATAGGTAAAATAGTTAAACTAATAACTAAAGCCCCGCCAAGGTTAGACCAAATTAATATGGAGTAAGAACTTTTGAGGCGTAAAAATTGGCCTTGTACAAAACCCGCCAGAACAAATGCAACAGTGCCTGCGCTTGCCATTAATAAACCAGAAGCTACCCCGCTTACAGCCCCAATAAAAACATTTCCAGAAATTCGGTTGAGCGATTTACGTAACCTTTTACCTGTAAGTCGCTTTAGATTATCTGAGAGAATTTTATAACCAACAAAAAACAAGCTTAGGCCTGCGCCAACCAAGAGAATTACTTTAAAAGCACTTGTTTCCACATATTAGTTTTATGGTTAGAACAAGTTTAAACCTTTTTTTAAAACTAGACGAAAATCTCTCTTAAAGCGACTCAAATGTAGTTGATTGTTTACATACAGTTCTTTGTTGCCACTGTACTTTAGTTACACTCAATAGATAGCTAAAACAATCATGAAATGGCCAATAGCAACAGCTTAAAAAATCGGATTCAAGAACTCTTTGATAATCATGGACTCACCTGGTTTAAAAGCGGCACAGAGTGGGAAAATATGGAGTACAAAGAGATAGAAATACTAAACACACTCTCTGATTTGGATATTCCGATGATGGTAAAGGTGGCCGGCTCTGAGGCTCGTTCAGAACTAAGAAATATTAGGAAACTCGGCATTAAGGGTATAATCGGTCCTATGATAGAATCTGAATATGCTCTGGAAAAATTTATAGATACCGTTGAAGAAGAATATGAGAACGATAAGGACCTAGTGCTAGGTGTAAACTTAGAAACAAAGCAAGCTTACCAACAACTGGATAGTATTGTTAAAAACGAACACTTTAAAAAGGTGGATTTAGTGATCATTGGACGCCTTGATCTATCCAATTCCTTCGGAATCGATAAGGTTCAAGACCCCTTTGTGCAAATGGTTACACGCAGAATGACAAAGACCATTCAAAATGCAAATAAGAAAGTTTCTATTGGAGGGTTTGTAAACCCAACATCAGCTTTGCCCATAAAGCTGGATTTAAAAGCAGATTTTTTCAATACTATTCACTTGGTTTTCGACTTAAAAAAGGTCAATGATCCTTATACGACTATTCATAAAGCCATTGAATTTGAAGTAGAGCTGTACAGGTTTTGGAAAGAGCTAAACCCTAGGCGGTCTCTTTTTTACGATTCTCGGATTAAGCTGTCTGAAGCTAAGTTGAAGTCTGTTTTACAAAAAGCGGGTAGCTGCACTTAATCTTAAACATAATAATGGAATACGCTTTATGGAACCTTTACAAAACCGAAAAAAAATGACGCTATCCCCATATTTTGTTTTGGACGCTACACTCAGGGATGGAGGCTATCTAAACCAATGGAACTTCTCTAAAGAGGAAGTGCTTTTATTGGTGAAGAGCCTATTAAAAACGGGAGTGGAAGCTATTGAAGTGGGGTATATTGATGACTCGAAAAAATTACCGCTGGCAGCGCAATGCGATGTATCCTTATTACGAGAACTGCAAGAACTTGTTACAGGTCAGAATTGTGCTATCGTAGCAATGATCAGCCTTCAAAAAACGAATCCAGAGCAGCTATTGAAAAGTAGAAAAGACTACTTAGACCTCGTTCGAATACCGGCAGCATATGATCAAATAGACGAGGCGCTGGAAGTAGCGAGTATAGCAAATAAGCTTGGTATTAAAACAAGTATTAACCTTGTCAACATATCAGTTTTGAGCGATCTTCAAATACAAGAAACGGTTCAAAAGATTAGTGAAGCAACAGCAGTAGATTTTCTGTATTTAGCGGATTCTCGAGGAGCCTGTAAACCAAGCGAGGTAAAAAAAATTGTAGCGACAGTAAGAGAAAGCTGGAGTGGGGTTTTGGGTTTTCATGCACACAATAATTTAGGCTTAGCCGCAGCCAATTCTTTAATGGCCCTTGATAGCGGTTGTAATGCAATTGACGGAACTATAGACGGTTTGGGCTTGGGTTTAGGAAACCTCAACTTAGCACATGCTTTAAAACTAATTGAGCCTTACCAAGAGCAAAGAGTAGGTTATGACTACAATACGTTAACAAAACTTCAAGGGGTATTGTCCATAAAGTTATCAGCGGAGTTGAGCTATATGTATTATTTGGTGGGCTTAAAAAACATGGCTCAACTGTGGGTAGAGCCTCTTTTAAAGAAGTACGGAACTCTATGTCACCAATACCTGAGTCATATTCCAGAAAAACCCTACCTCCAAATAGAAGAGGTATTCTCCGAAATGGAGAGACAGTTACAGTTTAAACAAAACACGACTATTAAGATATAATCTAGGTTTTTGATGAAGAAGAAATGTTTGATCTTAAATAACAGAGAGGCCCTATCAAAAGAAGCGCTACCAGACTTAGAAGAGTTTGTAGACCTCTCACTAGAACAAGCTGACCCAAAACGTTTTTCATTAGATCAAGTGATTAACAGAAATAGCGATGCACAGCTTTTGGTGACTACGTATATGGATTTAAATGCAAAGGTTCTAGAAAAGTTACCCAAGCTAGAGGCCATAATAACGACTACTATTTCTACTCACTTTGTTGATTCTAGCTATTGTGAGGAAAGAGGTATTAAAATATTTAATAGCAAAAATTACACAGGCACCTCGGTAGCAGAGCATGCCGTAGCCCTTATGATGGCTACCATGCGAAAGATTACTTTCATTGATAGTGAAGTAAGAAAGGGTAATAACAACTGTTTTGAGCATAGAGGAACAGAGTTATTCCAAAAGACTGCGGGTATTATCGGGTTTGGAAATATAGGCTCCTCAATAGCCCGATTACTAAGTGGTTTTAGTATGCCTATCCAATATTATAATCGTTCAGATAAAACATCAAGTCTGGCCGAAAAAGTTAGTCTAAATAAACTTTTAGAATCGTCTGACGTAGTGTTTCTTTCTCTACCCTTAAACCATCACTCCCACCATCTAATTAATAAAAAAAGCTTGACAGTAATGAAGGAGTCGTCAGTTCTAATCAATATCTCGCCAGATGAAGTAATGGATATAAGAGCGGTGAAGCAAGCACTTCTAAATGATGATATTTCTGGAGCAGGTTTAGATTTATTGGAAACAGAGTATTTTCTTAACACGCCAAATACGGTTTTAACTCCAAGACGAGCTTGGTATACGGAAGAGTGCTTTGTACGGAGGATTGAAATGTGGAAAACGATACTCTTAGATTATGTTAAGGGAGAAAATCAACAAGATTCATCCTATTCGGATCATGTTCCCATTTGATAAACGATTCTATTCATCGCTTAACATATCATCAATGTCTCGTCTTTCCTTTTTAGTAGGCCTTCCGGTTCCTTTTTTTCTACTGAGGTTTTTCATCATCTGTATAAACTCCAACTTTTCCAGTTGATCGGGGTCGGTTACATCTTTTACATAATTTTCCACCAGCTTAGCTCCAAGCCTAGATTTTGGAATATCTAAAACCTGATAGCTCAAAAGTGCTCCGTCTTTTTTGATAGACACTTTATCTCCTACTTTTACGGTTCGTGAAGCCTTTACCAACTCTTCATTGAGAAGTACCCGTTCTTTTTTAACGACCTCGGAGGCTAAGCTTCGGGTTTTAAACTTTCTAACACACCATAAAAATTTATCAATTCGCATCGCAGTAGGGTTGGGAGCTTTGTAAAGGCAAAGAAATGCATCATTTTTAAAACATAGAACAGAATAATACTACAAGATTTTTTGAAAGGGATGCCATAGATATTTAGGTTTTTATTTATTTTGCTTCGATATATGACGATTACTGAGCTTAAATGCATAATAATAGACGATGATCCTATTTCTAGGGACGTGATTAAAACCTGTGTGGATAAGACAGCGTTTTTGAAACTCATTGGCAGCTATTCCAATGCCATGGAAGGAAAATTTGCCTTGGATAAGAAGGATATAGACCTTATTTTCTTAGATGTAGAAATGCCAGAGATGAGCGGGTTGGAATTTTTGGAGACCTTCAAAAATGTACCGCAGGTGATCATGGTTACTTCTGAGCAGAAGTATGCCTTTGAAGCTTTTAAGCATGATGTAACCGATTATATTACTAAGCCTGTAGATTACCCTCGTTTTCTCAAAGCGGCCGAGAGGTCTAAGTATTACGAGGAAAATCTGATTCGAAACAAAGCGGAGGAAGACTTTGTTTTTCTAAAGGTAGATGGGTCTATGATTAAAGTGAGAACATCCACGATTGAATACGTAGAAGCGATGGGTGATTATGTAAAAGTTATTACTTCAGATAAAAATTACGTAGTACATAGTACGATGAAGGCTTTTGTAGCCAAACTTCCTGAAAATGATTTTCTAAGAGTACACAAGTCCTATATACTCAATCTCAATAAAGTGGAGGAAGTAGTAGATGGCTACGCTATTGGAGAATATTTTAATTTACCCATTAGTAGATCGAATAAGAAATCTCTATTGCAAAGAATTTCCTCGCAAGGTTAATGCGAGAGTAATAGCCTAAAAAGAGTTCCTTGGTTTGGCTTGCTTTCAACGCTCACCTTGCCTCCTAAAATTTCAACTTGGTTTTTTATGGTAAACAAGCCAATTCCACGGTTTTTAATCTTAGGATTGTTGTGGAAGGTTTTGTACATCCTAAACACCTGATCTTTATGCTTTTCCAAATCGATCCCGATTCCATTATCCTCAATTTCTAATACCATAAATCCATCTTGTAAATAAGTGCTTATTCGAAGATGCAGTTTTCTTTCACTCGAAGCGTATCGTAGCGCATTAGACAGCATTTCATAAAGAATAAAATGCATAAATCCAGGAACGTAAATAAAACTCAGACCATTTTCAAAGTCGGCAGAAATGCTTGCCTCTTTTACTTGAATTAAGTCGTGCAACTCCTCTTTAACATCGCTTAGAACCTCATCAAAAATGACTTCCTCCTTTTCAACAATTAGGTGCTTATAGTCTAACAGTACTTTAGAAAGTTCCTCAACCATGGCGAATAACTCCTCAGCTCCTTCTTTCAAGTTTTCAAAAATGTCATCTTTTTCTGCTTGGTTTTTGGCCAGTTCGTGTAAAGAGAAAAGCATCTTCACACCTGCCATGGGAGATCGAAGGTTATGAGAAACCATTCTCGCCATCATTTCTAGATGTGCGTTTCGGTTTTGATCTTGAGGTTTAGGCATTTAGGTGTTTTTTTGAAAGCTAAAGTTAGCATAAGGGCGAAGGACAATTTACTAAATCTAAGGTTAGAGGGATCATAAAAAAGACATTTAAGCGTTAACTTGACGACTGAAACACACCGGAGTTATACACTTAAAGCAACTTAGTAATTTGGTTTTAAGTGTTTTGAACCTTGTGAGCCATTTTTTACATTGAGAACTACTCTACTACTACTGCTTATTTCGCTAAACAGCTTTGGTCAACAACCTTTTCTGTTTAAAAATTTACGAAAGATTGACGGTTTACCGAGCGATATGGTGTATCAAACCGCTCAGGATGCTCAGGGATACATGTGGTTTGCCACAGATAGAGGGGTAAGTAGATATGATGGTTATGAATTCTTAAACTTTACCCGAAAGGAAGGTTTAACGGATGATGAAGTGTTTGGCATTTTTCCGGAACCCAACGGAAGAGTTTGGTTTTACACCTATTTTGGAGGTCTGTGCTATTTTGAAAACGATAGCATTCACGAACCTGCTTTTAATAAAGCCTTAAAAGAAACGCTCGACAGTGTAGAAAACGATATAATCGTTTCGCTAGCTGTAGATAAAACAGGGACGGTTTGGATCGGCCTTCAGAGCCAGTTTCTTATTAAGATTGAACCAGACGGGTGTATTTTGAAGCTAAACGCACCTCCTTCTTCAAGATCCTTGCTGGCGGTAGAAACGGAACATCTCAAGGGCTCTTCTCTAGTCTATAACAGTGGTTTGTACATTAAACCTCTAAACAAGCTTTTAGTCGTAAAAAACAAAACGAAAGACACTTTAGAGTTAGACCTTGAAAGCTACAAGGTGAAAGATCTCCAGTGGGCCCGAGTGAAGCTCTTACAGCTCAGAGACACCTCATACCTTGTTGCTTCAGAAAATAAGGTGCTTACGTATGATAAATACGGGAGGTTTCTCCAAAAGGTTTCCTTAAAGAAAGACTCCCATACTTTGTTTGCATTGCACGAGGATACTGAAGGAAATATATGGGTAGGCACTCGAGCTGGAGTATATCGATTTCAAAAGGGCAACCTAAACCAAGTGCAGAAATTTTTACTTCATCATACGGTTTCTTCTGTAACACAGGATACTGAAGGGGGATACTGGTTTACCACTTTACACGATGGTGTATTTTACCAGCCCAATTTTGAGATAAAATCAACTTCATCATTTCAGCCGCAAAAAACAAGGGCAATTGATATGGCTGTGAGTGATGCTGCTGTTTGTGTGGGTTATTCAAATAAGGATTTAGAAGTGTTTAAAGCAGGAAGCTTTAGCAATAGAAAGATATATAAGGATCATTTCACCAACAGTATTCCTTTGTACACAAGGCAAGGCCAGGTTATGGTTAGTAACTACGGGGGTAGGCATTATACAATACGGGACTCCATCACTAAAGCAAAGAAGGGGGGGGCACTTTTTAGGATGACAAATAGCGATGACCGAACGGGTCTTTTATGGAAACAAGGCTTGTGGCTCATCTATACGTATCAGGATAAACCAACAGGCACAAGGCCGGATACGATGAAAATTAATAAGGCAAAAATACTTGTCTCGGCAGCCACGGCCTCGTGGGATCGATCTACTATATGGCTCGGCTCGGCTCATGGCTTATGGGTATATAAGAATGGCGAGTTAAGTTTTTTGGGGGAGAAGCATTCCGGCTTAAATCAAAGAATTAAAGATGTAGACTTATTGGATGAATCGTATTTATTGGTAACCACGCAAAAAGGAGGTGTTTTTAGGTATAATTACCAAAAGAATACGAACGAGCTATTGTACCATATACCTGGAAACAGTTACAATCATAGTCTTATTGACTCTCAAGGCACTTTATGGATTGCTTCCTTCTCCGGCATTATTCGTATTGATAACCCATCCATGGAGTTTCCTGAGGCTAGAGTATTGTCAGAGGCCAGTGGATTGCCATCAAATGAAGTATACCGAATAGTAGAGTTTAAAGATCAAATATGGGCAGCCACGGGTGCTTATGTAAGCCGTTGGAATAGAGATTGGGCGCCTTGTTATAAACCCGTTAAAACGGAAATAAAAGAAACTACCGTAAATGGTTTAGTTAAAAACCTAATGGAGGAAGAAAGGTTGGACCATAATGAAAACGGTTTACGATTTTCCTTTAACACCATTAGCTTTCAAAAGCCAATAAGCTATCATTATCGACTAAAAGGTTTACACTCCAATTGGATTCATACCAGCGAGCGAGAAGTTTCTTACTCCTCTTTAAAATCAGGGAATTATACTTTTGAGTTAAGGCACATGTATGAGGAGAACCTCCAAGCAAGCATCCCATTTTCTATTCGTCCTCCTTGGTGGCTCAACAGGTGGCTTCAGGTAAGCATTGGTATAGTTATTCTGATATCCGTTTTACTCATCTTAAGGGTGAGGTACAGAATAATCTTAAAAGAAAATAAATTGTTTGAGCTGTTTACACGAGCAGAGCAAAGGGCTTTGAGAGCTCAAGTAAATCCGCACTTTTTGTTTAATGCCTTTAGCTCCATCACGGAATTGATGCTGAGTAAAAAGTATGCAAAGGCCAACCAATACATGGAAAGGCTTACCAAACTCATGCGTGTAGTGTTGCGTTTATCTAGAAAAGAGGAAGTTCTACTTTATGAAGAATTAAACTTTTTGACGCTCTATTTGGAGATGGAAAAGCTTCGCTTTCAATTTTTTGATTTCAATATAGAGGTCGATTCTGATGTGGATAAATCTCAGCTTTTGATTCCTTCTTTATTGTTACAGCCGTATATAGAGAATGCAATAAAACATGGAATACGGTCCAGAGTAGATAAACAAGGGTCTTTAAATATCCACTTTTCTATGGCTGAGAATTTTTTGATAATAAAGATGAGGGATAATGGAAAAGGTATTGCCCGATCTATGAATAATGCTCGAAAAGGATCGTATGGGATGAAAATTAATGGAGAAAGAATTCGCTTATTCCAGAATAAAGACAAATACAGCATCAATATTGCGCCCTATGAACCAGAAAACAATGATTATCCAGGAACTGTAGTAACGCTTGAACTTCCTATTAAAACAAAGAAACATGATGACTCAAACCCTAAAAACCCTTATAGTTGATGATGAAGAACATTGTAGAAATGCGCTGCAGCGAAAGATAAAAGAATACTGCCCCCAAATAGAGGTGGTTGATAGCGTAAATAGTGTCTCGGAAGCCCGAAAAAGCTTACATAACCTAAAGCCAGACCTTATTTTTTTAGATGTGGAAATGCCAAGCGAAAGCGGCTTTGACTTTTTAGACCAGCTTACCAACAAAACAATACCCATAATTTTTACAACAGCCCACGAGTCTTACGCACTTAGAGCGCTAAAAAAGAGAGCGCTAGACTATCTTTTAAAACCAGTAGATGGGCAAGACCTGATAAAAGCTGTCAATAAGACTGATGAGCCCAGAGTTGCTCAGAGTGTTAGTCAATCAGGACGTGTTGCTCTGCCAACTACTCAAGGCTTATTATTTTTTGACCCAGATGAAATTATACGTTGTGAAGCGGACGGTTCTTATTCCAAGGTTTACACCGAAACAAAGCCAAAACCGGTTTTGGTCTCAAGAAATCTAGGGTGGGTTGAAAAAGAGGTCCCATCTTCCAGCTTTTTTAGGGTACATAAATCCCACCTAGTTAACTTAGAGCATGTAACAGAATATATTAGAGGAAGCGGAGGCTTTGCCGTGATGAGTGATGGAAGCCACATTGAAATTTCAAAACGCAAACGAGAAGATTTTTTGTTGGCTTTGAGGTAAGCTAAACCGACTCAGAGAAAACTCCCCTTTAAGGAAGTCTTCTCCAAGTAACGGTTGTTAATACTTAATTACTTTTTCATGGAATACATCATCACCCAGTCTTAACTCAATAATATAAATGCCTTTAGTCCATTGGTCTGTTAAAATTTCTAGTGCGTTGGAATCTTCTTCAGTAATGGGCTGATTTAATACTTGTACCCCGCTGGCATTGTAAACTGTAATTTGGTTTTTAGCAAGGGGTTGAGGATTAAACTCTACGGTTAAACGTTCTTGTACAGGATTGGGGTAAATCTTAACATGGTAAGACGGGCTAGGGTCTTCGCTTAGACTCTCATCCTGTTGCCCGGGAGCTTTTTTTCCGTGGAATGATTCATATAATAACCAAGGATACCCCAAAGATGAATTGGCGAGATAAAAGCTATTGTCTTCTGGAACCCAAACATGAGTGCGTACAGATTCGCAGCGAGCATAATTATAAAATGCGGCTATCCCATCCTTTTGCCATTGTTCACCATCTTGAGAAAACCTACCGGCAACAACAGCATCAGTAGTTTGGCTAGCTGTATAGCCTGTAGATGACCAGAAGTTACTTACAGAGGAGAATACAGAACCATTGTTTGTCCATACTTTAACTTTAGAAAAGCCGGGTACCTCTTCATAAACTGCAGCAATATCCGGAAGATTATTTCCAGAAAAATCTCCAACTACTACGCGGCCAGACATTTTATCCCCTTGAAGCGCTCCAAACCACCAACTGTTTTGATTAAAGCCACCTCCGGTAGATTCAAAAACATGTATTTTACAGTTTAGCCCACTACTTCCATCATCGTAAACGGCAGCAATATCATCCAATCCATCTCCATTAAAATCTCCGGCAACCATCCGGTTGGTTACAAAATCGGCATCATAATTCATAGAACTCCACCAACCGGCACTACCCTGGTAGTTTACCCCTCCATTAAAACCCAACCAAACATGGATTCGAGACTGGTTGTTACCGTAATCATATAGGGTTGCTAAATCATCATATCCATCCCCATTAAAATCGCCACTTACCACTCTATCCTTAATTCTGGAAGCCGTGTAGGACCCAGATGATGACCAAACGGTTATTCTACCAAAGCCACCTCCACTCGAGTTAAGCCAAAGATCCATTTCTGTACTATTTCCATTCGCGCTAGGTCCATTATCCCGAAAAGCGATAATATCCGTTTTACCATCTCCATTAAGGTCTCCAGAAACGGTACGGCCATTTATGGAAGAAACATCATAGGGTTTGTTCCACCAAGGCACATCAGAGGAGTAAACAAAGGCCTCATGATCTTGATAGCTTAACCAAAGGTCTATTTTTCCATTTCCTCCATCTTGTCGAAATGCGGCCATTTCAGTATCTCCATCGTTGTCAAAATCACCCGCTACAACTGTATTTTCAATTTGACTCTTTGAGTAATCCATCCAATAGGGATCTTTCGGCTTGAGGTGACTGTACAGCCTATTGTTCCAACCTTTGTTATTGTAAAGAGGAAGAGGAAAGTCGATGGTTAAAAGAGAGGATTTAACCGGATCATAAACATAGTTGTGATAAGCCCAATTGTCAACTATGTTTGGAGGATTAGGGCAATCGTTGTTGTTGGCTCCATCCCAATCAATACCTAATACCATGGCTCTTACATTATTGTCGTTGGTATTTGGGTATTGCTGAATGAGGTTTCGAGATATTTTATTGCGTTGATAGTTGCAGTGCCATGCATGAATACCCCAAGCTAAAGTGTTGTAAATGGTATTGCCAAAAATGGTGTTGTCATGGGCATTATCCGAAATGTATACAACCTGATGTTGATTGGTGGGAACCATTATGTTGAGGTCTCTAAAGAGGTTGTAATTGATTTTACAGTGATGCGTAATTCCGGCATCCCCAATAAGTACGATTACTCCAGAGCTTACCGGAGCCACAGGAACAGAGCCTCCTGAAAACTCACAATATTGAACATTAATGTAGCTTGAAGAGTGACGAATACGTATGGCCATAGGCATACATTGGTGAAAATGGACGTGTTGAATATTTACATAACTAGATTCACGAATAAGGATCATTTCGGTAGAAAACCGATTGGGAGCATCGTAAGGATAAACAACTGTAGCTCTACAACCTAGAGATTTAATAGTTAAAGGATTATCCTCCGTTCCTTTTACTTGAATAATGAGTCTTTGCTCACCAATTTCAATACTACCAGCGTAAGGATCAAGAAGTATAGTGTAAGGTTGATCTAACACAGCAGGTAGGGTTTCAATGGCTTGCTGTAAAGTTCGGTAAGGGAGTTGCCGAGATCCATCACCATCAGGGCTACCATTTGCGGCAACATACATTGTTTTTTGAGCAGAAATGTTCAGAATTCCTCCAAAGAAAAGGAGGAGTAGAAAGATACTTTTAAGAAAAGGAATAGCGTTTTTTGAATGTAACATATAGCTTGGATTTCAGTTTTGATAAGGTGAACCTAGAAAAATGAAAAACACCTTAAAAACCACATTTTAGGACAGGGCTGAAAACCGAAGGAACGTTCCATTTGAGTTGATTAATGGGAAGCACGAAAACATACGAGTTTAAAGCGAATAAGGATTTCTAAGGATACGGTTATAAAAGCGCTTGTAATCCTTAAAAAGTATTTTCCATTGCTGAAACCATATGGCTCCTAGATGCTTCAAAACTTCCCTTTGCTCAAACTCCCTTTTCAAAGCACATATCGTAACCCTAGTTTTAAGAGTGTTATTCATTTTAACAATCTTAAAAACATCGTTATGAAAAAAGAAAAACTCTTTACTTATTTAGTATTACTGAACCTTTGCTGGTTCGCCACTCCGCTTAAAGCACAACAATGGTTCGCCAAAAGCTTTGATTTTAACTCGGCTATCAATGAAAAGCCAGATTATAGAACATCCGGAACCTATGTAACTACCGATGAAGATGAAAACGCTACCGGTGTGCTGGTGTACGGTATTATGGGCTATTCGGAACATGAGCTAACAGCATCCAATGGCGGATTCGGAAAGCAAGATGGGGTTATCCTGTACAATGATTTAGAGGGAAATAACCTTTGGGCCATAACGCTGGGTACAAACAAAGCAGATTACATCAGCAGAGTAGTAGAAGACTCTGATGGAAACCTAGCTGTAACCGGCTATACAGTGGTAAACGGAACAAAAAAAGTGTTCATCATTAAGCTGGATGGGAGTAGTCAAGGAATCGTCTGGGCTCGGTTTTACGGAGAAGGAATACCTACGGATATGATTAACGTAAATGATACTTACTCGATATTAAACTCTACGGGATATGCTGTTTCCGGGAGTAGAAGCGATGGAAGCGCGTTTGTGATTTATACCCAAACATCAGGCTCGCAACATTGGGCGCACAAGTATAGTTCAAATGGAGGAAGCCTAGCATTAAACTCGCTTATTCAACTCAAGGGCAAGGACAACTTGATCTATTCACCTCCCACATATCGCGAATTTTTAGCGGTTGCGGGCTCCAACAACGGAGAGGGTTATGTAATGCGGTTAGATCTTGCAAATGGTGATATTCTCAACGATTTACAAATGGGCCATGCAATCCCTATTTGCGCTGGAGCAGTCACTCCAGATGAGTACGTTTCCATTGATCAAAGAGGAGATGGAGACATTGTAGTCTTTGGCTCTTCAGGTTCAAACAAAAATAGAATCCACCTTACCTCTCTTTCTGATTACAACAATTTTACGATCAACTGGAATAGAACAATTTATGGAGGAGCGTCAACCCACGGCTTTCCGTTAGACATTAACGTTACAAAACAAGGCTATTTAGGTGTCTTTGAATATTCAGGAGGCACACAGAATCCTTTTAAAACGGTAGAATATGATTTTGATGGAACTATTGTTAAGATGCAGGATTTAGCCAATGGAACCATGTCTGGTATTGATTGGTACTTTGCGAAAGAGAAACATCAAACAAGCGGAGCAGATGCATTTCCTTACGTTGATTTCGGAATGGAGTGTGGAAGAGCTTTACATTTTAGTGGAACAGAAACTACTTGCCCAAACCCTCCTGTAGGATGGGCGCAAGACAATATTCCTCATGCAAGAATTCGCTTAAATGCTCAAAGCTGTGTAGAAATGGATATTTCTATTAACGACAGCTATTGCGATGATTACTATGTAGGCGAACCAGAATTAGAGGCTAGTAAAAACGCTTGGATTTCTGACTCTGACTTTGACCTTCTAGTAGGAGTACAATACATTAACCCAAACCAGACCACGTATTGTGAATCGAGTTGTCCGCAATCCGCTTGTGTAAGTCCAAATGTTTTAGATGTTGAGCAAGGCACCATTATCACATTATCAGCAGACCCGGGCTATGATGGTTACGTTTGGAGCGTTAGTGAAAACTCTGAATTTCTAGACGTTTTTGTAAGAGGAGATTTTAGCAGTTACTCGGTAGATCAAATTGATGCCAATGGCTGTGTTACTACAAAAACGTTTAGCATTTTTGGAAGGATTCCAGGTAAGAGAGCACGTTTGGGAGAAAACAGCGAGCAAGACGTATCCTTAACCGTATATCCCAACCCGGCCAACGACTGGCTAACGGTAGAAGTACCAACGGAAGGGATTGCGTTAAGCATCTACGATATGACGGGTAGACTTGTGAAGTTAGAAAAAGACTTAACACCTGGAGTGCATAACATAAATATTTCCAGCTACCCAGAAGGGATTTATGTAATTCGATTAAGTGGGAAAGGAATAAATAAAGAGTTCAAAATCAGTAAAGAATAAGCGCAAAAAATCGCTTCATACTTTTAAAGAAAAGGGTCGCTTGTAAAATGGCGACCCTTTTTAGATTTAGAGATACGCGATTAACTAACTTCGCTACAAACACACTCTACTTATGATCACCAATATCAAAACACCGGGCGTTTACGTAGAAGAGAAAAGCACTTTCCTCAATTATGTAGTGGCTGCAGAAACGGCTATACCTGCCTTTGTAGGCTATACTCCACAAGCTCAATATCAAGGGGAAGACTATACGAACAAGCCCTTTAAAATTTCATCGTTTGATGATTTTAAGGCTGTTTTTTGCTTTCCGGATTCTAAACCCCCCGCAGACCCAGCCCATCAGTACGATCCGCAATTCTACTTGGAAGAAGTAAAAAAGACTCCTGAAAAAGGACGTTCTTATCTAATTAACAGCTCCGTTTATACATTGGAGCCAGACCCAAATACCATTTATTATCTGTACAACAGTGTACGTCTGTTTTATAAAAATGGAGGAGGAGATGCTTATATCGTCTCCGTTGGGGGCTATGGCCCAGCAAGTGGAAAACCAACTCAAGCTGGGGAAAGAGTGATAAACCCAAACGTAAAGCTTCCAGAGCTGCAAGACGGATTGGCGTTGTTAAAAAAGATAGAAGAGGTTACTTTATATATTGTACCAGAAGCAACCTTATTGAGCGGTGCGAGTAATGGTACCTTAATGGAAAACATGCTTCTGCAAAATGGAGAAATGCAAACCGCAGTTTCCATTCTTGACGTCATTGGTGGAGATGATCCGGATCCATTGACTTATACAGAAGATATTGAGAATTTTAGGAATAGTACGGGAGCAAATAGCTTAAAGTATGGGGTGGGCTACTACCCTTTTTTAATAACCACTATAAGCCAATTGCCAGAAGTAGATTATAGAAATTTTAACGGAGGAGATCTATCTATTTTAAAACCAATTTTAAGTCCACCGAGTGCGCCAAATGCCTCTGCAGAAGAAATTTTAGCTCAAATTGAAAAGAATGAAGGCGATCTAAGCCCATCACAGTATAATCAGGCTTTAATTACGGCAAGCCCAACGTATGCGTATTTAATCAATTCTCTATTGGAACGGGTTAATATACTTCCACCAAGCGGTGCTATGGCTGGTGTTTATGCAACTGTAGATAATACGGAGGGCGTTTGGAAAGCTCCCGCAAATGTTACTCCTGTAAGTGTAAGCGATCTAACTTTAAGAATAAACGATACCATGCAACAGGATTTGAATGTAGACGCTGCAAGCGGAAAGTCTGTGAACGCAATTCGTTTTTTTAACGGTCAAGGGGTATTGGTTTGGGGAGCACGTACTTTAGATGGAAACAGCCAAGACTGGAGATACATCAACGTAAGAAGAACCATGACCATGATTGAACAATCCTGTAAACTGGCGATACATTTGTTTGTTTTTGCTCCTAACGATAGCAATACTTGGTCATCCATAAAAAGTATGCTAAGCAGCTTTTTAACTTCCATCTGGAAACAAGGCGGCCTAATGGGCGCTAAAGCAGCAGATGCATTTACCGTAGAAGTTGGACTGGGCACCACCATGACGGCACAAGACATGCTAAATGGTGTAATGCGAGTTGATATAAAAGTGGCCGTAACGCGTCCCGCGGAGTTTATTGTAATAAGCTTAGAGCAAGAAATGCCGAAAGCCTGATTTAGATTTACACTCTTATTCCGGTAGACAATACAGCAAAAAAAGATATTTAATGAGGTTCATGGTCTTTTAATAGAGTTCTAGTTCACATAGGATAAACCCCTTTTCACGATCTGAAGTGGCGGTTTCACATATTGAAAACGGCTTATGGCGAACCAAGTTTTTAGAGTTACTGTTATCAAATTCTTATAAACAAACATTTAACTCTACTCAAAATGAAACAACTACGTATTTTTTTAGTTGCAGGGGCCATCTGTGCCTTAGCGCCAATCAACTCAAAAGCACAACAGTGGTATGTGCGAAATTTCGACTTCAGTACAGCCATCAATCAAAAACCAGATTTTAGACCAGGCGGCACACATGTAGCCAGCGATGAAAATGGACAAGCTACCGGGGTTTTAGTCTATGGAACCATTGGATATACTCAAAACGAACTCTCTGGAGGAGATGGCGGTTTTGGAAATGCCGATGGTGTAATTCTATACAACGATTTAGATGGCCATAACATTTGGAGCATTACACTAGGATCTAATGAAGACGACATCATTAGCCGGGTAGTAGAAGACTCTGAAGGAAACATTGCCGTTGCAGGATACACTCTAGACGGTGGCCAAAAAACAGCCTTTTTGGTGAAGGTGAATACGGCTGGTTTTACCATAGACTGGTCTTATATGTTTGATCAAGGTGTGCCAACGGATCTTATAAACGTTCATGCCGCAGGTACTTTGTTTGGCACAAAGGGATACGCATTTACCGTTAACAAGAACAATGGCAAAGCCTCTTTGTATTACATGGATATCTCCGGATCATTAAACTGGGGTTATGAATACGTTCCAAGCAGTGGTAATCTTGACTTCAACTCGCTTATTCAACTAAAAACAACTGAATTTAGTGAAGGTATAGTTCCCTCTTATTCAGAAGATTTAGCCGTTGCTGGAGCCAATGGAGGTTCTGGTTATGTGGCAAGAATAGATTTGAATAACGGAGACGTACTAAATGATTTTATGGCAGCCTATCATTTACCAAACTGCGGCAGTATGTCTACAGCTCTAGGCTATGTTTCTATAGATCAGTGGCAAGATGGAGATGTTGTGGCCTTTGGTTATTCCGGCAGCAGCAGAAGCAGTATTCACTTAACCGCACTCACAAATCCTAAAAACTTTACAGTGCAGTGGAATCGTAGGTTTTCAGGAGGGCAACCTTCTATGCATGGCTTTCCGATGGATATAAACGCCACAGCTTTCGGTTATCTTGGAGTATTTGAGTACTCGGGTGCGGAGCGTTCTCTTAAAATTGTTGAATACGATTACGATGGAAATATAGTGAGATGGGAAAGTTTAAAAAATGAAACCAATTTTAACCCCAACTGGTACTTTATGAAAGAGATGCATCAAACCACGGGTGCCGACCTTTTCCCCTATGTGGATTTTGATATGGAATGTGGCAAAGCATTTCACTTTACAGGTACACAAGCAAACAGCCCAAATCCACCATCGCATTGGTCTATAGACAACGTTCCTCATGGAAGATTGAGACTGCATACGGAGAGCTGCATGGAAGTACCTTATACCATGAGCGAAGCATTTTGTGATGATTATTTTGTAGAAGCTCCAGGCCCAGATGCGGCATCAGACACCCCTTTATCCGAACAACCTTTTACAAATGAGCTCGGCACAAATGATATTACAACAACGGAATATTTGTTTTGCGAATCTACTTGTCCGCAATCGGCTTGCACCGATCCAATTGTGATGATTGGAGGGCCCGATCAAGATTTTATGATCTTAGATGGAGACATTGGTTATCCTTTTTACGAATGGAGCAACGGCTTTGTTACCCGCTCCTTAACGGTTGCGGCTCAGCCTGATTTTAACTCTTATTCTGTAGATCAAATAGACGCAAACGGGTGTGTTACTACCAAACTCTTCTTTGTTGCTTTTTCAAAGGGTAAAAAGTCGGGTGCAGGAGCCAATGAGCCGAATATCCAAGAAGTGTCTCTCTATCCAAATCCAAGCTCTGGAGAGTTAAATATTGAATTACCAATGGATGGTTTAACGGTAGAGATTTTTGATGCTCTCGGTAAGTTGGTAAAAAGCCAATCGGATATGAAATCAGGAAAACACCAAATGGATATTTCAGGACTTGCACCCGGTTTATTTAGTGTAAGAATTACAGGAAGTGGAATAAACGAAACTTTAAAACTGAATAAGAATTAAAGGCGTAGTAAATAAGATTACCAACTGTAAAAGAGGCCGCTTTTTGCGGCCTCTTTAATTTTAAATAAGCAGGCCTAAGTTAGCTTTCTTAAAAGAGGGTACTTCAGTTAATCCAATGTGTCGAATAATAACCACAAGCTGTACCTAACACAGTGAAATGCAAGGCGAGTATTTGTAAAACACTTAAAAACAGAAGGTTAAAATATTTTTATAGAGTCTAAAACTGAAAAAAACACGATTTTCCACTTCACCCTAAATACTGAAAGGTTCACCTATTCAGAATGGGTTTTTGCGAAATTCTCAATGAAGCGAAGAAGGGCTGAGATACTTTGAATGGAGTTATTAACATTTAAACCTAATTCTATGAAAAAAGTAAGTATTCTGTTGTGGATTGTTGGCTTGGCCCTGCTAAGCACCAACACATCAAAAGCACAACAATGGTTTGTAAAGAACTTTGATTTTAGTTCGGCCATCAATCAAAAACCAGATTTTAAAGCAGGTGGAACCTATATTACCAAGGATGCAAACGAGCAAGCTACCGGAGTTTTAATTTTCGGTACGATTGGTTACTCGGCCAATGAGCTTTCTGGTGGTGACGGAGGTTTTGGTAATTCAGATGGCGTTATCCTCTTTAATGATGTAAGCGGAAACAACCAATGGGGCATTACCATAGGAACGGCTGAAGACGATATCATTAGCCGTGTGGTAGAAGATTCTGATGGCAACTTGGCTGTAACAGGTGTTACCAAAGCGAACGGTTCGCAAGAAATCTTTTTATTAAAGATTAAAACAAGTTCGTTCCCATTTTCTGTGGAGTGGAGCTATACTTTTGGAAGCGGAATGGCGCAAGACATGATCAATGCCAATGCCTATGGAAGTCTACTAGACTCTGAGGGATATGCCGTTTGTGGTAAAACCAGTGGCGGAAAGTCTTTTGCCATGTTAATGGGCTTAAACGGAACCCTTAAATGGTCGCATGAATTTACGGCTTCTGCTGCTGTAAGTCCTTCACTAGATTTTAGATCGCTCATTCAACCTAAAATAAAGGATTTAACCCTAAGCGCCCTTCCTTTTTACGACAACTATTTGGTGATTGGAGGCGTTAACAGTGGTTCTGGTTACTTAATGCGATTGGATTTAAATACGGGGGCTTTTGTAAACGATATCAAAACAAAGAGTCTTACCTCCAATTGCGTTGATGATAAACTACCTTTTGGTTTTGCTTCTATAGATCAGTGGCAAAATGGAGATATTGTGGCCTTTGGCAACTACACAGCACAGGATTTGGTGCTAATGGCATTTAGCAACGATGCTTCGGGCTTTACTCCAAAATGGAATAGTATACATAATAGTGGTGGAGCAGTAATATATGCTTACGATATTAATGCTACCGCTTCCGGCTACCTGGGGGTAGTAGAAACCAACGGTGATCGAATGGAGCTGTTTGAATACAATAGGGATGGAGACATTTTAGACCGTAGAGGCATAGAGAATAATACATCCTCAAACGTAAATTGGAGTTTTAGGAGACACCCATATGTAGGAGGAAATCCACCTTACGTTGATTTTGATATGGAATGTGGTAACGCTTTACACCTTACTGGAACACAGGGAAGTAGTCCCAACCCACCGGCAAGCTGGTCTGTAGATAATGTGGCACACGCTAGATTTCGCCTAAACACCGTGAGCTGCATGGAACATATCTACTCTTTAGGGAACGATGAGTTTTGCGATGATTTTACCATTGAAGTGATTGGCCCAGATGCAGGCATAACGGGCTTCTTAATACCCGTAATTACTGATTTTGGAATTAATAGTGTGGAGATTAGCCCATCCTCTATTTGTGCATCAACGTGCCCTCAAAGCGCTTGTGTAGACCCTGAAATCTATTATGCTGCAAATGGTCAAGACTATGTTTTACTAGAGGCAGAACCGGGTTATTCATTTTACGAGTGGAGCAATGGTTTTACCAACAATTCCATCTCGGTTAGTACAGTAACAGATGTTAATGCCTTTTCTGTAGATCAAACCGATGCAAACGGTTGCGTTACAACCAAGTTGTTCTTTATTGCCAGAAAGCTAAAAAGAGGTGCAGCCGCTGATCCGAATGAGGTAAGTATTGAAGAAATTTCGCTTTACCCAAATCCAACATCAGGAGATTTAAGCATAGATATACCCAAAGATGGTATAAGCGTACAAATCTTCGATTCTATGGGTAAGCTGGTAAGAAGTGCAGAAAACTTGAATTCTGGAACCCATCGTTTGGATATTTCTGAACTCGCAAACGGATTGTTTAGCGTTCGTTTTTCTGGCACGGGAATAAACAAAACGATCAAGATTACTAAAAATTAAAACTCGCTCTAAAATTTAATTTGGCTGGTTAAGAGAAGGGGTCTCCTGCGGGAGGCCTCTTTTTTTGATTAAAAGTTATACTTCTTTAAAAAGGAAAGTTTAGAAAAAAGGAGGGAGATTATAAAAATAACTCCGGCAACGGTAGCCATAGCCCCTGCAATGCTCCCATTAATCCAATAAGCTAAGTAGTAGCCACCAATGGAACTTAAAATACCAAAAACAGAGGCCAAGAGCAATAACTTTTTAAGACTATCCGTAATTAAATAAGCCGCAGCAGCAGGAGCAATGAGCAAGGCCACAACCAAAATAGCTCCAACAGATTCAAAAGAAACAACGGTGGTTAAAGAAACCAAGCCCATAAAAGCAAAGTGCCAAAACGCAGTGGAAATGCCCAAGGCTTTTGCATAATCTGTATTAAAGGAAGTAAGAAACAAGCCTTTATAGCCCACCAGAATCGATAAGATAATAACGATTAAAGTGATGCCGCTAATCCACAACGCCTTAGGTCCAAGGGTTACACCCGTATCGGTTACAATTAAATCTAAAGGAACATAGGCGATTTCTCCATAAAGCACACATTCATGATCTAAATCTACTTGCTGGGTATAGGCGGTAATAAGAATTACACCCAAGGCAAACAACCACGTAAAAGTCAAACCAATGGAAGCATCCTCTTGGAGGCGAGCTTTTTTGTGGAGCACCTCAATCATAACCGTAGTTAAAACCCCTACCGCAGCAGCGCCAATAAGCATAGCCACATTATCTCGTGAACCTGAAATTAAAAAGGCAATTACAATACCCGGTAAAACAGAATGCGAAATAGCATCGCCCACCATGGCCATTTTACGCAAAATAAGGAAAGACCCTAATAAGCTACAGCTAACGGCTATTACACTGGCAGTTAATATGATGTATAAAGCTTCCATTATGGATTGTAAGGTATTGGGCTTTGGTGTGGATCTTCGTCCGGATAATTCAATTCTTTCAGCAAAAGCTCCTCAATTTCTGGTGTAATAATGTGCTCAATGGTTTCTGCATTCGGGTGAATATGATCCGATTTTAAACGCATGCGCTCGGTGAGGTACATTTCCCAAAGCCGATGCATACGAACAATTCTTCTCGCTTCGGCTAAGCCGTTTTCGGATAGCGAAAACGTATCGCCTTTACTGATAATGAAAAATTTCCTCTTTAAAAGACCAATGGCTTTGCTCAGCTCGGTTTCTGTAAAACTCCTCTTGCTTAAAAGCTGGCTTTTACTAAAAAAGGACTCGCTGTAATCTCCCTTTTCTACCAGGTGATAAAAGGACTTGAGCAAGTTTTCAGAAATAATCTTTTTACGGTTTTGCCTTTGCAATTGAAACTTGGCGACTATCCCTCTTTTGGGCGCAAAAAGAAGAGAAAATATAGCTAAGAAAGAAAGGGTCATTACAATCCAAGGACCGGTAGGCATATTGGGAGCTGTAAAAGAAATATAAGAACCTACTAAACCCGAAAAGGCACCAGCTGCTCCCGCAACAATGATCATATAAAGTAAGTTCTCCGTCCAAGGACGAGCGGTGGCGGAAGGCGTAATCAACAAAGCAGCCATTAAAACCACCCCTACCGATTGGATTCCGATGGCGATGGCCAGAACCGTAATGGTAGACATAACAAACTGCAGCGTTTTTACCGGTAAACCGATCGTTTTTGCAAAGTCTGGGTTAAAGCTCAACAACTTAAACTCTTTATATAGAAAAGTGATGCTAAGCAGCAGTATAACAGCCACTACCGAGTAGGATTTTAAATCACTCAAAGTCATGGAAGCCGCCTTGCCAAATAAGAATTGATCAAGCCCGGCTTGGTTGCCAGCACCCGAATGTTGAATAGAGGTTAAAAGTAAGATGCCTACTCCAAAAAAAACACTCAAAACCAGACCGATAGAAGTGTCGGGTTTCAATTTTGTAGAACGGCTGAGGTATTCTATGGCCAACATGGCCAACCAGCCGCTAACCAAAGCGCCACTCATTAAAATAAGCGGGTTTTTACTCTGAAAAAAAATAAAGGCTAAAGCGATACCCGGAAGAATGGCATGGGCAATGGCATCGCCAATAAGAGATCGTTTTCTGAGAAAAGCGAAAGTACCCACCATAGCCGCACTCATTCCAAGAAAAATGGTGCCCAGCGTAACTACGCGAACGTTGGGATCGCTAAAGCTTAAAAAGTCGATCAGATTATTCATCTCCGCTGCCTTCCTTTTCTTTGAATTCTCGCTCTCGCACAGGGAAGTCTTGCTTAGCCATTAAGTCCCCAATTTTAGAAAGCACCGTAAGGCGACCACCATAGGCCTCTTGAAGCAAATCAGGCGTAAACACTTCTTCTTTAGGGCCATGGGCCACTAAACGCGTGTTTAACAACACAATATGATCAAAATACTCATAAGCCGTTTGCAAATCGTGATGCACGATAACAACCGTTTTACCTTCCTTCTTCATTTCAGAAAGGAGATGCAAAATACTTTCTTCCGTAGCGGCATCTACGCCCACAAAGGGCTCATCCATCAAATACAAATCCGCTTGTTGGGCTAAAGAACGAGCAATAAAAACTCGTTGTTGCTGGCCACCAGAAAGCTGGCTGATTTGCCTCTTAGCAAATTCGAGCATTTTCACCTTCTCCAGCACTTGCGTGCTAATTTCTTTATCCTTTTTGGATAAGCTTTTAAAGAGGTTGCTTTTCCGATAGCGACCCATGTTTACCACATCCATTACATTGGCCGGAAAATCCCAATCCACACTTTCGCGTTGAGGTACATAGGATACTTTTTCGCGGATATCTTCTAGTTTCTTTCCAAAGAGATTTACATAACCGCTATCGGGTTCCATCAATCCCATAATGTTTTTCAAAAGGGTAGTTTTACCCGAACCATTGGGCCCTACAATACCAATAAGTTGACCTTGTGGAAGTTTAAAATCGATGTCCCACAGCACCGGCTTGCGGTTGTAGCTGGCCGTTAAGTTGTGCACCTCTATAGAAGGAATCTCTTTGGTAGCCATTTTACTTTAATGCGTTTACAAGGGTGTTTACGTTATGGCGAACCATACCGATATAACTGCCTTCAGGAGTGTTTTTACTGCCCATAGCGTCCGAGAAAAGCTCTCCACCCATTTTTAGATCGTGTCCCTTTTGGGCGCAACCTTCTATCACCGCTTCAATGGATTTTTTGGGAACGGAGCTCTCCACAAAAATGGCTTTTATCCTCCGCTCGGTAATGTATTGTACCAGTTGAGAAACGTCCTGTAGCCCCAACTCGGCTGTGGTAGAAATGCCTTGCAGGCCTTTTACCTCCATATTATAAGCTTTCCCAAAATACTTAAAAGCATCATGGGCAGTTATCATAATCCGTTGATTTTCAGGAATTAATTCAATTTGAGTACGTGCATATTCATGAAGTTGAAACAGCTCCAATTGATAACGAGTGGTGCGTTCATCAATTTGTTGAGCCAAGTTGGGATAGATCCGTTTGAGCTCAGCGGAAACGCGAAACAAACATTTTCTCCAAAGCTGTGCATCAAACCAAATATGTGGGTCATGCGCATCCACAAAATCTGTAGAGTTGATAAGATCTGCTTGTTCTAAAGCATCACTCACCTTAATAATCTCTTTTTGATCTTTTAGCTTTTCAAAAATCTCCGTCATTTTGCCTTCTAGGTGCAAACCGTTGTGCACAATAACAGCCGCATTGCTTAGTTGCTGAACATCGCCTTGCGTGGCTTTGTATAAATGCGGATCTACACCAGGGCCCATAAGGCTAACCACCTTTAAGCTGTCGCCTACCAGTTGTTGAACCATATCACCAATCATGCCTGTGGTGCAAACAATATCAGCGGGGGCTTCCTTTTCCATTTGGCAAGAAGCAAACAAGCTAAGGGTTAAAAGTAGGGCGAGTATCTTTTTCATTTTACGTAAATATTATTGCAAGTAAGTGCGCTTAAACTGAGTGTTTTGTTGTGAAGTTTAACTGTCATAGAATGATCAAAGTCTTCTACATCCATCACTTCAATAGAAGTTCCAAGATCTACTTGAAGTTTATCCAAATACTTTAAAAACTCCGGAGAAGTGTCTTTAATACCTTTCACGGTTACGGTATCTCCCGCTTTAAAATGATCGAGTGTTTGATTGCTACGTTGTGGAAAAACCCCTTCTTTATCGGGTATCGGATCTCCATGTGGATCAAACTTTGGGAAACCCAAAAAGGAGTCTAAAGAGTCTGTAAGCTTGGGCGACTGTATGTGTTCCAATTGTTCGGCCACCTCATGCACTTCATCCCAACCAAACTCAAGCTTATCCACTAAAAAACACTCCCATAAACGGTGTTTGCGAATGGTACCAATGGCAACTTGCTCCCCCTTTTCGGTGAGCTGTGCGCCCTTGTATTTTTGGTAATGCAGTAACTTTTTTTCACTCAGCTTTTTAAGCATATCCGTTACGGAAGCGGGCTTTGTTTCCAAGCTATTGGCAATAGCTGTAGTGCTCACTCCTTTTTTTGATGCTTTGGAGAGAAAATAAATGGCTTTGAGGTAGTTTTCTTCTGTAAAACTGTACTTCTTCATTTGCTTATTGTGCCTCTTTTAATACCGCCATAAACGCTTTTTTAGGCAGATAACCGGAGTATTGAAAACTGATTTCACCTTTTGGGTTTAGAATGGTGGTTACCGGATAAATGAGCTTCCCATCAATAGTGCCCAGCTGGTTTGCCAGTTCATGCACGCCATTCTTTTTCCCGTTGGGAATATAGTTAAAAGTCTGTCCTTTAACCGTAACCGCTTCTTTTTGTTCGCCATCAAAAGGGATGAAGTAAAACCGCGATTCAAGCATCTTGTTTACCTCTTCATTCTGCAGGGTACTGTTTTTCATAGCCTCACAGTAAGTACACCATTTGGCACTAATAAAAAGGACGATGGGTTTATCGCCAATAGCCTGGAGACTATCCAATTGATGGATGGAATACGTTTGCGCTTGGAGTTTACCCAAAGGGATTCCGCAGAATAGTACGGTAGCTATAAAAGGGAGGAGAAATTTCATCTTATGGCAAGCTATATCTCAAACCAGCGAAAAAGCGGATTCCTTGGTTGGGCGCAAAAACATACGTAGGATCAAACGATAAAGCATTTGGATTGGATGCAGTGGGCAATACGTTACCAGATGGGTCAAACTCAACATTTCTATCAAAAGGATCGTTTGCACGTGCAATACTGTTTGCTGGTGGTGTAAAATTCAAGAGGTTTTTAATCCCACCGTAAACCTCCCAGGCAGATTGTGGCTTCTTCCAACTCACTTGAATGTTTTGAATGCTCCACCAGGGAGAATATTCATCTCTTGGGTCTAAGCTGCCCAAAGTAGGTAGACGCATAGGTCCGTATACATTTCCAGTATAGTCGATGGAAAGGTTTAAGCGTTTAAGGGTGTAGGAAACAGCAAAGGTTCCCGCCCAATTTTCGGTGAGTATGGGTTGCGTTTTTACTTCTTGTCCACTGGCATTCGGTTCAGCGGTAAATACATCCATATAGGTAATGCCCCCACGTATCTTTAAACTACTAGGGAAAGTAATATCTGCATTAAGGGTAGCGCCTTGTGTTACGGCATAACCATCCAAATTGTCGTAAATAATTTTGTTGGGATCCGTATCGTAATCGGGTAAAATTTGATTGTCAAACCAAGTATACCAAGCCGAGGCATCTAAACCGATAAATGCACCATTTTTAAGGTATATTTTTCGAACATAATTTAGGTTGGCATTGTAGCTGGTTTCAGGCCTTAATTCTTCTGTTATTTCTACCGTTCGCGCTCCGGTTAAAGCCGCATGTTCTTCCGTAAACAGATTGACTACTCTAAAGCCCTGTCCTAAATTAAGGCGTAAAATGTTTTTTCTATTGATGGTCCATTTGTACGCGATACGGGGTGTAAAAATATTGCCGTGGCGAGAGTTGTAATCGTAACGCGCACCCAAAAGCAGTTTGTGCTTATCGTTTAGCGAAATGTTGTCTTGCACAAAAATTCCGGGTAACCAGGTTTCATCGGGTTGATTTTCCAAGTTCAAACTATCGCCATTGGAGGTAGCTGGTGTATTGTCATCGTAAAAGGTGTAGCGCATAGCAGACCCGACCAAAAGATCATGACGACCCAACGTTTTATCCCAAGTTAATTGGGAGAAAGCAATGCGCTGATCGGCCAAATAAGGAAGATCGCCATATACTGAGTTCTGACTGTGGTCGTTGTAAGAGAATCCAAGAAAAATTCGTTCAGAAACAGGCAGTTGATAGTTTCCGATGAGCTCCCATCTGCGGGTATAAATGCTTTCGCCATATACTTCATCTCCCCCTCTATCGTCAGCAGTCCAGTCCATTTCACCACCCCAACGGTCTTCGTAATAGTAGCGCCCGGCCAAACTAAACAAACGGTTTTGGTCGCGACTAAAATTCCACTTCTGAAAGACCGAAATTCGGTTTTGAAGGGTTACATCCGTAAAGCCATCTTCGTTGTTGTCGATGGGGTTGTTGTAGTTGAAATAATTGATTCCAGTAAGTACCGTGGCCTTATCGCCCACGCGGTTTTTTAAGCCGATATCGGCATTGTGTTCTTGCCAGCTGGTGGTAAATACATCTGCCGTAAACAGAGGGGCGTTGCCTGGGTTTTTGGTGATGATGTTAATCAATCCTCCCACCGCTTCAGATCCATACAAAGAGGAAGCCGGGCCTTTTACAATTTCAATACGCTCCACCAAAGCATTGGGAATACCAGATAAACCATATACCGTAGATAAACCACTTACAATGGGCATTCCGTCTATCAGCACCATGGTGTAAGGGCCTTCTAGGCCATTGATGTGGATGTCTCCCGTATTGCACACATTACAGTTGAGCTGCGGGCGTACGCCATTCACATTTTGTAAAGCATCAAAGATGGAGGGGGTGGGGTTTTTTCTAAAAAAAGCAGGTTTAAACACTTCTACCGGCACCGGACTTTCGCTCCGGCTTACTTCTTTGAGTGTGCCGCTTACTACCACCTCATCCAAACTGGAGCTATGGGGTTGGAGCTCCAAGTAGAGCGTTTTGCGCTCTCCAGCTTTGAGCGTTACTGCTTGAGTAAGGGTTTCGTAGCCGATAAAACTTACTTCTAAAAACAGTTCTCCGCCTTTCAGATCTTTAAGTTCAAAATAACCTTGAGCATCAGTTGCCGTTCCGTTTTTAGCGTTTTTCAGTACAACAGAAGCTGAAGGAATAGGTTCCCCTTCCGCTAACACATAACCTTGAATGGATGCGTTTTGCCCAAAGGCTTGTGCGCATCCTAAACAAAGGAGTAAGAAATATGTAAAGCGGTTTTTCACTTGACCTTAAAATTATGTTTGCGGTGCAAAAATAAAAATTTAGGCGAGTCTAAAAAATGATTAAGACATAATTTTGAAATCCGGAAATTTTTCTCAAAGGTCTAAATGAGGTGAATGTTTTCGATAATATTTTGATACTCTTTAGTCGAAAATAATTGATTAATATTGTTCATGTTAAGTGTAACCAATAATATGCAAGAACTATTAGAAAAAGAATATCAAAAAATTAGTAAAGATGATCTGTCTTTAACAGGAAAGGTTAATCTTCTGAATAATATTATTCAACTGAAATTGAATGAAGATTCTCTAAGGAATTATTATCAAGATCTATCCGTGGATATTAAAAGATACTTGAACTCCTTGGTTGCTTTAATTGAAGGAGCTCCGCGAAATTATGATATAATTGATACAGAAAAACTTAGCTTTTTGGGCAGTGTGCCATATAAGCATAGAATTATTTATATTGATTATTTAATTAGGATTCTTGAAAAGAGCGCGTTTAAAAATGAAATAAGAAACCTTCAGAGATTCAGGTGTAAAATCATCTTGAAATACTCAAGCGAACATCTTTGGAGATTAACCTCAATTCCCAGTATCCTTATTTACTTTCCTCTATACAATATTTATTCGTTGATTACTTCTCTTGTGCTAATAACATTGGTGGCTAACCTTATTTTGATGCCCGCGTGTTACTCATGGATGTCATGGCTAAACTTTGAATTAAACTATCAAAACCTCTCTGATCATATAGTTTTGAATCATTTTTTAAATATTACAGCGGGGCTTTTAAGTTTACCTGTAGATTTTTCCATCAAGCCTCAAAATGAAATATCGACAATTATCATGATCTTCGGGAAAATATTTATCTTTTCTTATGTTGCCACCTTAATATTTAATAAGCTTACTGATCTTATAAAAAGATAATATGAATGTAGACAGGATCTTTGGAAAATCTCTAAGTATTGTTTTTAGACTTATTATACTAGGCTTTGGTTTTTCACTTATTTTTAGTCGAGAGAACTATTTCAAAGAATTTTGGTACTTTTTTGTTACCGTACCATACTTGGTGATCTATTTTTTTACAATTTTTCATGATGGTTTTATCTCTAGATTAAGACTAATAAATGACTATGCGTTTATTATGTTCATCATTTATGATAAAACAATCGACCCTGTCACAATTTGTTACGTTTTACTACCGATAATCAACTCTCCAAACCACACAGGGAAAAAAAAGTCAATTCTTCGTTACGTGTTGTTTGTACTTTGTCTATTTGTTTTAAACCATTATACCTTTAGTTTTTCATTCATTCTAATAACTTTGGTTTTGTGGGTAATTAATTTTATAGTTGATTCAAAGCCAAGATTCTTTAAAAAGGTGACAAGGTTAAATGCGAAAATTGAAAGTTTTTTGGAAGAAAGCTTTGAGATACAAAAAAGTTATAAGGCATATGAGGGTATTATAAACACGTTGAATGATATAAGACTTCTTGTATTCTATAAACCATCCTTTACAAGAATCACTTGTTTTAGAATTAATCAAGGTGAGCTTTCCCTGGTAAATAGCTCTAGTTTTATATGGTCTTACGAAATAAATGAAGAATACCTCATAAGACTGTTAGATTCCGAAAAAAGAGACAACTACCACCAATCCGACATTAATTTTCAAGTGAATATACGTGAGGAGTCAAAGAATTTTGTAATTTTCAATAAAACTGGAAGAAACAAATATGTTTTCGTGTTTTCCTTAGGAAGGAACTCAAATTCTTTATATAATATACCGTATATAAGGTTGCTGCAAAGTGTGACGGCCCGTCTGTCGAGAATTTTTGATTTAGAAGCTTCTATCGTTAAAGAAAACAAAAAAATGCTTAAGGAGTATAGAGATAAATACGTTTACGTGCAGAATGCAGAAAAAGCGATGCACTTTATTCGAAACCGTTTCAATACTCTTGATAATTTCATTGAAATGTCTAAAGATAACATTGCAGGGATAATGGATGATGAGTCTTTGGAGATGTACAGGACTGAGCTTCATAGATTGAAAAGGAATTATGAATTGCTGATGGATCGAGCGGATAATATTCTGAACAAGCCTAATAAGCCCTTTTCCGCGGTTCAATTAGAAATGAAATCTCCGAACAACTTGTTTGGTTATGTTAGAGATATTTGGAGCGACTATTTTAAAGATTTTACTCACAAGTTAAATTGGAATATTGAAAGTATTGATGATCACTTGGTTCAGTTCAATAGTGATGGCCTATTCATTTTGTTGACGGATTGGGTGAATAACTTAAGAAAATATTCAGAAGGTGATGAGATTGTTATTTTTAATGAAGATAATACTTATTATAGAATTATTTTTAAAAACAGATATAGTGAAAGTGACATTAAAAACGTTAAAGATTTAAAAGATCACTTTAACTCATCTGATAGGGATAGAATTTTGAAAAGAACTTCTCATGGAATAATAATCATGAAGTCTATTTTATCTGAAATGGGAGTGCTTGGGAAGATAGAAGTAGACTCTGGGTTTTTAAGTTTATCACTTTCTTTTAAAAAGGAATCAAAATGAAAATTGCAATTTTTGAAAATGAATATGATACACTAGAAATGGCATTTAATTATGCCAATAAAAAGTATTATTCAAATAAATTGGAATATGAAAACTTTGCAAGAAGTCAAGATTTTGATGATATGGGAAGAATCTCCGAATATGGGTTGATTATTGTTGATATTGATTTATCTTCAATGAGCGAGCAAGATGGGTTCGGTTTGATAAAAAGGATCGAATCCGCCATAGAAAAGAAGCCGAAGATTTTAATAATGACTGGCCAAGCTCTTGGTGCAGATTATCACGAAGAAAACGGATTGAGGTACAAATACCCTGTTTTAGTCAAGTCAATTAACTTTAATAAAATTAAAGCAGAGTTTGATAAGCTTGATATTGCCTAGTATGCTTGTAAGTCGTTCTTTATCAATTCACAAATAGGATTGTTTTTTTCAAGAGAGAATCATATTTGTGAATTTAGAGAGACAGTCAGATAAAATTTGAGTAGTTGAAAAGTTTAAGGCAAACACTAAAGTAGCAAGCGATTCTTTACGTAACATAACCTTGGCTGAATATTTCCGCCTGTTTCCTCTAAGTGTTTTAAATACAATACTCAAAGAGGTTGTTTAAATGAATTTTTAAATCGCCTCCAAGGAATATAAAGATGGATACTACCTTTTTGAAGAATATAAGGTAGCCAACTTTTATTTTTTTCTAAAAGAGTTTATCAGGCTAGAGGGGTGGTTCTGTTCTTCGACTGCGCTCAGTGAAAAACTGAGATTCAGCCTGAGAAGAGGGCGTTACCTTGAAGAATTGAGGATGTTTTTTCGACTTCTAGAAGAGCAAAGACCTTTAAAAACCTAAACAAAATTATGGAGCGAGTTTTGATGTAAGCAACAAGAATTACTCAACCAACCCAACACGCTAAAAATGAAACTCCATGTAAGATTACTTGCCTTGCTTCTTCTTTTTGCCTCACACACGAGTCGCGCACAGGAGGAAAGACCCAAAAACACCCTAGGTTTAAACATTGGTTGGGGAACCATAGCCTCACTAGATTATGAGCGGATTTGGCAAAGCCCCAAAACTCAAAATTTGTGGATTGCTTCGCTCGGAATTGGCGGTGGTTTGGAAGGGGATATAACAGCCGTAGGAGGAAGAATACCGATTCAGGATTTAAAATGGTTTTTGGTAGTCCCTCATAAAGTAACCTACAACATTGGTAAAAAGCATCACTTTATGGAGATTGGATTAGGCGGAATTATAGTGGGAGGCCCCACAACACAGCCCTATATATCCTACCCCGTTATTGGCTACAGATTTATCGGGAAGAACAACAGCACTTTTAAATTTCACTTATCCATACCCTTTTCGGGTTTAGAAACAGACGATTTGGCTTTTATTCCTTTTGGGATTGGTTTGGGGCAGTTGTTTTAATTAGGATTCTAAATGGAAGGAATACAAGTGCAGAATATACTTGCTGAGCGGAAAGGAGCTTTGATATTCTGATATTGAGTTTGAGCATTTTAACCATCGCCCTTTTTGGGACATGTAAGACTCTGCATACGGGAGTAGTTACTTTTCCGTATTTTCGAAACTCTCTAACCAATTAGCATGAACACCTCACTTACTGACCATTCTCTGAACTTACTGAGAAGCTGTTCTTTAACCAACCACACATTATGAAAAGACTAGTCAATTGCATTCTAGCAGTCGGAATCTTAATCACCAGTGCGTGTTCTCAAAACAAAGAGGGCAAAAAGAATACTGGGGAAGAAGATGAAACAATTAGTCTTCAATGGAAAATAAAAGAAGGTCATCCGCTCACATATTCCACCCAAATGGATGCTATTGAAGAATCGGTTTTCTCTTTAAAGCTCAGGAAATTCCTCTCTCTGGATGGGGATGAATTGGAGAATAATTTTGATGAGATGATTGATGAGTTGAAGCAGGTACAAGCGAATACTAAATATAGAACCATCCTTAAAAAATCTGAAGACTTTGATAAAGTTATTGATATTCAAATGCAATCAGAGCCTATAAACGAAGGAGTTTCAGGAGTGTCTGACTCCCTTTCTGGCCTTGTTGACAGGCTTAAAGAGTCTTTCAAAGGCGTTCAATTAAGAGGGTCTATTTATGAAAATGGCATGCTGCACAGCTTTTGGGTAAAAAGCAATCAGAAGAACTTGTTGTGCATGCTTTTCGAAATACCACCCTACCCATTAAAAGAAGGTGATGAGTGGACTCTCAGAAATGTAAACCTAATTTCTAATGACCACAATTTTGTTTGTGAGAAGGCCAAGCACATTAACAAAGTTAAACTCACGAGTATTGAAAAAAGAGGGGATGATAGAATAGCTATTTTGGACTATAACATTTATGAATATGTTGAAGGTACTTTCGGCAAAACCGCACCGGATGGTTTAGAGATGGAATTACGTTTTAAAGGCAGAGCTAAATTTTCGGTCAATCTTGGCAGGTGGATTGATTATGAGGGGATACTCTCCTATGTTAGTAGCGGATATCTAACGGCCAACTCAAAACAGAAAATTGCATTAAAACTGGAGAACTAAACCCATGCAAGTAAAACTAGCCAACCACCACAAGCACACGTATCAAGAAGTAATTTCTCAAAAAGGAGAAGCTCATTTTGTAACCTATCGTTGGATTATTCCGCTTCCCTTGTTTTACCCGGTAAGACGCTTCTCCAAGATCTATTTTATTGATCGGGATACCAAAACCAATCGCTATGCAGGTAAATACAACATCATCAACTTTTTAATTGGTTGGTGGGGCTTGCCGTTTGGTCCTGTTTTTCTTTGGCAATCCATTTTTCTAAACTGGAAAGGAGGCCTTGATGTTACGGAAGATGTGTACCTCAACTTAACGCCAGAGGACTATGAAAAGGGAGTAGTAAATATTGAAGAAGTAGCCATAGTGTACAATCATCCACCCAAAAACGAGCTGAAAGAATTTTCTAAAATATTGAAGACGCTCAACGAACAAGGTCTGCTAAGTCAAACCCTTTGGGTAGGGTATTATCTGGATACTGAAAAAGATGAAGCCCCTTATTTTGTGATTGGCTTTGATGAGGAAGTAAATACGGCTTTAGAAGCGGCTTTTGAAAAGACTTTTTACAAAAGATTTTATAAGAAAAGCAGTTACCGATTGAGGAGTATGCAAGATGATTTTGAAGGAAAAGAAGTTTTTCTGAAACAAGCTAAGAAGTTGGAAATCAAAACCACCTAAATATTTTGAACCTTTTCAGAAAGTAAGCTTATCTTAAGAATCTTACTCTTGCCATATGATTTTAGAAAGTAAAATTATAGAGTTTAAAGGCATGCCTCTTTTTCAAAAAGCGAGGTTTAAAACGCCTTTTGAAATGCAAGGCGCCATTCGCGATTTTGCTTGTTTCTTTTACATTGTAGAAGGCAATATGTTGAGCTACGATTCGCGAGGGATACACGCTGTAGGGGAAAAGGAAGCCATTCTAAAAAACTGCAACAATTATGTGCAGCGCTATGTGCCCAACAAACATCAAGAAGAGTGCGAGGCGATTGCCATTTACCTCTACCCGGATTTACTAAAAACGATCTATCAAAATGAGGTTCCTTCTTTTTTAAAAATAGACGAGGCACCTAAGCCGGAAAAGCTTATCGGCAACAAGCTTATTGATCAGTATATGACCAACCTCAGCATCTACTTTGAGGCACCCGAAGCGCTGGATGAGGAATTGGGAATTTTGAAGCTGAAAGAGCTCATGATGATCCTTTTGAAATCGCAAAGGCACGAAAGCATTCGAAAAATGCTGTCTGAGATTTTTACTCCCGTAAACCTAGAGTTCAAAAACGCCATTGAAAAAAATCTGTTTAATCCTTTGGGTGTAGATCAATTGGCCTTTATCTGTAATATGAGTTTATCCACTTTTAAAAGAGAGTTTAAAAGAGCATTTCAAGACACACCTGCGCGTTACATCAAACACAAAAGGCTGGAGCACGCAGCATCCTTATTAATCTGCAGCGATGAACCTGTTTCGGCTATTGCGTACGAATCTGGTTTTCAAGATGCCTCTACTTTTTCGTCTTCATTTCAAGAAAAATATAGCGTTTCCCCTAGCGCCTATAGGCGAACCAAATCAGAAACCATTTGAACGGATCCAGAAAGCCCTAAGCGGTTGATTAAAGGACATTTGTATTGTTAATTTAAAACAACAATACATCATGAAAAAAATAGTAAACAGCCTTCTGGTACTATTCACTTTTAATTCAGCAATTATGGCACAACAAGGATTTGATTTGGAAAAGGATATTGTAATCAACGTATCTGCCGATAAACTTTGGGAAATGGTAGGCCCGGGTTTTGTGGAAGTGTATAAATGGTCATCCAACGTAGACCATGCGGAAGGAAAAGGGAAAAGCGAATTTGCAGGAGCGGTATGCGATGAAAGATACTGCGATGTGAATGTAAAAGGCTTTAGTTCCATCAGCGAAAAGTTGACCGACTACAACGAAACCACCATGAGTTTAACGTATGAAGTAATGGATGGAATGCCTGGCTTTGTTACGCAAGCCAAAAACAATTGGATCGTTGTTCCGATCAATGCCCATCAATCCAAGTTAATCATGAAAGCTCAATTCAGATCTAAAGGTTTAATGGGTTTTTTAATGAAAGGGATGATGAAGAAAAAAATGGATGAAACGCTGGAAACCGTTTTGAACGATGCAAAAGTGTATTCCGAAACGGGAAACATTTCAATCGCAAAACAAGAGCGAATGAATGAATTGGAGGAAAAAATGAAACGGGCCGCCTAATTTTAAATTAAGCGCTTGTTAGAATCAAAAAAAGCACCCTCGGTATGGGTGCTTTTTGGTTTGCGACTCATTAGAACGAATTCTTACAACCAGGCAAAGTCTACATGATAATGATCGTCATGTAGATTATCAATTTGAGCGGGTAAACTTCGAGCAAAATAAATGCCTTGCGCTTTTACCTTTTTTCCAGAAGGGGTTCGGTAGAAATCATCTTTTAGGTTGATTTTAAAGATCACTTTCTTCACATACATGCCGCGCTTTCGTGCAGCTTTGTCAAGCTCTAAAATGTGCTTAGCCATGGTTTCAAAATCAATTTTTACTTTAGAATTGAGAGGGGATTTGCCTTCAGAATCAAACTTCATGGCGTAATGGAAAATGCCGTAGTGATGATCAAAATGATAGGGTTTCCCATTTTTAAGGAGAGGCGTTCCAAAGTCGATGGAAGTACCATTTTGATGGGTGCGGTGTGGCCACATTTTTCCTCCGTTTTTCTCCGAGCACTCCATCAATAAATACTTTCGTTCTGCATCAAATTTTGCACAGTTCTTATAAGCTTCCAAACTAATATCCAAAACTTTAGAGTGTACCCAAGCTCGGTTGAATAAAACATAGCTTGTAGGAGAAAAGTATTTGTAATTGGGCCCTTTATAGGGGAAGCGTCTGCCGTTTACCAACCCACCTTTACGTACTGATCCGGTGGATTTACTTATTCCTGAACCTTTTGGAGTAGTGGAGCAGTGGGAGAGCAATAGGATAAGACAAAAAGCGAGAATCCAACTTATAGAAACCAGCTTAACGGCTTTAAAAAGGAATCGTCTCATTAAAATAGGTGTTGGTTTGCCTATTACAACGGACAAAAAGCTTTATAAAGTGTTTAGGAGAACTTTACTAGCCCTCCTTTTTCTCCAAATACTTTCGGGTTTCGTTTACAACAACAGGAGTTAAAGCCAATAAACCAATTAGGTTGGGGAAGGCCATTAAACCATTAAAAATATCCGCTATTCCCCAAACTATATCCAGCTGGCTTACAGCACCAACTCCCACAAAAATGGTGAATATGATGCGATAAGGTTTTATGGCTTTTTCACCCATGAGATAGAGGATAGATTTTTCTCCATAATAGGACCAGCCCAATAATGTGGAGTAGGCAAATAAGGTTAAACCAATGGAAACAATATACTCTCCAGCAACACTGCCCATTCCAGATGTAAAAGCCTTGGAGGTTAATGCGGCTCCCGTTTCTCCCTCAGTCCAAATGCCGGAAATGATAATTACTAAACCGGTTAATGTACAAACCACAATCGTGTCGATAAAAGTTTGTGTCATAGACACCATAGCTTGAGAAACTGGGCTTTTTGTTTGAGCGGCAGCAGCGGCAATAGGCGAACTCCCTAAACCCGATTCATTGGAGAAAACCCCTCTAGCTACACCCATGCGTATGGTGAGCATTACGGTAGCACCCAAAAACCCACCCGCTTGGGCGGTAGGCGAAAAAGCTTGCTTAAAAATGAGTGCAAAAGCATCAGGGACGGCACTTAAATTCATAAAAATGATAAGCAAGGCTCCACCCACGTAGAACAGGATCATAACCGGAACCAAAGTACCGGTTACCTTACCAATGGATTTTATACCTCCAAGAATAACTGCTCCTGTAGCAACCAGCAATACAATGGCGGTAATCCATTTGTCAATTCCAAAAGTGGAGGATAAGGCTTGCGCCACAGAGTTAGACTGTACGGTGTTCCCAATACCAAAAGCCGCTATAGCTGCAAAAACGGCAAAGAAACCGCCCAACCATTTCCATCCCAAACCTTTAGAAATATAATACATGGGTCCTCCATTCATATTTCCAGATTTATCCTTTTCGCGATATTTTACGGCCAGTAAGGCTTCCGCATATTTCGTAATCATACCCACCAACCCGGTCATCCACATCCAAAATAAAGCTCCAGGACCACCAATGGCAATTGCTGTGGCTACACCTGCAATGTTTCCAGTACCTACAGTAGCGGAAAGCGCAGTCATAAGGGCTTGAAAGTGAGTGATATCTCCAGGTTCGTTGTCGTTTTCCTTTCGCTTTATGAGGGCTAAGTGCAACGAATACCCAAGTTTGCGAAACTGAAAAAGCTTGAGTTTGATGGTAAACCATAAACCGGTTCCTACTAAAAGAATAATAGTGGGTACACCCCAAACTATATCGCTAATTTGAGAAATGAGGGACAGAATAGATTCGGAATTCATAGAGTGGATTCGCTAATTGAAGTTAGAGGACTTAAAGAATGGTGAAAGATAAAGCTTTACCAAAACGGAGCGAAATTAGTGAGGGGAGTGTTTTGATTGAGGGTGTGAACCAAATGTCTACTCTGGTATAAACCAGAAATATTTTGGAACTTGAACAGGTAAACCCTAGGGATGAATTGGAGAAAGATAGACGACCAAATTAGAGCTTATTGTAAAGCGTATGATAAAGACCTTAAACTCGAAGAGGTAACTTTGGTAGGAAGTAAAATCAGCATCTATAGCTGGGCAGAAAAGGTAGAGGGTAAGAAGTTAAAACGAGCTTATAAATTGGAAAAACCTGCTGGAAGTTTCGACCGTAGTTATTACCGAGTAGTTTTCAATAGTAGTAGTGATCAGCCATTTCGGTTAAGTTATCAGGATAATCTTATGAAAAGGCTATTTGGTTTAAAGAGACAAAAGTTGAAGTCGGGAGCACTTAAAAAAATGGATGAGAAAGAGGTGGAACGTTTATCCTTGGTTTGTAAGCAATTTCAACTGGAAAGAGGAGAGAGGTTGATTTTTAAAACGTATCAAATTCCTTTGTCTGATAAAGAAATGAACGAAATAGATGAATGTGTAATAGCCTTAGCGAAAGGCTAGAACGGCTCTCTACTAGGGCTGTTTTTGGTTGCTAAGGACGTAAAGGTTGCAATGAAAGGTATTTGTAGAGCTGCTATAAAATTATTTAGAAACAATACCGTTTTATCCTTATTCATTTTAAATCCAGACCTTTATTTATGAAAGTGCTTAAACATACCCCAGAAGCTATATTGATCGGAATTACTTTGCTGTATTGGTACTTTACTGCGAATGTATTCAACCCAGTAGCAATTGTGCTATTACTGGTTTTAGGGGTGCAAATCGTTTCTAAAAACAAACTTATGGGTGTATTAATCGGTTCACTTTTCTCCTTATTGAGCATGTATATGGTTCTCGCTCTAATTTCTGAGCTAAATGAGTTTGATACATTCAATTACGATGCACGAGTATTGCTCTTTACCGGAGGAGCAGGTTTAGGGATCAGTCTTCTGGCGTCTGTAGGCATGGTGATTAAGAATATTGAGTTAAAGTCCCCAGTTCAAGCCTAGGTTTGGCTTATCTTTAAGCCAAATTCATTACGCTTCAAGTTGAAAACAGGAATTCTCATTCTATTTCTTTGTCTTCTTCACAGTAGTTCTGCTGTGGCTCAAAGTTCTTTTGTGCCGGAAGATCCGGATACAAGTGTTTTAAGACAATTTGTGCGAAGCGCTACAGAACGGACAAGCTTAGCCGTTTTATACTTTGAAAAACACTACCCTTTAGCATCTAAACTCGATTCCGTAAAGTACTTGGAGGGATCGGAAAATGAAATGTGTTTCTTTATTAAAAAATACGCTTTGGGCACCGCTTATAAATTAGATGCGTGCGCTGAGGAAGGTGGTGGAGGTGAAGTTTTATACTTCCCAAAAATGAAAACTCAAGAAGCTAGAAAGTTTGTGGAAAAGCTCTTTTTTGATCCAGAGAATACCTGGCAGAATGAATTGAATTACGCTCCAGGAGGAGCAGGCTGCTATTACGAGATTATACAAACGAAAACCCAAACCATAATTGATACATATTGCGGTTGTTGATTAACTTCTTAAAAAGGGCTTAACCGTTTTATTAAACGTATAATTTTGACCGTATGGAGCATCTTCTTTTCTCTTATGGAACTTTGCAACTTGAAAAAGTACAAATAGAGTCTTTTGGCAGAAAACTAAATGGCAAACCCGATAAATTGAAAGGGTATGAGTTGCAATCTTTACAAATTAAAGATCCAGATGTTTTGGCTAAAAGTAATCAGGCGGTTCATCCCATTGCAGTAAAAACAGAACTTTCAAAAAATGAGGTGGAAGGCACCGTTTTTGAGATTAGCGATGCAGAACTTCAACAATCAGATCAATATGAAGTGTCGGATTATGTAAGGGTAGAAGAGCAATTGCAATCCGGTCAATTTGCTTGGGTATATATCTCTAAATAGTCAGGTTTTACATTTGACTTATTTTCTATATTAGGCACACCAAATTAATACCCAATTATGCCTTATTTCGGAATTCTAGTAGCAATGGTTGTCATCATCATTCTTTCAAGACGCAAGAAAGGAAAGCCACAAGTGGATTATTCTTTTGGCTTGTTGCAGGCCAAAGATTGCCTACTGATGCTTAAAAAGGAGGAGTTTGATCAGGCAGAAGCCGAGTTGCTCCAATTAGATCCAAATGACCTGACTCAAACGTTAGATTATTTAGGATTAAACCTAAAGAAAGAAACCTTTGAAAGGTGGCTTGAAAGGAACAAGAATAGCGACATGTCTAAACTGGCAATAGGAGTGTTTTATTTACATGAAGCATGGAAGGCCAGAGGTTATAAAAGAGGACATCAAATGAGCCAAAAGCAAGGGGAACTGTTTGCGGGTTATTTAGAAACTTCACGTGGCTATCTTTCTGAAATTTCGGCTAACTTTTCCTTTGTTGCTGAAGCGTATTGGAGAATCCTTAGAACCTATATGGGTATTGGAGAAACAGAATCGGCTCAACAGTATTATTTAAAATCTAAAGAAGCAAATGCTAGTTTGGTTTGGAACTATGTTCAATATAGCTCTGCTGCTCAACCAAAGTGGGGCGGGTATTTGGAGTTGATAGAGGATCTAGTAGATGATTTACCAAGCGATAGGCTAATTCAGTACGCGGTGCGCCTTAAGTTGATGCTGGAAAGTATTGGCGAATCTGATAATTTATTTGGCGGATCAATGGAGGAGTTATGGCAGGAAGCGAAAGTGTATGTGGAAAAAGTGGATACAGATTTAGACAATGAGCCACTCGTTTCGGTACACAAATACTTGGTTTATAATTATATGTATTTATTAGCTAATGAGCTTAAAATGAAAAGCGTAAGTAAAAAGTACTATAAACTAACCGATGGCTACTACACCTTGTTGCCACACGGAATCATGTTACACTAGTACTTCTTTATCCGTTTATCCTCATAACACCAAAGCCATTTTTCTCCAGGTTCGGCAGAGGAGATAACGGGGTGTCCATCTTTGTTAAAATGCCCACTGGCGTGTTGGTTCGGAGACGAGTCACAGCAAAGAGTTACACCACATTCTTGACACACGCGCAAGTGTACCCAAGTATCTCCGGTTTTAACGCAGGCTTCACAATGGTCTTTACCTGTTTTCACTTCTTTTACAGACAATAAATGATCGCAGCTGGGCATAGTTTAAGGTTTAGAGGTGAAAAATCTTCGATGGTAATTAATTTGACCTAAATGATAGTGAAGGTGAACGGCCATTTGGTTCAGCATGAACTGGGTACTCTCGGTTTTTCCACCCTTCCATGGAATGGGGTAAGGCTCTGTAAGCAGTTCCTCTTTAAGTAATAAAAAGGCAGGCTTAAGTAAGCTCTCTATTCGATCCAATTCTGAGCGAATTTCTTGTTTGGAAACATCACGTTTACCAAACTCCCCCGCTCTATCTCTTACAAAATCCGTGCTCGCTAATCCTTTAACAACAAAGTGCTCCAGATTACCTATTAAATGCAAAAACAGAGTGCCACCGCTATTGCTTGTTCCAGGAAGTGTTTTCCAAATCGTTTGGGTATCTGGATAAGCTTGCAGTTCTTTTTTAAGATCGTTTAGGCCTCTTTCGTAAAAGAAACTAAGTCCTTGTGATAAGGTCATCTTGCTGAGTGTATGATTTTAGTTCCACCTGCTGTCCATCAAATACAGCATAAGTGTAATATTTAATCCAATCGCCTAGGTTAACGTACCTAGAGTTTTCTTTCAGTTTAAGATCCAAAGGTAAGTGGCGGTGACCAAAAATGAAGTAGTCGGTGTGTTTTCTTTCCAACAATTCTCTGCAATAAATAGCCAACCACTCCTCATTTTCACCTAAAAAATGAGCGTCCGATTCACCGGTTTTTGCACGGCTGCTGCGGCTAAAATAGTCCGCCAGTCCAATACCAAAATTGGGGTGTAAGCGTGCAAAACACCATTGCATAAATGGATTCGCAAAAACCTTTTTAATGAATTTATAGCCATGATCACCTGGGCCTAAACCATCGCCATGACCAATGTAGAAGGTTTTGCTATTCCATTCTCTTTCAATTGGTTTCCGGTAAACAGTACCGCCAATTTCTTGAGGGAGATAATCAAAAATCCACATGTCGTGGTTTCCCGTAAAAAAGTGAATGGGTAGTCCGGCATCGCTTAATTCAGCTAGTTTTCCGAGTAAACGGACGTAACCTCTGGGCACGGCCTTTTTATATTCAAACCAGAAGTCGAAAAGATCACCAACGATAAACAGCTCTGCGGCATCGTGTTTTATTTCATCCAACCACTTTATAAAGAGTTTCTCTCTTTCCAAACTCTTTTCATACGTAGGAACTCCTAGATGAAGATCGGAGGCGAAGTAAATTTTCTTTCCTTCTGCTAGTTGCATATTGGCGAAGATAGAAAGTATAGCAAAAGAATCAAGACTAAAAGCGAAAACGTCACTTTATCCAAAATGGATAATCAAACAATTGACTACACGCTAAAATGGATCGTTAATGTATATTTATGACCCTCAAACATAATTATGAAAACGCTCTTTTTTCCCATCTTACTTCTGGCTTGCTTTTATTCTTCAAGTGCACAACATTATTTTCCATCGGATAGTGCGAGGTGGCGAACTAGATATAAATACAATAACGCAAGTCAAGTGAGCAACTATATGCAGGATGTGAGATTTTCGGGAGATACTTCAATCAAATCAGGCATAGTCTTTCACGGGCTGGAGGAGTTAAATTACGGAGAGTTTACTCAAAATGGCATCGGTCCATTTATACACATAGATTCATCATCAAAAAAGGTTCTGTTTGTATGGGAAAACTCAGATATAGTGGCCACGCTTTACGATTTTTCGATGACCGTAGGAGACTCAATGCAAACGTTTTGGAGAGGGTATTTATATGGAGAAAAGACTTGGCATGTAATCGAAGATAGTACGATGCTGTTCAATGGAGAAGTAAGACGCTATCTGAAAGTAGCTGTTGGAAGACCAACAGGAAGAACGGATTACTGGATTGAGGGAATAGGAAGTGTTCAAGGATTATTTAGGCCGGTGCACACACCTTTTGAATTAGTTATGAATTTGGTTTGTTTTTCGGATAGTTCAAATGGCTTTCAATACCAGCCCTTTGAGTTTTTCAGTGATCTGTACTTTGGTTGCCAAACAGGCTTTTCCGTTGAGGAAAACAGTATATCTAATTACATAAAAGCCTACCCAAACCCAGCTTCTGAAACTTTGGTTTTAGAGAACCTGTATGAAGAAAGCTTGGAGTATGTAATTTACAGTATGGATGGGAAAAAGGTGGAAAAACTTATGCTGAGTCCTCAATCCAGCTCTGTAGTTAACATAAAAAACTGGCCTTCTGGAATGTATTCTTTATTGGTGAGCAACGCTAAGGGGAGTTGGTTTTTAACACTAAAATAATACGATAAAAAAGGTGCAAAATGCATTTTTAGTATATTTGAATGAGACCAAAACATCTATGAAAACGCTCTTTTTTTCTACTTTATTTCTTGTCTCTTTTTATTTCTCAAATGCCCAACATTATTTTCCATCCGATAGTGTGAGGTAGCGCATGATGCATGAGCGTATGGATGCCGGAAATATTACTAGAAAGATGCAGGATATTTCCTTTACGGATGATACAATTATCAGATCTGGATTGGTTTTCAGAAAAATATTAGAAGAATATACTTGGAGCTTTAGATTGAATGGCGGCCCGTTTTTACATATAGATTCGATAAACAATAGAGTTCTATTTTTGAGAACCCCTTCTCCTTCTGACACTATAATTCCTCTCTATGATTTTTCCTTAACAGTTGGAGATTCTATGAGTACCCTTGAAAGAGTTAATCCTAATTGGGTCACTACTTGGCATGTAATTGAGGATAGTACCTTATTAGTTAATGGAGAGCTAAGACGCTATTGAAAAGTCGAAACGGGTTGGTTTAGTCATCAAGACATTTGGATAGAAGGAATTGGAAGTATTCACGGATTGTATGCTCCAATCTTTGAAATACCCTACTCTTTTGAATTTGGTTTCCATTTGGCTTGTTTCACCGATAGTACCACAGCTGTGCAATATCAACCGCTGGATTTTTTCACACAATTCTATTACGATTGCAATTCGGTTTTTTCCGCTGAGGAGAACCAGATGGAGAACTTCATAAAAGCTTACCCAAATCCAGCTTCTGAAACCTTAGTGTTGGAAAACCTGTATGGGGAAACTTTGGAGTATGTGATTTACAGCATGGATGGGAGGAGAATAAAGGCACTTACACTAGATTCTCAATCCAAGCACAACTTAGATGTGAAGACTTGGCCTACAGGCACGTACTCCATTGTTATTAGAAATGATAAAAACCAAACGATATATAGCACCAAAATCAATCATTTTTAACACACTCAATTTCTAACCTAAATTTTAACATTTATGAAACGATCTACTCGTTTAGCAATGCTTGGTGCTTTGCTAAGCCTCAATGTTTTTGCGCAAGAGGATTTTGATCCTGAAACTCAAAGCTTTTTTGATTACCGAACCGAAAGAATGGAGTATTTTGACTCTGTTAGCTTGGCCAATAATGGCGATTTACACGGTACGGTTACACTCAATTTGTACGGTGGCTCAACTACTGGACACCCTTGGTAGTAAACGATGGTAGTAGTATTGGAGCCTCAATGAATGCAATGTTTGATACCTATGGACAACATCATTCGGTAGCGGAACAAACCAACAATACGCTTTGGACGGAAACAGGCCCAGTAGGAAAGCCTTCTGCCAATACAACTCGAACTGCATCTCGAAACACTAGAATTTTAGGCTCCAGAAGATTACACTTTTTAGAGTTTGACGATGTAAACAACCGTATTTTATGTGGCTCGCCCACTGCGGGCTTATTCTACTCAGAAGATGGTGGGAGCACTTGGATAAATGGAGGTGTGGATTACTTGGATGTGGTAGGCGCTTCACACGCTCAGATTGCAAAAAACACCAACTCGGGTAAAACCTGGTTTGTAATTACAGCACAAAGCGATGGGTTTAAAGATTATGATCAAGTAGAGTTGATTCATACCGAAACAGAATATATAACTAGCCTGTCACCAAATCCAGCCCAAAGTGAATTTGTGCTAGAGTTTATTTTACCTGAAGAAAGCACCTTGGCAGAAATTAGAATCATTCAAGTTTCATCAGGAGAGGAAGAGTATTCTCTTATTGTAGATGGTGCTGGAGAAATCACAATCGATGTGTCTAATTATACAATAGGAGCCTATGAGGTGCTATTAATAAGCAACAATGCCGTATTGGATAATGAAACTTTATTGAAACAATAGAAAGGGAATACGATCCTTTTTAAAACAAAAAAAACCCATTACTCAAACGAGTAATGGGTTTTTTAGTATATCTCTTTTGGAGAAGTATTATTTAGCCGCAGCGTATCTACGAGCTACTTCATCCCAGTTTACCACATTAAAGAACGCATTGATGTAGTCTGGTCTGCGGTTTTGATATTTTAGGTAATACGCATGTTCCCAAACATCAATCCCTAAAATAGGTGTTCCTTTTACTTCGGCAATGTCCATTAACGGATTGTCTTGATTTGGAGAAGAAGTAACTTCAAGCTTTCCTTCACCATTTACAATAAGCCAAGCCCAACCGGAACCAAAACGTGTAGCTGCAGCATTGGCAAAAGCATCTTTAAAAGCTTCAAAAGATCCAAAAGCAGCATCAATAGCAGCGCTTATATCTCCACTTGGGTTTCCACCACCATTTGGGCTCATGATGGTCCAAAACAAGCTGTGGTTGTAAAAACCACCACCATTGTTGCGTACACCACCGGAGTGTTGAGAAATGTTAGCCAAAATATCTTCGATGGAGTGACTCGCTAAATCCGTTCCTTCAATAGCCGCATTGAGTTTGCTTGTGTAACCTGCATGGTGCTTGCCGTGGTGAATCTCCATGGTTTGTGCATCAATATTAGGTTCTAAAGCATCGTGCGAATAAGGTAATTGTGGAAGTTCGAATGCCATAATGTATTTATTTTTAGAGTTGTTGTTTGTTTTAATAAATCGGGAATAAAGGTAATAAAGCTGTTTAGAACAAGTTGAGCGGATTAAGACTAAATACCGATTGATATATTGATTTGGATTATGACTCTTAAATTACGATAGCGGTTAGTGATGTGATAGTTGACCCCCTTACTTTTTAAAAGGCATACATTCAATAAAACCATAAGATTTTAACTATTTTTCCTCCTCCAAAGAAAGAAGATGTCTTCCAATTCATTTCAAGTATACAATGCCTCTGCCGGAGCTGGCAAAACCTACAGCTTAGTCTATAACTTTTTGCGCATTTGCCTGGGTAGCCCCACGCCTGCTCATTTTCGCTCTGTATTGGCAATTACCTTCACCAACAAGGCGGCTCAAGAAATGAAAGACCGCATTATTAGAGCATTAACTGCTTTTAGCGATTACCCAAACTCGGGTAAAGAAAAAGGAATGTTGGAAGACTTGGCCAAAGAACTCGACTTAGACCCTTCTGAGCTCAAAAAGAGGAGTTACCAAACTTTGCGAACCATCCTTCACCAATATTCAGCCTTTTCGGTTTCTACCATCGATAAATTTACCAATCGAGTAATCCGAACTTTTGCCCAAGATCTAAAGCTAAGTGCCAACTACGAAGTAGAGTTAGATAGCAGCCTGATTTTAGGAGAAGCGATTGATCGTATGCTATCGCAGTTGGAAGAAAAGTCTCCTTTGGCGGAGATTATGATTCGGTTTTTGAACAGCCAGCTGGAAGAAGGAAAATCTCCGAGGGCAGAGATGCACTTAATGGGGGTAGGGAAAAGCTTGTTTCAAGAAGAGGCCATTTATCCTATTTCATTGCTTCAAAATATTAAAGCAGAGCATTTTATAAAAATAAGAGCTAAGCTTTGGGAAAGAAATGTGAAGCTAGAAAAACAAGCTTCGCAAAAAGCAGAATCCGCCCTTCGCTTTATAGAAGGTATAGATCACAGTTTGTTTAATAGGTCGTACCTACCCAAATATTTGATCAAAATTGCAAAGGGAAGTTTTGAGTTCCCTTCAGCTACCGTTAAGCAACAAATGGAGGGTGAGGCAGACCTGTACACAAAAGGAAAAGCAAAAGAAGCTTCCATTTTAATTGACCCGATTGCAGCTAATTTATTAGAAGCTTGTCAAGATTTACAAGATTTAATACGTCAGAACTACGCGATCTACGAATTATCCAATCTAGTAATTGGAGAGCTCTATTCTCTTGGGGTTTTGGCCGAAATAGAAAGAAATCTACAAGAGGTAAAGTCGGAAAGTAATCGTCTGCCCATTGGCGAGTTCAACAAGGTAATTAGCGACAAACTTAAAGATCAACCAGCTGCCTTTTTATATGAGCGCTTGGGCGATCGATACCAACATTATTTTATCGATGAGTTTCAGGATACCTCTCGCTTGCAGTGGAAAAACCTTACACCACTGGTAAACAACGCCATGGCGCAGGGTGGATCGTCTATGCTGGTGGGTGATGGAAAACAAGCTATTTACCGTTGGCGCGGTGGAGAGGTGGAACAGTTTTTAGACCTCAATCAAGATCAGGACGCCTCCAATCGAGTTTTGATCAATGGCAAAGAGCAGAAGCTGTATGATATGCAATCGGTGGCACTAGCCAACAATTGGAGAAGCAGGCGAAACATTGTGGAGTTTAACAACCAATTTTTTAAGGAGCTTATCCACACTACAGATAAAGGGAAACTAAAAGTGCAAAACAGCAATCACCGAATGCTTTTTGATGAATCTTCTCAAGAGGTTAAAGGAAAAGCGGGGGGCTATGTTGAAATCAAGCACTTTTTCCGAGATAAGACCCAAGCGGATTTATATGCAGAACAACAAAACCAATATTGTCTTTCCATTATACAAGATGCTTTAAATAGAGGTTATCGTTTGAGCGATATCGCTATTTTAAATCGAAAGAAAAGTAATAGTTCTGCTTTGTCTAAATTTCTGATAGATAATGGAATAAGTATTGTGAGTCCAGATAGTTTAAGTTTGGGTGATTCAACGGAGATTGGAGTGTTACTGGCTTTTTTACAAATCGTTTTAAGACCAGATGATAACGAAGGACGACTGGATTTTTTAGAATGGCTCTATAAACGGTTAGAGGAGGAGAGTCTTGCGGAGCATGATTTTTTAAAAAAATGGTGCAATGCAGAACCGGATCAACTTTTTACCTTTTTGAGCAAACACTTAGATGGGTTTTCGATCCGACACTTTTTGAGCTTGTCACTGATTGAAAAGATATATGAGCTCTGTTTTATGCTGGGTTTTAATCTTCAGCAGGATCCATTTTTACAGGCTTTTATGGATGTGGTGGTAGATTTTGAAGTGAATAAAGCATTAGGAGAAGCGGAGTTTTTACGTTACTGGGAATCAAAAGCTTCCGAAAACACTTTGGCCTTGCCGGATGATTTAGATGCGGTTAGAATGATGACCATCCATAAATCAAAAGGATTAGAGTTTCCAATCGTCATTTTAGCTTATGCAGATTGGCGGGCCTTTAGTGAGCAAAAAAGTTCAGCTTGGATTCCGTTGGATGAAGAGTTGTTTTTTGGACTTCCAGCAGCTAAAGTGAGTTTGAAGGAGCTACAAGACGCGCCTGGTTTGGAGTTTTATCAACCCATCTACCAGCAAAATAAGGAGAATATTGTTTTAGATAATCTCAACCTATTGTATGTAGCGCTTACCAGGGCGGTTGATGAATTGTATATTTTAAGTTGTGACGGTTGGGAAGACAACCAACGCATCCAGATTTATTTAAAACACTACTTGCAAAGCCAAGGACAAGAGGGTTTAGATTGGTCGAATGGAGAAAAGCAACAAAAGGAGGAAGACTCCGATGGAGCGGTGGAAAAGAGGTTGAAAGAATATGAACGCGCCCGTATGCGAGAAAAGCTAGCCGTTACCATGGAGGCGCCAAAAAACTGGCAATCTGGAGAATCTGAATCTACTTCCTGGGGAAAAAAGGTACACAGTGTTTTGTCTCGCGTTCAATATGGAGACGATCAAAAAGAAGTTTTAGAAAATATGCTCCACCAAGGAAATTTTAGAGCGGAAGAAGAGGAAAAGCTGGAGCATTTTGTAAAAGAGTTAGTCAACCATGCTGAGCTCAAAACCTATTTTCAGAAGGACAAAAAAGTGCTCAATGAAGCGGAAATATTACTCCCTAAAGGAAACACCGCTCGCCCCGACCGTTTGGTTCAGGATGGTGCCAAGTATCATATTATAGACTACAAAACCGGAAAACCTGCGGAGCATCATAAAATTCAGCTGGATGGCTATGCGGATATTCTCCATCAAATGGGATTTGAAGTGGGAGATAAGGTGCTTGTTTATCTTCAAGAAGGCTTGAGTATTGAAAAGTGGTGATTATTGTTCAGCACTTGCTATTGGCCTCAACTAAATTTTATATTTGTGCCACTTCAACCCAAAAGATAAGCACACTATGTACGGCAAGTTGCAACAACACTTACAAGACGAACTAAAAAATATCGAAGCCTCTGGACTTTTCAAAAAGGAAAGAATCATAACCGGAGAGCAAAATGCAGAAATTGAAGTTCAAGGCGGACAAAAAGTGTTGAACTTTTGTGCGAATAACTATCTAGGTCTATCCTCACACCCTAAAGTGGTTGAAGCTGCAAAAAACACTTTAGACACACATGGTTTTGGAATGTCTTCCGTTCGCTTTATCTGTGGCACACAGGATATTCATAAAGAACTAGAACAAAAGATAGCCGATTTTTTAGGCACAGAAGATACCATCTTGTATGCTGCAGCTTTTGATGCAAACGGGGGTGTTTTTGAGCCTTTGCTTACCGCTGAAGATGCGATTATTTCCGACTCTTTAAACCATGCTTCTATTATTGATGGAGTAAGATTGTGTAAAGCACAACGCTACCGTTATGCCAACAACGATATGGCGGATTTAGAAGCGAAACTGATCGAAGCTAAAGACACGGCACGTTTTAAAATTATAGTAACCGATGGAGTTTTCTCCATGGATGGTTATGTAGCGCAATTGGATAAAATCTGTGATTTAGCGGAAAAGTATGATGCACTCGTGATGGTGGATGAATGTCACGCCACTGGATTTATTGGAAAAACCGGAAGAGGTACCCATGAGCTGAATGGAGTGATGGGAAGAATAGACATTATTACCGGAACTTTAGGTAAAGCCCTAGGTGGAGCCATGGGTGGTTTTACAACCGGAAGAAAAGAAATTATTGAAATGCTACGTCAGCATTCTCGTCCATACTTATTTTCTAACTCTTTGGCGCCTTCTATTGTTGGAGCTTCCAATGCGGTATTTGATCTGTTAAATGAAAGCACTCACCTTCGTGATAAGCTGGAGGATAATGTGAATTACTTTAAGAAAGGCGTTAAAGAAGCTGGTTTTGATATTAAAGATGGTGACTCTGCCATTGTACCTATTATGTTGTACGATGCGGCATTATCCCAAAAATTTGCAGATCGTTTGCTGGAAGAAGGGATTTATGTTATTGGATTCTTTTACCCGGTAGTGCCTAAGGAGCAAGCTCGTATTCGTGTACAGCTTTCTGCTGCGCATGAAACCGAGCATCTAGATAAGGCTGTTGCGGCTTTTACCAAGGTAGGTAAGGAGTTAGGGGTTATTAATTAGTTCGGTTTAACCTTATCTATTTTTGAGTGTAACCGCTCCTAATTTTGCATTTGGCTCGAGCGTTACTCCCTGTTTTTACCCATAAACACATTCACTTTTGGGTTGATGGGATCACCAGCGGATCTGCGGTAAGAAACCACTTGCCCTGTGTGATACATGGCATCGGCAACAGGTCCATTGATTAAATTCCACAATGGAAAAGTGGAGGTTTTTTCACCTCTTTGAAAGATAAGCTCGGTTTCGGCCAATTTACTGTCCGACATTTTACGGAGTGCATCGCTTGCGGCTTTTAGGTTTTTTAGGGTGAGCGCTCTTTTTTCTAAAAAGTTACCCTCGGTTTTAGCTTCCGGACGAATGTTAGGTTTGCCCTCTACCGTATTTAAAATGGTGAAAGAAAGGCTCAAGAGGTGATCTATAAGCTGGTTTATGGTTCTGTTATCGTTACCCGGATCGTAGCTCAATCCCTCTGTGGAGAGATCTTCTGTTGCCCAATATAAACGATAACCTAGGCCATCTATGCTTCTTGCTAAAACAGTTGAAGCATTATAAACTTCTGGAGCTTGCGGTATTTCGGCATAAGGTATGTTATCCATATTCTGAGCGTGTAGAGTTAATGAAAAAAGAAGAGCTGAGCTAAAGAGAAGGGCTGATTTGATCATGCGTTTTTTAAAGGTTTATTTCTTCTATAGGAAGAAGTCTAGAATCGGTGATGGCCGCGCTGCGATGTCCTGTTATTTTTAAATAATCCGTATTCGCAGCGAAAGCAATAAATCTTTCCTTACTGCTATGTTTTACCAGCAACATGAAGTCCCAGTTTTCAGCTGCTGGGCCAATAAGAAAAGGGCTACACTTGCCTACAAAAAGCACTTCACTTCCTGCTTCTTTAAGAAAGGGAAGTGTGTTTTCAAGATAAAGATTGTAAGCCTCTTCCCCACTAATAGGGGCAGCTGGAGCTAGATGATCCAAATTTGAATAGTCAGCAGTGCTTCTAAATTTCAAAAGGTTTAGCATGGTCACTTCACCTTGTATCGGTCCAAGAAGAAATTCGCGACCCGCTTCGTTAGAAGCATTCAAATAGTTTTTTTCACTCATCTGCAATGCGCTTTAAGGAAGCGTAAAGGTAGAGTAGCCAGAGTAGATAAAAAAAGCCTCACCAAGGCGAGGCTTTTTACTTCATTTGGTATAAAACTTTTCAGGGTTTAATCGCTTGCCATTAAGCCGAACTTCATAATGCAAATGCGGCCCAAAGCTCAGTCCGGTATTGCCTACACGGCCAATGGTTGTGCCCGTTTTTACGGGATCTCCTTTTTGAACATCAATACCTTGCATGTGAGCATACCAGGTTTCGTAACCATCGCCATGATCAATAATGACCAAATTTCCCCATTTATTGTGCATTTTGGCAAGCTTTACTACTCCGCCACCGGTAGCCATAATATTTGTTCCAGCCTTGGCTGAAATATCAATACCACCATGCAGTTTTACCGTTTTGGTTTTAGGTTCTGTTCGGTTTCCAAAACGGGAGCTTATAGATTTATACTCTCCATTTTTAATAGGAAATATGGAAGGCTTGCTGCCTTTAAAAGAGCTAAAAATAAACACCATCAACAAACCAATAGGCAATAGACTAAGATACCGGAGGAGTTGAGGTTTGGCGCTTTTATGTTTTGTAATCATTTCAATTCTGTTTTTAATCGTTATACTTTTAAAATGACTGCTAAGCGGTGGATGGGATGCCGGAATAAGATGATCCGCCATCAACCTTAAATAGTCAGATGTTTTTACATTTTGGGTTAAAACGTATTCGTCTGCCTGATACTCATGTATGCACTTGAGTTGTTTGCGAAAGAGAAAAACAAAAGGGTTAAACCAACTCAAGGCAATAAATAATTCGGCAAGTAATAAGTCTAGGGTATGAAAGAGTTTAACATGTGCTTCCTCATGCTTTAATATCAGCTTATTTGGGTCCTCATCTTTGGGGATAAATACCCAATTAAAAGCCGAAAAGGCAGCAGGTGTATCCACTCTAAAAAAGCTATTATTTCCTTTAGATACAGGCTTAGCTTTTAATCTTGTGTTGAACAGTTTAACTAGCTGAAACAGGAGTCGCCCAAGTAAAAATAGAGCCCCTAAGCTGTACACCATTTCTAGAATGCTGATGCTTTGTAAAAAGGAAGCTGGAGCAGCTAAATCGGATAACACCTCTAATTCTGCTTCGTTTAAAGCTGCAGGTTCGTCAACAATAGCAGAAGAAGAACGCCATGTAATGAGGTTCAATTTAAGCTTTGGAATCAGTAAAGAAACCGGTATGAAAGAAAGAAGCAGCCACCGATTTGCGGTATGAAAACTCAACTTTCTAACCGCTAGAAAATAGAATAAAACCAAGACCGCAAAAACACAGTTTACGTGCAGCAAATAATAAAGAAAGCTAGTCATTCTGTTGTTTTAGGTTCTCTATTTTATCTTCTAAAAGCTGTTTTACCTCTTCGAGTTCTTCCAGTTTAAGCTCTTGGTTTTCGGTAAAGAAAGAAGCAAAAGAATTCACAGATCCATCAAAAAAGTTTTTGATTACTCGGTTAAAGTGATCTCCAAAATATTGTGTCTTCTTCACCTTGGGGAAGTATTCGTTTACCTTGCCATGGGTGTGGTAATCGATAAACCCCTTTTTTACCAAAACACGCATTACAGTAGAGATGGTGGTATAGGCCGGCCTAGGTTCCGGAAACTCTTCCACCACATCTTTGAGAAAAGCTTTTTCTAGCTTCCACAATATGCGCATTACTTGTTCTTCTGCCTTGGTTAACTCTTTCATAGGGCAAACCTATAACTATAAAATTAATTATACAACTATTTTTATAGTCATAAAATTAAACTGAAGTTTAACCTATTGTTTTTCAATAATTTAAAGAAGGTTTAGATGTGTTGATCGATGAGAATAGCGTTGCCATCCGGATCGGAAAGAACCACACTTCCTGGTCCGGAGGTGCTTTCGTCTGCTTCGCTGTGCAGGGGAATTCCATGTTCCTTAAGGTGCTTTTGAATTTCTCTTACATCCTCAAAAGAATCTAAGGTTTGAGCATTCTCGTCCCAACCTGGGTTGAAAGTAAGGATGTTGTTTTCAAACATGCCAAAGAAAAGCCCGACCAAAGCATTTCCATTTTTCATGATGAGGTAATTCTGTTCCATAGAACCTGCAAAAACCGAGAAGCCCAGTTTTTCGTAAAAATCTTTAGATACTTGAAGGTCTTTTACCGCAAGACTGATGGAAAAGGCGCCTAATTTCATGTGTGTATAATTTAAGTTCACGCTAAATATAAAGGTTCTAATCTAACTGTAGGCTGTTGATTTGGTGGTTCTTCACAAGTGATACTTGGTATGACTTTTTGTTCATATGAGTTTAAATTCATACATTCGAAGAGTGAGATTTTAATATGAAGCAGAATTCATATTAAAACAAGCTCATAGAAAAACATGTGTTATGAAAAATGTAGTAGGCTCTCCCGTATCCGGAGATGAATTTATAGGCAGAGAAGAAGAGAAAAAATTCGCTTTATATCATTTACTTCAAGGAAACAGTGTGCTCCTACTAGGTTTGAGGAGAACAGGAAAAAGTTCTTTACTCAAAGAGGTAAATCGGGAGCTTAAAATTAAGAAGTATACCGTTACCGATTTGATAGATTGCCAAGCCATGGTCAGTCCTTCTGAATTTTTTATGGCCATTTTAGAGCAGCTACCTGAAAGCCTTTGGGAAAAAGTACTTGGTTCCATCAAAAACATGCCTCAAAATTTGATAAAGGCACTCCAGGTGAAAAGGTTTAAACTGGATAAGCTAGAGGTAGAGTTTAGAGACGCTCTCTACGAGTATAACAAACCCATCAGTGAGGCGCTAAAAAAAATAGCAGACGAGCATAAGGAGAAGCTGATTATTTTCATTGATGAGTTACCTTACTTTTTTGAGAACTTACTAGAAGCTAGAGACAAAACATACAGTGTATCTGATATTCAAAACATGCTGGCCTTATTGAGGTCTTGGAGAAACTCTGGAATAAGCATGATGATTTGTGGTTCCATTCAGATCGATCACTTTTTGGAATCAAAAAAAATATCTCAAAAACTACTCGCTGACTTGAACCGAGTGCAATTAGAACCATATTCAGAAGAAACCGCCAAAGGTATGATCACTTTATTAGCCACATCCCGTGCGATTAAACTAAGTGACGAATCCATTCAAAAGATGCTGGAACTTATTGAAGATCGAGTACCTTTTTTCATTCAAAAGTTTTTTAGTTGCTTGGCTTTACATGGAACAAACTATTCAGTGGCTCAAGTGGAAGAAATATATTATAATCGAGTATATCCCGATCTTGACTTATCCTTTTTACGACAATTTGATGAGCGCTTGGCGGCATATGCCGATACAACAGAAGCGGAAACTCTATTGGATGTTGTAGCTAAAGAGCAGCCTATCAGCACACAAGATCTTCAACGTAAAGCAAAGTCCTTTAATCGGTCAACTTTACTCCGACTTTTACAAGACGATTTTCTATCCGAAAAACAAGGTAAGTTGGAGTTTTCTCTCCAACTGGTTTTAAGATGGTGGTCAGTAAAAAGAGGATTAAACTAATAGCACAAAAACATGGGTTACTTCAACAATTTAGAAACCGTAAACACACACGCCATAAAGGATGATGCAGTCTTGTCCTTATGTTCGGGCAGGGGTAAGCTCATTAAGCTAATACAACAAGTTATTCAAGAAAATGCGGATAGCCCCGAAACTATACAGCACATTTTACTTACCGGTCCTAAAGGTTTGGGAAAGTCTTTTTTACTGCGGTATTTTCAGGTAATAACCCAAGCAGATAATAGTGCGAAACTTCATGTTGACTATGCCTTATTTCCTGAAGAGCAACAAAACATAAAAAAGCCTTCGGAATTTATTACCGAAATCATCAGCCGAGCTTTTAATTGTCCTTCTAAAAGCGCTTCGTTCGATTTTACAGAAAGCCCAGAACAGTTTAAAAAGGCTAAAGCGGAGTTATTAGATAAATTGGAAGAACAAAAACAAAAGTACCCTAATTATCTGCTGATTGCTGCGGTAGAGAATTTGGATGAGTTACTGGATAAGGCGTTTTCCAACACCGTATATCAATCGCGTTTGAGAGAATTACTATCCAGTACTCCCAACCTGATGTTGATTAGTGCCACGCTTAAGCACGATATCCAAAAAGACTACAATAAACGTCTATTTCAGGCCTTTCAGGAAATTGCATTGGATCCATGGACACATGAGGATTACATGCAATTTTTTGATAAAAAAGTAGAATTACTAAAGCAAGAAGACCCGAAACGTTTTAAAAAAATTAATCCAGAGGATTATAAACCCAAGCTGAAGACGATACACGATTTTTCTGGTGGCAACCTAAGGGTAGCTGTGGTGCTCACCAATTTGATTTTTGAAGATGAAGCCTGGAGTACGGCTGAGACCTTAGATAAAATTATAGAAAACTTTTCTAAAGACTATATAGATACCATTAAGAGCTTATCTGGGAAGAGCGAAACTTTGTTGGACGCCTTAATTCGTTCGGGAGAAAATAAATCCCAAAGTGAGTTGGCCGAGATTGTAGGTGCTAAGCAGTCCGACATTTCCCAAGCCTTTAAAAGCTTACAGCAAAAAAGAATAATTAAAGGGGAAAGGGTAAAGGGAGAAAAACAATTTAAATATGTGGTAGCAGACAGGGTATTCGCCCTATTTTACTACAAACGCTACATCAATCGTTTAAGTGAAAATCCTTTGCGCATACTCACAGATTTTTTGATACCCCTATATGGGGAGAAGGAAATTGCTTCCCACGCTTTGAGGCATATTGACAATGGTTTTAAAAGAAAAGGGCGTTTTTATGCAGAAATCTTACACTTAAACGACCGCTTTATTGGGAAAGAGGACTTGGAAAATATGGATGCGCTTAAAGGAAAGCTGCACAAAATATACAAGGGTGAGGTTCAGAAAGAGAATAAGGAAGATGATCAAAATACTGAAAATGACACTATAGAATTCTATGAAAAATCCCTTAGAAAAGCCAAAAAAGAGAATGATTCTGAGAAACAGGCTATCCTATTGTTCAAATTGGGATTTAAACATTTTAGGCTTGATGATTATGAAAAAGCGATCTCTTATTACGAACAGTCATTGACTTTGTATGAAAAACAAGGGAATATAGATGGGCAAGCCGGGAATTTGGGTCTTTTGGGCTTGAACCATAAACTGTTAGGAGAGTATGAAAAATCGATCTCTTACCATGAGCAATCTTTGGCTTTGTATGAAAAACAAGGGAATATAGATGGGCAAGCCGGGAATTTGGGTCTTTTGGGCTTGAACCATAAACTGTTAGGAGAGTATGAAAAATCGATCTCTTATTACGAACAGTCATTGACTTTGTATGAAAAACAGGGGAATATTGATGGGCAAGCTTGGGATTTGGGGCGTTTGGGTTGGAGCCATGGACAGTTAGGAGAATATGAAAAATCGATCTCCTACCACG
>CAZAJG010000020.1:45567-67410 GCA_964485405.1 uncultured Owenweeksia sp. | reverse complement strand
CATCATCGCCTGGCTTAAAAACACCTCCAGCAATTCTTCCCGCATAGCCCCTATAATCATGATACTTATCACTGTGAGGACGTATAACCGTTTGAACTGGGAATCTACAGTCGATAAAATTATGATCGTTACCGATATGAATATTCTCCAAAGTGTGCAACAAAGTCTCTCCCTGGTACCAATCCATATTTTCTGATCGGTTAACAACATTATCACCATGTAAAGCACTAATTGGCACAAAGCGAATGTCTTTCACATCTAGTTTAGAGGCAAACTCTTTATACTGAGCTACTACTTTATCAAAAGCTTCTTTGCTGTGATCCACCAAATCCATTTTGTTTACACAAACAATGAGGTGTGGAATTTGAAGTAAAGAGGCAATGAATGAATGTCTGCACGTTTGTTCCACTACACCATTTCTTGCATCAATCAGGATCAACGCCAAATTGGCTGTAGACGCTCCGGTAACCATATTCCTTGTATACTGGATATGCCCTGGAGTATCTGCTATGATAAACTTCCTTTTTGGAGTCGCGAAATAGCGATAGGCTACATCAATAGTAATCCCTTGCTCTCTTTCATCTTTTAAGCCATCCGTTAAAAGGGATAGATCTACATGCTCTAATCCTCTTTGGGAGCTGGTGTTTTCAACTGCATCCATTTGGTCTTCAAAAATGGACTTTGAATCGTATAAAAGTCTTCCGATCAATGTACTTTTTCCATCATCTACACTTCCCGCAGTTGTAAAGCGAAGAAGCTCCATATCCAAGTAACTATTGTTTAATTCCATGTTAAATATTATAAAATGAGTTTATTAAACCTTTTAAACTTCCACTTAGAAATACCCTTGTTTTTTACGGTCTTCCATAGCTGTGTCTCCTCTTTTATCATCCGCTCTATTTCCTCTTTCTGTTTGACGGGCAGCCGCTACTTCGATAACAATTTTCTCCAAAGTATCTGCCTCAGATTCTACGCCACCGGTTATGGTGATATCGCCTAAAGTTCTAAACCTTACCATTTTCTTTTCAGGTGCTTCATGGGTTTCTAACGTTATATAATCAGATACAGGTAACCACGAATTGTTTCTCCATATCACTTCTCTTTCATGAGCGATATAAAGAGATGGTATCTCAATATTTTCATGGAGGATGTATTGCCAGATATCCATCTCAGTCCAGTTACTGATTGGGAATATTCTAAAGTGTTCTCCCATGCTCTTTTTTCCGTTAAAAATATTCCACAGCTCAGGTCTTTGATTCTTAGGATCCCATTGACCAAAATCATCTCTATGAGAAAAAAACCTTTCTTTAGCTCTAGCTTTTTCCTCATCTCTTCTCGCACCTCCCATACACGCATCAAATTGATTGTCTTCAATTGTATCTAAAAGCGTTGTAGTCTGTAAAGCATTTCTACTGGCATTTTTACCTGTCTCCTCTCTCACCTTACCATCGTCTATTGATTTTTGCACTGAGCCTACGATCAATTTCACACCAAGTTCATCCACTAGATTATCTCTAAAATCTAAGGCCTCGGGGAAATTGTGCCCTGTATCGATATGAACCAATGGAAAAGGCACACGAGCTGGCCAAAAGGCTTTTTGAGCCAAATGTGTAACTACAATAGAATCTTTTCCACCGCTGAATAGTATAGCAGGCTTATCGAATTGAGCAAAAACCTCTCTTATTATATAAATAGATTCTGCTTCAAGCTCCTTTAAGTGGTTTAGTGAATATTTCATCAAATCGCTTTTAATTTATTCTGTACTAATTCAACTATTTTACTGACTCCTTCTTCAATACTCACTTCAGCCGTGGGTATAGTAATTTGAGGTGCCTCCGGTTTCTCGAACGGTGAAGAAATACCTGTAAAGTTTTTGATTTCTCCTGCTCTAGCTTTTTTATAAAGCCCTTTTACATCTCTCTTTTCGCATTCTTCAACCGGACAATCTACGAACACTTCAATGTAAGAGTCTTCTCCTACAAGAGATTTTACCAGATCCCTCTCCCTTTTAAACGGTGATATAAAAGCTGAAAGAGTTACTACTCCGGCATCTACCATCAAATTAGCCACTTCTCCTATTCTTCTAATATTCTCTCTTCTCGATGCTTCTGAAAAGTCTAAATCCTGATTTAAACCAGAACGGATATTATCTCCATCCAAAATATAAGTATGTAAACCTTGCTCATATAACTTTTGCTCAACAGCATTGGCTAAGGTAGATTTTCCCGAACCGGAAAGTCCTGTAAACCAAACCAGAAAAGAGGAGTGCTTTTTCATCTCATTCCTAGCTTTTCTATCAACCTTATAATGCTGTTTTACGATATGTAGTTTTTCTTTCATCACAAATCAAATCGATAAAACAAATAAATAAAAAACCCAGAAGCATAAACTAAGCTTAAGGGTAGACCCAACTTTAAAAAATCTTTCATTCTGTAGTTTCCAGCCTCAGCTACCATCAAATTGGTTTGATAAGCAAATGGAGTCAAAAAACTACATGAAGCTCCAAACGCAATGGTCAGAAACAAAGCTTCATCAGGAATAGGAAGGAGCCCAGAGATATTGGCAACGACAGGAAAAATAATAGCCAAAGCAGCTACATTGGTTATAAAAGAAGTGAGCAAAAATGTAAATGCAAAAAGACCTATTAACAACAAATCTGGACTCCAACTTTCTACATTCGCAAACAACAATTCTACTAAAAAATCAGAAGCTCCAGAACTTATTAACGCATTCCCTAGAGCCAAAGAAGCTGTAAGAACAACAAGCAGATCTAAGCTCACATTCTTTTTGATGCTATTAAAGTCAATCATTCCCAATAGAAGCTGAATGAACATCAACCCCAACAAACCTTCAAATAGCTCAACAAAACCAAAAAGGGTCAGCCCTACCATTATTAACAGACTGATTAAAAAAGTACTTCTTCGTTTAAGGGATATATTATTTTCAGAGAAAATAGTACTGATTACAATTAAGTCTTGCCAACGATTGTTTTTCTCCTTAAACTCATTTCCTCCATTGATCAGAACGAGATCACCTGTGCGCAGTATAATGGATCCAAGCTTTCCACTTAATCGCTCCCCTTTTCTATGAATGCCTACAATAACCGCATCATACTTTTCGCGAAAACCCACTTCTTTTAAGGTTTTATGATCAAGGGTACTATTTTGTGCAACTACAGCTTCCATTACATTATCATCTAAAGAGCTTGGCGCTTGCTGTAGTTCTAATCCATCAATCTTCTTTAAAAGACTAAAAATTTTTGAAGTTTCACCTGCAAATAGAAAAACATCACCTTCTTCAATTATTTCAATTGGGCTAACCGGAAGCAGGTGTTTTTTATTGCGAATAATCTCCGCCAAGAATACGCCATCTAGGTTTCTTAATTGTGCGCCCTCTATTGACAAACTAATAATAGAAGACCCTTTTAACACTTTTGTCTCAACTAAATATTCCCGAACATTATCCGATATTTTTTTGCCTTCCTTCTCAGAGTGATTAAGAAGTGATGCACCGAAAAAGAATAAGAATAGGATAACAAGGAACGAAACGAATAAACCCGGAAATAAAAAGTCTGTAAAAACTAGTGCTTCAAAACCGTTCGAGTTGAGTAACCCATTTAACAAAAGGTTAGTAGAAGTCCCTATTAGAGTTATCATTCCTCCAACAATAGCGGCAAACGAAAGTGGCATCAATAGTTTAGAAGGGCTTATCCCTTTTTCATTTCCCCAATTATAAACATAAGGCATCATGGTAGCCACAACCGTGGTATTATTAATCAAAGAGGAAAAAATAGCTACTACGCCTCCCATTTTAAGAATAAAAAAGCGAGGAGACTTTACTCTATCAAAAATCCGATCCAGCAGCTTGAATAAATTAAAATGCTGGTTAATAGAAGAGGTAATGATGATCAACAGAAAGATGGTTAATATGGCCTGATTGGAAAACCCTCCTAAGAAAACATCGACTGGAATAATTTTGCCTACTAGCAACAAAACTACAGCCAATAAAAAAAGTATCGACATCTTGAATTTATCCAAGATTAAACCGATGATCAATAATACAATTATACCTAACGTATATGTAACCTGAAATGCCTCCAAAGGGTAATATTACTCTATTTCAAAAGGCAAATATATTAAAAGTCTATAAAAACGATAGACTTTATACACTTTTATAAATACGCTCAATCATCTCTACTACCTTTAAGCCTTCCAGAGCATTGGTAGTAATAGCGGCTTGATTCTTAATCACATCTATAACATTCTGAATTACAAAGGTATGATTTGCAGCACTCCCTTTATATGCGCCATAATCATTTGGTGGATTTGACGGTGGCAAAACAGGCATATCATAGTCTTTCACATGACAGTACTCAACCTCATTCATGTACTGTCCTCCAATTTTGATAGTCCCATTTTCTCCTAAAATAGTAAGACTACTTTCAAAATTTTTATACCAACAAGAAGTAGAAAAGTTGATCACTCCCATTCCGCCATTGGTGAAATCAAAACTCACGATACCAGAATCTTCAAAATCTGTCGACTCTTTATGATTGAAATCAACCATACGAGATTGGATATTTTCAATATCTCCAAATAACCAATACATCACATCAATAAAATGTGAAAACTGAGTGAAAAGCGTACCTCCATCAAGATCTTTGTTTCCATGCCAATTTCCTGCGGTATAGTATCTGCTATCTCTGTTCCAGTAGCAATTAATTTGAACCATATTAATCCTACCAAGCCTTCCTTCACTGATCAAGTTCTTAATCCAAACAGAAGGCGGAGAATAGCGATTTTGCATAACTCCAAAAACCTGCTTACCATGATGGAGAGCGGTGTAGATTACTTTTTCGGCATCGGACTTAGTTAGCGCTAAAGGCTTTTCCACCACCACATGTCTTCCAGACTTCAAAATCTTTAAAGACATTTCAGCGTGCAAGCCATTTGGAGTGGCTATATTAATCACATCAATTTCCAAATCCGAATCCAATAAAGCATCTAAATCTTCAAAGTACCGCGCCTTATATTTCTCAATATTTAAATCAGTTTCTGGCTTTGCATCGCATAAGGCTATCAATTCAGAATCTGGATTTAGATGGATCATTTCAGCATGACGCAATCCAATATGTCCACAACCAACAACAGCAAACCTTATTTTTCTATCCATTACTTTATAATCTAAAATTTTTGAACCTCTTCGTTTTCTAATTTATACTGTTCTCCACTTTCTTCACATTGGGCAACACCTTGGTCGTTAAATTCCAAACGATGTCCAAACTCACTCATCCACCCTATTTGCTTTGCTGGATTACCAACTACTAAAGCATACGATTTAATGGCTTTAGTTACGACAGCTCCCGCTCCAATAAATGCAAATTTCCCAATATCATGACCACAAACAATTGTGGCATTTGCTCCGATACTTGCTCCTTTACCCACATGAGTTTTGGTATACTGTCCCCTTCTATTTACCCCACTTCTTGGGTTAGTTACATTGGTAAACACCATAGATGGACCCAGAAAAACATCGTCATCGCAGGTAACTCCGGTATATATAGAAACATTGTTCTGAACCTTTACATTCTTACCAAGAACAACCTCTGGGCTAATTACCACATTCTGACCTATATTACAGCCTTCTCCAAGCGTGCAATTCGGCATAATATGGCTAAAATGCCAAACCTTGGTACCTTTACCTATTTCACAGCCCTCATCGATTACCGCTGTTTCATGCGCAAAATAATCCATAAACGTATTTGAGTATTTTGCGCAAATATAAGTGTACTTATTTCGTTTTGTTATTTTTGCACTTTGTTAGTTCACAATTCTTTCGGATATTGTGAGTTTAAAGAAAAAGCTGCTAATTTGCAGCTGACTATATGAGTAGATTACTAGTACTTATCCTATGTATTTGCATGACAAACAGTTATGCGCAAAACTTGGTAGAGAACCACAGTCTGGAAGCTACCCAGTGTCCTATTTTTAGCCCTAACCCTTCCGATTATATAGCGCCATGGACAACTTATTTTGGTTCTCCAGACTATTATGAACCCGTTTGCGGGAACGCAGGTTCAGCTAATACAACCAATAATTCTCAGCCTTTTGATGGTTCTGGATTTTTAGGAATTGAGGTGTATGGTCAAGTAGGAACCGTTTTTAATAGAGATTATATCCACGGTGAGCTTAGCGAACCTTTAGATTCAGGGAAATTTTACAGAGCGTCATTTTACGTAAAGCCTGTTATTCTGCCAAATGGAGGATCTTACGGCATCGATAATATTGGAATGGTGTTTAGCGATACCATAATAGATACTATCCCGCCAGATAATGTTATTGCTTTAAATCCAACAATAAAATCCACCCAACCCATTACAAACACTAGCTTTTGGACTCCTGTTTGCGGTGTTTTTCAGGCTAAAGGTAACGAGCAATTTATAACCATAGGGAATTTTAGTGTTGATGCTGAAACAGCTTTTGAACCCTTAGGAAATTCGAATAACCCTACTCAGGCTTATTATCTTATCGACTATGTGGAAGTGGTTCAAAATGACTTCCCTCAGCTTCCAAAAGATACAATCATATGCACCCAAAGCAGAATAGATATTGATATAGACGATATCGACTTTACGTACCAATGGCAAGATGGTTCTAGTAGCGGCAAGTATCTGATTACTGTACCCGGAGAATATTGGGTTACCATTAGTTCCCCTTCTTGCTCCTACACAGATACGCTTCTTGTAGAAGAGGTAGAGTGTGAAGATTGTAAAGTATTTGTTCCCACCGCCTTTACTCCTAATGGAGATAATCTAAATGAAACTTTTGAGCTTCAAGCGAATTGCGAACTCGTAAGTTATCGTTTGCAAATCTTTGACCGATGGGGACAAAAACACTTTGAGTCTACTGACATTGAAGTAAGTTGGGATGGTTCTGATGTTGAGAAAGGCGGAACTTACACCTATAATCTAGAGTTTGAATTCAACCAACTCCGAAAAACCAAAACCATTACTCGTAGAGGGATGGTGCATTTGATCAAGTAAGTCAAAGCTCTATTAGCTCCGGTTTAGCTAATAATATTTTTAACATTATCACCCATTTTCTTCGCTAGATCATCTGTTGGTAAATCATTGGCATCTTCTCCAAAAGGATCTTCAATTTCTTCGGCTATCATTTCCAAGCTAGCAAAGGTGTATAGCACAAAAGTGGATACTAAAATGGTCCAATACCCATATGTCTCCACAAAAGAGAAAGGCATCGTTATGGTGTAAATAAAAATGAATTTTTTTACGAAAATATTATAGGTGTAAGGGATGGGGGTATTCTTTATACGCTCACATGCTCCACAGATATCGGTAAAAGCATTCAAATCCTCCAACATGGCCAGGTAAGCGGCTTCGCTAATCTCTTTACGGTTGAACATTTCCAACAAGCGATTTTGCATGGCATTGGCGATGGCATTTGGAACATGATCTATGCCTTCACTACTGATCGTATCTGGGAGTTCTTTTTTTAGCTCTTCAACCGCAACATCACGTAAATGACTTTTTAAAATCCTAGAATAGCTGGCCGTCATCTCAGCCAGTTCTTGCCTTCTTTTCGATTCGGATTTAGGGATAAAAGCATTAATTTTTAGGGCAAAATTGCGACTTACGTTTACTAATGCCCCCCATTGTTTTCTGCCTTCCCACCATCGGTCGTAAGCCGTATTGGTTCTAAATACGAGCAACAATGAAATCACAAAACCTAGTAGAGAGTGTACCGTTGTAGAATAGGCATATTCTAAATCAAAAACCTCTTTTTCTATATATACAACGATCAGCGAAAACAAAGCTAAGCTGCACAACACCCAGAAGAGCTTTCTGAATGTTTCTGTTTTATGGAACTTGAAAATTAGACCAAACCAATCTTTGGGATTATACTTTACCATTAGGAATCTTACTTTTTACTTTCTAAAAATTCTAAATGCTTTACTGTCATCTTTATCTCTCCGTAGGAAAAAGAATCACCTAAAGCTTCTTTTAGTGGAGCTAGTTTTTCAGCTCCTAGTTTCTCAATCGCATCTTCTATCGGCTTCCTTTTTTCTGGTGTTACAAAATCATGTACACTCAGTTTGCCCTCTCCTACAAAATGAGCCAAGTGACCTTCTATGGTAACGGCATTCAAATCTCTGTTTTTTGCTATTTCTAGCATACTCATACCTTGTTCATGAAGCTCAAAGCTCCTCAATTTTGTATCCGAAGATCCACTAGACTTTTTCTTTCTCTTCTTTTTGGTCGTCTTTCTTTTAACAGATGCTTTTTGATCGATACGACTTTCTAACTTATGAATGCGGCAGTAAGCATTGATTTCTTCCAAAAAGGAAAACCCGTATTTATCTACCTTCACTTCTCCAAATCCAGATATCTTATAAAGGTCTTCTTCTTTTTGAGGCAAATAGGTAGCCAACTCCAATACAGTGGCATCCGAAAAAACTACAAAGGAAGGCACACCCATTTCATCCGCTATTTTCTTTCTCAGCCTTTTAAGGTCCTGTAAAAGATCACTTTCAAACGGTAATGCCTCTTGTTCTTCATGCTGCTCCCTGTTGACTGTTTCAACTTCGGGCTTAGCGATAGATACTTTTTCGCCTTCTTTTAAAACCTTCCAACTCTTTTCATTTAACTCTAAAACAGGATACTGCCCATGAGATCGGTTTATGTAACCCTCTCGAATAAACTCTTTAATCATGTAGGTCCAATCCTCTTTTGAGTGCTCTACACCTGCGCCATAGGTCTTTAAACTCTTATGGCTATCCCATATATTTTCAGCCTTTGAGCCTCGCAAAACCTGAACGATATAATTCATACCAAAACTACTTTGCAAACGCACCATAGCCGACAAAACCATCTGAGCAGGGCGAGTCGCATCCATCATTTCCAACTCTGTCAAACAAACATCACAACTACCACAGTTGTCACTAGCTTCTTCATTAAAATAGTTCAACAGATATTTTCGCCTACAGCTCCTCGTTTCGCAGTACTCGGCCATAATGTTAAGCTTCTGAAGCATCACCTTACTTTGATCTTCATTACCATCTACCTCAGCAAAACCTTTTAATCTAAACAAGTCTCCGCTACTGTAAAAGAGGTAAGCAATACTCGGTAGCCCATCTCTACCCGCCCTTCCTGTTTCTTGATAATAACCTTCAATGTTTTTGGGCATCGTCATGTGTACTACAAAGCGCACGTTCGATTTATCTATTCCCATTCCAAAGGCGATGGTTGCTACGATAATCTTTACCTCATCTCTTAAAAAAAGATCTTGGTTTTGTTCTCTTTCCTCACGCTTTAATCCCGCATGATATGGTTTAGCATTAAACCCTTCTGCTCTTAATCTTGCCGATAAGCTTTCTGTTTCTTTCCTAGAAAGGGTATATATAATCCCCGACTCATCTTTTCTAGCATCCAGAAAGTCTAAAAGCTTTTCAAAGCTGTTTTGTTTTGCCTTTACATGGTATTCAATGTTAGCTCGATTAAAGCTGGAAAGGAAAGTTTGCGGGTTTTCTAATTTTAACTTGTCCAATATATCCTTACGGGTAAGCTCATCTGCCGTTGCGGTAAGTGCTATAAATGGCGTATTGGGAAGCTGCTTTTTAAGTTGATGCAGTTTTAGGTACTCCGGTCTAAAATCGTGACCCCATTGGGAAATACAGTGCGCCTCATCGATAGCAACCAAAGATACTTTTAACGAGGCAAGAAAATCTAAGAATCCTTGTCCATCTGAGATCAATCGCTCTGGAGCGAGATAAAGTATTTTAATATCACCATTACGAATCTGAAATATGATCTGTGACTGTTGCTCAGGCGTAAGCGTAGAGTTTAAATAAGCCGCTTTTACTCCGTTAGTGCGCAAAGCATCTACCTGATCTTTCATTAAGGCGATAAGCGGAGAAACAACTACAGTTAAACCATCCATCATTAAAGCAGGAAGTTGATAACAAATAGACTTACCTCCTCCGGTGGGCATTAAAACAAAAGTGTCTTTACCTGCGAGTACATTATGGATTATATTTTCTTGCTCGAGACGAAAGGCATCGTAGCCAAAATGCTTCTTTAAAGCCTCTTGAGGAGTGAAATTCGTATTCATACGTATAGCTTAGAGTAGAGATGGTTAAACATCATTTTGCAAATAACGGTTTATGAATTGAGACGGTGTTTCTAAACTTGTCTTTTTAAAATGCCTTGTAAAATAGGAAGGGTCCTCAAAACCGAGGGTCGTTGCAATTTCATTAATGTTACTTTTTCCATGCACCAGCATTCTTCTCGCTTCCAATAAAATACGTTCAGATATAACCTCAGAAGTCGTTTTTACCAGGGTGTTCTGGCAGATTCGATTTAGGTGTTTTGTACTGATGTTCATGAGATCAGCATACTCTTTGGGAGATTTTAAAGTTTTAAAATTCTCTTCCACCAAACGTTCAAAAAGAAAGATTCGCTCCGAGTATGGACTCGTATTTAGCTCCTTGGAACCGGATGGTATGTATACACGCGTGAGTTCGATATAGGTTATATCTAAAAGCGAACAGATCTTTCTATACTTGAGTAGATTGTCGGATTGATATTCTTCTAGAATTTTTTTCGCTAAATCTAAAATTCTTTCATAGTCTTTGCCGGATAAAGAGACCAGCGGCTTACTTCTTATATTTTGAAAAAAGGGGTAATCATAAAGTCTATGATCGCTAAAAACCAAGTCGTAATAATCCTTGGTATGAAAAAATATATAGCCTTCAATATCTTTAGAAAGCTTCCAATTGTGCACTTGACCGGGTTTTAGAATAAAAATACTTCCTGGTTCAACAGGGTACGTATTAAAGTCTATTTCGTGTTCTCCTTTACCCTGTGTAAAGAGCACCAACAGGCAGAAGTTGTGTTTATGAGGGGTAGTAATAAAATCATGTTCTTTTAAGTGATTGCTTAAATCGCTTGCATAAAGCCTACCTGATCTTTTTGCATTTTTAAATTGGTTAATCTGATAAATAGGAAGTTCTTCCATAAGGATCAAAAATAAGACCAATGTCCTTTTTGTGCTATTTAAAGCACCTTTTTTTAAGATAAGATCCTGAAAATTATTCAGACCTTTGCATCTGTTAACAGATGTCTTTAAGAAATTAATCTGACGAGAGCATGAGTAGAGTTGTAAGTTGCATTAAAGGAAAGTGTCCGAATTGTGAAAAAGGAGACGTGTATGAGAAGAGGACTGGCTTTTCTTTAAAGCTTCCTAAAATGAGGGAACAATGCACAGAATGTGAGCATCGCTTCTCTCGAGAACCTGGCTTTTTTCAAGGAGCCATGTATGTAAGTTATGGTTTAGCTATGGCTGAAGTAATCGCCACCTTTGTGCTGTGTCAGTTTTTCTTTGACCGTGTTTTTGATGTAAGAATGTTTGGGATTATAGTGGGTGTAGTGGTACTTCTATCTCTTTTCAACTACCGATTATCCCGAGTGATTTGGATGTACCTTTTTACACCTAAGCAAAAAACGGTAGAAGGTTAATTAAGGCTTTACCTCTAAAACCAATTCCCCAAGAGCTGAGTATTCCGCTCTATACGTACCTACTTTAAGTGGAAGTAATTTACCCAAAGAGCCGGTTATTAAAATATGATGCGGCTCTATGGTATACCCTTGTTTAACCAATTGATTCACTAAAAGCGTTAAGGTTTCCCATTGTCCTTCTAGCACATCACTCCCCATACCTATGTTTATCTCCTCTCCGTTATTGTATAGAGCAACCGATATGGAATCTAGATCTAAATTACCAGCCCATTTAGCCATACCAACCACTACATGAGAGGCAAAGGCGTTAGAAGCTATAAATTGAGGGCCTTTTATAGCTTTCAAATTTTCGAAAATCAGATCCGGAATCTCTAGAACAGGAAGCCCCACCCCGATGTTTTGCTTCACCTCTTCTACACTCAACTCTTTATCAATCTGCCTTTTAAAACGGAACCCAAGCTCTGTTTCAATTTTCGGCCCTACCATTTGAGAAAGGTAAATTGTATCGCCAGATGCCTTTACACCAGCATGAAAAAGCACACCCGAAGTGAGTTCATTTATATTTAAAAGCTCTTGAGAAGCAGATGAAGTTGTGGCAGCTTTAAACCCTTGAATCTGGCCATCCTTAGCATATAAAGCTACCAATCGCTTTTGAGCTTGATAGGCCTGCTCTACAGAAAGTGTATCTAAACAGTTTAAACTCTCTGTTAAAGCGATAACTTTCTTCTTTGCTTGATAAAGCTGCTCTTCACAATTGATGTCTTCCGCAGCATTGCTACAGGAAACCAAACTGATAAAAGAAAGTACTAGAAATACAAAACCACTCTTATTCATCTTGCCAAAATTTGAAAGCGGCAAGATAAATTAATTCCAAACTCCAGACCGTTCCTAATCTAAGGTTTCTAGGATAGCTAGTAAGGTTTCGGCTTTAAGTCTAGTAGAATACTTGGGATTTACATAATTGAATTCCACCACATTATCTTTAATAATATAAAGCCCTGGAACGGGTAACATATTATGTTCTTTTCCACTCCATTCCGTTAAATCCAGTTGATATTTGTCTTTATACTTGGCGAATAGTTTTTTATCCACTTGCCAACCTAAACCAAAAGCGTTTATGGCATCTAGCTCACTATCTGAGTAAATCGGATATTCTGTTTTTGATCTTTCCACACTCTTCTCTAGCCGTTGTGGTTGATCTGGAGTAATAGCTATAATTTGATAGCCCAATGCTTCAATTTCAGATTTCGCTTCTTGAATTTCAGCTAAATGTTTGGTGCAATACGGGCACCATCCGCCACGGTAAAAAATCAATACGGTTGGCTTTTCCGCTAAAACGGATTTTAACTCAATCGCTTTTCCTTCTTTTGATTGTAAGCTGATACCTTCAGGGATGGACTCTCCTACTTTTAAAGGACATACATCATACATTCCATTTTGAGCGGCTCCAATAAATGGCAGCATAAGGAGTAGAGAAACAACAATTCGCATAGAGATCATATTTTTCCACAAATGTATTTGCTCTATACGAACTTAAATGTCTGTGAAGTGATATTTATTTCCGCTGAGGAATATTATAAGCAACCAAATTAAAAGTTGAAGGTCAAAAAGACAGAACGAACACCGAATAACATGTGGAATGAAAAATCATCTATACGATGGCAATGATGTCTTAAACTCTTTTCTCTAAGGGAAGTAATATAACGAGCTCTTATACGCTTCTCCTCCTTTTTTAATTTTTATAACGATAAGTCAAAATCGCTTGCTTGGATTTAAAAAAACCTCATCAAGAGGGTGACTCCCCCTACCTTAAACTTTGGCTTAACTAAAACAAAACCCTATGCTACGAAAATTTCTGTTGCTAACATTTTTCTTTGCCGTTAGTGGGCTCATTGCCCAAACGGGACCTGGCTCCTTAAAAGGGGTAGTTAAAGAAAAAGAAACTGGTCAAACCCTTATCTCCGCCTCTGTTAAGGTAAAAAACAAAGCCGGAGCCCTTGTTACTTATCGCATTACTGACTTTAATGGCAAGTACAACATCAACCCCATTGATCCAGGAACTTATGATGTGGAGGTGGAGTACATTGGTAAGCGAACCTATATCCTTACGGATGTGAGTATTTCGCCCAATACGGTATCCGTGCAAAACTTCACCCTACAAGATTCTACCACTATGCTGGGAACGGCACAGGTTGATGGATCAAAAATAGAACTCATTAAAGAGACGGTGACAGGAGATGTTTACAAACGCAAAGACATACAACAAAGAGCAGATAGACATATAGATGATATTATCTTACTTACGCCAGGCGCGATTAAAGATGCTGCCGGCAACATTGTAATCAAAGGAACGCGTCCAGAAGGAACGCAATACTACCTTAACGGTATTAAACTCAGAACCAACAGTCCAATGCCTAAAGATGCAATTGGAGAAATAGAAGTTTTTACAGGAGGCATACCCGCTCCTTATGGCGATGTAACTGGAGGGGTTGTAAGTGCGGTTACCAGAGGTCCAACCGGTTTGTTTTTTGGAAGCGCGGAAATGGTTACCTCTACCTTATTTGATAATTATGGACACAACCTTTTCGCTCTTACTTTGGGTGGACCTATCTGGAAAGATGATAAAGGATTACCCATAGCGAGTTTCTTGTTATCTACAGAATATGAGTACAACAAAGAACCTGCTCCAACTTGGGTTCCCTATGCTAAGCTCAGCTCTTCTACTTTAACAGATCTGCAGGAAAATCCTCTTACGGTAAACCCTTCTGGGCAAAGCGTTTTTTACCGCTCTGAATTCATTAATGAAAATGATTTAACCGATATAGATGCAAGAGACAACAGCCATACGAGCGAACTTCGGCTAATAGGAGATTTAACCTTTAAAACGAGCGAAACGACCAACCTAAGTTTGGGTGGAAGATGGATATACAACGATAGCAAAAGAGCGGATCTAGCGAACCATATTTTCAACTCTCAAAACAATTTAGATCAAGTCAGTTCGGATTGGAATGCCCGCGCCCGGTTTCAACAATTTTTCCGATCTCCCAAGGATTCTAAATCGTTTATAAAAAATGCTTTTTACTCCATTCAAGTAGACTATACTCAAAACCGAGGAGAAGTTAGTGATGCTCGATATGGTACTGATTTTTTCAAATATGGGCACATTGGCCAATTTAATGTGATCACCCAGCCCGCCTATGTTTATGGAGTGGATAGCGCATCGGGTGTTGAAGCTTTTAGATACATTGGAGAATCTCCTACTCGCATCGATTTCACACAAGGCCCTAACAATAGAGTTCGTGGTAATTACACCAGTCATTATTATGAATTGGCCCAAGAGTATGAAAACCTTGCTCCCGCCACAATTGAGCAACTCATCGGAAATAATATTCCCATCAATGGCACTAGCCCCAGAGCGGTTTATGATTTGTGGGGAAGCCCTGGAGCTGCGCAAGGAGGGTACTCCAAGTTTCAAAATGGCCAATTCAGACTTACCGGTTCTTCTAATTTTGACATAGAAGATCATTCTCTAATTGTTGGTTTTGAATATGAACAACGTACAGATAGAGCTTACAGCTTAAATGCTACAGGCTTATGGAATCAAATGCGTTTGCTACAAAACAAGCCTAATCAAGAGCTAGACCTTTCCAACCCCATCTATGTTCGGGATGAAAATGGAGTTTTTCAAGACACCATTAACTACAACTACATCTACTCGCCAAATGATGCCAGCCGCTTTGCTGAAAATGCTAGAAGCGTGTTGGGCTTAGATCCATTAAGCACAGAGCAAATCAATATTCTCAATATGGATCCTAGTCTTTTTAGTTTAGACTTTTTCTCAGCAGATGAATTGATAAATCCCGGTGGGATATCCTATGTAAACTACTATGGCTATGATTATACCGGACAAATCATGAATGAGAATGTTACCGTGGCCGATTTCTTTTCCGCTCGCGATGAAAATGGTGATTTGAGCAGGCCTATTGCTGCTTTTCAACCCATTTATATGGCGGGTTACATTCAAGATAAATTCACCTTTAGAGATTTAGTGTTTAATGTGGGTGTACGGGTTGATCGTTTTGATTTGAATCAGGAGGTGCTCAAAGATCCTTTTGTGCTGTTTCCTACTTACCGTGTTCGGGATTTAGCTCAAACTGAACTATCAGGTTCTGCACGAGAAAGTGTCCCTTCATCCATTGGACAGGATTATGTAGTGTACATAAATAGTTTTGATTATGAGAACGCCTCTATTGTAGGTTATCGCAATCCGGAAAATAACCTTTGGTTTGATGCCAACGGAGATCCTCTTGCCAATCCTCAGCAGCTTTCTGATGCAGCTGGTGGTGGTATAAAACCCTTATTGGTAACACCTCCATCTGTGGATAGTGAGGCAAGCAAAACGCTTACAAGTGCTTCTTTTGAAGATTATAAGCCGCAAGTGGTGATCATGCCCCGTATTGCCTTTAATTTTCCTATTTCGGATGAAGCGCTTTTTATGGCTCATTATGATGTTCTCGCTCAAAGACCTTTGGCTGCTACCTCTCGTTCCAATCCATTCGACTACCTCAACCTATTGAACCGAGATGCCGGTGGAATTTTAAGCAATCCTAACCTAAAACCACAAATTACTACGGAGTATGAATTGGGTTTTAAACAAGCCTTAACCGAGAGAAGTACCTTAAAGTTGAGTGCTTTTTACAGAGAGTTTAGGGACTTGGTTCAAACTACTGCTTTTACGCAAGCTTATCCCATCACCTACATTGCCTTTACCAATGTAGATTTTTCTACCACCAAGGGGTTTTCTTTTGAGTATGAAATGAACCGTACCAATAACATCAGTATGCGTGCCAACTATACTCTGCAGTTTGCTGATGGCACGGGCTCTAGCGCAAATTCAGGTTTTAACCTGGCCAATTCTGGTCAACCGAATTTAAGATACATTCTTCCCTTAAATTTTGATACACGTCATCAAATAAGTGTGTTAGGAGACTTTAGATATGGATACGGAGCGCGATACAACGGTCCAGTATGGTGGAACAAGCGCGTTTTTCAAAACGCAGGAATCAACATGACGATGAATGCTTTTTCTGGAAACCCTTATACCAAAAGAGTAGATTTTAGACCCAATGCGCAAATAGATGGACAAGTAAATGGTGCCCGTTTACCCTGGCAAATGACTTTTGATGCTAAAGTGAATAAGGTGTTTTCCACCCGCAATGGAAAGCATAATTTTGAAGTGTATCTTCAGATCTTAAATGTTTTCAATACTCGAAACATTGTGGATGTATATGACTTTACTGGGAGTGCAGACGACAACGGCTTTTTGTCATCCACCGCAGCAGCAGCTCAGCTTACACAACAAACCAATGCACAATCCTATGTAGACCTTTACAATCGCTCAATCAACAATCCTGGAAACTACGGTTTACCTAGAAGAGTAAGACTGGGAGTTACTTATAGTTTTTAAATGAGAAAAGGCATAGAAACAAAAAAGCCGAGCATAAAATGCTCGGCTTTTTTTGTGGCGGTCCGGACGGGACTCGAACCCGCGACCCCATGCGTGACAGGCATGTATTCTAACCAACTGAACTACCGGACCAATATTGTAATGAACACCGTTTTGTAAACGGGAGCGCAAATATAAGGGTATTTCGTTTCGGTGCAAATAAAATCGAGTGATTTCAATATTTTTTTCTCCTCCTTAAGCAGAAGCACTCTTTTTAGAACATCTTCTTCCTCTTAATCAGGTAATTCTGTAATACGGGATAATATCCTAAGCCAACATCCGCTTCTACCAAATCAATTTTATGTTGAAGGCACTTTAAGCGTAAACGATCGGTAAAGCTTTGTATTTCTTGCTTGTACTTCTTCTTTACTTCCGCTGGATTCATTTTCAACACGCTGCCATCTTCCATGTCCACAAAGCGATACGGCCTTTCTTCAAAGTCGAATTCCAATTCCGTTTGATGATCTGTAGTCCAAAAAATGACTAATTCGTGTTTGTTGTATTTGAGGTGTTGAAGGGCATCAAAAAGTTTTTCTTCATTTTCATTCATCTCAAAAAGATCAGAAAAAAGTAAAACTAGAGAGCGTTTTGGGATGCGCTCTGCGAGCACATGCAAACTATCTGCTAAAGAAACTTCTTCTTCCTTTTTATTCTTATCAAAGTTGCTTAGCACTTTATTGAGCTCAACGGTTAATGCTTTATGATGCTGACGCGTAGATCGAGCGTCCGTTTGCACATTTCCTTTTCCTACTAGACTTAACCCTACAGCATCGCGTTGCGTTCGCATCAACTGCATAATGGCCATAGCCGATACCGATGAGAATAAAATTTTATTCGGTTCCGTAGCACTCCAAAGTCGATCTACTGGGTAAAACATGCTTCCACTTGTATCTACAATCATGTGGCAACGAAGGTTTGTTTCTTCCTCATACCGCTTGGTATAGAGCCGATCTGTACGACCGTATAATTTCCAATCTATATTTTTTGTGCTTTCTCCGGGATTGTAAATTCGATGCTCCGAAAACTCTACCGAAAAACCATGGTAAGGGCTTTTATGCAAACCTGTAATAAAACCTTCTACCACCTGGCGAGCGTACAACTCTAAATGCTCTAAATCTCTATATTTTTCAAGGTCAAATGTACCTTTATCCATTCTGCATTGCGTTAAGATTCCTAATCTAAGGCTTTTTGATTTTTCCACACATCTCCTTTCTTAACACACCCTGCTTTTCAGAGAGTTATAAAAAAGAAAATTAGTATTCGACATAATATTTAAATAAATAGGGTAGTTATAATAGGGTAATCGTTTTAACCAAATACCTTACCTACCATGACAAAAATATCTATCTCCCTTCTGCTTTGTTTAATGGTCTCTTCCATTCATGCCAAGCTCAAACCCCAATCTCTTTCTATTCATTTTCAAAGCGGAAGCTATATCCTCAGCCCCTCCTCCATTCAAACTCTCGACAGTTTGATTCAAACCCTGAACCCAAACGATGATTTTGAAATCCTTTTGGAGGGGCACACGGACAATATCGGAAACCTTAGGTTTAACGACTCTTTATCTGCAAAACGTGTAAAAGCAGTAAAAGATTTCTTAATCGCTCAAGGAATGGGTTCGGAAATTCTTTCCACTCAATTTTTTGGTGAACGAAACCCTGCTCAACCCAACACAACTGCAGAAAACAAACACAACAACCGAAGAGTAGTCCTTCATTTAACCCGGTACTATTTTGAGAGCATTAACGACTTGGAAGAAGCCTTATCGGAAACGGATAACCATTTTCAGCTTGATCCCACAAAGCAGCAACAAATAAAAGGCAACCAAGGTGTACGTGTTGAAATACCTGCTAACGCTTTTCTAACGCAAGAGGGTGAAGTGGTTCAGGAAGCTGTAAATGTTAAGCTAACAGAAGCTATAGATCTGAGTAGCTTTTTGTCGCTTAACCTCTCTACTCAAAGTGATGGTGAAATGTTACAAAGTGGAGGTATGATCAACATTTCCGCTCAAACCGCATCAGGAAAAGAAGTATTCCTAGATTCTAACAAAAACCTAGAAATTAAAGTACCCTATCAGAATTTTCAAAAAGGAATGGAAGTTTTTATTTCAGACAAAGGGGAAGATTGGACCTCAACAGGACGCCCTGTGGCTGCCGATGCCTTAAATATTTACAGCTTACGACCTAAGCTAAACTTCTCTAACCTTCGATACTTTAAAGTACCTCACTTTAGAAGAGATTATACAAATAAACCGAGCAAACCTGAGCTTATTGGAAAACCTAAACCACCGAAAAGGCCAAATGAGACTGAGTACTTTAAGTCTCTTAAGTGGTACGAGCAACCTATAGCCCGCATCATTAAAAAGCGCCAGAACGAGGCGTACACAAACGCCTTAAATAGATATGAGGACAACCGATCCACTTACAAAAGACGAAAAGAACATTATGAAAGACATTCGTTAGAGTATAATCAGAAAATGAATGCCTATCATGAAGCTTATCAAAAATGGAATAGGCAACAGCTTACAGATAGTTTGGATTTTAAAAACGTAGAGGCATATATAAATGCTGTGAATGAGAATAAAAAAATCTATGAAGCCATTCGAGATAAAGAGAGATTGATAGATGAGGAATGGAAAAGAAGAATTGATTCAGCCATGGAGTCTTACTCGGACGACTCTGCAGTGAGCGGAACTTTGGTGAACTCCTATGTGATGCACTATAACGAACTCACTTGGATTAATATAGATCGCTTTTTAAAATATAAACCCAGCGATTTACGCCCTATTACACTCAAGGATACAGATGCTTCTGGTGAAAAGACCTATATCGTTTTTAAAGACATAAAAAGTTTACTTCCGCTCCGAAAGTCGGAAGATGGTAAACTTTATAAACGGGATGGTATTCCTAAAAAGGAGAAAGCGGCTTTGCTAGCCTATAAAGTAGAAGATGGGAAAGCATTGGTTTACTACGAAAAAATAAGTGGCAAGAAAAAGGACTACACTCTATCCTACGAGGTTTATAAACTGAGTGAGTTCCGAGCTTTACTAAAAGATTTAAACGGTTGAACCCCCACTTAAATACTGGTTAAATAAAAGCCCCTTTGAAAAAATTTCAAAGGGGCCTTATATATATATAAGATTTTATGACCTTAAGCCATTTGCGCTTCTAATTTGCCAGCTAGTACATTTTTAGGAGCAACTCCTACTTGCTTATCTACTACTTCTCCTCCTTTAAAAACCAACAAGGTTGGAATATTACGGATTCCAAATTTTTCAGATACAGCGCGGTTATTGTCAACATTTACCTTACCCACTACTGCCTTTCCATCAAATTCTTGTCCCAATTCTTCTACAATGGGTCCTACCATTCTACATGGTCCGCACCATTCTGCCCAAAAGTCAACTAACACGGGCTTGTCTGATTTTAATACTACTTCCTCGAAGTTTGCATCTGTAATTTCAACTGCCATAGGATTTCTATTATCTAAAATTAAGTTTACGTTAATACAATATTAAGTCAAAAACTCTCCCAGAAAGGTCGGTTCAACGACCGTAGCAAAACGCTTCTATTAGTTCAGTTGCATTTTTAAAAAGGAGTGTTCCTTCACTTCATCCAAAAACTCTTTGCTAATTACAACACCACTGTTTCTGCTTGGCATCTTCACATATCTGGATGGCTTTTCAGGGTCAAAGATCAGGAAATTCAGTCTTTTATTACCCTTATTGTTTTCAACCAAGTCATTGATAACCTCTATATTCTGAGGATTAACATCATCTAAACTGAGCGTTAAACTAATAGATTGGCCCATTTGATCCATCACATCTTGCAACAGTATAATCTCCTTAATTTTAGGTTCTATACGTGGTTGAGCACCTTCCCAAGGGGTGTACCTTTTCACAAAACCCTTTATCATCAACATCATGTTTAAATCTAAATAGGGTCTTATTTTAAGATACTCATCGCCAAACACGGCAAATTCATGGTTCCCAGAAAAATCTTCAAAAGTAAAAATGCCGAAAGGCTTTCCCTTTCGGGTTGTAGCGTGTCTTACATCCGTAACAATTCCAGCAATAGTGTATTCGCTAATTCCATTTAAATCAGAAAAACTCTTCACTTCATGGCTACAAAGCATTTCCAACTCATACTTAAAATCATCCAAGGGATGTGCACTCAAGTAAATACCATTTACCTCCTTCTCTTTTCCTAGTAACATTAAGTTTTGCCATTCCGGAACCGTTGGAATTTCAGGTTCGGGTAAGCTTACTTCTTGATTTTCTCCAAAGAGAGATACCTGTGCAGATTCTTCTTGAGCTTTTAAAGTTTGAGCATACTTCATCGCTCTTTCCAAAAAGGTTCTATCGTCTCCATTTTGGTAAAAGTATACGGCTCTATGCGCGTTTTCAAAAGTGTCAAACGCTCCTCCTAGAGCTAAACTTTCGAGTGTTTTTTTATTTACTGAACGAAGATCCACCCGTTTGAGTAGATCAAAAATGTGCTTATACATTCCATCCTCTGTCCGTTTATTGATGATCTCCAAAACAGCACCTTCTCCTACGCCTTTCATCCCGCCAAGTCCAAAACGGATCTCACCTTTTGGGTTTACGGTGAACTTTAAGGAAGATTCATTTACATCCGGGCCTAATACTGGAATTCCCATACGCTTACACTCTTCCATAAAAAAAGTAACTTTCTTTATGTCGTTCATATTATTGGAAAGCACTGCTGCCATATATTCGGCAGGATAATGTGCCTTACAATAGGCTGTTTGATAGGCTATCCAAGCGTAACAGGTAGAGTGAGAT
>CAZAJG010000020.1:9982-45557 GCA_964485405.1 uncultured Owenweeksia sp. | reverse complement strand
TTCCAAACCTTCTCTAATATTTTAGCATCGTGATCTCTTTCTACACCCTGTTCAATGAATTTAGGCTTCATTTTATCCAGGACATCACGCTTCTTTTTACCCATTGCTTTACGCAAAACATCAGCCTCACCTTTGGTGAAGCCGGCTAAGCTTTGCGATAAAAGCATCACTTGCTCCTGATATACGGTAATCCCATACGTTTCTGCCAAATACTCCTCCATCACAGGGAGATCATACTGGATCTCCTCCTCCCCATGTTTACGCTTGATGAAGTTGGGGATATATTCCAAAGGTCCTGGGCGATAAAGCGCGTTCATCGCAATTAGATCCTCAAACTTATCTGGCTTTAAAGCTTTGAGGTGCTTTTGCATTCCAGCAGATTCAAACTGAAAGGTTCCGTTGGTTTCTCCTCGCTGATAAAGCTCAAAAGTTTTAGGATCATTTAAAGGAATTTCATCTGGGTCAATATCTACATCATGCCTTTCCTTAACCAACTTAATCGCATCCTTTATGATGCTTAAGGTTTTTAAGCCTAAAAAATCCATCTTTAACATCCCAGCAGATTCTACTACCGAGTTGTCAAATTGAGTAACGTATAAATCCGAGTCTTTGGCCGTACCTACCGGGATAAACTTTGTAATATCATCAGGAGTGATAATTACACCACAAGCGTGAATACCCGTATTTCGTACCGATCCTTCTAAGATTCGGGCTTGGTTTACCGTTTGAGATTCTAAAGAATTTCCATTTGAAACTTCAATAAGCTGCTTACCGAGCTGATACAAATCACCGTTCAGCTTCTCGCCCATCTCCTTTTCACTCCATCCAAAGAGCTTTCTCAACTTAACATCAGGAACCAGCTTAGCGATTCTGTCCGTATCTGGTAAAGGCAATTGCAAAACTCTACCAGTATCTCTAATCGCAGATTTGCCACCCATGGTGCCATAAGTGATGATTTGAGCTACTTGGCTTTGTCCGTATTTATTTACTACCCAATCAATAATTCTTCCCCGTCCTTCATCATCAAAATCAATATCAATATCAGGTAGAGAAACACGATCTGGATTTAAGAAACGCTCAAACAGGAGATCATATGCAATAGGATCTACATTGGTGATTCCAATACAATAGGCCACTGCAGATCCGGCTGCAGATCCCCTTCCAGGACCTACGCTCACCCCCATTATTCGCGCTTGGCTGGTAAAATCCTGAACAATAAGGAAGTATCCGGGATATCCCGTTTTCGCTATGGTTTCCAGCTCAAAATCCAGGCGCTCCTTTATATCATCGGTAATGTCATCGTATCGCTTTTTAGCCCCTTCATAAGTAAGGTGTCTTAAAAACGCATTTTCACCTCGTTTTCCACCATCTTTATCGTCCTCAGGATCAATAAATTCCTCAGGAATATCAAACTTGGGTAACAATACATCTCTAGCCAAAGAGAATGCTTCAATCTTATCGGCTATCTCTACCGTGGTGCTCAGTGCCTGTGGTAGGTCCGAAAAAAGCTCACGCATTTCTTCCGGGCTCTTCATGTAAAATTCCTGATTCGGAAAGCCGAAACGGAAACCTCTACCTCTTCCTATAGGTGTTGATTGATACTCTGAATCTTTTACACACAATAGAATGTCATGCGCATTGGCATCGTCCTTATTGAGGTAATACACATTATTAGAAGCAAAATATTTTACGCCATACTTCTGAGCAAAACGCAAGAGGGTTTGGTTCACTACCTTTTCCTCTTCCAAACCATGGCGCATCAGCTCCACATAAAAATCCTCTCCAAACTGCTCATGGTACCACTTAAAAGCTTCCTCAGCCTGCTTTTCTCCTACATTTAATATGAGATAAGGAATCTCTCCATACAGATTTCCTGTAATGGTAATCAGATCCTTTTTGTACTCCAGTAATACCTTTTTATCAATTCTCGGTACATAGTAGAATCCATCTACATAGCCGATGGAAGAAAGCTTAGCTAGATTGTGATAACCTTCTTTAGTTTTTGCTATAAATACTTGTTGAAACCCATTGTCCTTTTGAGTTCTATCGGTATGATCCCGACAAACCTGAAGCTCACAGCCCAATATGGGTTTTATATCGTTCGCTAAGGCGGTTTCTACAAATTGAAAAGCACCATATAAATTCGAATGATCCGTCATTGCCACCGCTGGCATATTCATGGATTTGGCTTTTCCAATGAGTGCCTTTACCTCGCAAGTAGCTTGTAAAATAGAGAACTGAGTGTGAAGATGGAGATGCACAAACGACTGGTTTGAGTCTACCTCTTCTAGAACATCAACATCTGTTTGTTTTGTCCGCTCTTGTTCGAGTTTTTCGGCTAGTTCCTTAAAGGATTGAACTTTTAACCCAATGGGTTTAACCATAATTGGGTTTACTTCCTGAAATTTAGCTCTATCCTCAGGTGTAAACTCCACTCGTTTATTGTCAAAAACGCCAATCCGAACCAGCTCTAAAAATGCTCGAGTTGTAGCCTCAACATCAGCTGCTGCATTGTGTGCTTCAGCAAAACCTTCATTAAACAACTTGAAATGAAGCTCTTCTAACTTCGGATATTTATAACCACCTCCTTTACCGCCAGGGAGCTTGCAAAAGTGAGTGGTTTCATTACTGGTATCTATGCTCAGCTTTCCATCCAACAGATTGTCTTGCTCTAAGCGCAAGTACTCACAACCCATAATATTGATATCAAACTGAATGTTGTGCCCTACAACAAACTTAGCGCGCTTTACATCTTTACTAAATTCCTCAAGGGCTTCTTCTAAAGAAACTCCATAATGCTGGGCAACTTCTGTAGTAATTCCATGAACTTTGGCCGCGTTGTATGGAATATCAAAACCATCTGGGCGAATTACAAAATCCTTTACTTCAACCAGCTTTCCATCTAAATCATGTAATTGCCAAGCAACTTGCACCGCTCTTGGCCAATTATCGAAATCCGTTAATGGCGCATTGAAATTTTGTGGTAAACCGGTCGTTTCGGTATCAAAAACTAAAAACATTGACAGCTAAGTAGTTGGATATTATTATTCTAATCTATAAAATTAGCACAATGTAAAATCTGACCCAATAGGTGTTAATAAACATTGATAAGTATATCAGGTGCTACTAACTTTGAAATTTGAAAAGCAAACCTTATTAGATATCAGATATTTAACTTACTTTTGCCGCCTTCTAAAATTAGAATTAATTAACAGGGTTTTGGACCCTTCTAAAACAATTAATGATTTATGGCAACAAAAATCAGATTACAACGCCACGGCCGTAAAGGCAAACCTTTCTTTCACATTGTAGTAGCAGATGCTCGCGCTAAGCGTGATGGTAGAAACATTGAAAAATTAGGAACTTATAATCCTAATGTCAATCCAGCTATCATAGATCTCAATTTCGACAATGCTGTAAAGTGGGTTATGAATGGTGCTCAACCAACAGATACTGCTCGTGCTATTTTAAGTTACAAAGGAGTAATGATGAAGAAACACCTTTTAGATGGTGTTCGCAAAGGTGCTCATAGCGAGGAGGAAGCAGAAAAGAAATTTGAAGCTTGGTTGGCTGAAAAAGTAGACAAAGTACAAGGCAAGAAAGATCAGTTGGCTCAAAGCCAAGCTGATGCTAAAGCTAAAGCTCTTGAAGCAGAAGCGGAAGTAAGCAAAGCGAGAGCCGCTGCAATTGCAGAAGCAAATGCTCCTGTTGTTGAAGAAGCTCCTGCTGAAGAAACTACAGCTGAGGCTGATGCTCCTGCAGAGGAAGCTCCAGCTGCTGAAGAGGCTCCTGCCGCAGAAGAAGGTGAAGCTCCTAAAGAAGAAGCTTAATCCTTTTTTGAATGCGTAAAGAAGATTGTTTTTTTCTCGGACATATAAGCCGTAAACACGGTTACAAAGGAGAGATTATAGCAGTTTTTGATACGGATCAAAACGAAAAGTACAGAGATTTGGAATCAATTCTATTGCTTGTGCAAGATGAATTGATTCCATTTTTTATTGAAGAGTTAGCCCAAAACTCCAAAGGACATTTCATTCTAAGATTAGAGGATGTGGAATCCCAAGAAGACGCAGAAGCTCTTATTGGTAGAGAAATTTACCTCCCTCTAGAAGTCTTACCCCCCTTATCCGGAAAAGCATTTTACTTTCATGAAGTAATCGGCTTTGAAATGGTAGATCATGAGAAAGGTTCTATTGGTCACTGTGTTTCCGTGAATGATCAATCCAATCAGCCGATTTTCCATATCCAAAATGGAAGTATTGAAATACTGATTCCTGCTGTGGATGATTTTATTGACAGCATCAACAGAGAGGAGAAAAAGATTTTTCTCCGTGCACCAGAAGGTTTGATTGATATTTATCTCAATCGTGAGTCCTAATTTCTTTAGGTTTAAGCAATTCTCTTTAGCTCACGACAAATGTGCCCACAAGATTGGTACAGATGGCGTTTTATTAGGAGCATGGATAAACTCGAATAATCCTATAAACATACTGGATATTGGCAGCGGCAGTGGTCTTATCAGTTTCATATTGGCTCAACGTTTTCCTAATGCGAAAATAACGGGTATTGAAATGGATGAAACTTCATTCCATCAAAGTCAGGACAATTTGCAGGATAATCCTTGGAAAGATCGAATTGAATTTATCCATTCCGATTTTCTTAAAACGGAACTTCCCCAAAACAGTTTTGATCTGATTGTATCCAATCCCCCATTTTTTAAAGAGGCTTATTTATCCGGAAATAAACCAAGAGATAATGCTCGGCATGAATTTTCACTCCCTCATAAATTGCTCATCAACAAAGCAATTTCATTACTCAAAAAATCTGGGAAAATAGCCTTGGTTTTGCCAGTGGAGGAAGGAAAGGATATTTTGTCCTACTCTGGTTTACATGCGCAAAGAGTATGTGAAATGAGAAATAAACCTACCTCTGAAATTAAGCGCTACCTAATGGAACTATCTCCAAATGCATCTAGTTTATTGGAGGAGGAAATATGGATTCGCGAAGATGACGGAACATTTGCGGAGAAATACCAAAACTTAACCAAAGACTTTTATCTAAAGTTTTAACCTATAGTTCACACAAGGATTGTACTTTTAGTTTATACTAACTCAAAGATCTTACCATGAAAAAACATCTGCAATTGGTATTTATTTTTGTCCTAATGGGACTTATTCCGGTCTCTTGCTTTGATGATGATTGTGAAGACCTTCCCGATATCCAAAACTTTGAAATTCTAAAAATTTCCGCTCAAAGGGTACATGAGAAAATCCAAACAGAAATTCTTGACAGCACCTTCTATCCTTGGGATAGCGTAGGAATAAGACTCGAACCAACGGAGAAAAATTACGTTTCCACTGATCCAAGTCTAAAACAAAACTTCTCCTTTAGTTCGTCTCTTTATGCTTGCTCTCCTGCTGAGCCTCACTCCATTCATGATCTCGTGGATATAAAAATCATTTCCAACACCGAATTTGTAAGATCTGAATTCCCTTATGATACCGTTAAAGTAGGAGAAAACATTACCAGTCTTTTTGTTTTAGGAACCGGCCATTTGCTCTCCAGCGCACGTTACCGTTCATTAAGCGAAACCCTTTACAGCATATCGCTTGGTGATTATGCGAGTTTTTTCCTGAAGCTGCAAAATCAACCTTTTCAAAACCTTAAGCTCAATTTTAACATTACACTTACTTTTTCAAATGAAGAAGAGTTTAATTTTGAGAATCAAAAGTTGAATCTTGCTAAAGGCTAAATTCAAAAGGGTATTCTTTTTAGTCTATTTTAAAATTCAAATAGGTATTAAACTTTGATTCAGATTTCACATGGTTCTCGTTTTGGGTCCAATTTATCCCTTATAGGCTTAGGTCTAATTCCCTTGGGCATTTATTACCTTCCCGACTATTTGATATTGGCCATTGTGATTTTTTTGATCGCATTTATGGTTGTTTTTGGGCCATGCGGAGTTCAAATTGATTCCAACAAGAAAAAATATCGAGCTTATGATGGTTTCTTCCTTTTTAAAATCGGTCGTTGGCGAAAATATGATTCATCTCACCGTTTGTTGTTAGATCAAGATATTCAGAATCTATTGTTGGGAGCAAGTTTAGTGCGCCAACAATTTCGGCAAAAGTCATATGACGTTTCTATTGCATCCGAGAATTATAAACCACTTCGAATTTTAAAGAGTTTTTCTGATTATCCTTCCGCTTTGCACTTTCTAAAAGAATACGAAGAAACACTTGCCTTAGAGGGACACGATAGAATCTCTAGCTTAAGAAAATCAGGAGTAGCAAGACGAAAAACTAGAGAAAGAAGAAGGAGAAGACGATAATACCAAGTGCTCTTTGGGTGACATTATGTTAGATTAAAAACTGATATTTTAGTTTTTGTAATTAGTTCCAATTTCTTCATGTTCAATACTCTTTCTCAAGAATTACTATTATCGGTTAAAATTCAAAAAAGACACGATACCGTACGATCTCAAATAGAGTCCTGCTCAATGGACGCACTCCAGTTGAGCTTAAAAAACGATCCTGAAAAAAAAGCCTTTTGGATAAATATCTACAACGCCTTTTTCCAAATTCTGAGAAAGGAAAACAAGCTGACAAAACCCAATATTTATAGAGACCGTTTGATTCTTGTTGCTGGTAAAAAATTTAGTTTGGATGATATTGAACATGGAATTTTGAGAAAGTTTCGATACAAGTATTCTTTAGGGTATTTAAAAGATCCTTTTGTTTCTTCTCTCATTAAAACGCTAGCTGTGGATGAAGTTGACTACCGCATCCATTTTGCATTAAACTGTGGAGCCGAAAGCTGCCCTCCTATTGCCACCTATTCCGCAAATGGAATCGATTCGGAGCTAAACCTAGCTACCGAATCTTTTCTATCTACCGAGACAGCTACAGATGAAAATACCAAAACGATATGGATTAGTGCTCTTTTCAAATGGTTCCATGGGGATTTTGGCGGTACTAAGGGAATAAGAGCAATCCTTAAGGAAAAGTTAAAGATCGAGACCAATGGTTACCGATTAAAGTATTCTGATTATTCTTGGAAGGAAAAATTAGACAACTATGTTGCCTAAGAGATTAAACACATTACAACTTGAAGAAAAGCAGGCTTAATTCTTTTATCCTTATTCTGCTTATTATCGTTTTTGGACTCTTTTCCAGAACAGCCATAATTCCAGATTTGATATATCCTTATTTAGGCGATGTGCTTTACAGCCTCATGATGTTTTTCATTTTCCGCTTTGTTTTTCTTACCCATTCTCACACCAAAATTGCCATGTTCTCAATCGGCCTTTGCTTTTTAATCGAAATAAGTCAATTGTATCATAGTCCCTGGATAGATGGTTTAAGAAACTCCACTTTAGGGAGCTTAACTTTAGGCCATGGTTTTTTATGGAGCGATTTAGCGGCCTATACTCTAGGAGGTCTACTCGGCATTTGGTTGGATCAAAGAGTCTTCCGTACCTACAAATAAATGATGTAAGATTAATACCCCTTGTACTCTACTTCCTTTTCGTTAAAAACAATATCATGCTCCGCCAATTCAGAGAGCATCGGCTCATAAATCTCCTTGCTTATGGGTATTTGTACTCCAGGCGTAGTAATGTTTCCTTTAAGGATATGTTTAACAGCAATAGCCACAGGTAAACCCACGGTTCTCGCCATAGCTGTATCATTCACTGTTTTTCCTTCAGTAACCATAGAGGCTTCAATCATTTTCTTTTCTCCATTTAATTCAAAACCAAATTTGTGATACATCACAATCATATCCTTATCCCCTTCATCCAAGCTCCATTTTTGCTCTAATATATGTTGAAGCATTTGAGCTGGAGTAGCATTCTTAATTCCAATCACCGTTTCCTCAAATAAACCCAACCAGGTAAGCCTAGTCATTAAAGTGGAATCTTGTGGTATATTTAGATAATGCATCAACTTTAACTCAACCGAATCGTTTGGGTTATATGCTAAAAAGGTATTCGTAAATTGACGATTCGTCATATACTCACTGTTCTCCAACGTATATGTATCATCCGTCATTCCTAATTTCACAAACACATCCCAGGCTCTACAAAAACCGGGTCTTCTTAGTGTACCACGATAAATGGTTGGAATATCTTCTAGACCATATACATCTCTGTAAGATAAGGAGTCGCGATTTGCATACCCTTCAAACATTCCATAATTCTCTACATCAATAAGCTCGGTTCTTCTAAAAAGCTGATGATAGGGGATGTACTTGTATACCCCCTCTTGTTTAAATTTAACCGCTCCTCCAGAGCCTGCTAAAACTACATTTCTAGGATTCCAGGTAAATTTATAGTTCCATGGATTGTTGTCACTTTCTGGAGCAACTAAGCCTCCTGTAAAAGATTCAAAAATCAGCATATTACCACCTTCTCCTCGTATCTTATCCAACACTTTCATAGCGCTCAAATGATCAATTCCTGGATCCAACCCAATCTCATTGATCAATATTACTCCCGCCTCCGTAGCTTCTTCATTCAAAGCCTCCATTTCTTTTGAAATATAGGAGGCTGTTACCATGTGTTTCTTAAATCGAATGCAATCCTTAGCTACAGAAACATGCATATGGGCAGGTAACATACTAACCACAATATCTGCGGCCCGAATCAACTCCGCTCTCTTTTCATCGTTCTCTACATCAAACACCACGGCTTTTGTGTTGGGATGATCGCCAGCTTTTTGCTGAGCCCATTCAAGGGACTGATCTGCAATAGTGATTTTCCATCCATTGCTCATGGATTGATCTTTAAGATACTCTACGAGGCTGTAAGTGGAGCGACCAGCTCCTATGATGAGAATTTCTTTCATTATTGATCTTTGATGCGCGCAAATATTAGAATTATTGTCATACATCCAAACCAGAAACGACCTAAGTATTACATTTGCCCGCATGAAGTTACCCCTAGCGTTAATAGCTCTGCTTTTAGGCTTCTCTTCCTTTTCTCAGGTAAATATTTTAGTATCAGATGAAACAGGGAGTTTGTTTACCCTTGGGATTGATGGTTTTCTTCAGAATTCCACGCCTAAAAAAAAGTTAATTATCTCTAATCTGGATACCGCTAAGCATATTTTGGTCTTCAAATTAGAATCGGATTCTGTGAACACTGGTTTTAAAAGAACTTTAAAACTACCTGCCCCCGGTAGCTACAAATATGCACTCACACGGAATTTTGAAGGTACATTTCAACTCCGCTTTCGCGGAAAAACAGCCACTCTTCCGAGCGAAATTCAAAAAATATCATTCGATAAGGAAACGGCTTGGCCTTTTACTTTGCTTGCTTTAAACGAGAAAGAGATTCCTACCATCTCCTCTAACCATATTCAAACTTTAACCAAAGCAGATACCGTTGAGGATACTTTAACCGCTTCTTTAGAGACAAGCGCACCCGCAAAAGAGGCTCTTTCTAAAAAGGATACAACAATTAAAATGATAGACACCATTCTGGACTCTATCAAAATCCCTATCGCTTCAGCTCAGGATACAACTGCGGTAATATCCTCGGTTGATTCGGTTGAAACCAAGCAAAACGATTTCGACATCTTAATGGACAACCTGACTCTGGAGCAATATGAGTTTAACCGATTAAATCTGGCTAAAAATTACCTAATCGAAAACTCCATTTCCGTAGCTCAGATCCAATCGCTTTTCAAAAAATTTAACTACGACAATTCTCGCCTACAGTTTTTGCCGTATGCTAAAGAGCGATTGAAGGATCCTGAAAATCTAAAGAACCTATTGGAATCTTTCGACTACGATTTAACTCGTGAGCGATTTAAAAAAGACTATTTACCATGAATAAATCCATTGTAATGACAGCTTCTGTCCTTGGCTTTTTGGCCGTTGTTTTGGGCGCTATGGGCGCGCACGCTTTGAAAGAAGTTTTATCAGAAGCAAGTTTGGATAGCTTTAATACGGCAGTTCGTTATCAGGCATGGCACGCTATCGCTATGTTAGCTTTAGGGTTTAATCAAGCAGATTTCCCATTCAAAAAACGAGTGTATCAATTTTGGCTTTTCGGAGTTATATTATTTTCTGGTAGTATATACCTTTTGAGCTTATCCTCTCTTATCGAGGTAAAACTGTCATTTCTAGGTCCTGTTACCCCTATTGGTGGATTGTTTATGATAGCAGGATGGGCCGCGCTTTTCTTAGGGGCTCAAAGATTTAAGAATACTTGAATATCAACATTTAACGCTAAAGGAATTTAAATTTTAAGGCATCCTATATAGGCTGTAATTCAAATAAGGCTAACTTTGCGCTTTTAATTTTTTTCCGAAAAAAGAACTAAGACTTATGAATTTTGAAATTAAACCCTCAGACTCTTCATTAGAAAAGTACGGAATAAAAGGAGCTAAGGCCCATTGGAATCTTGCTCCATCCGACCTTGAGGAAATTTCTATTGAAGCCGGAATGGCTAAAAGATCAGAATCTGGTGCAATCTCCATTGATACAGGTGAATTTACAGGTAGATCCCCAAAAGATCGTTTCATTGTAGAAGATGAGGTTACGAGAGACGCAGTATGGTGGGGGGATATTAACATCAAATTTGATGCAACTAAGTTCGATAAACTGAACGACAAGATAACCGATTACCTAAGTGGTAAAACGGTTTACGTACGTGACGTATATGCCTGTGCTGACGATCGCTATAAACTTAAAATCCGAGTAATCAATGAATTACCCTGGTCTAATATGTTTGCGCACAATATGTTCCTTCGTCCAAGCGAAGAGGAACTGAAAGACTTTGAGCCGGATTGGGTAATTGTTAATGCTCCAGGTTTTATGGCTCAACCAGAAGAAGATGGTACACGTCAACACAACTTTGCCATTTTGAACTTCTCTAAGCAAATGGCGATCATTGGAGGAACGGGTTATACAGGTGAAATTAAGAAAGGTATTTTTTCTGCTTTAAATTTCATCCTTCCACACCAAAAAGAGACTTTAAGTATGCATTGCTCTGCCAATGTTGGTGAAGATGGAGACACCGCTCTTTTCTTTGGATTATCAGGAACGGGTAAGACTACCCTCTCTGCCGACCCAGATCGTAAACTTATTGGTGATGATGAGCATGGATGGACCAAAGACAATGTGATCTTTAATTTTGAAGGAGGATGTTATGCCAAAGTAATTGGTCTTTCTGAAGAAAAAGAACCAGACATTTTTAGAGCGATTAAGCCAGGTGCTTTACTGGAAAACATTAACTACATAAACGACTCTAAGGAAGTTGATTACGAGGATAGTACTAAAACCGAAAACACACGAGTTAGTTATCCGATAGATCATATTGACAATATTCAAACTCCATCACTAGGGAAGAATCCTAAAAATATTTTCTTCTTAACGTGCGATGCATATGGTGTTTTACCTCCAATTTCTAAGCTTACTCCAGGTCAAGCGGCTTTCCACTTTATTAGTGGATATACAGCAAAGGTTGCGGGAACAGAAGCAGGGATTACAGAACCACAGGTTGCTTTTTCAGCTTGTTTTGGCGCTCCATTTATGCCTTTACATCCTACCAAGTATGCGGATATGCTTAGTGTTAAAATGCGTGACGCAGGTGTAAACGTTTGGTTGATCAACACTGGATGGTCTGCAGGCCCTTACGGAGTTGGTAAGAGAATGAAATTGAAATATACTCGTGCCATGATTACAGCTGCTATTAATGGCGAGTTGAACAATGTAGGATTTACCGAGCATGAGATTTTTGGACTAAGTATGCCAAATAGCTGTCCGAATGTACCGGGTGAAGTTTTACATCCTAAAAACACCTGGGCAGATAAAGCTGCATACGATAAAACGGCTAATGAACTAGCGCGAAAGTTCAACAAGAACTTTGAGAAGTTTAGCGATTACGCTAATGAAGAAATTTTAGCCGGTGCGCCCAAAGTGGTGGAGAAGGTTTAATTCTTTAACAGATATTTAATATAAATCCCAGTTTAGTTTTATTAAGCTGGGATTTTCTATTTTCAACCACATGAAAAAACAGATCACTTTTATATTCAGTTTGGCTATTACGTTTGCCTTTGCCCAAACTGGGAAAATCAGCATAGAACAGCCTGTAACTGTAAACTCCGATACCATTCGTGGAACACTGGTTTCTCCTTTTAGCTTAGACCTTCTAAAAAAGAACAAAAAAGTACCCTTAGTTATCATTATTCCTGGAAGCGGACCCACCGATAGAAATGGTAATTCGGCTCTAGCAAAAGGAGAAAACAACACATTTCTACAACTCGCTGATTCTCTTGCCAAAAAAGGAATAGCATCCTACCGATACGATAAACTCGGGATTGGAAAATCTAGCACTATACTAGATGAAAGCTCTGTAAGATTTGAGAGTAATGTAACTGTAGTTAAGGAAATTTATAAACACCTAAACAAGGAGTTGGGATTTAAAAAGATATTCATAATGGGCCACTCAGAAGGTTCGCTTATTGGAATGTTAGCTACACAAGAGTTGAAGGCTACAGGGTATATAAGTGTTGCTGGACCTGCTCAAAATGCAAAAGACGTTCTCACAACCCAAATTTCTCAGGCGCCTACGATGCCAGAGAATTTGAAAAGTCAAGCTCTAGAAAAACTTGATTCTCTACATGCAGGCTATCAAGTGAAGAAATTCAACATGATGCTGGCCAGTTTATTGCGAAAATCTCTTCAGCCTTATCTTATTGGATGGTTTAAATACACTCCAGAAGATGAAATACAAAAAATCAAGAAACCCATTTTAATTGTACAAGGAGGCAGAGATCTTCAAGTACCCGAAGACCAAGGTAAAAGACTTAAAATATCCAATCAAAAGGCAGACTATCTATTTTATCCAAATATGAATCATGTACTAAAAGTAGTAGATGACAGCCGGGAGCAAAACTTAGCAGCCTACACAGATCCAGATTTTCAGTTTCCAAAAACTCTAGTTGAAGATTTATCCGATTGGATATCTAAAAATTAGTCCAAACTATAAAAGTTCATTTGCAAGGTTAGCTAATTCCGAACGCTCTCCTTTTTCTAGGGTTACGTGGGCAAATAATTCATTGCCTTTAATCTTATCAATAAGGTAGGATAATCCATTGGATTGTTCATCCAGATAGGGCGTATCGATTTGGCGTACATCTCCAGTAAATATAAACTTGGAGTTTTCTCCAGCTCTAGTAATAATTGTTTTTACTTCGTGAGGCGTAAGGTTTTGAGCTTCATCCACGATAAAAATAACATTCGAAAGACTTCGTCCACGGATGTAAGCCAATGGTGTAACCAATAGTTTTTCTTGGTTAACCATTTCGTCAATCTGTTTGTATTCTTTATCGTGTTCGTTAAATTGATTTTTAATGAATTTCAGATTATCCCAAAGCGGCTGCATATAGGGATTAATCTTTGCCTTCATATCACCCGGTAAAAACCCAATATCCTTATTGCTCAACGGTACAATTGGGCGCGCCAAATAAATTTGTTTAAAGGTTCTTCTTTGTTCTAATGACCCGGCTAAGGCCAAGAGTGTTTTTCCCGTTCCCGCTACTCCACTGAGCGTTACCAGCTTTATATCCGGGTTACTGATGGCTTGAAAGGCAAAGGTTTGTTCTGCATTACGCGGTTTTACCCCGTAATAACTCTTTTTCTCTAATTGATCTACCGTTTGGCTTTGTGCATTGTAATAAGCAAGCGTACTACTCTTATCTCCCTTTAGGATATAAAAGTGGTTGTTACGTGCTTCAAAGCTCTTTTCCTTCTTCTTTACCGTGCTTATGGCCAAGGTTTTTCTTTTATACAAACTATCTATAATAGATTGATCAAAACCTTCTAATAGACTCTTACCTGTATATAGCCTTTCTACGTTTTTCACCTTCCCCGTTTCATAATCCTCTGCATTGAGATTAAGTGCCTTGGCTTTTAGTCTTAGATTAATATCCTTGGTGACTAGAATCACTTTTTTATCAGACTCCTCCTCTTGCAGTTTTAAAGCAGAATTAATAATGTTATGATCGTTTTTAGAGATTTTAAAAACATTATTGGCATCAATGGCGTTCTGTGTATTCATTATCACTTTAAACCTTCCCTTCGTCCCTCCATTTAATGAAATCCATTCTTGTAAACTGTGTTCTCCGGCTTTCTTATCTAAGAACCGTATAAACTGGCGCGCCTCGTAATTTTTCGTATCACTCCCCTTTTTAAACTCATCTAATTCCTCCAGAACTGTAATAGGAATAGCCACATCATGCTCTGCAAAGTTGGTAATGGAGTTATGATCGTAAAGGATCACGGATGTATCTAAAACAAATATCTTTTTTGAAGTAGAGGATTTACTAGATGCTGCTCGTTTTGCCATTCATTAGAACTTTTATGGTGTCAATTTTCTTCTAAGTTAACGAATTGAGCTAGCGGTTTTTTGTGTCTTATAAAATGAGATTTTCACAAAATGAAGGTTATGAATGTTGATAAGTAAAAGGGATTTTAAAAAAGAGACAATTATAGTAGCGTTTACATATTCTTTTTGGTTTTGATGTTTCACCCTGTTCTCAGAAAAATCAAGAAAAACAACTGTTCACATTTATCTTGAAATGCTTCAAAAATGGCATTTATTCCATTTTTGGGAATATTTTAAAATTTTTTAACTGAATTAAAAAACTCATAATCAAGTATTTACACCCAAATCCTGTTTTGGTTCGATTTTCCATAAAGATTTGATACCAACAATACTATCATGAAAAAGCTATTTACACTTATTATCACTGCAGGCGTTTTGGTCTCTTGTTCTAAAAGAGAAAACACAGGTCCGGTAATAAACAATCCTGCTAATGCTACCAGCTTAGCCGAGTTAACCATTCCAGAAGCATTCAACTGGAGTAGTAGTGAAAAAGGAGCACTACATGTTACCCTAAATCCAGATATCAACAACTTCGTTATTGAAGGTCAAGTAATACAGATCATTGATGTGAATGGAAAAGTACTAGACAGGGCTGTAATAAAGAACAATACGGCCGATTTCTATATGAACGTTCCTCAAAATAACGATGGATATAGACTATATCTTCCTGCAACAGGCGACTCTAAGGAAATCACAAGTTTTGGAAACGTTCAACTTGATGTAATCACTGATTTTATGGGTGATTTTGATGCTTTAACACAAAGAGCTTCAAACTCAGGATCAAGTGGAAAAAAATCAAGCAAAGGAAAAACCGCTGGAGTTAACCTTTTAACCAATGGAGATTTTGAAATCAACGATTTTGGAACTTATTGGGGTGGCGCATCACATACCTTAACCGGAAAATGGTATAACTACTACTGCTCTAACTGTCACCAATGGAAAAACATTAGTGGAAACCGCGTTTACAAAGCGAAAAGTAGCAACAGTGATGCAGGTGCAATTCAGTCTGTTCCTGTTAATGGTGGCGACCTCTATACTATGAGCGCAGTAACTAGCGGTCTATTTTGTTACTATGTTTACTTTAAAGATGCCAACGGAGATTATATTAGCCATGTAGGTTACAACCCTACAAACAACCTTATTAACGAAACGGGAACAATACCAGCCAACGCTGCTTATGCTTTGATTTATGTGCATGGTCCTAAGAACAACTGGATTGATGATGTAGTTTTCTCAACCGATCCTGGAGTTGTAGATACGGATAATGACGGTGTTGCAGATGACAATGATGATTATCCATCAGATCCAGCTAGAGCTTATACCGCAAACTTCCCGACTAGTGGATATCAAACGGTTTCTTTTGAAGACCTATGGCCAGCCAGAGGAGATTTTGATTTGAATGATATGGTACTTACCAACAATGTAGTGTACACTTTAGATGCAAACAATGATCCTGTTGACGCTACTTTTACCATCAGCTTAGATGCTGTAGGCTCTGGTTTTTCAAATGGTTTGGCTATTGTGTTTACAGATGATTCTTATCAGCCTATTTCTCAGAATATCATTTCTAGCGTTACCGGAGATGCTTCTGTAGACCCGAATGTAACTAATGGCCTTATCATTTTTAACGATGTTTACACTGCTCAAAGCACTTACTACCAAAACAACGGTGTTGGACCAAGTGAAGCGGCAGACGTATTTACTTTCACCGTAAACTTTAACAACAACGCTGGAAATCAGTCTCTCGTGCCAGATGTATATATCTTCCGCACCAGCAATAGAGGTTTGGAGGTTCACTTAGATGGTTTCCGTGGGACGTCTGCTGCCGATCCTTCTTTAAATGGAACTATTGATGATATTAATGGAAACTATAGCACTGCTAACGGATTGCCATGGGCATTGGAAATTGTTACTCCTAACAAATCTTACCAACATCCATTAGAAAAAGTAGATATTCTAGTAGCCTATCCTCAGTTTCAAGGTTGGGCTGAGTCTACAGGAACGCAAAATACAGATTGGTTGGATAACCCTGTTCTCACCAGCATTTTTCAATAAGAGAGAAAAGTATAAGAACAAAATAGCTTCAAAAGCTTCGTCATATACAATATGACGAAGCTTTTTTCATTTCTATGAGTTTACTTATTTTATCTATACACTTCAAACATAAGAGGTTTGATTATCGTTATATTTATATTTGTAAGAAGAAGCTTACTATTCTTTTTAAGAATAGTGTCCCAAAATGGGAGATTTGTTTTTTAAACAATTATGCGTAAACAACACAAAAACAGAACGTTAGTATTATTTAAAAAGTTTGGACTACTTCTTTCATTACAAAGTTTGCTATTATTTGAGTAACGATTTATATACACCACTATCATGAAAAAGTTAATGTACCTTGTTTGTGCAGGGATACTTTTTACCGCGTGCGACAAGACTGAAACCTATACACCCACTACACCTGCAAACAATCCTATTGGAGCAGATGATTTAGACGATATTGTAATACCTACCCAATTCAATTGGAGTAGTAGCACTAAAGGGCGGTTGAATGTTTCATTGGATGCTCCTGGAAACATGATTACAAATGGCGCACCTATTACATTGGTTGATGGAAACCAAAATGTAGTAGATCGTGCTACCATATTCAACAATGAAGCAGATTTTTACTACATCATTCCTCAGAATAACGCTGAGCTTTCTGTAGTATTCCCCAATACGGGAGAATCCGTTGTAGTTGATCAAAACAGCAGTATTGTTCTTACTGTTGGCCAGGAAGACAGGGATCTTGAAAGAGATAGCACCTTTTTTAATTCTGGAAAAAAAGGTAAGCGATTTGCACGTAAAGCCATGGCAAACCTACTAATAGCAGGAGATTTTGAAGGTATTACCGATTCTGATTTAGGTTTTGATGATGACGACTACGATGATTTAAGACCTGTTGGAAAATGGTACGAAGGGAATAATGACGGAGAATTAAAAAATTCTGGTGGAAGCCAAGTTTACAAGTCTAAGGATAATGACGATTGGTTCCTACTTGTTCAGTCTGTGTCTTCTCCAGCAAACGCCAATTTTACGGCTTCTTTTGAATACAGCGGTAACAGCAGCAGAGTATCTGGTTATGCAGATTACTTTGATGCGAATGGCAATCACTTAGGATATGCTCTTTTCAGCGAGAGTAGTGGTGTAGCTTCTTTATCATCAACTACACCTGCAAACTGTGCCTTTGTTCAGCTATGGCTTAGACAAAAGAAAAAGGGACACATAGATAATGTAGTGTTAGATATTATTAACCCTATAGTAGACAGCGATAACGATGGTGTTCCAGATGATAGTGACGAATATCCGAATGACGCTTCAAAAGCTTATTCTTCATATTTCCCATCTAGCGGATATCAAACACTAGCTTTTGAGGATTTATGGCCTGCAAAAGGAGATTTTGACTTTAACGATATGGTTGTTTCAAACAACGTAGTTTATGGTTTGGATGCCAACAACAATAAAGTAGATGCCACTTTCACCATTTCTCTAGATGCGGTAGGTTCTGGTTTTTCAAACGGATTGGCTATTGTATTTACAGATGCAAATAAGAACTTCTTGAGTCAAAGCATCATTTCTAGTGTAAGTGGAAATGCTTCTTTAGACCCTAATGTTACGAATGGTATTATTGTATTTGACGATGTATATACTGCTCAGAGTGTGTATTATCAAAACAATGGTGATGGACCAAGCGCTCCAGCTGATGAATTTACCTTTACGGTAACTTTTAACTCAAATGCAGGTAGCCAAGCTATTATCCCCGACACCTACATTTATAGAACCGGTGTTAGAGGAAACGAAGTACATTTAGACGGGTTTAGTGGAACTAGTGCTGCAGATGTGAGCTTGAATGGATCAATCGATGATGTGAGTGGAACTTATAACACAGCGAATGGACTGCCTTGGGCATTAGAGATTGTAACTGCTGGTAAAGATTTTGACCACCCTATTGAAAAAGTAGACATAGTAGTAGCTTATCCTAACTTCCAATCTTGGGCTGAGTCCAATGGAACGTTAAATACAGATTGGTTGGATAACTCAATAATTGGAAACATCTTCCAATAAGGATTCAATACATTTCATAAAAAAAAGGCTCGAATATTCGAGCCTTTTTCATTTAGGAGTATACATGCTCCTTTTTAGTTTTCTGACGCCATCTAAAAAACGGCTTCCGCCACTTTTTGAATGTTATCCACTTTACCCATAGAATAAAAATGAATAACCGGCACACCAGCTTGTTTTAGCTCTTTACATTGCTGAATTGCCCATTCTACCCCCACTTGTCTTACTTCTTTGTTATCCTTACAGCTGACCACGGATTTGATCAAATCATCTGGTAAATCCACATGAAAACGATGGGGTAATACACTTAATTGACGTTTCGTAGCAATGGGCTTTATACCCGGCAGTATGGGAACTGTGATTCCTTCCTTTCGGCATTTCTCTACATATTCAAAATACTTTGCATTATCAAAAAAGAGTTGAGTTACAATATACTCCGCGCCTGCCTCAATTTTCTTTTTTAGATGTTCAATATCTTGATTTAAGCTGGGAGCTTCAAAGTGTTTTTCGGGATAACCTGCTACGCCTATACAAAAATTAGTGGGTGTATTGTTTTGCAATTCATCATCTAAATAATGTCCGTTGTTCATGTTCTTTACATGCTCCACCAGCTGGCTAGCATACTGATGACCATCTTGCTCTGGAACAAAATACGTTTCTCCTTTTACAGAGTCTCCTCTTAGAGCTAGTACATTTTCAATATCCAAAAAGTCTAAATCGATCAAAGCATTTTCAGTATCCTCTTTGGTAAAACCTCCGCAAAGAATATGAGGTACCGCATCAATCTTATACTTGTTTTGAATTGCTGCACAAATCCCAACGGTACCAGGGCGTTTTTTAATTACTTTTTGCTTAAGCAAACCATTATCTAGACGCTTGTACACCACTTCTTCTCTATGGTAGGTAACATTTACAAAAGGAGCTTTAAATTCCATTAAAGGATCCATATTATCGTAAATGCTCTGTATGTTTTGTCCTTTTAAAGGGGGTAAAATCTCAAAAGAGAATATAGTTTCTTTTGCGTTGTTGATATGATCAATTACTTTCATCTTAAAATCTTAATAGTTTAAACTTGGCCTAAGCCATTTTTCCGCATCCTTTTCGCTTATCCCTCTTCTTTTTGCATAATCCTGCATTTGGTCTTTTCCTATTTTTCCTAAACCAAAGTATTTACTATCCGGATGTGCTAAATAGTAACCAGATACTGAAGCTGCTGGGTACATGGCTAAACTCTCCGTAAGCTGCATTCCTATTTTTTCGGGTTCAAGCACTTTAAAAATGGTCTGTTTTTCTAGGTGATCCGGGCAAGCGGGATATCCGGGAGCAGGGCGAATACCTTGATACGCTTCTTTTATCAGCTCAACATTGCTCAAAGTTTCGTTCTTTGAATACCCCCAATGCTCTGTTCGTACATCCTGATGCAGTTTTTCTGCAAAAGCCTCCGCCAAACGATCGGCCAGCGCTTTTACCATAATAGACTTATAATCATCATGATCTGCTTCATATTCAGCCACTAGAGTCTCTATTCCCAAACCGGCAGTAACGGCAAAGCATCCTATATAATCGGGTGTTTCATTTTCCTTAGGAGATATAAAATCACTCAAAGCCATGTTTGGTGCGCCCTTGGCCTTTTTACTCTGCTGACGCAAAGAGAGGAAACGTTCACTTTCGCTATTATGAATAAACTCTATATCGTCTTGTACGCTATTGGCTTGAAAAATACCAAATACGCCTTTGGCTGTTAAAGGCTTGTATTCTACCAATTCATTTAACATGGCTTGTGCATCTTCATAAAGCGCTTTGGCTTCTTTGCCCACTACTTCATCCTCCAGCAGCCTAGGAAATTTGCCGTGCAGCTCCCATGTCATGAAAAAAGGTGTCCAATCAATGTATGGCACAAGTTCTTTGAGTTCTACCTCTACTGTTTTAACTCCTAAAAAGTTAGGTTTCTTAATACGATGGGAATCAAAACTTAAATTCAATTTGTTGTTTTGAGCTTGTTCTAAGCTTAAATACGTTTTGCTGGAACTCTTTTTAAGGTAGCCATCTCTGAGTTTGGTGTACTCTGTGCTTAAATTTTCTTTAAAGTCTTTTTGAGCAGTTTTAGTCACTAATGTTTGTGCTATAGGCACACTTCTACTGGCATCGTTTACGTGTACCGCTATACCTGAGTATTCGGGGTAAATTTTAACCGCAGTATGTGCTCTAGAAGTAGTAGCTCCACCAATCATCAATGGTATGTTTAGCTTTTGACGTTCTAACTCTTGAGCTACATAAATCATTTCATCCAGCGAAGGCGTAATCAATCCACTTAACCCAATTACATCTACGTCCTCCTCTATTGCTTTTTGTACGATTTTCTCCAGCGGTACCATTACCCCTAAATCCAGAATATCAAAATTGTTGCACGCCAATACTACGCCTACAATATTTTTACCAATATCATGTACATCTCCCTTAACGGTAGCCATCAAAATTTTCCCCTTTTTCTTTTGAGTTCCTCCCTGTTCTTTCTTTTCCTCTTCAATAAAGGGTGTGAGGTAGGCCACTGCCTTTTTCATCACTCTAGCTGATTTTACCACTTGGGGTAGAAACATCTTACCCGCTCCAAATAAATCTCCAACTACGTTCATACCATCCATTAAAGGGCCTTCAATTACCTCTAAGGTTTTGGCACTGCTTGAGCGGGCTTCTTCTGCATCTTCTTCTATGTAATCGGTTATACCTTTAACCAGAGCGTGTTCAATTCGCTTGGAAACTTTCTCTTCGCGCCAACTGAGGTCCTTTTCTCTAGTTTTTTGTTCTCCCACAAAACTCTCTGCAAACTCCAGCAATCGCTCCGTGGCATCATCCCTTCTATCTAGGAGTACGTCTTCTACCCTTTCCAGTAAATCTTTTGGAATTTCCTCATACACCTCTAACATGGACGGGTTTACAATTCCCATATCCATTCCGTGCTTTACGCCATGGTATAAAAAGGAGGAATGCATGGCTTCTCTTACCGACTGATTGCCTCTAAAGCTGAAGGAAACATTACTCACTCCTCCACTTACTTTCGCTCCCGGTAGATTTTCCTTAATCCATTGCGTAGCATTAAAAAAGTCTAAGGCATTTTTTCGATGTTCTTCAATCCCAGTAGCTACTGGGAAAATATTGGGATCGAAAATAATATCCGTTCTGTTAAAGTTTATCTTCTCCGTTAATAGGCGATAAGAGCGTTCGCAAATTTCTACTCGTCTTTCGTAACTATCTGCTTGCCCTACTTCATCAAAAGCCATTACAATAACGGCTGCACCGTATTTTTTTATTCGTTTGGCTTGATTTAAGAATTCTTCTTCACCGCCTTTTAAACTGATGGAGTTTACTATGGCTTTTCCCTGCACACATTTAAGTCCAGCTTCGATGATCTCCCATTTGGATGAATCGATCATGATAGGCACTCTGGAAATATCAGGCTCTGATGCTATTAAATTTAAAAAGGTAACCATGGCGTCTACGCCATCTAGCATACCCTCATCCATGTTTACATCAATGATTTGCGCTCCACCTTCTACCTGATCTCGAGCTACATCCAGCGCTTCATCGTATTTATCCTCTTTTATCAGCCGCAAAAACTTTCTTGAACCGGTAACATTGGTTCTCTCCCCTACATTGATGAAGTTGCTTTGCGGGGTAATGTGTAAGGCTTCTAAACCACTTAATTTCATATCGAAATTGTTCAATGCTTGTTAAACTAAAAATCTAAACAACCTCTTTCGTTGAGTTAATCTTTCTGGGCTCGTACTTGGCCGCTAAATCTGCAATGGATTTAATATGCTTGGGTGTGGTACCACAACACCCTCCTATTACATTCACCAAGTTCAAATCCAAATATTCCTTAATTAAACTTTCCATCTCTTCAGCTGTTTGGTCATACTCCCCAAAAGCATTGGGCAAACCTGCATTGGGATGCGCGCTAACATGAAAATCCGTATTTCTGGCTATCGTTTGAACGTATGGTCTTAATTGATCTGCTCCTAAAGCGCAATTCAAACCCACAGAAAATAAAGGAGCATGAGAAATACTAACTAAAAAGGCTTCTGCTGTTTGTCCGGAGAGTGTTCTCCCGCTTGCATCGGTTATGGTTCCTGAAACCATTATGGGTAATTCTTTTCCTCTTTCCTCAAATACTTCCATAATAGCAAAGAGCGCTGCTTTCGCATTTAATGTATCAAATACAGTCTCTACCAATAAAAGATCTGCGCCTCCATCCATTAAAGCTTCTGTTTGCTCCTTGTAGCAATGCATTAATGTATCAAAATCAATAGCTCTATAGCCTGGGTTATTTACATCTGGAGATAAACTCGCAGTTTTAGTAGTTGGTCCTATAGAACCCGCTACAAATCTTGGTTTAGCTGGGTTTTTCCGTGTAATTTCTTCACATACCTCCTTAGCCAGTTTGGCGGCTTCATGGTTAATCTCATAAACGTATTCCTCCATCTCATAATCCGCCATAGAAACAGCATTGGAGTTGAATGTATTGGTTTCAACAATATCTGCTCCTGCCTCTAGATACTTAGCATGAATCTCTTTTATAATATGTGGCTGGGTTAAACTAAGTAGATCGTTATTCCCTTTAAGGTCTACATGAAAATCTTTAAAGCGGTCACCTCTATAGTCTTCCTCCTGAAGTTTGTGTTCCTGAATCATGGTGCCCATAGCACCGTCTAAAACCAATATCCGCTTTCTCGCCTCTTCTGTAATAGAATAGTTATTCATTTTAACTCTTTTAGGTTAAAACTTATACGAAAGCCTGATTAAGGGGAGAATAAAGTACCATTGACTTACCTCATCTTTCTTTGTTTAGTGAAACTAAACAAAGTGGGAAGTAGCACCCAGCCTGTCGGGGTTGCTAAGACGTCATCGGGCCCATTCCCTCAGTCTTTCTTTATAAGTTGAAACAAATAAAGTCCATTTTTTTTAATCTTCAAAATTTAACTTACTATTCGCTAATAGAAATAGATGATTTATAGTTTAACTTTTCCCAAAGGACTTTAAATCAGCTATTCATAATACATCTACATACCATTAAGAGCTAAACCATGTTCATTTACTAAAGCTTTTAGCAAGTGGGTTAAAGTAGAGTCGTATTTTATTTTACATTTGCCAATTCTGTGGAATAATTTGACTGATTGCAACCACTTTAAAAAATGCTAAAGCAGCATTCTTTACCGCAATCTGGTCATATTTCTGCTAACATTTGAAGGTTATAACAAACAAGTAATATGGCTTATTTATTTACCTCAGAATCTGTTTCTGAGGGACATCCAGATAAAATTTCGGATCAAATTTCGGATGCGATCATCGACAATTTTTTGGCTTTTGACAAAGACTCTAAAGTAGCATGTGAAACTTTAGTAACTACCGGACAAGTAGTTTTGGCGGGGGAAATTAAATCACAAGCTTATGTTGATGTGCAAACAGTGGCGCGAGATGTAATCAAAAAAATTGGTTACGATAAGAGTGAATATATGTTTGACGCTGATAGTTGTGGTATTTTATCCGCTTTACATGAGCAATCTCCAGATATTAATAGAGGAGTAGATAGAGGGAACCCAGAGGAACAAGGTGCGGGAGACCAAGGAATGATGTTTGGCTACGCCACCAATGAAACGGATAACTACATGCCTTTGGCACTGGATTTAAGCCATAAAATCTTAATTGAATTAGCCGCTATGCGTAGAGAGGGAAGAGATATTCCTTATTTACGTCCAGATGCCAAGTCTCAAGTTACCATTCAATACTCAGACGAGCATGTACCTGAAAAGATTACAGATATTGTAGTTTCTACTCAGCACGATGATTTTGGAGATGACGCCACTATGGCTGGTAAGATTGAGTCTGATATTAAGAACCTGCTTATTCCTAGAGTAAAAGCGAAGTTAAAACCAGAATTGCAAAAGCTTTTCGATGGCACCATTAAATACCATATTAACCCAACCGGTAAATTTGTTATTGGTGGTCCTCATGGTGATGCAGGTTTAACCGGACGTAAAATAATAGTTGATACTTACGGAGGTAAAGGAGCGCACGGAGGTGGCGCATTTTCTGGAAAAGACCCAAGTAAAGTAGATAGATCTGCAGCCTATGCTACTCGCCATATTGCTAAAAACATGGTGGCAGCTGGTGTAGCGGATCAAATGTTAGTACAGGTATCTTATGCCATTGGCGTAGTTGAACCGATGGGTATTTTTGTAGATACTTACGGAAGTGCTAAAGTGAATATGACGGATGGTGAGATTGCAGAAAAAATCAAAGCTATTTTTGATATGCGTCCAGGTTTGATTGAGCAACGCTTAAAGCTTAGAAACCCTATGTATTCTGAATCTGCAGCTTATGGACACATGGGAAGAGAGACTAAAACAGTGAATAAAACCTTTAGAAGCAGCAACGGTGAAGAGATTTCTATGGATGTAGAATTGTTTACCTGGGAAAAATTAGATCATGTTGATCAAGTAAAAGAAGCTTTCTCTCTTTAGTGAGAAGAACAGATATAAATAAAAAGGCCCCGCCTATAGCGGGGCTTTTTTTATTCTCCATCTTCCAGTTCAAAAATATCTTCTACTTTTTCTTCAAAAACCTGAGCGAGCTTTAAAGCCAATACGGTAGAGGGAACGTATTTACCCAACTCCATCGCATTAATGGTTTGCCTACTTACTCCTATAAGTTCTGCTAGCTTTTGCTGGGTGATGTTTTTTTTGGCACGCTGCACTTTCAATGTATTCCTCATTCCATCTCCTTTTTTATTCTGAGCAAACTCCAATGAAAGTGAACACTGAATAGGATAAACACAGAATACAGATTAAAAACCATAACGTAAAAGAAATTGAAGTCGTAAAAAAGAATCAGAGCCAGAAATAAGAGTATACTGTTTACAAATACAGCCCATAAAAGGGATTCCAATCTTAGACGAGCAATAAACTCATCCTCCTCTTTTTCCTTACTAAAGGTTAAAAGCACACAGCCAATTAAAGTGAATATGCCGAGTACCTCATTGGTGAGGTTATTATCTACAAGAGCAAACAGTTGTACTCCTGCATTGGATTCACCATTTGAAAATAGGGTAAGGTTCTTATTTAAAAAGGCAGGAACGGTAGCGTCTAACCAACCTACTTCATAATCGTTGAACATAGCTATGGTACCTAAAATGGCAAAGGGAATAAATATTATCCAGCCAAACTTCTTGTACTTCGGTGATAATAAAAAACGTGTTTTCATTTTGATAAGATTTAGAATATCAACGCAACGAATGTATGATAAATTTTACTAAATGTAAAACAAACTTTACATGTTAATTCAAAAGAAAGCCCCATTTGTATTTGGGGCTCCTTTAAAAATATGCCTATATCACCTGCATCCAGTGATGTTTATCTTCCGCATCGCCCATTCGTAAAGCGGTTAAATCTTTCTTAATTTTTGTGGCATAACCATTCTCAGGTGTGCCTATTTCGTAATCTGTACCTCTGTATCCTATTGATGAGATCGGACTTACTACAGCTGCGGTTCCCATACCAAAGGCCTCCTTTAATCGACCTTCTTCTGCTGCATAAATAATTTCTTCTACACTCACAGGGCGTTCTTCCACTTTTAATAAGCCATTATCTCGAAGCATCGTAAGTATACTATCGCGTGTAATACCGGCTAAAATCCGATCGCTTAATGGTGGCGTAATAAAGGTGTCATCCACAACAAAACCAATATTCATAGTTCCAGACTCCTCAATTAACTCATGATTTTTATGATCTGTCCAGATAATCTGTGTGTAACCTTCTTTCTTAGCTTGCTCTGTAGCGTAAAATGCTCCTCCGTAATTACCGGCACATTTTGTGGATCCAACTCCACCGGAAGCGCTACGAGTAAAAGTTTCTTCCACTTTTACTCTTACATCTCCCGCGTAATATGGCCCAACCGGACTCATTACAACGCAAAAAATGAATTCCTCAGAAGGGCGAGCTGCAACAAACTCAGAACTACCGAACATAAATGGTCGTAAATACAAAGAATGGCCTTCTTTTTTTGGAACCCAATCCTTATCGAGTTCTACAAGCGTTTTAAGTCCATCTACAAACCATTCTTCCGGATATTCTGGCATCAACATCCGCTTGGCAGAGTGATTTAACCTTTTTGCATTCATCTCTGGTCTAAATATCCCAATGTCGCCATTGCTCATATAATACGCTTTCTGACCTTCAAAAAGAGCTTGACCGTAATGTAATGTATGAAGAGCAGGTGTAAAGGACATAGGGCCATAAGGCTTAATCTCAGGTTCTTCCCACGCTCCATTCCGAAAATGACAGACCAACATATGGTCTGTAAACGTGGTTCCGAAAACGAGTTTATCAAAGTCTACCTGATCCAATTTGGATTTTTCTGCTTTGGTAATTTTCATAGTCTTAGTTGTCAGAGTGAACTAACCAAAAAGCAATGCAAGATTTGTATATTTGAAGCTTAAATCACAGAAACTAAATGAAAAAAACAGCTTTTTTATTAATGGGCATTGCTCTGCTTAGCGCTTGCAATAATACTACAAACGAAGCGGAGGTAAAAATAGAATCTGAAAATGTAGAGGTAGCTTCTAGTTATCAGTATTATGGAGATACAATCTCTTCTACAGATGGAGCCACTGAAAGCGGAAAGCTTTTTGCCATGTTTACAGATACAGACTCTATGGATGTAAAAGTAACGGGAACCGTAAACAGCTCTTGCAAAGTAAAAGGATGCTGGATGAAAATGGATTTAGGCAACGATAAAGAAATGCATGTAACTTTTAAAGATTACGGCTTTTTTGTTCCTACCAACTTAAATGGGGAAACAGCTACGATTGAAGGTTACGCTAAGTTAGACACCTTAGATGTAGACTATTTAAGACACCTTGCGGAAGATGCTGGAAAAGAGGCCTCTGAAATTGAAAAAATAACAGAACCCGAAGTTACACTTACTTATGTAGCAACTGGTGTAGTTATTGAAGAGTAATCAGTATGATTAAAAAGATAATTGTAACGGGATGCCTCTTAGGGGCATCCTTTTTTATTTCCTGTAAAGAAGAGCCTCAAGCGGAAGAAGTAAAAACAGAGCCTAAGAAATACGAAATGTATGAAGACTCTGAGTTGGCTCTATTGATGCGTAAAATGTATGCCGACAATCTTGAAATCCGAAAGGAGATTATGGAAGGTAAAATACCGGAAAGCTTTCCGGAGGACTTTTACACCATTCATACAGCAAGGGCTACAGAACCAGAAAAGCTTACCGCTACATTCAAATCCTTAGCAGAAGAGTATTTAAAACGTATGGAGGTACTGGCAGCTGCGCAAGACGAACAAGCAGCTAAAGTAGCTTACAACGATATGGTAATGAGCTGTGCCAGTTGTCATCAGATTTATTGCCAAGGCCCATTGCCTAAAATCAGAAAAATGCGAATTCCTCTTGAAGAATAGGTTTGTAACAAAAACAAAGGATAACACTACCACCCTCTTTGTACCTGAACTCGATGAGCATTATCACTCTATTCATGGTGCTTTGCAGGAGTCTAAACACGTGTTTATACAGGCGGGCCTGCATCCTTTAAAAACTCAAGAGACCGTTAGAATTCTTGAAATAGGTTTTGGGACCGGTTTGAATGCCTTGCTTACCGCTCAAGAAACAACAGCATCCAATCAAAATATTGAATACACAAGCTTAGAGAAGTATCCAGTAACCGCAAACGAGGTGGAACAACTCAACTTTCAGGAGTTAATTCCAGATAATGAGACACTAACTCTGCTAAATGCGCTTCACACCAGCGATTGGGAAGTAGAACAAAAGATCAGTTCAAACTTCACTCTTGTGAAACATCAAAACGATTTAAAAACTTTTGACTTTAAACCAAACTATTACGACCTAATATACTTTGATGCCTTTGCACCCTCTGCTCAGCCTGAATTATGGTCTGAAACTATATTTCAAAAAATGTACGCTTGCCTCCGCAACAATGGCGTACTTGTAACTTATTGCGTTAAAGGAGATGTGCGCAGAAATATGAAGGCGGTTGGGTTTAAAGTAGAAAAAATTCCGGGACCTCCTGGAAAACGAGAAATGGCTAGAGCCTATAAAATGCTTGAAGATGACTCCAAATAGCTTTACCATTCGGGTTTACGGACTGCTGATTCATGAAGAGCAACTTTTGCTGAGTAGGGAGAACGTTTATGGCAAAATATACAATAAGCTACCAGGCGGTGGCTTGGAGTTTGGTGAAGGGGTTGTGGATTGCGTAAAGCGTGAGTTTATGGAAGAAGCTCAAATCCAGATTCATAAAACAGAACACTTTTATACCACGGAGAAGTACTACGTTTCTGCTTTTGATGCCACAAAACAGGTGTTAAGTCTGTATTATAAGGTATGGACGGATGAGTTACAACTCATAAAAACTGGAAACCCAAATGATGAGCTTACTCTAGTAAATCATAGCGACCAGATTTTATACTGGTGCTCTATCCAGAAGTTATTAGGTGAGCCTATGCCCTTCCCGATTGATAAAATCGTAATCCAAAAGCTAGTAAACGAGCATCACTCTTAGTAGAGTCTTTTTTCCACCAAGCTCTTCACCTTTTGAAAGAGTTTTAAAGGAGCTAGTCTTCTCCAGAATAAATCATCCAATTCGCCTCCATAAACGAGATAATGATCTACCCCATAATTGGCAAGTTCCTCTCGCATATGCTGTCGTGCATTTACTAAGGCAATCCAACCATCTTCAACATCATCAAACCACTCCTCATAATAGTCGGCATCGCCAGCATGAAAATTGAATACATTATCGACTAACAGGATAAATCGGTTAATGCCTTTGTTCATCATAGGTTCTAATATGTCTCTTTTCAAGATCATGATATCGTTGTGCAACACATCATTCCATTCCCCAATAAATTCTAGTACAGTAAAGGATCTGTCATAATCTGTGTACAGTTGTTTCATGTAGAGCGTTTCAGCTCCAAAAAAGTCCCACTGCGGGTGTATCCAATGATTATAAATGGTATCGGTAAAATATACTTCGCTGTTTTCGTAGCCATAAAAAGGCGAGTGAATATCCGTCTTGGCTTCATACAATTGACTCCACAAATAATGTGGCTCAAGATTATGCATTATTCTATGTTTGTTTTACAATCTTCTAAACAAGCAAAGCTCTAAAATGTTATTGATAATATTGATAATTCAACATGAAAGTACTCTTAACCGGTGGAACCGGACTTGTAGGAACCGAAATTACAAGTCAATTACTTAAAAAAGGGCATGAGGTAGTTTATCTATCTAGAAACCCAAACTACACTAAAGAAGGTGTAACCACCTATGGCTGGGACCCTGACACGGGTGATTATGACTTAAATGCTTTACACGAAGTAGACGCCATTATAAACCTAGCTGGCGCTCCAGTAAATCAAAAATGGACACCAGCGGGTAAAAGTGCTATTTTAAAAAGTAGGACCGATAGTTTAAGATTACTCTTTGCCATGGTTAGAGAATCTGGAGTTCAATTAAAAGCGATGCTTTCTGCTTCTGGTGTAGGTTATTATCCTACCCATTTAGAAAAGAACTTTACCGAAACCGATAAAGCAGGGAACAATTTCCTCTCTGAAGTATGTGTAGCTTGGGAAAATCAAGCTTCTCAGTTTGAGCTTTTAGATGTATCTCCAACCATTTTTAGGATAGGGGTAGTATTAAGTGAGAAAGGAGGAGCTCTTGATGCGATGTTAACGCCCACAAAATTGGGTATTGGCTCACCTTTAGGGAGCGGGAAACAATGGATGCCTTGGATTCATATAGAGGATTTAGCCGCTATGTTTATCCATGCTATGGAAAACTCGGTAACCGGAGTTTACAATGCAGTTGGACCAAATCCTTTACGCAACAAGGATTTTATGAAAACATTAGCCCAAACTCTTAATAGACCTTTCTTTATGCCAGCTGTTCCGGCTTTTGTATTGAAGCTGATTATGGGAGAATCTTCTGTTATCGCCTTAGAGGGACAAAAAGCGGATAATGTGCAAATTCTATCCACTGGATTTCGTTTTAAGCATCAAACTGCGAAAGAAGCCCTAACCGATCTTTTAAAATAGTATCAAACGAAAAAAGCCCCGCTATTGCGAGGCTTTTAATATTTTGAGACTTTAAAGCTTAAGCAAGAGCACTTACGTGCTTTGTTAAACTTGACTTTAAGTTAGCCGCTTTATTTTTGTGGATAATGTTGTTTTTTGCCAACTTGTCGATCATAGCGATAACTAAAGGAAGGCTTTCTGAAGCTTCTTTTTTGTTCTCGTTCGTTCTTAAAGAACGAATTGCGTTACGAGTCGTTTTGTGTTGGTAACGATTACGATCACGTTTCTTTTCGTCTGATCTTACTCTTTTTAATGCTGACTTATGATTTGCCATAATTTTTTAACTCTTAAAAAGTTTAGCAGCCCATAGGAGAATCGAACTCCTCTTTCCAGGATGAAAACCTGGCGTCCTAACCGATAGACGAATGGGCCGAATAACTGTCCCGTTTTTTTCGGACTGCAAATGTATATGATTTTTCTAATTCACCAAACATGATTTCAAAAAAAATCACTCGATTTTATTGATTTGAGTGTGGAACCTGAAACCAAGCTTTTTGGAGGTTTTGAGATGGAACTCATTACTAAGGGTTTGCACTTGATTAACGCTTACTAACATAGAGTCCTTAAACTCTGGAACGGTAAGGTCGTATTCCAACGCATAAATCATAGCCGTTTCAATGATGCTCTTTAGGTCATCACTATCCATCTCATTCTTAGCCAAGTCTCTATACAAGAAACCCAACTGCCTTCTCCCCTCCACAAAAAAGTGGCCTTCATGATTGATAAAAATTCTTCCTAAAAGAACACCCACATCACTTTGTCGGTTAAATCTAAAACTATCTGCTAAGAAGTTATAGATATTAATCATTCCAAAATAGGCTCTTCGCTTGTCTTCTAATACATAGCCTGTTTTCCAGATAGGATTACTCTTTTCAAAAGCAAAAACATTGGTGTGCATGTTAACCAGAAGAATATCTCCGCTAAAATGAATCTCTGATTCATAGGCGCTCTTATCCTTATAACTTACTCTCACACTATCGTCAATGCCACAAATGCTATTGTCGAAGGAGTTTGCCAACTGAGAGAGTTGAAGTTTAAGTTCCCCAAAAACATCCTTGGTCTTTCTAAATACTTTTTGCTTGGTAGAGGATTTTTCCTCTAAAAGCTCCATAACCTTAGGGTTACATGGGGATTTTTCTTCCATATCAATAGGCTTTTGCGAATAACACTCGTTTTGAAGAAGGTTTTCCAGTGTATACACACTTCCCTTCCTCTTCTTTAGCATCTAAAGGTATACATCGAATGGTAGCTTTTGTTTCTTGCTTAATCTTTTCCTCTGTTTCTGAGGTACCATCCCAATGCGCTTCAATGAAGCCTCCTTCTTTTTCAATCAAATTCTTAAACTCTTCCCAAGTATCGACCTTATTTGTGTTGTTTTTGGTAAAAGTGTTTGCCTTGTTGTACAAATTGGTTTGAATCTCTTCTAATTCTGACTTTACCTTATCGGCAAGTCCTTCTATAGAAACAGATTCTTTGCTCAAGGTATCTCTACGAGCAAGTTCAACCATGTTTTTCTCCAAATCTCTAGGGCCAATGGCAATTCTCAGAGGCACTCCTTTCAATTCGTACTCGTTAAATTTCCAACCTGGCTTGTGAGTATCTCTTCCGTCAAACTTTACAGAAACTCCAGCTTTCTCAAGCTCTTTTTTAATCTCTTTCGCTTTTGCTGAAATCTGCTCCAACTGCTCTTGTCCTTTGTAAATAGGTACAATTACCACTTGAAAAGGTGCAAGATTTGGAGGCAAAACCAATCCATTGTCATCTGAGTGCGTCATGATCAATGCTCCCATTAAACGGGTAGAAACGCCCCATGATGTAGCCCAAACAAACTCAGGTTTACCTTCTTTGGTCACATATTTTACATCAAAAGCTTTAGCAAAGTTTTGACCTAAAAAGTGGCTTGTACCAGCCTGTAGAGCTTTTCCGTCCTGCATCAAAGCCTCAATACAATACGTTTCTTCTGCTCCAGCAAATCTTTCACTTTCCGTTTTTATACCTTTTACTACAGGTATGGCCATAAAACTTTCTACAAACTCAGCATATACATCTAGCATTTGTTCGGTTTCCTCAATGGCCTCATTTTTAGTAGCATGAGCGGTGTGCCCCTCTTGCCACAAAAACTCCGCAGTTCTTAAAAACAAACGGGTACGCATTTCCCAACGTACTACATTCGCCCATTGGTTTATCAGGATAGGTAAATCGCGATACGATTGTATCCAGCCTTTGTAAGTATTCCAAATAATAGCCTCAGAAGTAGGACGAACGATAAGTTCTTCCTCTAATTTAGCCTCAGGATCTACGATTAATTTAGAAGCGTCATTTGGATCTGTTTTTAAGCGGTAATGTGTTACTACCGCACACTCCTTGGCAAAACCTTCTGCATTTTTTTCTTCTGCTTCAAACAGTTTTTTAGGCACAAAAAGCGGGAAATAGGCGTTTTCATGACCTGTTTCCTTAAACATTTTATCCAGTTGCGCTTGGATTTTCTCCCAAATGGCGAAACCATAAGGCTTTATCACCATACATCCTCGCACCCCCGAATTCTCGGCCAGGTCTGCCTTTACCACTAATTCATTATACCACTGTGAATAATTTTCCGCTCTAGTTGTGAGATTTTTTGCCATTTTTAGTAATTGGTACGGAGTTTGTTATTTATTATAGCGAACAAAGCTAATTATTAATTCGCCCTTAAAAGTTGTCAATTATGAAAAAGTTTAATCTAATCCCCCTCGGCTTCATCGGCATCCTGCTTACCAGTTGTGGTAGCAGCGATAGCATTACTAACAATTATTACGATGATGGCATTTATCATGAACCGACAACTTCGAATCAAATAGCTAGTACTGCAACACCGCAAGGAGAGACTTTTGATCTCAATAGTATAGCTGAACCAGAAAGTAACAACGAATCTATCACTACCAATCCAAATGCTAATCCACAAGATTATGCTGCGGATCAGTACTACAATGATGATTTAGCACAACAACAATCTTACACCAACAGCAGCGGTGGTGATGTAATTGTAAATAATTACTATAGCACTCCTTCGTTCAGACAGCCAAACTTTAACAATGATTTCTTTTGGAATCAAGGTTGGGGCGTATCTGCTGGCTGGGGCAATGTTGGCTTTTACGATCCCTGGATAAACCCTTGGGGCCCCGGTTGGGGTAACCGATGGGGTTGGGGTGGCGGCTTTGGCTGGGGTAACCAATGGGGCTGGGGAGGCGGCTTCGGTTGGGGCAACCAGTGGGGCTGGGGTAATGCTTGGTGTCCTGGCGGTGGCTGGGGAGGCGGTTGGGGCTTCAACTCCTACTGGGCTGGATATTATGATGGATATTTTTATGGCAATGGCCCTTCTGGCTTTGGCGGACGAAATAGAGCTTACACGGGATACATTCCTGTATCTGCCAGAACTAATGCTTACAACAGCAGAAGAGCCGGAGTGAACAGAAGATCTGGAACAACCGGAGTGAGTAGTAGAGGAAAAACAGCGCTTTCTTCAAGAAATAGAGCATTGGCTTCAAGATCCAGTGGGGTTAACAGAAATAGCGGAGTAAGCAGAACAGGTGTTACGAGCACAAGAAACTCTAGGCTAGCTTCTTCTACCTTAAATGAATCTAGCACTAGAGGTAGAAATAACACTACGGTAACCTCAAATTCTAGAGGTAGGGCTTACACAAATGAAACCTATACAAGTGCAAGAAATAGAGCCGCAAATTCGAATGTTTCCAGAAGTGGAAGAGGAACCGTTACAACTAATCCTGGTAATGAAGGAGCAGTAAGAAACAGAAGCAACACTTTGAATAGAAACTCTTCTGGCACAAGAAGTATTAATAATTCACGAAACTCAAGAAGTTCTGCTTCTAAAGACGCATACTTTAATCAGGGAAGAACTTCTCAAGGTAATGCTAGAAGTAGCACCAACCGTTCTAGAGGCAATACGAACAATGGTAGAACATCACAATCCAATAACAATAGACGTTCTAACCCTTCTGTAGGAAATGAAGGAAGTAGAAACTCTTCTGGAAATGTGAATCGAAGTAATCGCTCAAATAATAATAGAAGCTATACACCTTCTACCAATAGTAACCAGAATACGAGAAGCAATAGTAACTCTAGAAGCAGAAATTATACACCTGCCAGAAGCAATACGAGAAACTCGAATTCAAATAGTAATCAGAATAGAAGTTATACTCCTAGCCGCTCAAACAGAAATTCTGGATCGAATAGAAGTTACACCCCTTCTAGAAGCAATAGAAGTTCTAGCAGCTACAAATCTGGAGGATCTTCCTCAAGAAGCAGCGGTTCTTACCGTTCATCCGGAGGCAGCTCTCGTTCCTCAGGTAGATCAAGCAGCAGCTCTAGAAGTTCCAGAAGCTCAGGCAGAAGTTCTGGTAGAAGATAAACAGCAACGAAAAGCATACATAAGATGAAAAAGATATTCGCACTCCTATTTTTAAGCGGGGCAGTAGCCCTGCACGCCCAAACTTTAGATGATATTGAAATGTTTAATATATCCGATCTACATGGAACACCAAGGTTTGTAGGGATGGGTGGGGCTTTCACTTCCTTAGGAAATGATTTATCCTCTGTATACATTAACCCCGCAGCGGCTGCCGTGTATAGAAAAAGTACCGTAGGTCTTACGCTCGGTTTTCAAACAAAAAATGGAGCTCAAAGTAACTTTTTTGGAGGCGAACAAAATTCATCTGATTTTAACTTACCGCTAGAAAACATAGGTTTAATAAGAACCTTTGAAGTTGGCCCATACAAGAAAGAAACCAAATACGCTTTTGGGTTAACCTATCAGAGAATAGCGGATTTTAACAGAAGTTACTCTGTTCAAGGCATAAACAACTTAGGTGCATTTGGATCTGGTTCTTTAGCAGAATACTGGCTAAACCGAAATGACCCAAAC
>CAZAJG010000020.1:0-9972 GCA_964485405.1 uncultured Owenweeksia sp. | reverse complement strand
TCTGCTGTAATTGATGGCGCTGTAGGCTTAACCGGTAATGAACTTTCTTCCTTTGGACTATTTGAGGAATTAGCAGCCTTTCAGACTGGCATATTGGTAGAGTCTAACGATACCATAAACGATATTGCATTTGGAAGTACCAACTCGGCTCAAACCGATATTCTGTACAATAAGACTGAAAATGGATCCCACAATGAACTTGGAATTACGTTTGGTGGTGAATACCAAAAGAACTTCTACTATGGAATTTCCATTGGCATACCTGTCCTCTCCTATCGCTTAGAAGATAGATTAACAGAGTTCAATTTACCAACCGACACCTTTCCATTTGATGCTACTTCCTACTCTCTAAATCGTACCAATGAGATTTATGCTACGGGTATTAACCTTAAACTAGGATTTATTTATAATCCTGCGCAATGGTGGAGAATTGGTGGATCTTATCAATCTCCAAGTTGGTATGGTGTAAACCAGGTATATGAATTTTCTGTAAACAGTAATTTTAGTAATGGTGGCCCTGTTGATAGTGAGATATTCTCTACTGGTGAATACACCTATGGCCTTAGAACACCATCCATTTATAGAGCTGGAACTTCCGTTGTGCTAGCAAAAAGATTGATTTTAAGTGCGGATTATGAATACGCAGATCCATCTGAAAGTAGAACCTATGACAGAGATAGAGCCAATAGCCTTTTTGATAGTGAGCTTGTAGAAGGGAATAATGATGTGAGTGAATTTATGACAGGACGCACAACCATAAGGTTGGGAGGAGAGTTTAGAACAGGGCCAATTGCACTTAGAGGAGGATACGTAAAACAGAGTAGCTTCTACAACGATGCTTCTTTATTTCGTGGCGACCAAACCACACTTTCGGGAGGGATAGGTTTATTAACGAAGCGTTTCGATATCAACATTACATATGCAAGAGCGAACCATAGCCGTCAAGACTTGGCACATCCATTTGCATCCGATCAACTCATTGAAACTGATGTTACTAGAAACAATTTTCTGATAGGAGCAAACTTCAGATTCTAAATTTAACATCCAAAAAAAATCAAAAAGCCTGATTCTCAATTTAGAGGATCAGGTTTTTTTCATTTACACAACCACCTCATTTTCAGCATTTTGGTATTAATATTTTTATTACCTTAATAACATAAACATTAAACTCTACTTATTATGAAATCAATTTCTTTTTCCGTGCTTAAACACGGTTTGATCGCTCTTTTTGGAGCATTTCTGTTAATTTCTTTTCAAGCGAATGCACAAACGTGTGGCCCCCACCCAGCTCCTGGAAATGCCGGATTCCATCTAGCTGGAGGTTTTGGCGGTTGTGCTATGGCTGTTGACATTACCTACGATTGTGGTGGAATGGTTACAACTACTACTTGTGTTTTAGATGCTGGTGGTGAAGGTTTTGACCTTCCAGCAGGATGTTGTTTGTTAAGGATTGTAATACACACCCCGTATCAAGGTGCGATTGTTATCGATCCAAACATTCCAATCCAAAACATTCCAGTTCCATCTTCTGGCCTTCCCTTTCCTATGGGGCCTTGGCCATGTGATCAACATGAAATTACCATGATTGATGCACACTTTCCTATGGGGCCTTGTGATGTTGGTGATATCCATATCAACTAGTGTAAATAAGAATTATATAAACTTAAGGCCGCTCCCTTCTGGGTAGCGGCCTTTTTTGTCCCCATCACTTAAGCTGGCTAAAACGCTGAAATCCAATAATTCCAATTATGTATATTGCTCTTCCTAAAAGTTGAAGAAAGAACTATTTATCTCCCCTTGTGTTTTACTGGGTAATTATAGTTCATTAGCAATGTGAATTAAATATGAAGAAAAACATTACCCTAACGGCCATTCTGCTACTTGGCTTCCTTACCGTATTTGCCCAAAAAAAGAGCTACAAAGAAATGATGTACGACCATAGTGTAAACTTTTACGATGTGGTAAAGGAGGCAGAACAGTATTTTGAAAACCGTGAAAAAGGGAAAGGATCTGGATGGAAAGGATTTGAAAGATGGCGAAACGAAAATGAATCCAAGTTTTATCCAAGTGGAGATCGCTCGCATACTGATCCTTATCTAGTTTCAAAGGCTTATGAAAGGCTTCAGGGTTTAACCCCTAAAACGAAAGCTTCAGCTTCAACTCAATGGAAAGACTTAGGACCTTATGATGCCAATAATGTTACTTCCCATTATTCCCCTGGTATTGGTAGAGTAGAGAGTTTTTGGATCAATCCGAACAATACGCAACACATGTATTTAGGATCTAGAAGTGGAGGCTTTTGGAAAACCGATAACGATGGAAATAGCTGGAAAAATACTACGGATTATTTGGTTGCTACTGGTGTAAATACCATAGCTGTATCTCCAACCAATCCTGATTCCATATTAATAAACGTACAAAATGCCGGGAATTACTTAACCCATGGTGTTTATCGCTCAACCGATGGTGGCGACAATTGGACACTGAGTAATTTCAGCCCAGCCAATTTAGGTTGGGGCGGTTTAGGTTCATCAGTTAGGGTATATAAAATTGTTTACCATCCAAGAATCTCTGATTTAATCTTTATTGGTACTTCACGAGGTATTTATCGTTCAGATGATAATCTACAGACTTGGACTTCTCTTTATTCCAGTGGTGATATTACAGATATTGAGTTTCACCCTACACAGGATAGTATTGTTTACATCTACGATAATGACTTTAACGCCTCAGGTGGTGGTAACGTAATTCGCGTTTCCACTGATCTTGGGTTAAACTATTCAAATTCTGGAAGTCTATCTGGAAACTCCGGTTCACAAGCATATATTTCGGTAAGCCCACAATGCCCTGACTGCGTATTTATTGCGTCTAATAATGGAGTTTGGAAATCTCAAAACCAAGGTACAAACTTCATCTTACTCAACAATCCATCTCAAAGTTGTAGAGGTTTTGCCGTATCCGATTTGGATACACTCTCTATGGTATATGGATATGTGGACTTAGAAGCCAGCGCTAATGGAGGAAGCTCTTTTAGTCAAGTAACCTGGTGGGCAAACTCCAATCCAGATCAAACCTATGTACATGCAGATTTAAGAACAGCTGAAAGTGTAAATGGTGTGTTTTATGTAGGTACGGATGGATATTTAGCAAGAAGCAACAATGGAGGTTTTTCTTGGGAACGCTTAAATGACGGAACTGGAATTCGTGAAAACTATGCTTTAGGAGCAAGTCAATCCAACAAGTATGTTCATATGGTAGGTTCTCAAGACAATGGAACAAGCGTTCTAAATCAATCTGGCTGGATAGAATGGAACGGAGGAGATGGTATGGAAGCTATCATTCAGCCTTTAAACGAAGACTGGATGATTGGCAGCTGGCAGTATGGATCTCGCAACAGAACTACCAATGGAGCGCAAACCCGTTCTTTTCTTCAAGGAACAGGAGATGGAGACTGGCAAGCTCCACTACTTTTAGATCCCAACTTTCAAATGCGCGTATATCATTTTAACGATACCATGTGGGTTTCAGAGGAGTTTGGCGATCAATTTACTTTTGTGAACTACCCGGTTATGGGTAATCTTAAAGTTGCAGCTATTGCGGAAAACAACTCCAATATTATTGCAATTGCGAGAAACTCCGTTATTCGAATTTCAACGGATGCGGGTCAGAATTTTGTTAATATCAGAAATAATCTACCTAACTACTCGATTACCGATATTGCATTTGATCCAAAAAGAGATAGCACCATCCTGGTTACCTACAATCGATTTGTAGATGATGGTCAAAAGGTTTTCATTTCTCACGATTTAGGCGATACTTGGTCTAACATAACCTACAACTTAAGTGATATGCCTTTAAGAACTGCTGTTATTGACTACAGCGATTCCGCTTACATATATGTAGGAGGTGAAATTGGTGTGTATTATAAATCTATGGCCGGCACTCAATGGAATATTTACAATCCTAATTTACCAAACGTTACCGTAAAAGATCTTGAAATTCAATACGGTTCTAACGGTTTAAAAGCGGCAACTTGGGGGCGTGGTTTATGGGAATACAAACTGGTGGGAAGAAATAATTATCCATCTATTTTAACCACTTCCATTCCGGATAAACCCACTCAAGATCAACCCAAAGAAAATGTTCCTCAAAAGGTTACTTCTGTTATTTCCTATAATGGTGCGTTAAGTAGTGTTTATGTAAAATGGTCTGTTGGCAAACCAACCTTGGACAACACCATACAGATGACTAACCTTCAAGACAGTACGTGGCAATCTACCACCGCCTTACCTCGCTATGCCATGGATTCTATCATGTATTTTAAAGTATACGCAGTGGGGAATAACAACGATACTACGGAAACCTATAAGTTTATGTACACCGTCCGTTTTAATGCTACAGCCAGTATTGATGAGACAAGCTTTCACGATAAAGTTACCATCTCTCCCAACCCAAGTAAAGGGAACTTCACGATTAATTTAGATCGTATGTACTCTGATTTAAAAATGGAGTTGAGAGATGTTAATGGGAAACTCATCCAATCTTCTGATGTAAATGTTTCAAGTCAATTTGAGATTAACATTAAAGAAGCTCCTGGAATTTATATCCTGAACCTTTTTGGAGAGGATAAAAATGCCTCCTTTAAACTGATTAAAGAATAAAAACCATATCCTGATCAAGAAAAGACTCGCATGCGCGGGTCTTTTCTTTTTTAGGTAAATCGTAAAATCTAAAAGCACTATTCCCGTGCTTTCCTTTTTCATTTATACCTTAGCCCTACTTTATTGCATACAACTATGACTAGAATTTTATTCCTCATCTTTTGTTTATTTTCTATTTCCATCTCGGCACAAGACGAGAAAAATGATAAAAAACCTATTGAAAAAGTAGGGCTTTCAGCCTTAAAGTTTAGAAGTGTTGGCCCCGCAGTTACCTCCGGAAGAATAGCAGACATTGCGGTTAATCCTGAGGATTACTCAGAGTATTATGTAGCTACCGCCAGCGGTGGAGTTTGGAAAACTAACAATCATGGCACCACCTTTACGCCCATTTTTGACGGACAAGGTTCTTATTCTATCGGTTGCGTAACTCTTGACCCAAACAATGCAAATGTAGTTTGGGTGGGCACAGGAGAAAACAACAACCAAAGGAGTGTGGCTTATGGAGATGGTCTTTATAAAAGTGAAGATGGCGGTAAGAGTTGGAAAAAGAAAGGTTTAGAAAACTCCGAGCATATAGGAATGATCGCCATTAATCCAGAAAACTCCAATGAGGTTTATGTAGCTGCATATGGTCCATTATGGAGCTCAGGTGGAGATAGGGGTATTTACAAAACTACAGATGGAGGTGAAAACTGGGAGAACATATTAGAAGTTTCTGAGCACACAGGATTTAATGAAATTCACATGGATCCTAGAGATCCAAATGTACTTTACGCAACGGCTCATCAAAGAAGAAGGCATGTTTGGACGTATCTATCCGGTGGTCCAGAAAGTGCCATTTACAAATCAACAGATGGTGGAAAAAACTGGAATAAACTTTCAAAAGGAATACCCGGAGATGACAAAGGAAGAATTGCTTTGGCCATTGCTCCATCAAATCCTGATGTAGTATATGCTATGATTGAAGGGCATGGTGTATACCGCTCTGATGATAGAGGGGCATCCTTTAACTTTAAAGATAAATACAACACCAGTGGGAATTATTATGTAGAATTAGTTCCTCATCCTCATAATGAGAATATTGTATATAGCATGGATACATGGATGCATGTATCCATTGATGGTGGAAAGAGCTTTAAAAGAGTTCCTGAATCCGCAAAGCATGTGGATAATCATTGCTTATGGATCAATCCAAAAAATCCAAATCAAATGATCGCAGGATGCGATGGTGGTATATATGAAACGTACGATAAGGCTAAAACCTGGAGTTTTAAACCCAACCTACCCGTTACGCAGTTTTATAAAGTTACTGTAGATAATACCTCCCCTTTTTACAATATTTACGGGGGCACACAGGATAATTTCAGTTTAGGTGGCCCTGCCAGAACAAAAAATGCGAATGGCATCTCTAATGCCGATTGGTTTGTAACGAATACAGGTGATGGTTTTGAAAGTGCTATTGATCCAAAAGATCCGAATATTATTTATGCTCAAGCTCAATACGGTGGTTTGGTAAGGTTTGATAAAAGAAGTGGAGAAAGTGTTGGGATTAAACCCTCTCCAAACAAAGGAGAAGCAGCTTACCGCTACAATTGGGATGCTCCATTATTTATTAGTCCGCATAATCACAAGAGGCTATATTTCGCGGCAAACAAAGTTTTTAGAAGTGATGATCAGGGAAACAACTGGAAGGTAATCAGTGGGGATTTGAGTCAACAAATAGACCGCCACAAACTGCCCTTAATGGGTAAAATTTGGAGTGTAGACGCCATTTCTTATGATCGTTCCACCTCCAACTTTGGAAACATAGTAGCCTTGGATGAATCTCCTCTTATGGAAAACCTTCTTTATGCCGGAACAGATGATGGTCTCATTCACATTACTGAGAACGCTGGAACAAACTGGAGTAAAGTAGAAAGCTTTACCGGTGTTCCTAAAAATACATACGTAAACATGCTTATCGCCTCTAAACATGATGTAAACACCGTTTTTGCAGCTTTCAACAATCATAAAAATGGAGATTTTAAACCTTATCTTCTAAAGAGTACTGATAAAGGTAAAAGCTGGCAAAACATTAGCGGAAATCTACCTGAAAAAGGCTCTGTGTATGCTGTTATTCAAGACCATATTAACGAAGATCTACTCTTTGCTGGAACTGAATTTGGTGTATTTTTCACGGTAGATGGCGGTAAATTCTGGAGGCAGCTAGGAGGTGGATTACCTACTGTTGCTGTTCGGGATATGGCTATACAAGAAAGAGAGAACGACCTTATTTTAGCCACTATGGGTAGAGGTTTTTATGTATTAGACAATTACTCATCCCTCCGAGAATTGAATGATAGTACTCTTGAAAAAGAAGCACATATTTTTAAGGTTAAAGATGGTTTGGCCTTTATTGAAGCTTCTCCCTTAGGATATGGTTCTGTTGGATTTCAAGGGGCCAGTTACTATTCTGGAAGTAATCCTAAAACGGGAGTAAACTTTGACGTGTATGTGAAAGAAACTCCTAAAACCATCAAAGCAAAACGTAAGGAAAACGAAAAGGAGCTTAAGAAAAGTGATCAAGCTATTCCCTATCCTTCTGCGGAAAAGTTGCGCGCTGAGGATAGAGAAGAAAAACCCTATTTAATCTATGCGATTAGCGATGCAAACGGGAACGAAATAGCTCGATTCACAAAATCTTACAGTAAAGGAATTAATCGCATCAATTGGGATGGAAGACTAACTAGTAACGCCAGAGTGAGTACTGGAGGAAAACCGATGACTAATCATGGTACTGCTCAATTAGCACTTCCAGGCAAATATTCAATTTCTATTTTTTCTAGTGTAGATGGTAAAACCGCTACGCTCATAAAAGATCAAGCTTTTGTGCTCAACTGGCTTGAAGATCATACGCTAATGGCCGCTAACCGCGAAGCTTTAAATGATTTCCAAAGTCAGATTGAAGCGTCTAAAAGACAACTGATTGCCGTTAGCAATTACAAAAGCCAGTTGAAAAAGCAGATTGAAGAATTAAAAGCCAATACGCGCAACACTCCTGGAGCAGATCTTAAGCTATTAGATAAGCTAAGAGGTTTAGAATACAACATCTATGAGTTGGAGCAGAATCTAAATGGTGATGCTAGTTTATCTAAAAGAAATACAGACACGCCTCCATCTCTCATAAATCGAATCAATTCGGCTATGTGGAATTCCTTTTATTCTACAAGCGAACCCACAGGGGAGCAGCGCAAGAATTTGAAAATTGTAAATGAAGAAATGGAAGCTCTTATTTTTGAGTTGAACTCTATTACATTAGAAACAAAAGAAATCAATCAAACCTTAATTCAGGCTGGAGCTCCATATTTGAATACCGAGCTTCCTGAATTAAAATAAGCAAAGGCTATGAACACTTCATTAAGATTTGGTGTTCATTTGATACAAAAGCAATATTGCTAACTTTGCAACCCGATTTGGTGAGGAATTAACGGAATTCCATTTTCACTCAGATCATGACGATTGAAAATAATGACATTGAATACAGACAATTTAAACGGCACGCATCCTATTGACCTTGAAGAAGAGATGGGAAACGATCATGTATCTACAAGTGCTGAAACTCCCCTGAGAGAGGACGCCTTCGAAATGCCTAAGCAGGAAAAAATCGAAATCATACAGCATCACTTTGAAAAGATTATGGACACTTTAGGTCTTGATCTTACAGATGACAGCTTAAAAGGAACGCCAAAAAGAGTGGCCAAAATGTTCGTAAATGAAATTTTTGGTGGACTTGACCCTGAAGCGTACCCAAGCACGAGTACCTTTGATAATAAGTACCAGTACGGTGAAATGTTGGTAGAGAAAAACATTGTGGTTTACTCCACTTGTGAGCACCATTTTCTTCCTATTGTGGGTAGAGCTCATGTTTCTTATATCTCCAATGGAAAGGTTATCGGCTTAAGCAAGATGAACCGCATTGTAGATTACTTTTCTAAGCGTCCACAGGTACAAGAAAGAATGACCAAGCAAATTGTACAAGCTTTGCAAAAAGCTTTAGGCACAGATGATGTAGCTTGTGTAATTGACGCCAAACACCTCTGCGTAAATTCTCGCGGAATTAGAGATATTGACTGTAGTACGGTCACCGCTGAATACGGTGGCCAGTTTAAAAACGAAGCTGTAAAGCGCGACTTTTTGGATTATATTAATATGAGAACCAGTTTTGATGCCTAAATCATCAAACTAAAAATATAAAACCAAAGGTGAGCTTTTAACGCTCACCTTTTTTATTTGCAATAAATCACAATAAAATCCACATATTTTTGGATTATAAGCGAATGAAACTCAATTTTGACGAATCAATAAAATCATACCTTTCTTATGAAGTTGTTTGAACATAATCAGCTCTACATCAATAACTCTCTTAAAAGACAAAAGGAGTTATTTAAGCCTTTAAACCCTCCAAGTGTAGGCTTATACGTATGCGGCCCTACTGTATATAGTGATGTTCATTTAGGCAACTGCCGCACCTTCATATCCTTTGATTTGGTAAACCGTTACCTCACGCATTTAGGCTATAAAGTAAGATATGTACGAAACATTACAGATGCTGGGCATTTGGAAAACGATGCGGATGAAGGAGAAGATAAGATTAGTAAAAAGGCTCGTTTAAATCAACTAGAGCCCATGGAAATCGTGCAGACATACACACTTGGGTTTCATAAAGTAATGGAGCAGTTTAATACGATTCCACCAAATATTGAACCTACTGCAACCGGGCATATTGTTGAGCAGATAGATATGATCCAAAAAATATTGGCAGAAGGCTTAGCGTATGAAGTAAACGGCTCTGTGTATTTTGATGTAGAAAAATACAATGAAGGGAACGATTATGGAACACTCTCTGGAAGAAAGATAGAAGATCTAATAAGCGGAACTCGTGAACTAGATGGTCAATCTGAAAAAAGAAACCCCTTGGATTTTGCCATTTGGAAAAAAGCATCTCCAAATCATATTATGCGTTGGAATAGCCCTTGGGGGGAAGGTTTCCCCGGTTGGCATTTAGAGTGCTCTGTAATGAGCACTAAATATTTGGGGCAACAATTTGATATTCATGGGGGCGGTATGGATCTAAAATTCCCACATCATGAATGTGAAATTGCTCAAAATAAAGCTGCAAATGGTGAAGATGCTGTTCAGTATTGGATGCATGGAAATATGCTCACCTTAAATGGAGCGCGTATGAGTAAGTCTACAGGCAACACCTTATTACCGGAAGAGCTCTTTACCGGAAATACGGATAAGTTAGAAAAAGGGTTTACTCCTTCTGTAG
>CAZAJG010000019.1:28512-68613 GCA_964485405.1 uncultured Owenweeksia sp. | reverse complement strand
AAAATTCTCCACTCGCAACAAAGCCTCCATCTGGAGTGGCTTTAATGTTTTCCAGTACGGAGGTGGCATCTGGCAACACATGATAGTGAATCCTGCGCCAAAGGATATTCCCATCTTCATCGTACTTGCTGATCTGTGAATTTATCCCCCCATTCCCTGCAGAATAACCTCCAGCAATTACGCAGCTATGATCCTGCAATTGTACAAAGTTTGCGACCCAGAAAATTTCTTCGAGCGGACCTCTCAATCGGTCTTCCAATATATTTCCATTAGGGTCAAAGATCCCAAAACGCATAGATTCAGGACTACTTAAACCCACAATGTTTGTATCTAGAAAATCTTTAGTTAGAAAAAACATATTTCCACCCGAACGAGTACCTAAATACGGAGCGCCAGTTCCATCAGAAGCGGTGAAAAGTTTATGCCACAACAAATTACCTTGCAAATCGAATTTATTAATAGAACCTGCATGAGGTAATTGCCCTCCGGGGTAAAAGCGCCCTGCCCCTACATAAATAGCATTTGCGGTAGGTAGTATATGAAGACCCCAGTGTCCGCCTACAATATTTACAGGGTCATCCAGTTTAGTTTCCCATAATAGATTAAAATCATTATCAAAACGACTCAACAAAAGAGCCGTTTTATAATTCACCGTATCAAAGGCAGAACCTGTAAGCAGAAAAGTGGAATCTGAATCAGCCACTATAGACTTGGCTGAAACATCTAAGGAATCGTTGAACATATACAAACGGCTGCTTAAAGTATCCCAATTCCGATTAAAACGAAGGAAATGAGCTTGAGCATGTATTTTATAACCATATCTAATTTGACAGAAAATGAACTCCTGTTTTCCTTTGATCTGAATCAAACCCGTCCCAAGATTATCTACATTCGCATCAAATAGATAAGAAGTAGAATCCACCATCTGGCCATACCGATCAAACTCTCGGATCACTAACCTCTTCCAGTCCAGCTGCCCTTGATGCATCACGACATACCCCCCCGAATCTAAAGGCAAGAGCTCTGTTCGTGTCTCTGTAGTGGGGCGGATGGTATTGAATACCTCTTGCCCTTTTAAGTAGGGCGCAAAAACCAGTAGAAGCAGTATGGGGAAAAGTCTATTCATGCCTTAGTGCTGGATAATTAGTTTCTCGTTTAACAGAAGTACTTCCCCACTTTTTACTTCAATAAAATAGAGGCCCATTTGCCAGTTTTTAGTATCTAAAACAAAAGTGTTCGCCTGATAATCCTTTATGCTGTAAGTCTGTACTACTTGTCCGTTGCTGTTGTAAACCTGTACTTCCATGCTTTGCCTAAGCCCCAAAGATAACCAGTTCCACTGCAAAATGCTGTAGGCATGGGCTGGGTTAGGATATAATTTTATCACACTGGGTGCTGCATCTGGGCGAATACGTGGATCGCTTGCCTTTTTCTGGCTGGTGGTACTAACCCCTTCCGGCTCATAGTAATGCGAAGACACATTGTTTTGCCACAACAAGGATTGTATTTTAGCCTGAGCCATACCCGTGTTTTCGTCCATCAGGTTCTGCAATTGAGAAATTTCGTTTTCTGTTAGTTCCCCTAAAGTACGATTATCTTCCAACACATCCATTTGCAATTGGTAATAGGCCTCCAAATAATCGTCAAACAAAACCCTTTCCCTTTCTTGTAATGCCGTGCCGGTACTTAAATCTTGCAGGCGTGTGGTGGCGGCACTAAGGTCTCCCTTATGTATTTCCATATCCAGCATCATGTATTGGTAGTGGTTTTCGCTGCGTTGGTCCAGCAAAGTGGTAATATCGTCCTCATCGTTGCCCGTATGCTGGTAGTAGTGCAAAAGCCTGGAAACGGCCGTGTGGCGGTCTATATTGGCTTGACTGATTTTGGCCTCCAACACATCTTTGGTGGTGGTGCTCAAACTTCCGTTCTCAATGTCGGTTATGGTTTGGGTAGATAAGGGCGGATTGTAGGCATACACCGCCTCCTTAATGGCGTTAGAGCTGGCCGAATGGGGATTGGCGACCAAGATGTTGCGCAACGCCATTTCCGGAAAATTAGGCAGACTCAATAGGTTCAATACATTTTCTTCACTTACATAAGGCGATAGGTTCATTAAATCGATGTAGAGGTTCTGGTAATCCGTTTGGCTGGAAGAGATTAGGATTTGCGCTTCCAACTGAGCGGTATTGCCACCATCCAAAAGCGCAGAAAGTTGTGCGCTGCTTTGGGTAAAGTCGGCATCGGCCAGAGCAAGATCGTTCAGCAATGGAGTTTCGCTTAAACCCGCAACGGTGGGTGGACTTGGGCAAAAGTTATCGTAATTAAAATTTACAAATATGCCATTTAAGCTGAGTCTGTGGGGGTGTATGGGTTCATTGCGAATGCCATCGTTGGAATAGGTATAATCGGATGGTTCGCATTGGTGATAAATGTAATAATCGGCCCAGTCGTTGGCTTTTGTATTCCGGCTAAAAAGGTTGTTGGCCAAGGTTTTTCCATCTTGAGCAGTAAAATCCCAAATCCCTTGCTTTTTTGCTATGCCTATTTCATTGCTTGGGCTTTGCTGGCCAAAAGCGCTTTTGAACACCCAAACATCTGGGAAGTTCTGCGCAAAATCGTTGCATTGAATGATTAAGCCATCGGTTCCATCGCTATTTCTGTTGTTGTTTAAAGCGGAACAGGCGGTAAGTAAGCCCTCAAAGGTGTTTTTGTAAACTTTGTTGGTTTGGGTTCCTCCATCTCGCACTACCAAACCATTTCCTCCTGATTCGGCTACAATGTTTCCGTTAGCGTCCATATAAAAGAAGTCGTTTTCGGTAATTTCAAAATTATAGGAGGCATCTAAAAATACACCGTAGCTGTAAATGGTGTAGCCATCATTGGGGTCAATGCTGCTGCGCCTTGGAATGTTTAGTTGGTTGTTTCTAAAAATAAAATTGGCACACCCCACTAAGTTTACGCCATAGGTGTTTTCCTCAAAATCTGTATTCTTTATGCTAATTACTTTATCTGGCCGTGCGGCATCTCTAGATAGGATGGCTTTGCGGTATCCACTAAACAAGGAGTTTCTAGAACTCGATTGATTTATAGTGTAGGTAGCCCTTACGGTAAAAAAGGCATCTATGGCATGGGCCCAGGTGGCATCAGTATTGGTGCAAATAAACTCGCATCCGTTAAACTTTACCCCCGTAACTTCCAGCATGGTAATCTGCGGAAGCATTACGTCTGAATTAAAGTTGTTATCGCGTATAAAGTTGCAATTGGTAAAAGTAGCTTCGTAGTCTTTTTCCTGATTGTTACCATCTAAGGAGCTATAGCTAATAAACCACGCATCGCGAGTATTGTTAATGAAGTTGGCATTGTTGGCATAAATGATTCCGCCCGTTTCTTGCCAATTAAACTTATTGCTGTTTCGAGTAGCATTGCCAAAACCAGAGCTGGCGTAAGAAATGGTCCCTTGATTTTTAATCTCCAATACCCCTTGGTTGGCCGGGGTTTGTGGCAAATGGCTTTTGCCTCTCACCTCTATCCCCATCCAGGTATCAAAACAAGTGGCAGTACGAGTGGCCGTACCTCCATCAATAATCATTTTTCCACCGGGGTGAATGACTACTCTATTGAGCTCCAGCATCTCCAGCGTTCCGGTAAGGGTTAATGTACCTCCACTTCTAATATGAACATCTGTAGTTAAGCTATGTGTACCAGACCAAGTGGTACTGCTATTGATGTCAATAGAGGCCATCGTATAGCTGCATTCTTGAGCAATAGAAAAAGTGGAAAATAACAGCAAGACACAGCTTGCCAGAAGTGTGGTTTGTTTTAAAAACATGATGTATTAGTTGTTTGGGTTGATTGTGGTAGCAAGGTATACCTTTTTCAAACAAAAAAAAGGTGTTTTTCCACTAAAATTTTATAGAGTAATCTATAAAATTGGTAAAGGGTATTTTTTTAAATACACTAAACAAAAAGGATATTTTAATGGTTTTAAACATCAAAATAGGAAAACGTTAAAGATTGTAAATCTGCTGTTTAAGAAAAAAAGATCGTTTAAAAACGATAATCGCATAAACACGATTTTGGCGTTAAAAAACTTAAAAAAAGGGTTTATTTAAAAATGTTATTTTTTGAAGATGAAAACAGCTTAAATTATAAGATAATTCTGACTATTCTATGAGGTCTTGGATGTAAATTTGTTCCAAAGGGTTTCTATTTCCACTTAGAAACGACAAATTCAAAGCGCAAAGGATCCAAACCAGGATATAAACCCTCTATCCAATTTTTACCATACCTCAAATAACAACTTACCAGATTATCGTGCCGCTCTTGTAAACTCCCGTTTGGGAAAAGCTCCCCATGCAGTTCTTCCAAGCGTTGCATCAGGTCTTTATTTTTTCGCTTTTCTGCGCGAAGCAGCTTCTTTTTCAGGTTTTCTAAACCATTGAGCTGTTTTTGCCGTTGTGCATTTACGGCACCCAGCATGCTTCTATCGGTTAGATGCGCTACTTTTTCCAGATCATCAAACATCTGCTCCAGTTTCTGCTCGTAAGGATCCAAGCTAGGATCTACTGGCGCACTTTGGGCTGCAAAACGGTTCTGAATTTCATGCAAAGGCTTAAAAAGCGCAGTAGCTTTCAATTCCATTTTTTGCATTTTACCCCATTGCTTTTCCGAAATACCCAGTACCGAGTTTCGGAGGTTTAGCATAGGAAAGGGTATTTCAAATCCATCAAACATTTTTTGGAGTTGAAACCAATAGGCCAATTCACCACCTCCACCAATATAGGCCAAGTTGGGCAGTATAAGCTCTTGATATAAAGGACGTAAAATTACGTTTGGACTAAAACGTTCGGGATGCGTAAGCAGTTCTTCTTCCAGCTCTTCTCTACTCCACTTTACGTTGGTGTTGAGTACGAGCCAGTTATCGTTTTCCCTTTCAATTCTTTCCCGTAAGCCGTCTTTAATGTAGAATAAGTTGATTTCGCGGGCATGAACTTGATTAAAGTATGCTTCACCGAGCGCCTCAGATTGTGTATTTACCCAAGTTTTGGGTTTATGATCAAACAAATCCTGTTTAAAGTAAGGGATAGCGAGCGATTTTAAAGAAGCATCGTCCGCATCTATAACCACCAAACCTTTATCACCAAAAAGGGCATGAACCAAGTATCGAGTGGCATCGGCTAAGTTGGAATGTTTGAGATAGGCTTTTTCCAGCAATTCAATGATCTCTTCGGCATGGGTTCCTATTCCGCTTACTTCTTTTAAAGCCTTTATTACTGGGGCTAAACTTTGGGTTTCCAATCTACCTACCGGACCGCTCGCTTCTTTGTTCCAGCTCATTCTACCTCCGGCAAAATGGATGTGGTTGATTTCCGCAAAATCATGATCTTCAGAAGCCATCCAATACACCGGAACAAAATGCTTATCGGTATATTCTTGATTTAGCTTTTCTGCTAGATTAACGGCACTTACAATTTTGTAGATGAAATATAGTGGGCCGGTAAACAAGCTAAGCTGATGCCCGGTAGTAACCGTAAAAGTATTGGGCTCTTTTAAGGCGTTGATATTCTCTAAGCTTGGATGCGTGCTTACCGTTGGATTATTCAGCTTTTCGTATTGCTGTTTCAATACGGTGACCAAAATTTCGCGGTTCACAATAGGGAAATCAGACTTCTGTTTGATTTGAGATTTAAAATTCTCGAGCTTGGGGAATCGATTGTAAAAAGGCTTTACTTTTTCATTCTCCTCCAAATAATCGCAAATAAGCTTTGAGAAGTAACCCGTTTCTCTAAAGGGAATACACTGAACGTCATCCATAGACCGCAAAAATAGAGGATATAAACAAATTTAAAATCGGGAATGAATAAGGTGTCATCAAGTCTTTCAATCAGATGGCTATGGTTGGGTACTTTCCTTCTCCTATAATTCGTTTTATAACGCCATTGGTGGTTACGCTACTGTTTAAGCTACGTAGGTAGTTTAAGGATTCTCTAGCGTCTGCTATTTCCGCTTCTTTGGGTACAAAACCGATTCCTGCAAAATGCCCGTTTTCTACATATACAAAGCCATCCTCATCTATACTTCTACCGGATGTTTTGATAATAAAACATTGCTCCTTCTCCCCTTTGAGATCCTCCAACATTTTTTCAAAGTTGGGTTGATGTTTTTCTACATCCATATCTGGGATCAGCGTATGGGGAAAGCCACATTTTTCTGGATTTAACGTATACCGAATCACTTTCTCCTGCATCCAAACTAAAGCTTCGTTATAACTGTGAAATTCTTGCAAATAACCATTTTGAGCGGTTATTCTATTGGCCGCCATCGACCAATTTCCTTTTTGTCCTTGAAAGGCAAAAACTCCAAATCGTTTTTTGGGATTCTTTTGTGCGCTATTGTACTTCGGCCAATAATGGCGAATCTCATGATCTTCTAATAAAATGGCGAGTAGTTCACTCCCGGTAAGCTCAAAATCTAGGTGGTAGATTTCTCGTTTAAACGCCTGGCTGCGCTTGGTTTCTTTATTTGAAATAAAGTGCGTAGAAACTCTCTTTTTAAGATTCTTGGCTTTACCGATGTAGATGGGCTTTCCGGTTTCATCTCTAAAGTAATATACCCCTGGAGACTCCGGTAAACTGTGATATTCTTGAGAAGGTAAATTGGCCGGCAGATTGAACTCACCTGAGTTCTTTTTAACCAATTGTTCCCAAACCTTTTCCTCATCTCTTTGATACAGTATGTTTATGATATCTGCGGTTACCTTGGCATCGCTCCAGGCGCGGTGTGCAGATTGATTGATAAATCCAAAATGCTTACACAAGTTTTTTAAAGAGTACGATCGTAAACCAGGAATCACTTTTCGCGTGTAACGCACACTGCACAATCGCTTGGGGTTGTAGTTGTGTCCTACGCTTTCAAATGCAGCCTTTACAAAAGAGTAGTCGAAGTTTACATTGTGCGCCACAAAAATATGATCGCCTAAAAACGCCTTAATCTCTTCCGCTTTCTCTGCAAATAAGGGCGCATCCGCTACCATTTCATTGCTAATGCCTGTTAAGGTTTGAATGTTTAATGGAATGGGTTGTTGAGGATTAAGCAGCGTACTGTAGCTATCTAAAATCGCTTTGCCATCGGTTAACACAATGGCAATCTCGGTCATATTGTAACCCGAAGCATATCCTCCGGTGGTTTCTACATCAACTACTGCAAACAAAACATGGAAAATTTGAGAAACTCTAAATTAAAGAATCTCCAATTAGCTTCAAATACAAAGAAAAAATTCTATTAACAGTAAATCCTTATTAAAAAAGAGAAGTGATCTTAAGCAATATTGTTAAACATCGCTTGTACGTCATCGTCTTCATCAATCTTATCGAGCATTTTTTCAATATCTACCAATTGTTCTTCGGTAAACTCTACAGGGCTAGTTGAAATGCGTTGTAAAGAAGCCTTTTTAACATCTACACCCATTTCTTCTAAAGCAGAAGATAGGTCGCCAAAACTGGTGTAATCTCCCGTAAGGTAAACCATATCCTCCTCTACTTCAATCTCTTCAAGTCCTGCATCGATTAACTCTAGCTCCATCATTTCAGGATCCAGCTCTTCCGTTTTTTCGAATTCAAAAACCGCTTTACGGTTAAACATAAACTCCAAAGAACCATTGGGAACCAAGCTTCCACCGGCTTTGTTGAAATAGGATTTTACATTGGCAACGGTACGGGTTGTATTATCGGTAGCACATTCTATAAAAACTAAAACTCCATGCGGGCCTTTTCCTTCGTAAGTAACTTCGGTATAGTTAGCCGCATCCGAACCCGATGCTCTTTTAATGGCGTTTTCAATATTATCCTTTGGCATATTCTGTGCCTTGGCATTTTGAATGGCCGTTCTCAGAGCTGCATTCATATCCGGATCAGATCCTCCTTCTTTGGCCGCTAACGTAACGGCTTTCGCCAGCCGAGGAAATAATCTCGACATTTTATCCCATCTTTTCTCTTTGGCTGCTCTACGGTATTCAAATGCTCTTCCCATATTGTATTTCGTCTTATATTGAAGGTTGCAAATCTAATTAAGCGGATTAAAAAAACGAATTTATCCTTTTTGGTTTTATTTTGTAATTCTTAAACATGAGTATGATTGCCACAAAAATAGCAGGAATAGGACATTATGTCCCTGATAACGTTGTTACTAATGACGACCTTTCTAAGTTAATGGATACCAACGATGCTTGGATTACTGAGCGAACGGGCATAAAAGAAAGGCGTTGGGTGCCCGAAGGAAGTGAAGATACACCCTCCGTAATGGGAACAAAAGCTGCTAGAAAAGCAATTGAAGATGCCGGAATTGAGGTTTCGGATGTTGATTTTATCATTTTTGCTACCCTCTCCCCTGACTATTATTTCCCGGGTCCTGGTGTTATGGTTCAAGAGCAATTGGGTTTACCCGAAATTGGAGCGCTCGATGTAAGAAATCAATGCTCAGGATTCATTTATGGACTTTCTGTAGCGGATCAATTCATTAAAACGGGGATGTATAAAAACATACTGCTTATTGGAAGTGAATTGCACAGCCAAGGTTTAGATAAAACGACACGTGGCCGTGGCGTTTCTGTAATTTTTGGAGATGGTGCCGGAGCTGTTGTTCTGCAACCTACCCAAGAAGAAGGTAAAGGCGTTTTAACCTCGCATTTGCATGCGGAAGGAAAACACGCTAAAGAACTGGCCATGTTAGGTCCAAGTACGCACCATTGGGTAGATAAAATCATGATTGAAAACGATCCGGAGGACTTGAGCTACTACCCGTACATGAATGGAAACTTTGTGTTTAAACATGCCGTTACCCGCTTTCAAGAGGTGATACACGAAGCGTTGCAAGCTACCGGTTATCAAGCTTCTGATATTGATTTACTGGTTCCACATCAAGCCAATTTGAGAATTAGTCAGTACATACAAGCTAAGATGGGCTTGGGAGCCGACAAAGTGTATAATAACATTATGCGCTATGGAAATACAACGGCAGCTTCTATACCCATTGCCTTGAGTGAGGCGTATCAAGAAGGAAAGCTCAAAGACGGTGATTTATTGTGTTTGGCAGCCTTTGGCAGTGGATTTACTTGGGGAAGTGCTTTAATCCGTTGGTAAGGTTTACAAAGCCTTCTCTTTCGCCCTTTTTCGCTTGAGAATAGGATTCATAATCAAAAACCAAAGGGGGGGCAATACCGCCACCAGCATCATACCTGGATAACCCGTTGGTAATTGTGGGCTTTGATCTGCATGTTCTAGTATTTGATATTTTTTGTGCGGATTGGCATGGTGATCGCTATGACGGGTAAGCTCAAAAAGAATGGTTCGCCCTACTACATGATCTGAATTCCAGGAGTGGGTAATTTCCACATCTTGATATCGGTTTGCATTGAGTTGGTTGCGTTGCAAGCCATAGTGCTCAATGTAGTTTACCGTTTCTAAGAGTAGAATTCCAAAAAACGCAGCGATAACAAATGCCCATCCCGCTTGATTGCCGCCTAACCAAAAGATAAGGAGTACAAATGCGGTTTGGAAAACCGTAAAACGAATCATTTCATTTTTCCAACCTAAAATCGAATGGCCTTTTTTCTTCAAACGACTGTTCTCAATGCGCCAAGCGCTGATGTAAGAGAACAGAACGGATCGAATCCAAAACCAATAAATCGGCTCGTTATATCGCGCTGTAGCGGGATCTTTTCTAGTGGCTACATGTTTATGATGCCCATAGTTGTGCTCAATAAAAAAGTGCATATACAAAGAGGATAAAAGCAAAATTTTGGATAAAACCTTATCCGTTTTCTCCTTTCTATGCCCTAATTCATGAGCTACATTAATTCCAATAACGCCACACAGTAAACCAAAGGATAGGGTTTTACCCCAAAACTCTGTGCTGAATAGTGCAACATCTGGAATCATAATCACAAACCAAATGAGGAAAGAGTACTGGATGGGGATAGAGAGATAAACCGCCCAATCGTAGAGCTTATCGTCTCTGACCAACTCTTGCTCCATTTTAGAGAGGTTGTTGGCGTTTGTTCCAAATATCAATTCCAAAACGGGTATGATGAAAAAGGCTTCGATAAGCCCAAAATAGCTCATCCAGCCCGTGCTGATAAAGGAGATGAACACTCCGAATGGAATAAAATAAGAGAGAAGGTATTTTAAGGCCCGGTATTGCATCACTCTCAAATATACGTATGCGGATTTGTTTTTTCGATATTTCTAAGCTCAAGAAGCAGATTTTCTTCATCCAGAGCTTTGCATTTCAAAAGTGCTTTGCAAGCCTTAAGGTTCTGAATATCGGCATAAACACCTTGAAGAAAGTGTATGTATTTCAGCACTTTAAAACCATCAAACCAGAAATAAAAGTTTTTATAGAATTGAGAATTGGAGTTCGATCGATCTCTTAAATCCAGGAGTTCTTGCTCTAAATTTTCCGCTTTTAAAAAGTCTTGAAAATGGGTTTCCTCCAAATGCATTCCTTTGTAAATAGACTCTAGATTGCCTAGCAGAAGCTTTATTTTTTCAAAAACCCTAGGATCGTATAGCCATCCATAATCTTTTTCTCCTTTTTCCATAGCCAACATGGCTTTTCCGGTTCCAAAAGGCACACGTTCCGACTTTCGTGCGGAGGGATAAACGGTACAGTTTACCCATTCGTAAAATTTGCCTTGTGGAAAAATCTTATGCAGAAAATAGAAGTCTTCTCCTGCTTTTCTCCGATTCATCCCAGCTACTTTTGCATAATGAGAGGCTCTGGACGCCATACTAGAGCCCACCGTTTGAAAAGGGAAAGGATAGCCCGCATATTTTAAACCTAAGGAATAGTATCTTAAAAAGATCTCGTAACGAACGATAGATTGTCTCTCAAAACCTGTTTCTAACCCCTGAAAGGGATGCTCATAATATAAGCTCAATCCACCAACGCCTTCGCTTTCCGCTTTTAACAGGGCGCTTACATAGTTCTCTGAAACCTCACAATCTGCATCCAAACAAACCACCAAACCATCGTGATCTATTTGAGCGAAGCGTTTCAAAGCTTCATCCATTCCTATTTTTCGGGCCAATCCTACCCCAGCATGTTTGTTGGGTAAATCAAAAGCTGGTATACTGTATGCTTTTAGTTGATTCTCTAACGCTAGGGCACTGTAGGTTTCGTATTGTGCTTGATGATGCGTTTTGATCTCTTCCGATGCTTTAATCCCATGATTCAAAACCAAGAGCACTTCCACTTGATTGGAATCAAAATCTCTACACTTTGCCAAACTGTTTAAGGTCATCTCCAGGTTTTCTCTAAAAGCGGGAATAACAATAGATACTTTCAAATCTTTGGAAGCTATACTTGGTAAAACAGCGGTTTTATGAAAAGCGAAACGCTGGGTATAAAAAGCAGCTATGTCTTTAAATGATCTCAAACAGGACTATGGTTTACTGAAACAATTGAAATACTTTTACGCAAAATAAGGAAGCTATGCAGGTAAATGAACTGAGTTTGAAAGTTACTTCTTCACAAGCGTGGGTGGACGGTGTAATTTCAAATTTTGATGAATTTTTAAAAGATCATGCGGATTGTGAACGGAAGGCTTCTTCTATGGCCATGAGTTTTGTAGCTAAATACCCTGACCGTAAGGAAATTATACAAGATCTTATCCATACCGCCATTGAGGAGTTGGAGCACTTTAGATTGGTGTATAAGTTTATGCAGGATCGCAATTTAAGCCTCAATCATTCTATTGGCGAGGATGCTTACGTGCGAGATCTTCTTAAAAACTGCCATTCCGATCGCAACAAACGCTTCCGCGATCGTTTGATTATCGCCTCTATTGTAGAGCATAGAGGTTTTGAACGTTTTAAGCTCATTAGCGAACACATACAGGATAAAGAGTTGGCTGAGTTTTACCACATGATTTATACATCTGAAGCTAAACATGGGAACATTTTTGTGGAAATGGCTTTAAACTACTTTGATGAAGAGGAAGTATTTAATCGTTGGGAAGAGCTTTCTGAAAAAGAAGCGGAGATTTTAAACAACTTACCCTTGCGGCCAGCCTTACACTAAACCTTTCGTTTAGTCGTCCTCTTCTCCCAGAGGATCAATATTGGTAATGGGCACTCGTTCAACCAGTTCACCTGTGTTAAAAGCGCGTATTAGAATATTTTCAATCAGTTTATCCTCCTCTATGTTTTCAGGATCGTAGGGTGTTTTTAAGCTGATGTCGTAATAATTGGCCATCGCATTCCACCAAAAGGCATTCCAGCCGCTGCGGTACTTACTAATCAGCTCATAAGAAGTAATTCCCGTTTCTCGATACAGGAGTTTACTTAAAATCTGACCTTCTGTACGTGTGAGTTTCTTCAAACGCGCTTCAAAACGATCTTCTAAATACTTCTGAAATTCTTTGATGTACCGCTTCCGTTTGCGCTTACCTTTTATCTGGGCTAGAGCCAGATTCAAACTGTCTAGCTTATTTCCAGCAATCACTACATAAGGATACACTTTATACACTTTACGCTTTAAAATGTAATACCTTCTTCGAGCTTCTCTATTATCAAAAGTGGGCGTTTCTATAAATAAAATCTCATCTAAAATCATGATGGGCACTGTATCGCCATCAATCACAATCGCATCTAAAATCTCACCATTGGTCTTGTTTACATATTTAACCAATGTATCTCCAGCACTACCCGGTTGCGCCCAACTGAGTAAGGGAAAAATGAGAAGAATAAGAATTAGATGCCGTTTCATCATAGATTTTAAGTACGATTCTTTTTCCATGCGCTTGTAGTGGCTTTTCCACCACTTACAACGCTGTTTTTATGCTTATGGTTTTCCAAGAGTTGTGCCACAACTAAGGCGGCTACTTCTTTCTCCTCTAAAGAATCAGGTACAAGATCCTGAGGATCAAAGTGTTTAGACACAAAGTGCGTATCAAAATCACCGCTAATAAAATTAGGGTGTTCCATTACATATTTACCAAAAGCCAAGGTGGTTTGTAAACCGGTAATTTTATAATCTTCACACGCTCTAATCATTCTAATACGCGCCTCTTCCCTATCCTTACCGTAGGTTACCAATTTAGAAATCATTGGATCGTAATAAATGGGGATATCCATGCCTTCCTCAAAACCATCATCTACCCTTATACCTGGGCCATGTGGTCTTTTGTATTCCATTAAGTTTCCAATATCTGGTAAGAAATTTTCCATCGGGTTCTCCGCATATACTCTTACTTCTATAGAATGTCCTTGAATTTTTAAATCCTCTTGCGAAAAACTGAGCTTTTCGTCACGAGCCACTTGAATCTGTTCTTTTACCAAGTCTACACCGGTAATCATTTCGGTTACGGGATGTTCCACTTGTAAACGGGTATTCATCTCTAAAAAGTAGAAGTTTTTATCCTCATCCAGAATAAACTCTACCGTTCCGGCACCAATGTAGTCGCAGCTTTTGGCTACTTCTACGGCTGTACGTCCCATTTCCGCTCTTACTTCATCGGTTAATACCGCAGAAGGCGCTTCCTCTATTACTTTTTGGTGACGTCTTTGCACACTACATTCTCTTTCAAAAAGGTGTACCCGGTTGCCATGCTTATCGCATAAAACCTGAATTTCTATATGACGTGGAGAAGTAACATATTTTTCAATAAAAACAGCACCATTTCCAAAAGCAGAAACCGCTTCTGAAACCGCTAATTTCATTTGCTCCTCAAACTCCCCTTCGTTTTCTACAATTCGCATTCCCTTACCACCACCACCGGCAGAGGCTTTTATAAGGATAGGAAAACCAATTTCTTTACTGATTTTTTTAGCCTCTTCTACATCATCAATAGCACCTTCTGTACCTGGCACTAGGGGAATGTTGAACTTCTTAGCTGCTTCTTTGGCGGATAATTTATCACCCATAACCCGCATCGAATCTGCAGATGGCCCAATAAACGTGAGTCCTGCTTCCTCTACTTTTTCAGCAAATTCTGCGTTTTCTGATAAAAAACCATAGCCTGGGTGAATACCATCCACATTGAGCTTTTTGCAAGCCTCAATAATTTTATCGCCCAACAAATAGCTTTCGGAAGAAGGAGGCGGTCCTAGGAGTACAGCTTCATCCGCATACTTTACATGAGGTGAATTTCGGTCAGCTTCAGAATATACTGCTACCGTTTTAATCCCCATTTCACGGGCTGATTTCATTACTCTTAGAGCAATCTCTCCTCTATTGGCTACAAGAATCTTATTCATAGATACGCTTATGTAAGTGCGCGAAGATAACATAAGACCACTTTATTTTAAACCTAAATTTCGGAAGGCCTATATGGAGCCTTTACAAAGGGTTTAAATAATCCATAGAAAGCACCTTCAAAAAACAACCATAAAACGCCAGATATGAGCACTTTATCTAAATGTATGCGGGGTCTATATTCAGTGAAATGGGCTCTTGCTCATAAAAACGACAGTTTCACACATTAAAACCTGTCTTTCAAACAATTTGATGCCTTTTATTTAACATAACTATTCGATTGTACTCGGATGGGATTAATTAGTTTTGTGCTTTACAAAACCCAATCGCACCAAAAATGAAATTCAAACCTCTATCACTAGGTTTACTGTTGTTAATGGCATCCGCTTGTTCTAAAACGGATAATATGGCCAACGGTGAAAATCCCTCAAACGCAAGTAGTTTAAACGAATTAACTATAAGCCAAAGCTTTAACTGGAGCAGCAGCAAAAAGGGCTACTTAGAAGTTAATCTTAATCCTAAAAACAATCTCATAACCGAAGGTCAATACGTTTGGCTTATGGATGAAGAGGATAAGGTTTTAGCCAAAAGCAGAGTGGAAAACAATCAAACTCAGCTTTACTACGCCCTTCCGCAAGATGCTTCTCAAATATTTCTCTTCTATCCAAATACAGAAGAACGCATAGAAGTTACAAACGGGGGCACCCTAAACTTCTCTGTAGGCGATATGGCTCCGAACGATACACAGCCCGTTCAAAAGAAAAACAAACTTTCCTTTAAAACATCTGCCGAAAGAGTGGTTAACGGTGATTTCTCTGTAAACAATATTATACCTGGTAACTATGGAGACAACTGGACGTTAATTCCTTCTGGCGTTTGGAACGAACAAATAAGTAATGGAGGCATTACCACTATAAATGGCAATCAAGTTTATCAAGGCACACACCCCGTTAATTGGAGTTTCATCAATCAGTCCTTTCCTGTTCTAGGCAATGCGGCATTCAGTGGTTCTTTTGACTATTACAGAGGCAATATAGGCAGGTATACTACTGAGGATGTATTTTCTATGATGTTTTATTACGATGCAAGCGGTGGCTATTTAGGAAATAAGTCATTTTCCATGAGCAATAGTACTGGAGGTCCATCTTATGCAGGAACGGCCTCTATTTCCGGAACTACGCCCACCACTTGTGCTTTTATTCAAATTGCGCTTTTGGTAAGAGATAACGACTGGGTAGATAATGTAAGTTTTGATGTGGCTGGCCCAAGTGGAGATGATGATGGAGACGGAATTACCAACAACCTAGATGATTATCCCAACGATATTTTAAGAGCTTTTGCCACCGCCTTCCCCACTACAGGTTATCAAACCTTAGCCTTTGAGGATTTATGGCCAGCCAAGGGAGATTTTGATTTTAACGACATGGTTGTTTCCAGTCAAGTTGAATTTGCTGCAGATGCCGCTAACAATTTGGTGGATGCCACTTTTACCATAACACTTGATGCCGTGGGTTCTGGCCTTTCCAATGGTTTGGCTATGGTATTGGTAGATGCCAATAAAACACCACTCAATCAAAGCATTATCAATTCCGTAAGTGGAGATGCTATTTTAGATCCTAATGTAACCAACGGTATTATCGTTTTTGATGATGTTTATGCCGCTCAAAACAGCTTTTATCAAAACAATGGCGTAGGTCCTGCTGCAACGGCACAAACTTTTAGTTTTACCCTTACCTTCAATGCGAGTGTAACCAACCAAACTTTAGTGCCTGATCTTTACATCTTCCGCAAAGGAGAAAGAGGTAGAGAAATTCATTTGCATGGGTTTAGCGCAACGGCCGCTGCAAACACCGCCTTAAATGGAACTTTAGATGATTTTAATGGAACCTATATAACCGAAAGCGGATTGCCTTGGGCGATTGAAATTGTAAGTAGCAATAAATCCTTTAAACACCCGCTTGAAAAGGTAGACATTTTAGCCGCTTATTCCTCTTTTCAAAACTGGGCAGAAAGTGGTGGAAGCAACGAAACAGACTGGTATGCTTCACCAGACAATACAAAGGTGTACTAGTTTTATATCCCTTAAAGAATAACAAAAAGGATTGTAGAAATACAGTCCTTTTTTTGTTTTTGGAAGTTAGATTCCCTCTCCTATTATCCACATAAAATCTCGCCTACTTCTTCAATACAGGTGTACTAGTTTCTCAAAAATTAGTATCTTAGGTGGTAACGAAACCCTAATTTTTCTACATAATGAGATCATTAATCTTAACCCTCGGGTTGATGATACCTTGTGTTCTATTTTCTCAAAGATCACAGGTGTCTCAAACCTCAGTCCATTTTCAATCCGATTCGTACCAACTCGAAAAAGAGGATAAAGCCAAGCTGAAACGCTGGATTAAACGACTCTCCAAGCATAGGATTGAAAGCATTTCCCTTAAAGGGCATACCGATAGTGACGCAGACAGCTCCTACAATGTAAAGCTCTCGCAAAAGCGTGTAGCTGAAGTAAAAGGCTATTTAAAAAGCTTCAAAATTGGAAACCCTCGGTTCAATACTTCCTTTCATGGCGAAGAGGTTCCCGTAAAGAGTAATCTGAGTGAATATGGAAAACTGGCCAATCGTAGGGTGGATATTTCCATTGCTTACAAGCCCAAAAAACCACCTAAACCACAAGAAGTTGTGCCCGAAGAGGAAGAAAAAATAATTGTAGAGGTAAATAATGTGAGTACCGATACCATTCTCACGTTCCCAGAAGGGAGTCAGCTGGTGATAGATAAATCAGAATTCAACAAGCGTAATGACTGTTTAGAGATGGAGGAAGCCGTGAGTTTAAACCAAATTCTAGAAAGTGGCTTAAACACTACGGCTTTTAACGGTTCTCCGCTTATATCTGGAGGGATGATGCGAGTGAAAACAAAACCGGGTTGCGATAGCAGTTCCTTTAACCAACCGGTAAAGGTGAGAATACCCATATTTGAGAATGACGATTGTACCTGGAACCCAAGGCGTTTTAGACCCTTTGTAATTGATGAAAATGGCAACTGGATCCGTATGCGAAAAGCTGGATTTAGGCGTATACGTGTAAATGGTCAATTGTTCTATGAGTTCAAAGTAAGAAACCCAAATTTTGCAGTAAACTGTGATATTTTCTCAGCAGAAACTTACTCCCCAAAGTTTGACTTCCCGGAAGATTTACAGCCTTTATCTATAAAAGTAAGCAGCGATTGTCCAAAATTTGTGATTACTCAAACCTATGCTCATAAAGGACATACGTTTAGAATGAACTTGCCCGCTTACAGATCGAACAATTACGTTGTGGAAGCCACTTTTGTTGATGCCAATAATGATACATTGCGTCTTAACCCAATGCTTTTAAATGATTTATATCACCGTAAAATGTTTGCTGGATTTCCAGGTCCCAACTTCAGTGTACTGCGTAGATACTGGTATAATGGGTTTTTTGTTCGTGAAAAGTCTCTTTTTCGCAAATATTACATTTTCAACTACGATTTAGAGGAAACCACGATAAGCGTGGAAAAAGATTGATCATTGCTAAAATACAGCTGGTTTAAAAAAGGATAAACGCACCTTTAAAGGGTTTATCCTTTTATCTAGATTCCTTCTAAACTGATGGTTAGTAGCCATGTGAATTTTTCAAAGCAAAGGTGTTGATTAAAATCGATTGTTTACTTCTGATTATCAACACCTTTTGCAATTTCACCTTTTAAACACAAACAACTAAAAGTTGTATAAAATCTTATATTTCAGACACTTAAGATGACCTAAGGTTTTAGCCTGCGAGATAATTGATTTATCTTAACTCTTTCAAACCGAGTTAAACCAAACCAATATCCTCCACTATGAAAGCCCTAAAGCTTTTTGTTTGCGCTTCTTTCCTTTTCACCGTTTCCTCCTGTCAAACTCAGGTTACACCCACCGATTCAAATACGGAGGAGGACACCGTAGCCACGGATGTATATGACGGAACAGTAGGCACTGGCATACATTCTGACCCTTGTGATTCTCCAGAAACCGTAGCTCAACTGCTTGCATGTGCTGGAAAATATGGCACTATCGATTCGAGTAAAGTGATTAACGGAGCAATAGCCAACAATGGAGGCTGTTTAAAGTCTTGGATAGATGAAGATACGGTTCTCCTTGTGTGGTACAGCGATTCCGTTACCCTGTATCGCGTACAGCCCAAATTGGAATATGGCAGTTGGTTTACCAACGTAAACGCCTACCAAGCGGGCTTAACCAAGGCCGAAACTTTAGATCGATACGCGCTTAATAATTGTTCAGACTTTAATTACGACACCTGCAAATGCAATGGGGTTATTCTCCCACCCGATTCTTTGATTCAATACGAAGTAACGGTGCGGATTGCTCCAAATCGTGAAATGCAATTTGGAAAAGTAAGCCCCAATCGCTTTGGGAAAGGCGGCAATCTACAATGGCATTTAGTGCAAAGAATAACGCCTCCTTACCGAATACTGAAAGAACAACACTGGAATTAAGAAACCAACATACCTCAATTTAAACTAGTATCTCAAACCAATAAATCATGCGTCTCAAAACTCTACTTGTAATTCTCCTCCTGGCAGCCGTGGGTGTTGCTTTATACCTTTTGGATAAAAGCGTAACCGGATATGCCGGTGAAAAATCACCGCTCCCCTTACCGAGTACCATGCCTTTGGATGAGTACGAAACCAAACTCTATGCTTTTCTAGACAATCGGGAATATGAAACTTTAGACTGGAAACACGATAAGAGCGTAAGAAACACCGGGCCTTTTGTGGACGATGTGTCTTACGGAACACACCCAGCCGTAATGATCTATTATTCGCCAGAAGTATACCACTGGCTTAAAAAAGGACGCGAAGGAGAAATTCCAGATGGCGCCATGATTGTAAAAGTAATGTATCCCGCTCCTGCACAGCGTTATACAGGCTTAACCATAGACGAACTCAACAAATTTGAAGAAGATCCACATTCCGAATATTTTTCGGGTTGGACGGTAATGGTAAAAGATAAAAGCGGAGCTAAAGACGGTTGGTTTTGGAGCTACTATGGCCACAACCAAACTACGGATCAGCTCAATACCTATCCGTTTGACTATCCAAACTCTGGTTTTGGGCAATACTGTGTACGCTGCCACGCTTCTGCTGAAAACGAATTTACTTTTTCCAGCTTACGCAACATTGAAGGCGAAGCCGGTGACCCGATCAGCTTTTATGTAGATGGATCTTGGAGAGACGATCCCAAAGGACAGGCCCACGTAGATGAGCATTCTCGTTTGGCCAATGCGGTAACGGCATTAACCGCTTCCAATACGGTAGATACTTCGGATAGTTATGTAGACTCTGCCTTTTTAAACACCTTTTCCTACTACCCTCCTGTTTCTAGAGATCAGGTAAAGCGTTTTCCTCCGGTAACTTACGATCATGTGGTTTCGGGTGAACATGGCCCGGAGCAGTTTATTACGTCCGATCAATGTTTGGGTTGCCACGATGGCCAAAGTGGAAACTTCTTACCGAATATGTTGGTGGGTGATCCGCATTCAGATACCGCCAAAAACATTTCTCCATACGGAGAGTGGCGTTGGTCTATGATGGGATTAGCGGGTAGAGATCCGATCTTCTACGCACAATTAGAGAGTGAAAAAACCATTCACAATCAAGGGAACTTACCCGATACCATTCAAAACTTGTGTTTGAGTTGCCATGGTGTAATGGGACAAAGACAATTCCACATCGATTTCCCGAGCCAAGACTCTTTCTTTAAAGTGGAGCAGATGTATCATTACGATTATGAATACAACGGTAAAGCCAATAGTAAGGGTAAATATGGTGCGCTTGGCCGCGAAGGAATTTCTTGTATGAGTTGCCACCAGATTATTGATGACGATAAACCTTTAACGGAAATTGAAACCGGGAAGTTTGAAGTTTCTCCTCCAGGCGAAGTACACGGACCTTTTAAAAATCCTAAAATCCACGCCATGCAAGCGTCTTTGGGCTTAGTACCTAAATACAGCGCTTACACCAACGAATCCAGGCTTTGTGGAAGCTGCCATACCATTCACTTGCCGGTGTACAACAACAAAGGCAAAAAAGTGGGTATGCACTATGAACAAGCTACTTATCTGGAATGGATAAACAGTAATTTCCAAAATGAATATGTGCCGAATGGTTCCAACATTAAAACCTGTCAGGATTGCCACATGCCTACCACCTACCCGCTTGGAAAAGGAAATGAATTGGCTTTTAAAATTGCCAACATCCAAGATCAGGATTACCCGGAAGGCGATCATCTAACCGCTTTGGATAGCATTACCCTAGAGCGTAGAGAAGGTTTTAGAAGACATACTTTACTGGGTATTAATGTATATGGTTTGGAGATGTTTAATCAGTTTGACGACCTCCTAGGCGTGCGTAAAACGGATTATATGACTGGATTATCCAATGGTTTACCCAACGCCATTGAAAACTCCAACTACTTGGCTAAAACACAGAGTGTAGACGTTAAAGTAACTTCTACCAGCTACAGCAATGGTACCCTGAGTGCCGATGTGCTGCTTACCAATTTAACCGGACACCGATTCCCATCGGGAGTTGGATTCAGAAGGGCTTTCATCCAGTTTGCTGTGTTAAACAGCAAGGGCGACACGGTTTGGGCTTCGGGCCGTACCAATTCAGTAGGTGTGGTTACCGACCAAAATGGTGTCCCCCTTCCTTCTGAGTTTTTAGAGGAAGATGGTTTGGGCGAACAGCAATTTGAACGCCATTACACCACCATTAACCAACAAAACCAAGTGCAGATTTACCAAGAGCTGGCGAAAAACCCAGAAGGAAAATTCACCACCAGTTTTGTATCCATTTTTGAAGTGCCTAAAGACAACCGCCTACTCCCACAAGGTTGGACGAAAACCGGCCCAGATGGATTTAGTGCCGAGTTTGCCGAAGCCACTATGCCGCATGGTTTAGTGACTAAGGATAAGCTCTACATGAGCGGACAAGGACAAGATGCCATTACCTATGAAGTAAGCATCCCTAAATCTAAAATACAAGGCGGTAAAGTGGTTGCGGTATTGTACTACCAATCCATCCCTCCCTTCTACCTCCAGCAACGTTTTGAAACCGCTACCGGAACAGGCGGCCAACGTTTATTCTACATGACTTCTCACTTAAAAACGGAAGACACCCCTGTAGAAGGTTGGATATTAGAAACTGGACGTGGAGAGAAAGGGATTCAGTAAAATATAAGTTTAATAGAAGGTGCGTTTATTTCCTTGTATTTATAGGGCTAAACGCACCTTTTTTTGAAAGGTAAGTTTAGCGATACGTTGTACACCATTTGACCGAAATGAAGAAAAAAATATTTATAAGTTATTCTTACGCTGACAAAGAGTTTGTCGAATGGTTAAAAAATGAACTTGAAAATTTAGACTTTGAAATTTGGTATGACCAAGAAGAAATTCAAGTTGGAGACAGTATAATTGATAGAATAAATACAGGAATACATTCAAGTGATGCATTTATAATTGTTTTAAGTGATTCTTCTAAAAATTCTGACTGGGTAAAATATGAGTTCAATTCAGCTGTTTTATTAAGTGCTATAAAAAAAGGAATTAAAGTTCTACCAATTAAGATAGACGATTCCGAAATCCCAGCTGACTTATCAGGATATTTATATGCAGATTTTTCAAAAAATAAGGAACAAGGCTTACAAATAATAAAAAAGTCTTTAGGACAAATAACGAAGGCTGAATATGAATTTAAAGATTGGTCAAATTTCGATTGGAGAAAATTTGAAGATTTAATTTTTGACTTACTAAATAAGGAAGGATTAGTCGCAGTTAGAACACCACCAACAAGAGATGGCGGATATGACTTTATCGCTAAAACTCAAAACATTTTTGGCAAAGAAGAAAATATAATAATTGAATCTAAATTTTACACACATTCAAAGATTTCTATTAATATTTTAGAAAGATTATACGCTTTAGCTTCAAAACAAAACATTGATAAAGTTCTATTAATCACAAACTCTGAATTAACATACTCTTCAAGAAATTTTCTTATACATTCAGCACCAAATCTAATTGTTTGGGAAGGTCACGACCTAATTAGTAAACTTTTTTCATATCCTGATTTAGTCAAAAAATACTTTCCTTCAGAAATTACAAAAAAGCCTAATGAAAAGATAATAGATGAACAACTAATTCAAATTCAGAAACTAACTAAAAGATTAGATGAATGTCCAGAAGGAAAAACAGGCTGGAAAAAATATGAAGATATTTGTATTGATATATTAAATCATTTGTTTGTTCCACCATTAGGAGAACCTAAAATTCAATCAAGGAGAGAATCTGGAATTGACATAAGAGATGCAATATTTCCTAATCGTAATAATAACGAAAATTGGAAATTTATAAGAGATGATTATGATGCCAAATATATAGTTTTTGAATTTAAAAATTATTCCAAAGATGGTAGCGAAGTTGACAAGCAAGTTCTTCTTCAAATTAATGATTATCTTAAAAAGACTATTGGTCGTTTTGGAATAATATGTAGTAAAAAAAGTCCCAACAACAGTGGACTTGAAAAAAGAAAAGATATTTTTATGGAGAACAATAAATTGATAATCTTTTTGAGTAATGAGAATCTGAAAGAGATGCTTTTGAGAAAGCACAAAGGATTAGACCCATCAGATGTAATCATTGATTTAATAGATGACTTCAATTTGAAATTTTAAAAAAAACGGTGTACAACAATGTATAAAAATAATAGCGGTTTAATCGCTAAAGCGAAAGTAAGTAAATATAAAAAAGGTCTGTGTTTAACCGAAAAGTTAGTGCTTAAAAACCCGCTACTATTCTTATACTAGACCGTTCTACAAAATAGAACCATAAAAACATCAGATTTAAGAATGATCCTAGCTAACCGCTGCATCTTATCAAAGAACAAAACATGAACAAACCCAGAATATTCATAGGCTCCTCCTCCGAAGGACTTGAGGTGGCAAATACAGTTAAAGAGGTGCTCAGCAAGGATTTTGATTGTGTTTTGTGGAATGATGGAACCGTGTTTGGTTTGAGTACTTCCTACTTAGATTCTTTGCTTAAAGCAGGAAGCATGTTTGATTTTGGGATTCTGGTAGCCACCAAAGATGATCGCATCCACTCCCGCGGGGAAGATCAATATGCAGCCCGAGACAATGTTTTGTTTGAGTACGGTCTGTTTATGGGTAGGCTGGGTAAATTTAGAACTTTAATCCTTTTGGAAGATGAAGCCAAACGGCCAAGTGATATGGAGGGTATCTACTTATCTGAGTTTAATAAAACGGCTAAAGAAGGAGATTACAAATCGCTAACCCACCAACTGCAAGTCATCGCAGCACACATCCAAGAAAAATACAAATTATCTGAACTTGGCTTATTGCCGTCTACAGCAATAGCTATGGGTTTCTATGAAAATTTTGTGAAAAGAATATGTGATTATTTACGAACCAAAGATTTTGTGGAAATCGATCACGTTCGGTATGAAGAATTTGAAATTCAGATTGTGATTCCGAGTGTACTTCAGCATAATATGCAGGATAGCGCGGATCACTATTTTAAAATAAACAAACTTACGAGGCACGAATTTAAGCCCGAAACCGGGCGAGGTATTCGAACCCGAATAGCTCAAGACTCAAATAACCCGAATAAGCTCATAATCTGCGACATCCCTACTACACTAACCGCGGTTTATGATTCCATTGCTCTGTATTTAAAAGACGGACAAACAGAATCAAAAGAGTTTAAATTGATTGAGGCACGGGAGATTCATAACTTCTTAACGGTATTAAAAACCAAATTGATACGCGACCCTTTCAGCAAAAGCATCCTAAAGTTTATTGAATATACCTTTTAAGCATACCCGCCTCCTCTCCTACTCCGAGCTTTCATAAAGCTCCAAAAAAAATGAAACATTTAAAAACCACATAAAATGAGTACGATTACCATTCCTCTTGTGAATAGCACAGGATTAAGTTCAACGGATTACACCATCTACGTGATGGGTTTTTCCTCTAAGTCTCAAAAGCAATTATCCATTAGTAGTGGAACCAAAGCCAGCTTTAAAAGCATTACCAACGGCAGTGGAGATCTCAACACCTTTACCTTGGGCACAAACGGGAGCGATAAAAGCCCTGCGATTACCGAAATAGATGTAGATACTACCGAGACGACAGATGGCGCCCGGATCTATTTCTTCATCTCTGAGAACAGCGTATTTCCTGATCCTCCGGTGGTGAGTTATTCTGGAAACGGTACTAGCGTAGTAAACGTGCCTAACCCGCCCAATACAACTGTGGCTCCTTATACGTATACGGAGTTTACCAATAACCCGGGCTATGGAGCGGTTATAGACAGCCAAACCGTGGATGGATTTACCGCACCCTTACAAGTAGAGATAAGCGATGCCAACGGCTCCCTAGGAAAAGTAGGAAACCCTGTAAAGCTGACACGAGAAGATGTAATAACTGCATACAAACCCTTTATCAACGCGCTTTCAGATGCTGGAAAAGCGAATTTCTTAGACTTACAATATTCTAAAAATGGAGGTGGCTTATTGAACCCTGGCGCTTACTTAAACGATATTTCTGACCAAGGAGAATTTGTAAACATAGAAAGCACACTCAATTCTAGTTTTGATGCCGAATTGAATACCTTATTTGCCACCAACGGCTTAAGCATACAAGGCGTATCAGAAACCGGTATAGCGGCACAAGTATATACCAGTTCCAGTGTTACACAAGCTCTTCCTGGCAGTCCTTTTTCGCACCAAGCTTTAAAATTAACAGGAGACTCCAATACATTTTATGTTTACAATCCGGTTGGATTATGCTTTTTAACCGATAACGGGAGCGCCATACAAGGTTCTATTGATGGTTTAACGCTTACGTTTACCAATCCACTTAGTGAGGCCAACATTCAGCCTAAAATGTACATAAGTGGTGCTGGAATTCCAGCGAATATGATGTGGGTAAAAACGGTAAACAAAACCGGAAGCCAAATAACAAGTGTGGAGCTCGACTATAAGTTAGGTACTCTCCCCCCGAACAGTGTGTATACCATTTTACCTGAATTGGGCGTAAGCCCTGCCGGACAACCCACCTTTACTGGAAGTGTTGTAGACAATACGCTTACGCTGGAAACACCAACTTCAGACACCACAGATATTAAAGTAGGCTATTACGTACAAGGTGCCGGTTTAGCCGGGATTGTAAGTATTACCGCGGTAAACACAAATCAAAAAGGTGAAATTGTTTCTGTTACAATCGCCATGAGTTTAGGGCAACCTACGCCCAATAGTCAATATTACTTTTCTAAGCTTAAAGGCATGTTTATGACGAGTGGAAACATGGTATTCGCCAACCAAGGGCTTTTTGCTTACACAGGGGATGTAACCAATGCCAATGAGCAAAGCGTTTTATTGAATTTACAAAACCAGATGGTTACGGCTTTAAACCGAGGCGTAGCTAATGGTGAACCTACATCTGGTACAGGTGCTTTTACATCCACCTACTGGGGAACGGAGAGTAATTGGTATCCAGAAGGAATAACCCAAAATTTATTCTCTTTATTTATGCATACAGGTTCTGCGCAGCAAGCCACTACCCTGGATAATAAACCCTTCATCATGAGTGTGCCTATCTTCCTACAAAGTGCAGAGCCAGATAGCTGTGCCAGAGGAACGATAATGGGCCAAGCCTACGGGTTTGCCTACGATGAAAATCCCATGTTTGTAGCTGGTCAAGCGGATGTGCCTTCTAAATTTGACCCGGTTCCAGAGTCTACCACCACCATTACGATTACGCTCACAGAATGGAAAAAGCCTTCTTAAACTTAGGAAGCATTAAATCGTAAATAGAGCCTCTACAGAGAGGTTCTATTTATGGATTTTTAAAGAAACCTATTCGGGTAACAGTAGAAACCGGAATGTAATCTGTGAACGAGAACACAATCGTTTAAGGGCAATTCGTACAGATATCACATTAAACCTTTTCGATAAAAGAGCGGTCTATCCTATTTATTCCTTGAAAGCAAAAGAATTTCTCAGCTACGGGGTCTAAAGGTAAATCCTATCGAAAACACAATATCGTGAAGTACACCCTAGCACTATTCGCTTGTTTGTTATTGTTCCAATCGCCTTTGCTGGCACATGAAGGAGGACATAACAACAGTAAAATTTGGATTGTAGAAGATAAACCCATAACCGCTGAGTTTCTGAAATATGAAGACGGAAAAGTTTTTTTCCTCAGCCAAGAACATACCCTCCTCAGTTACAATTTAGAAGCGCTTTCCCCAAAACACCAAGAGCTTATATTGGGAAAAGAGGCTCACATTTCTCACCTCAATCAAAGCGCGGAAAACACCAGCCACACTGCCAAAACTTTAATTCTCGGCTTCAGTGCACTTTTAGTGCTTTTATCCGCTGCGCTCTACTACAAACAAAAAAGAGCGTTTCATCTATCTTATGGCCTTTTAGGTGCAGTTTTCTTTACTCTTTCGGCCTGTAGTCAAGACGATGATCCATCCTCTGTAGTTCCTGCAACTGGAGATATACCTTCAAACGACATCTCGTTTTTGCAATCCATTTTTGGTAGTTTTTCAGAAGTGAGTACTTTTTCGGATGACACCTATTTTTACATAGAATCCAATGGAATTCCTGCCCATAACATGATGGTAGGCATCACCAATTGGCAGCAACAAATACCCATAAATCATAGTTACTCGGGAACAAATAGCTGGGCCATTCCCATTCAACCGGCATTATCTGATACTCCTTTAAGCACACAAACCAACCTCTTAAAAGGCGCTATAGCTATAGCGGCCAATGGGATCCCCATTTTTAACCCACTCAACAATCGAGGGGAAGATGCCAATGCCATTGGGGAATTAGACCAATGGGGCGGACACTGTGGACGTGCAGACGATTATCACTATCACCTGCCACCCGCACATTTACAAGCTATAGTTGGATCAGGCAAGCCCATTGCTTATGCTGTAGATGGATTTCCAGTATATGGTGAAACCACAGAAGAATTGGACGAATATTTGGGAAGATTCAATGCCGATGGTGGTTACCAATACCATACGATTGACCAATACCCTTATTTTATTGCGGGTATGCGTGGAGAAGTAACACTAGACCCCAATACAAGCGCTCCAGAAAATCAAGTGATTCCCCAAGCCATGACTCAAGAAGTACGTCCGGCTTTAACACCACTAAATGGAGCGACTATTACAGACTTTCAGTCCACAGGAACAAACGCCTACTCCCTCACCTACTCTTTAAATAACGAAGATTACACCATCAATTATGGGTGGAACAATAATGGACTTTACACCTACGAGTTTGTTGGTCCAAATGGCGTATCAACTACAGAAACGTATCAAAGATAATTTGTAATTTAAAACGAAATCCGCATGAAAACCATGAACATACTTACAGCATTCTTCCTAATCTTAACCATCTGCAATTGCAGTGAAGATGATGCTATAGAAGAACCTGCTATTCCTCAAACATCAGATTACAAAGGAACAGCCTCTGTTACACAAGGGCTTGCTACAACTACAACCACCAACCTTTACCCACAAGGGCAAAGAGTTGCGGGATTAGGAAGTATTACAGCTAGCGATAATAGTGTTTGGACGGTACCAGCGGATGTTAACTATATCGATAATTCTTTTCCTTTTGCACCAGATCTTAATAACCCGGATGGCACACAGCATAGCACTGCCGCTGCCGCTCTCTCCGCTTTTGATGCCAATGATATTGTAGAAATAGATGCCACTGGCGAGATTATTACCGCTTATCTCTTTTCGGATAACTATTTTGAATTGTACATCAATGGCACTCCAGTAGGTAAAGATGCCATTCCGTTTACCCAGTTCAACTCACACATTGTGCAGTTTAAAGTCAATAGACCATTTACCATAGCCATGAAGCTGGTGGATTGGGAAGAAAACTTAGGATTAGGATCCGAAAGTCAAGCCACCGCTTATCACCCCGGTGATGGCGGAATGATTGCCGTTTTTAAGGATGCCAATGGAGATCTTTTAGCCAGCACTGGAAGCGACTGGAAAGCTCAAACTTTTTATACCGCCCCTATTGAAGATTTAAGCTGCCCTACCGAAACAGGAACAACGCGCAGCACATCCAACTGCTCTACAGCAGATGCAACGGATGGAAGTAACTTTTACGCTCTGCATTGGGAAATACCTGCAGATTGGACATCCACCAGCTTTGATGATTCGGACTGGCCTTCGGCTACGATTTACACATCGGCTGAATTGGGAATGGACAACAAATCTCCATATACCAGTTATTTAGACATTTTTGACGATGCTGAATTCATTTGGTCTACCAATGTGATTTTAGACAATGAAGTGATTGTGCGTTATCAGGTTCAGTGAAAAACTGAACAATCGTATTTTGACTGTTTCCAATTGAGATCTGTGTATATGGTTAAATAAGCCTGATTTTACTCAACAAAGGCTCTTTATAAACTCTCCCAATTGGAATGGTATGGTTGGAGAATTTTATCTGATTGCCCATAATTTTTTGGACGTTGTCCATATTTATCACATACGATTTATGACACCTTTGGAATGATTTTCCGAAAGAGCTTACTATATCCCTCAAAGCCAGGTTTACGATATAGCCTTCTTTTTCGGTTCTGATAATGGAAAAATCACCCTTGCTTTCAACGAACAGAATATCGTTGAGTTCTATCTTTTGGAGTATTCCTTTAACCTTAACAAATACATCTTTCTGATTCACCATGGCCTCATTTACATGGATGGCCATATTAACTTTTGAAATTGCTTTTAAGAACCTTTCAAATGGAAAGGGCTTCAATAAATAGTCGGTAACCTCAAGTTCAAACCCCTCCACTGCATATTCAGAAAAAGCTGTGGTTAGAATAACTATGGGTGGATTTTTAAGGCTTTTTAAGAAGTTAATACCTGAAATTTTAGGTAGCTCAATATCTAGGAAAAGAATATCCACGGGCAACTCTTGTAAGGCATTAAAAGCCTTTGTAGGGTCAATAAAGCTCCCAACCAACGTTAAGTTTGGAACTTTTTCTATATACCCTTTCAAAATGCGTTGGGCGGGCAATTGATCTTCTATAATTACACAATTCAGTGCTTTCATGAATTCAAATTTAACAACAGGTGCACACTGTAAACCAGCTTGTCCTCTGTTACATTCAAGGTATGGTTTTCTGGATACAATAAATTCAAACGCTTTTTAACGTTCTTAAGTCCAATGCCTGATTTTGTTAAATCGGCTTCTGTTCTCGGGTAATGCTCGTATGTATTGGAGACAAACAATTCAAAAGTCTGCTCTTTGATTTTGATGGTTATGTTAATTTCTATCCCATTCTCTTTGCTCTTCAAACTGTGTTTAAAGCTATTTTCAATAAATGGGATTAAAATAAACGGAGCAATAAAAAGCGTTTCGTGCGATTTATCCCATTCAATTCTTAAATCAACCTTACCTCTATTTTCCAATTGGGTTGTTTGTAGAGCAATGTATTCTTCTAAAAATTGAACTTCTTTCCTTAATAGAATAAGCTCCTTATCTGTTTCATACAGTAAATAGCGTAACACCTTTGACAGTTGCAGCACCAGTTCCGGTGCTTTATCTGATTTAGACAAGGTGTATTCATATAGATTATTTAAACTATTGAATAGAACATGTGGTTGGATTTGAGAACGCAAAAACTTTAGTTCATTTTGAAGGCTATCCCTCTCAATTGAGATCAGTTTTTTTTGATACTCAAAATAATTGAAAAGCAGTTTGATGATGATAAATGACAATAAGGCGATTCCTACTTCACCAATAAAGTAATAGATGTCGAAAACATCCAAAGCATCCTTTCCCCGGCTACCGGAAAACAATACTCTTTCCACCACAAGCTCCTCGAGGAGAGCGAATAAAGCAACGGTAGCCAGTGACAGAATAAAAAAAACAGGGATTTTCTTTTTGTGGAAAAACTTAGGAACTAGAATGTAATTCACAACTCCAAAAAGCATCGCATGATAGAGCGTAAGTAGAAAAAAATGAAAAGGCTGTCCCAAATATTCCACTTCACCATGATGCACCTCAAAAAGCATGGAGATAAAATAAACGCCCAAGGCTATAAGCTGATATAAATACTCCTTTTTCATCATTCCATTAGGGTGTATTGAAGCCCCAGCGTAATCCTTCTGGTTTGCCATTTATAACTTTTGTCAACCGAAAAATCGGCACCTTTTACCGTGGTCTCAAACTCGCGTTGATTAAATACATCACTTGCATTTAAGGAGATGCTTCCTTTACCGTTGTTGAACTTTTTACTTAGACTGAAGTTTACAAAAAATTGTGAAGCCGTTTTACTTTGAGGGCCAAAACGAGGCGCTCTATAGTGCTGAGAAAAATTTGTAGTCCAATTATTCCTAAATCTTAACTGTTGGTCAAGTCGCGCTCCCCAGACTGTGATTCTGTTAAATATCGTGGTATTTATATCATCATTAAATACGGAATGATTCAGTGTAAAAGTTGCATACGTCTTAAAAACACCCCTTGGATTGTATTCAATAAGCGCCTCTATTCCCCTATCCGAGCGCACATCAAAATTGGCTACCGTTTGGCGGGTTTGATTATCATTTAAGGGTACTATAATACTTTGAATTACATCTGTTGTTCTTCTATAAAAACCGGTAAGGTCAGAAGTGAATTTACCTAGTTTTAAATGGTAATTCAACTCAAATTGTGAGGCTAACTCCGGTCTCAAATCAGGATTCCCTGTTTCCAAATTAATAGGATCAATAAAGGAAACATAGGGGTTAATATCGAAAAAACCTGGGCGATTAATACGCCTTGAATAAGAGAAGCCCACTGTTTGTTGATGCTCATTTATTTTATAAAACAATTGCAAGGAAGGGAATAATTTGCTCGTTTTTTGAACCGATCGGTCATTATTCGATTGTTGAAGTCCGTTGCTGTAGAAATGTTCTAGCCTAAAACCCGCTTCATATTCAAAACGGTTAAATTCCTTTTTGTGTAAAACATAAGCAGCATATTTTTCTTGGTCCACCTTAAAATCATTATCCGCTAATACAACCGCATTACTTTGGAAGGCCACTTTTTGCACTATGGCGTAACGAATAAGATCTATTTTAAAACCCGTTTGTAGAATACCAAAGTTGAAAAAAGGTGTTTCATAATCTAGCTTTCCTTGAAATAATCTTTGGCTTTCGGTTTCAATAGATGACTTCAAAAACTGCTGTGCAATCCCGGCCGGAATATCAGAGTCTAGATCGTCATAACTACTGTCATTATTTTCGTCCTCCCCACTTACAGATAGTAAGGCTTTCAACTCTGTTTCTTTGCCAAAACTTTTGTTCATCCCTAACGAAATTATGGCCTCATCTTCCAATTCTCGTCTACTGCTCCATGTGGTAAAAGAACTGGATTCGAGCGTGTTTCTGTATTCAAAGAAGTTTTCTTGTACTATAGCATACCCATCGTTCCATCGATTGTAGTTTAGTTCAAAATCTACCGCTAAAGTGGAATCCGGCTGGTAGGTTATTCCAGCATCTAAATTCCTTTGTTTGCCAACACCTTCATAAGCCAGGTTGTTTCTGTAAAATTTTAAATCGCCAATATCATTTTTTCTCTCTGAATTTTCTAAATCTTTAGATTTTCCATAGCTAAGGCTAGCGTTGGAATAAAATGAAAAACTAGACGTGTTGTAACTCGCATTAAACCCTCCCAACACTCTTTGCGGAGCCGAAACGTTTGCAAGAACTCCGATTTTAAAAGGTTTTTTCTTGTTTTTTCGATACACCAGGTTTACGATTCCAGCAACACCTTCTGCATCATATTGGGCAGAAGGATTTGTAACGACTTCAATTTTTTCCAGTACTTCGGCTGGTAAATGTTTTAAAGTGCGAGCGTCTCGAGCGGTTTCCTTACCGTCAATATAAACGATCACATTACTACTTCCTCTAATCTGAAGACCACCCTCTTGTGTGATGGTTACAGAAGGGATACGCTCCATAGCCTCCAATGCCGTACTCCCTGTATTTGAAAGGTCTCTGCCAATTCGTAAAACTTTTTTCCCGAGTTTGTTCTCAAGGGTTGAGTAATCCGCTATAATTTCAACCTCCTGAAGCTCCGTAACATCTTGTTGCAAAATAACATCTCGCAAAACTTTGTCCTTATTTAATAAGACTTCCAGCTCTACATCTTTAAATCCTAACATTTGGATAATAAGCTTATAATCCGCACTCTGTAACCCCGCTATAAAGAACATCCCCTTTTCATTTGAAATACTGGAATATATTTGAATCGTATCGGATACCGGGTAAGCCGATATTGTTGCGTAAGCTATCGGTTGGTTATCGGAATCCATTATTTTTCCCGAAATAGAATGCTGTCCAAGCAAAGTGGATGCGTTAAAAAGGAAAAGAATAAATAGAAGCCGCATGATTTATTTTTCTGCAAGCAACTTCTATCCTATTCCGCTCACAATTAATTCAAGCCAAACAACATATATTTCATGCTAAGTGTGGTTTAAAACGGATATAGTGAAGGCTGGAAAACTTGCCATTCTCACCTTTTCCTTCCTCAACAAAAAATTCAGGGAATTACTAACGGAAGTACGATTGCAAAGCTTTCTGTTCTATTTTTTTAATCTATTTAAAATCATACGCTTTTTAAAAAAAACAGAAAGGTTTCTTTAAGTGTAAACTTTTCATTGGTGAGATTTTTCGTTATTTTGCAGTATACACCTACATCACAGAATGAATAATTTAATGCTAAATCAGCACTTTCTAAAAATATTTCACTGTGAAAAACGCAACTTTTATACAAAGGTTTTATCTCTATGCCTTTCTTTTAACTATTCCCTTTTCGCTTCAAGCACAAAACAATGTAGGTATTGGAACCTACACACCTGATTCCAGTGCAGCACTTGACATTCAAGCCATCGATCAAGGTATACTCATCCCGCGTATGGACAGTACTATGCGCAAATCCATTAGTAATCCAGCCGAAGGGCTTATGGTTTACGACTCCACTTATCAAGCCTTTTACTATTATACAAATGCCAGCTGGCAGGCCATTACTTCTTCCAATGATGCAGTCTTTGAAGTAAACGCTACGGATAGTGTAGGTGTAAATGTAGTGGCATCTTCTGCTGCTGTGAACATGGTTACGGATGACTTTGTATTTGGCGCCCCACAACTGGATAGTGACGGCAATGATGATCACTACAGCCGCTTCTTTTTTGACAAAAGCAAGAGCGCTTTCAGGGCCGGTATTGCGTACGGTGATGTTTGGGATGAACAAAACATAGGTCGTGCTTCTGTTGCTATTGGTGATAGCCCTGAGGCTTCTGGCAGTAGTTCAATGGCTCTAGGAAACAGTGCCACTGCTTCTGGCACTAATTCAGTGGCTTTGGGATTCAAAGCCATTTCTTCGGGAGCAAATGCTACAGCCATTGGCCGTGGAACAATTTCCTCAGCAGAAGCAGCGCTGTCCATTGGAGAAAATTCAGCGTCTTCTGACTATGCCTCCATTGCAATAGGTAATGAAGATACGGCATCTGGTACTTTTTCTATTGCCATTGGTTCTTCATCTAGCGCTACATCCTATCAAACAATGGCTATTGGAAATTCAGCCAAGGCTACAGATATTTTGGCCATTTCTATTGGACAGGGTACTACAGCAAGTCACTCAAGTGCTATATCCATTGGCACTTTAACAGAAGCCGCGGGATCAAGTGCTATAGCAATAGGGGAAAATTCCTTAGCCGATAACTATGGTAGCATCGCAATAGGCATTTCAGATACAGCTTACGAACCTAATTCGATAGCCATTGGGTTTTCAGCTCACGCAGATGGTACCAAAGCCATGGCCATTGGGTTTTCTTCAGAGGCCCTGGCTACAAGCACGCAAACCTTTGGGAATGAATCTAGCGCCTCTGCCATAGGCGCTACCGCTTTAGGATTTAAAAATACAGCCTCTGGGGACTATTCAACGGCCATAGGAAGCAATACAGAAGCTAGGTCTTACGGTGAAATGGCGCTCGGTATTAACAATAGCGATTATACGCCACAATCAACGGACTCCTTTAATGAAAACGACCGCCTTTTTGTGATTGGCAACGGTATAGATGACGCCAACCGCTCCAATGCCTTGGTGATGCTCAAAAATGGAAATACAGGCCTTGGAACGGATTCACCAGACACTACACTCCACCTTGTAGGTCAGTTAAAATATGCCGATGGCAACCAAGCGGATGGACTGATACTCACCAGTGATGCCGATGGGAATGCCAGTTGGGCAGGGACATCTGCTCCATTTGAAATAAGGTCAGGTGTGGTGGCCTCTGCAGGTTCTGTGGATCTTGCAGAAGATGATTTTGTATTTGGTTCTCCCCAATTAGATGATGATGGGGATGGTGATCATGAGAGCCGCTTCTTTTTTGATAAGAGTAAAAGTGCCTTTCGTGCCGGTTTGGTAGATGATGCTTACTGGGATGAAGATAGCCTAGGTAATGCATCCGCGGCCTTTGGTGAAAACACTCGTGCCCTAGGTAATGCATCCGCGGCCTTTGGTGAAAACACCAGTGCCCTAGGTATTGCTTCGGTGGCCATGGGGCTTTCCACCTTGGCCACTGGTGACTATGCCACTGCCTTTGGAAATTCATCCCATGCTACGGGTCGAAGCGCACTGGCCATTGGCGAAGGGGCTAGGGCAAGTGGGGATCAAGCCATTGCTTTTGGTGAAGATGCTACTGCCTCAGGCGAGGCCGCTATCGCCTTTGGTGTGACTTCAAACGCTAGTGGTGAGGCCGCTACCGCCATTGGAAGGGGTATGGAGGCGCCATCCTATGGAGAAGTGGCTTTAGGTTTTTATGGCAACAGTTATACACCACAAAGCAGCGACAGTTTCAATGCGGATGATCGTCTCTTTTCAATCGGTAACGGTACAGGTACCTCCTCAGGAAATCGCAATGATGCATTGGTTATACTCAAAAATGGCAATGCTGGACTAGGTACCAGTACGCCAGATACCACCCTGCACCTTATTGGACAGTTTAAGTATGATGATGGCAACCAAGCAGATGGCTATGTACTGATCAGCGATGCCGATGGCAATGCCAGCTGGCAAGAGCTGTTTACTCCGCTTGAAATAAACAACAATATTTTAAGACCCTCCAGTATTGTAGACAACAGCGTCACCGACTTTGTATTTGGCTCCTCACAGCTGGGGGATGATGGCAATTCCGATCACGACAGCCGCTTCTTTTTTGACAAAAGCAACAGCGCTTTTAGAGCAGGGCGCGTTCAGGATAATTCATGGGATGCCGATAGCATAGGTTTGTATTCCATCGCTATGGGTGATAATCCTAGAGCTTCTGGCCAACATGCCATCGCCTTAGGTGAGGAGGCCATCGCCTCAAAGGAAGATGCAATAGCCCTTGGAAATTTAAGCAGTGCCACGGGATCAAAAACTTTGGCGTTTGGTTTTGGATCTAGCGCAAGCAATACGGAAGCTAAAGCCATTGGTTCTAGCACGCAAGCTTCGGGTTTGTACAGTACCGCTTTAGGAAACTTTGTAATAGCCAGCGGCACAAATGCTTTTGCAGCTGGGAATTCGTCATCAGCCTCTGAGCAAAACGCCATAGCCATAGGAAACTCAAGTGTTGCAAGCGCCACGAATGCTACAGCAATAGGACAAACTGCCGAGGCGAGTGGAGAAGGTGCTACATCCGTTGGTTATAACGTAGAGGCCTCCGGCAACTATGCCACCGCTATAGGCAGAGATAATGTGGCCCAATCGTATGGTGAAACGGTATTGGGCATCTACAATTCATTCAACAGCCCTCAGTCATCAACTGCATTTGACCCAAATGACCGCCTGCTTGTAGTAGGCAATGGTACGGCCACTAACGATCGCTCCAATGCGCTGGTAATGCTTAAAAATGGAAACACAGGCCTTGGGACGGACTCACCGGACACTACGCTGCACCTGGTTGGCCAATTAAAATATACGGATGGCAACCAAAGTAATGGTTACGTGCTCACCAGTGATGCCAATGGCAATGCCAACTGGCGGGCCAGCCTAGACGGCATTTCTGATACCGATGAAGATACCAGAATACGTTTAGAGGCCAGCACGGATAAAGACTACATACGCTTTGATACCGATGGAAGCGAACGCATGACGATTGATTCCCTGGGAAATGTGGGCATTGGCAGCAGTAGCCCCACTCAACTTCTACAGATCGACATTGAAAACAATGGCTTAAATACACCTTTACTCCTTAAAAACACCAATGAAACCGCATCAGGCGGGAACGCGGTGGGCATAGGCTTCATAAACGCCACCCATGATAACGCCAAAGCCGCTATCGTGCATGAACTAAATGAAAGTCAGGGAAGGGGTGATTTACACATATTGGTCAATAACACAAACAACACTAGTGGGGTAGAACTCACGGACGCAGTAGCCACCTTTACCCGACAAGGTAATGTAGGCATTGGCACCGATTCGCCAGACACCACTCTCCACCTAGTGGGCCAATTAAAATATGCCGATGGTAATCAAGCGGATGGCTATGTGCTTACCAGCGATGCGGATGGCAATGCCAGCTGGGAAGAGAGGTCTGTTCCGTTTGAAGTAAGCTCAAATGTGGTAGGACCTGGAGTTTCTGTGGATATCGGGAAAGCTGATTTTATATTTGGCTCAACCCAAATAGATTTTGATCAGGATGGTGACCATGAGAGCCGCTTCTTTTTCGATAAAAGTAAAAGCGCCTTCCGTGCCGGTTTTGCAGATGATGTTCCTTGGGATGAAGACAGCCTAGGTAGGGGATCGGCAGCCTTTGGTGAAAACACCCGTGCTAGTGGTATTTCTTCCTTTGCTATGGGGCTTTACGCTGTGGCTACTGAACGTTATGCCACCGCTATTGGGAATGAAGCCTCGGCTAAGGCTCGCAGTGCACTAGCCATCGGTGAAGGGGCCACCGCCACAGAAAAATATGCTATTGCCCTTGGTCAGGATGCCAATGCCTCAGGCGAGGACGCTATTGCCCTTGGTGAAGATGCTACCGCTACAGGTGAGAACGCTACCGCCATTGGAAGGAGTATGGAAGCACCATCCTATGGAGAAATCGCCTTAGGTCTTTTCAACACCAGCTATACACCACAAAGCACAAACAGTATCATTGCGGAAGATCGCCTCTTTTCAATCGGTAACGGTACAGGCACCGGAGGAGGCCGAAATGATGCACTGGTTATACTCAAAAATGGCAATGCGGGATTGGGCACCAGTACACCAGACACGACCCTGCACCTGATTGGACAGTTTAAGTATGACGATGGCAACCAAACCGATGGCGCTATACTCACTAGTGATGCCAATGGTAATGCCAGTTGGCAAACGGACCTAAGTTTTACAGATATCTATGCTTCCGGGGATGTAGGCATTGGCACAGCTTCTCCTGCTGAGCCACTACACATAGAGGTAGATAAACAAGGACTAAACCTACCCATGTTAATCCGAAATTTAGACACCACTCAAGGTATAGGTAGCAATGGCATTGGTGTTGGCTTTGTAAATAGCAGTGTAAGCACCAGCCCCAAAGGCGCAATCTTTATGGAACGCCTCGCTACTTGGGGACGAGGAGATTTGCACGTACTATTAAACAATGACCCCAATAACGATATCCCTGACATCAACGATGCAGTGGTAACCTTTAGCCGAGAAGGCTATGTAGGTATTGGCACTACCGATCCTGGATATGCCCTACAGGTTGGTGTAGCCTCAGATGGAAGCCAAACCAGAGCCAATTCATGGGGCACCTTTAGCGACCGTAGGTGGAAAAAGGACCTCGTGGTGGTACCCAACGCCCTTCAAAAACTAGATGAGGTAAACGGCTACTACTACCACTGGAAAAAAGGCGTAGATACCACCCAACAACTGGGGGTTATTGCCCAAGAGGTAGAAGCCATTCTACCCCAATGTGTAAGCACCGATAAACAGGGCTACAAATCTGTAGACTATGGAAAGCTTGCCGCCTTTCTCATTCAGGTAAACAAAGAACAGCAAGCACAGATAAAAGCACTAGAAGCGGAGCGAAAGCATATCACCCAACAACAAGCCCAGATCAACACCCTAGAAACGGAGAAAAAGATAATCCAAGAGCGACTGACTAGGTTAGAATTACTGTTAGATAAGTCAACTACAACCTCAAAAACACCCTAATGAAACTTAAAGCCAGAAGGATACAAAAAACGCTTTGTACTTTTTTGATGCTCTTCACACTTGGGGCGCTTCAAGCACAAAACAATGTAGGTATTGGAACCTACACCCCTGATTCCAGTGCGGCACTTGACATTCAAGCCATCGATCAAGGCATACTCATCCCGCGCATGGACAGCACTGCTCGTAAGGCTATTAGCAATCCAGCCGAAGGGCTTATGGTTTACGACTCTACCTACCAAGCTTTCTATTACTACACCAACAGTAGTTGGCAAGCCATTTCTGCTTCAAGTGATTTGCTAAGCGATGCAGATGGTGATACGCGTATTGAAGTAGAAGAAAGCGATAATGAAAACATTATACGTTTTGATACCGATGGAAGCGAACGTATGCAGATTAATTCACTCGGAAATGTAGGCATTGGTGCTACAGAGCCTGATCAACCGCTACATATTGAAGTGGATAATAACGGACTAAATTTTCCAATTTTATTAGACAATACTAATGGTACATCATCGGGGGGAAATGGCCTAGGTATCGCCTTTGCCAGTTCTAGTACCAATGACGATCCCATGGCAGGCATCTTCTTTGAACAGACCGAGGATAATGGTAGGGGCAATATGCACTTTCTACTTGACAATCACAACGGTGTGAATAATCTATTGCTTACTGATGCTGTAGTAACTTTTACCCGTGATGGAGAAGTAGGAATTGGTATTACAGACCCTCTTCAACCACTACATATAGCTATAAATAGCAATGGGCTAAATTTCCCGCTTTTACTGCAGAATACTAATGGTTCAACATCGGAGGACAATGGTTTAGGTATCGCCTTTGCCAGTACCAGTACTCATGACAATGCCAAGGCGGGGATCTTCTTTGAACAGACCGAGGATAATGGCCGGGGCAATATGCACTTTCTATTGGACACTGCCAGCGATAACAATGGAGTAGCGCTTAGTGATGCTAAAGTAACTTTTACCAATGATGGATCTGTAGGTATTGGCACTACAGACCCTGAAAAGTTATTGCATATAGATATAGATAGCAATGGGCTAAACTTCCCGCTTTTCCTGCGCAATTCTGATGGCACGGCAACGGGAGAGAATGGTGTAGGTATCGCATTTAACGTTGAAGGTGGCAATCCGCGTGCTAAGGCGGGTGTCTTCTTTGAACGAACCGGGAGTAAAGGCAGTGGTAATATGCACTTTCTATTGGGAAATGCCAGTGACAACAATGGAATAGAGTTTAGCGATGCCAAAGTAACTTTTACCAATGCTGGATTTGTAGGGATTGGTACTACTGAACCAGACACCTCCCTACACCTAGTGGGTAAGTTTAAATATGTAGATGGTACACAAAGTGAAGGCTATATACTCACCTCTGATGCCGATGGTAAAGCCAGCTGGCAAGCAGCTGCAACCGACAGCATCCTTTCAGATTCAGACGGTGATACCAAAATACAAGTAGAACAAAGTACGGGTGAAAACATCATACGCTTTAATACGAATGGTAGTGAACGCATGCAGAT
>CAZAJG010000019.1:14395-28502 GCA_964485405.1 uncultured Owenweeksia sp. | reverse complement strand
CCTACATATAGAGGTAAACAACGATGGCATAAACCTACCCTTACTTCTCAGAAATTTGAATAGCGCTACAAACGACAATGGCATTGGTATTGGTTTTGCCAGCACCAGTTCAGCTCCCGATCCGAAAGCAGCCATCTTTATGGAAAAGAATGCTTCTTGGGGGCGAGGAGATTTACACTTCCTAATAAACAATGAAACGAACAACAATGGCACAGACCTCAATGATGCGGTAGCCACCTTTACCAAAGATGGAGAAGTAGGTATTGGTACTACCGACCCAGGTTATGCCTTGCAGGTAGGTGAATCTGGAGATGGTACCGAAGCTAGAGCCAACACATGGAGTACCTTTAGCGACCGTAGGTGGAAAAAGGATTTTGTAGTGGTGCCCAATGCGCTCCACAAACTCAATCAAGTAAACGGCTACTACTACCACTGGAAAAAAGGGGTAGATACCACTCAACAACTGGGGGTTATTGCCCAAGAGGTAGAAGCCATTCTACCCCAATGTGTAAGCACCGATAAACAGGGCTACAAATCTGTAGACTATGGAAAGCTTGCCGCCTTTCTCATTCAGGTAAACAAAGAACAGCAAGCACAGATAAAAGCACTAGAAGCGGAAACCCAAGAATTAAAAGCGGAAAAAGAGGCGAACAATGAAAGACTAACAAGGCTAGAGCTGCTATTGACTGAACCAACCCAGGTTTCACGAGCTCCTGCCCAATAAAACGTATGCCAACATAAAACCATAAATGGGAGAAAGGCTTTTTTTAGTAAAAAGATATAATTTTGAGAGCATTGAATGAAATGAACATTTGGTTAAAATTTTTACCACCACAAACATGAATGCACTCGCTCAACAAATATTGGAGACCACCACTCCGTTTTTTGAAGAAAAAGAATCTGAAGAACTACTAACTAAAACTACCTTACAGTACAAGGAATTACTACAAAAGCAAGCCAATATAAATAGGGAAAGTGCTAAAAATCAAGAACATTTTTACAGATCGAATGGCATGGCCATTTCCATGAATATTGCTGTAGAATGTTTAAACGATCCGTTTAGAACAAAAAGGTTTGTTTTAGGTACTTACCAAGCTATACAAGATTTGTTGAAGAAAGGTAAAAGGAACCTTAGAGTGCTTTATGCCGGTACCGGACCTTTCGCCTCCATTTTGCTTCCTACTCTACTTAAGCTACAAGAAGAAGATGTTCATTTTACCTTAATGGACATCAATGAAGATACCATTCAGCATCTCAAGTCTCTGTTAAAAAAATTGGAATTAAACCCGGATAAGATTGATGTTTTAATTGCGGATGCTACAGCATATAAAATAGATCCCAATGCCCCTTTCGATATAATATTGAGTGAAACCATGCAATCCGCTTTAGCGCGGGAGCAGCAAGTTTCAGTGTATTTAAACCTGATGCGTCAATCCCCAGAAAAAACTCTATTTATACCCGAAAAGATTGAAGTCTTTCTTTGCCTTCGCAAAACAGGGCTGGAGAACAATAAAATAACGGAAGAGAACTGTGAAGAAGTGGCTCAAATTTTTGAAGTGAGCAAACAGCTATTAAATGACACAGAAGAAAGTGGGAAGCCACCGGAAAAGATCAGTCATATACCGAAAAGTGCTTTGGATGAGAAGGATTTGATGTTCTTGAGTACCAAAATCCAAATATTTGGGAACCAAGCTTTAAACAATCTGGGAACAAGCCTCACCCAACCTTTAATTTTAGATAACCTTTCCCACAGAACCGAAGAAGATCTCTCTGTTGCCACCCAATATAAAATAGATCAGGACCCTAGATTTGAGTTTCAACTCCGTTGACTTAATCTTTTACAACATAAAAAAAGCCCTAACGGTTATCAAAATATGAGTATTTGATTTTGGTAGAACCTAGTAATTAAGCGGTATACATAGATTTAATGTTGGAAAAAGGGCCTTCCAAACATAAAAGTATTTGAGTCAATCCTAAACTTTTGCGTCTTACCGTCTGTTGTTTATCCATTAAGTTTGTGCAAATGGCCAAACGTTTTCTCTTATTTATACTGCTCAACTTTGGTGCGTTGGCAATTGGTAGTCTGTTCACCAGCGATGGTGTTGCTTCCGATTGGTATCAAGAATTAAACAAAGCACCTTGGACACCTCCCGGATGGGCTTTTGGAGCGGCTTGGAGTACGATTATGCTTTGTTTTAGCGCTTACTTAGCGTTTTTATGGCCGGTTCTTAAAAACAAACGTTTGTTTCTCATCGTTTATGGATTGCAATGGTTATTCAATGTAAGCTGGAACCCTGTTTTCTTTCACTTACAAGAAGTTGCTTTAGGATTGGTGTTGATCAATGTGTTGACCGTTGTAGTAGGTCTATTTCTGTTTGCGTATCTCAAAGTATTGCGCTGGAAATCCATTTTGATCCTCCCCTACTTTCTTTGGTTGATCGTTGCTACATCCTTAAACGCTTACATTTATTTGTACAACGGATAATCTGTTCAGGGAGCAAGCTAATTCTAACTCGGTCAGGGTTCTTCATAGTCGATAGCTACCTGAGTGTTTTCCTCCCTTTTTTTATAGTGTAAACGGCATTAGTCGAGCGGTTTAGTTAAATTGCCTTCTTTGAAGTTTTTTAATGAGCTGTAAAAAACCATTTCTTCTCGTATGCCTGGTCCTTTTAACCTTTTTAAAGGTTCATGCCCAAACTGAATCGTATTTCTGTACACCTCCAGAAGATTCTAGTTTATATCGCATTGCAATCGATTGGGAGGCTAACATTGAAATTAAAATGAATGGCGAATGGAAGAGTTTTTCTGTTTTTGACGATAATGATATAGACCATTTTGGGCTGGATTGTGAACGAATAGAACTCAACCATTCCGGACAGCAAGAACTGGTTTTACATTGGGAAAGACGTTACTATGGCTCTGGTGGAGGCACAGTAGTTCGAAACATTCAGATTTGGGATTTAGACAATGGACAACGCCTTTTGGATGAAATCACCTATTGTTCAGATGAATCGTTTGGCAGACATGGTGACTCTTATTTTGTGTACTGTCAAACTCCTATTTCGCCAGAAGAAGGAGGTATTCGAGTAAATGAGAAATCTTGTAAAACGGAACGCTCCGAAAATGGCGCAGGTTCTGATCCTACGGAAAACTGTAAACTATCTGGTTTAAGTGCTGGGTTATATCATTATGAAAATGAAGAATGGGTAATGTACGATAAGCCTTAAGCGATGAATTACCGCATGAATTTCTATTTGCAACCCCAAAATAATACCTTAACCCTATGAAACACAAAGGATCTGTAGTTATTAACCAAGCCAGAGAAAAAGTAGTAGAATGCTTTCTCGATCCTGCTGGTTTAAAGGAATACCAGGATGGCTTTCAAAAAAAGGAGCTGATTTCTGGAGAAGCCGCTAAAGATGGAGCGGTATCAAAAATGTATTTTACCCATGGAAAACGTGACATGCTTTTAACCGAAACCGTTACCAAAAACAAACTTCCTGATTCTTTTGAAGCCTTTTATCATCATATACATATGGACAATACCATGAAGTGTACTTTTGTGCCCATAGATGATGAAACCACCCGCTACGACTATGAATACGAGTATACACGAATCAATTGGGTAATGCCTAAATTAATGGCTATTCTTTTCCCAAGTATGTTTAGAAAACAAGGCGATAAGTGGATGCAACAATTTAAAGTATACGTAGAGAAACAATGAGTACTTATAAAGAAAGATTAGACGTTTACGATGCACTAGTAGCCAAGTGTGACCGCTTTCAGCGTAAAGGAAAAACCATGCCTTATACATCAGCCAATGGTTATATGTTCTCCTTGCTAAATAAAGCAGGAGAAATAGGCATTCGATTCTCAAAAGAGGTTCAAGAAAAATATAGGGAAGAGTTGAATACCACCCTCTACAAATCTTATGGAGCTACCATGAAAGGATACATTCTTATACCAGATACCCTGCTTAGCGATTTGGATGTTTTAGCTAAATATTTAGATGAGAGCTACGATTATGTTATGACTTTGCCTCCTAAGTAGAAGTGTAAAACAACGGTTGCCTACTCTGTAATTGCTACTATCTTTGGCATTCCTAAGGCTTAATGTGTTTAGAAATAAAAAAGATGTTTACACAAAAGGATGTAGCTGAATATTACAACACCACTCAAAATCATTACGAAAAATGGTGGAAGCTGAAGAACAATTTGTCTCTTCACTATGGCTTGTGGTATAAAGATACGTCCAGCTTTGATGAAGCCTTGCTAAACACCAATAAACTGTTGGCCGAAAAGAGCCAAATTAAACACGCTCATCATGTTTTGGATGCGGGTTGCGGTGTGGGCGGTGCAGCTTTTTTTGCACACCAACAAACCGGTGCTCAGGTTACAGGAATTTCTTTAAGCGAAAGGCAATTGGAATTAGCCCGAGCAAGCGCGCAAGAAAAGGGCTTAGAGGGAAAGGTTGATTTCCACCTTATGGATTTTACGAAAACCTCTTTTCCAGACGAATCTTTTGACGTGGTTTGGGCCTGTGAAAGTGTATGTCATGCTGCGAATAAAGCAGATTTTATTAAAGAAAGTTTCAGAATTCTCAAAAAAGGTGGACGACTCATTCTTGCCGACTTTTTTGCTACATCCAAACAGGCCAATAGCGATAAAGATTGGCTCAACAAATGGATGAAAACTTGGGCAGTACCAAATTATGCCACTACGGAGGATTTTAAGAAAGCTTGTGATGAAACAGGCTTTGCTCAAACGGATGTTTGGGATTATACAGACCATATCCGGAAAAGTGCAAAACGCATGTATTATGCTGCAATTTTGGGTGCCCTTCCTTCAGAAATGTACAACCTCTTTCATCCTAAAGTTTCTCGCTTTGCCAAAGACCATTACAAATGTGGTTATTATCAATACAAAGCTCTCCAAGAGCAACTTTGGACGTATAACATTATTTTAGCTCAAAAGTAAAGCAGAGTTGCTTTCCACAAAGTTCTACTCCATTAGCTAACCTCTATGAATTTAGTTACCCTAAAAACTACAGAAACTTCTGTTGAAGCTCATATTATTCGCTCTAAGCTAGAAAGTGAAGGCATTGCCTGCTACATATTTGATGAGAATATGGTAACTATGAATGCTTTATACAACAATGCGGTAAAAGGGATTAAAATTAAAGTGAACGACTTTGATGTAGAGCTTGCTCAACAAGTTTTAGATACGGTACAGAACACACCTTTACTGGATGAACAAGGAAGGACTATAAAGTGCCCAAATTGTGAGTCTACCCAGCTCTACTCTGGTTACAATTCCAGTAGAAATGCAAAGGGATTTATCTCCTTACTTCTTTCTATTTTATTGATGATTTTCCCTTTTTATTTGGATAAAGTCTACAAGTGTAAAAACTGTGGAAAAGAGTTTAAAACCGAAAAAGAGTAAATATTCCCATGAAACCATACACCGAAAAAGAAATAAATTCTCTCATTCTTCGGTTTGAAAATCAAGAGCTTCCAAAAAGCGAATGGACACATCAGGCACATCTAGTGGTAGCGATTTGGTACACCCATACCTATCCATTTGAAAAAGCGATGAACCATGTACGATCCAAAATCACAAATCATAATACTTCTGTAGGCACACCCAATACAGAAACTGAAGGATATCATGAAACGATAACTCGCTTTTGGCTTTTACTTGCCCAAAATTATCTCCGTGCCACTTCCAATCTCCCCATGGTGGATCTTTGCAACGGCTTTATTCAATCAGAACAAGCAGCCAGTAACTTTCCACTCCAGTACTATCGATCAGAAACTCTGTTCTCTGTAAAAGCTAGACTCAACTGGCTAGAACCAGATGTAAAAACACTCTAAACAAGTGTTTTATAAACACAACTCATAACCGAACCTTACATCCTCAAGATTTTGGTATACTTGTGGTATATGTAAGCCAAATAATTCACCAACTGTCGTTGTATGAAAAATATAGTTTATCTAGTCCTTTCTGGATTATTGTTGTCTTCCTGTGCCAGAACTCATTTTGGAAATATGAGTGTTTCTTCTTTCAATCAAAATATGGTGTATGAAGAAATTGCCTATGGTTCTGCAAGCTCTACCCGATACCTAGGATTCGGAGGAAAATCCAAGGATGCTCTTTTGTTTGAAGCTCGGAAAGAGCTTATTCGTAACCGTCCACTCTCGGTTGGTGAGCAATATGCCAATATAACCATAGACCGGAAAAAGACATACGGACTGTTTTATGTTGAAACAAAACTTACCCTTACTGCAGATGTAGTGCGCTTTGCAAATGAAAGCGATTCTCTTATATACTCTGCGCATTATCAGAAACAAATAGAAAGAGAAAAGCTTAAACCTAACCATTACTTTTTTAGTGTAGGAGATAGTGTAATCATCGATCCAAGCGGTCAATCCGGTATTGTATATGGCCTAACAGAAAAAGATAGGATTTTGGTCGCTTTTCCCACAGAAGACGAAAAAGAGAAGATTAAAAAGTATCCTTTCCGGCAAGTATACAGCAGAGTAAAAAGTAAAAACGATATGAAAGCTGGAGATCGTTTCAGTTATTCAAACAGTAATTTAAACACCAAAACGGCCACTGCTGTGGCATTTGGACTAAAACGAATACTGGCAGTTAGTGAATATGGCTCTTACTTTTTGGTAGACTATGATGAAATAGAAGAGCTGGATGAACCATAAGCCTGTAATCCAAAGGCTTGTAGATTTAATCTTGTTTATTTTTAATTCCCTGATAAATATCATTCATCAGCCACACGAGCAGACTTAGTTTTGAGGAGTCAATTATAGGATTCGTCATACTCTAAAACTGCTTAAAGGTCGGTATCAATGATCGTTATTAGTTCCCTAAATAATTTGTCTGTTTACCTGAAAAAGCTAGGCTTTGGCTCGAGCACAAACAAACCCATCACTTCCCTATAAAAGTAAAACACCCCTATACAAATGAAAGAACCGAAAGAGGTTACGGCAGCCGAAGCTCTATCTACCATAAAGAGTAACGATAAAGTATTTATTCAAACCGCTGCGGGTTGTCCCCGATATTTGGTACACGAAATGTGTAAACTAAATGGAACAGTTAAAGATGTAAACCTTTACCATTTACACACGGAAGGAGAAGCTCCATATGCTCGAGAAGAGTACAGCGAATCCTTTAAAATCAATGCCTTTTTTGTGGGTAGCAATACGCGAAAAGCCATACAGGCAGGCCGAGGAAGCTACATCCCGATATTTCTAAGTGAAATACCCTACTTATTTAAACGAGATGTTATCCCCTTAAACAAAGCCCTGGTTCAAGTTTCGCCACCTGATCAACATGGATATTGCTCTTTGGGTGTTTCCGTAGATACCACTAAATCTGCGCTGCTCAAAGCGGATGTGGTTATTGCACAAGTAAACAAGTATGTACCCAGAACCCATGGCGATGCCATGATAAGACTGGATGACTTAGATTATTTGGTATACAAAGATGAAGAACTCCCCTACCATCATCCCAAACCCATTTCTGCCGAAGAAGAAAGAATTGGACAATTTGCTGCGGGCATTATTGAAGATAGAGCTACACTTCAGATGGGCATCGGTTCTATACCGGATGCCGTCTTGAAGTATTTAGATCAGCATAAAGATTTAGGCATACATACTGAAATGTTCTCTGATGGTATATTACCCTTGGTAGAAAAGGGAATCATTACCGGTAAATACAAAAAGAAACACCCCGGTAGTTTGGTTTCTTCTTTTCTCATTGGTTCTAAAAAACTCTATGATTTTGTGGACGATAACCCTTCCGTAAAAATGCTAGAATCTGACTACGTAAACAAAGTGGACGTTATTCGGAGAAACCCTAAAGTAACAGCTATTAACAGTGCCATTGAGATTGATTTGAGTGGACAGGTTTGTGCCGATTCTATCGGCAGCACTATATACTCCGGTGTTGGCGGGCAAATGGACTTTATTAGAGGTGCTTCTTTGTGCGAAAATGGCAAACCTATTATTGCCATGACCAGTACTACCTCACATGGAGAATCTAAAATCGTATCTATGTTAAAGCCGGGGGCTGGTGTGGTAACTACTAGAGCACATATTCATTATGTAGTTACAGAATATGGCGTTGTTAACTTATATGGTAAAAGCATTAAAGAACGTACAAAGCTCTTAATCAGCATTGCGCATCCCAACCATAGGGAGGCGTTGGAAAAACAAAGTTTCCAGCTCCGGTATCATTAGCTTTACAGAAATTTTAAAAGGTATCATAAAATATACCAATTTATCCTTACTTTCGCGTCCGGATTTGTCCATTGGATGAGTCTTAATATTAAATACTTCCCAACTCAGCAACTAAAAGGTCAGCATTATGCTGGCCTTTTAATTTTTATATCGTTTAGGCACTATAGATTTAGAATACCATTTTGTCTGCTCCAGCGAATCCTCCACTTCTTGCGCTGAAAATTTCAAATTAAAATGTGGCAATATTTGCCCTTCTAATGCAGAAATCAATTCGGTGTAATCCAAGAACAACGCTTGTTTTGACTTGCTGTGCTTACGAGCAACACTTCTTTTTTTGTGTAACATCTTCTCCAAAAAATGCCTCTTGGAAGGGATACGATCACTGTCTTTGAAAATTTTTCCAACCAAAACTCTTCCTGCATGATCCCACCATTCCGTAAAACCGGAGTTTGACGCCTCCATGGAATGAATAACCTCTTCTTCTTTTCTATCCAAATACAACCATGGAACGTTTTGCCATACTTCCAGAAACAGGTCTATAAATAGGATATTCCAAGAACTTAGTTTAAGAATTACTCGTTCTTCCTCTGCGGCTGCCTTTTGCAAAAACATGGATACTATATGTTCTAACCATCTTAAAACTTCTGGTTTTGGTATATCGTAATACAGATAACTCAGCAACAATCCATTTATGGCCTCTGGCTCTGATACCACTCGAACGCGATTGGAAGAAGCAAGCATTTTGGCAAGTAAAGTAGAGCCACAATGAGAAGTGTGAAAAATGAATCCGGATAAGGGAAGTAAATCCCTCTCAACATTCAAATTCACTTGGCCTACTTCTATAAACTCATTGTTCTCTCTGCAAAGCGGAACGCCTTGATTGAAGAAAGGGTAATCAAATACTTTATCATGTAAGCGTTGGCAAACTAAAACGGGTAAAGGTTTAATCTGCGTGTATATAGGGTACAGTGTGTACTTCAAAACTGTTGAAACATCTATTCTAAAATGTAAATTAAAGTCAAAATACAAATACCCCTAAAGAATAAAATTGCTTTTTTGACTACATTCGATTTTTACTATAACAACGGCAAAAAAAATGAAATTCCACACCAGAAAATGGGTAAAACCGGAAGATCTAAATCCCAATCAATCTCTTTTTGGAGGACGTTTATTGCAATGGATTGACGAGGAAGCTGCCTTGTATGCCATTGTACAGCTCGATAACCCCAGGGTGGTTACCAAGTATATGTCTGACATTGATTTTAAGAACAGTGCTAAGCAAGGTGACATTGTAGAAATTGGAATTGAAGTTACTCGATTCGGCTCCGCCTCTTTAACGCTCCGTTGTGAAGTGCGCAACAAAATGACAAGAGCGATTATCATCTCCATTGATCAAATTGTAATGGTAAACTTGGATGAAGAGGGTAAACCTAAACCGCATGGTAAAACCAAAGTAGAATACGTATCGGATCGGCTTAAAGATTAACCTAGCTTTACCATGAAGTGGAAAGATATGGAGATGAAATCCCATATCAAGAAAAGCTAATTTCCCCTGTCGCCATGTTTAATTTGGGCTTGCTTGAAACGGTTTATAAAAACTGAAACGCTCAATTTTCTACACTTATCCTTAAAATCTTAACACTTACATATTGGTATGCGGAGCTAAGCTTAACTCCTTCCTAACTTGAGTTTATGAATTAATTTAAAAACTCAAGTATTATGAAAAAATTTCTAATCGGGCTTTTGGCCCTGTGCTCTACTTTTTGCTCTGCACAGTACTTTCAACATCTCTACGGCTTCGACCCTGCTATAGGAACCATTCCTAAAAATGGCATGAATACCAGCGCCACCGGACCCGGGCATCTTGTTGGAGGTATACATATAACGGGCTTAATGAGTGGTGGGGGTGATTATGGTGTTTCAGTTATCCGCACAGATGCCAACGGGCAATTTATTTCCCCAAACAACTTTGCCAACTCTTACATGCTTGTGAATGCTGCTGGAGATCAAATTCGATTTACGAGCGGACAGGTAATTGAGTATAGTGATGGCTCAGGCTATGCAGCTATTGGAACGTATTTCTACGAGCCTTTACCCCGTTCCTTTGGAATAGCGTACATCGAGTTAGACACCCTGGGAAATGTTATGAATACGCAAGGATATAGTATTCCTAATCAAGCTGCGGCTATTGATGTAATGGGTTTAAAAGAATCATCAAGCAAACCCGGAGAAATATTTGCTACGGGTTTACTCTATGCTCGCGACAACAACTTTACCTGGTGTATAAACGTAGATCGTGGTGGTGGTTTACTGTGGGGAAATCTATATGATTTTAACCAAGGTGAGGAAATACCGAATGATTTGATAGAAAGTCCATACAACCCGGAACTTATAATTGTGGGTAGATACAATGAGGCAAACCCAGCCTTGCAGAAAGGATTCTGGATGACGCTTGATCCTGCTACCGGTGGTTTTATGCAAGCAGATGTTATCGCTTCATGGGTAGGAAATCTAGACTATCTACACTCTATCGATACGGCTAACGACCCTATGATGCCAGGATTTATTTTGGCAGGTGTAAGTGATGAAAGAAGTTGGGTATCAAAAACGGATCAGAACGGGAACTTTCAATGGAGTGGAATTTATCAACCGGCTAATCGGGCGGTTAACTATATGTACGGATATGATGCCACGGGCAGGCTAAAAGATGATGGTACTTATGAATACTTTGTTACTGGACCTGTAGACAACGATGCTTACATTTTTAAAATCGACAATTTTGGGTTTCCTGTGGGGATTAATGATCTGTTTGTATATGATTTAGGCCCAACTGTAGAAGAAACAGGTTTAGATGTGGATGTAAACACCAACGGAAGTGGAGACGGTGTTACGATGTATGCGGTTGCCGAAACTGATCCTTTACGTGAAGTGTATACGGTTAAAGCCTATTTTAATGGAGTATCCGGATGCAATGAGAGTTTCGAAGAACTGGGCTTTACTTTTGCTGAGTTTTTACCGGTAAAACCGCTTCAAGCCTCACTCACCGCCATCGGTACGGAGAGTTTGATGATGGGGAATATAATTCCGTTGATCGATACTGAACTCTGTCAAAGCACTACTGTACCTGGTGGTAGTAATGCTAAAATGGCTACTATTTCCAATAGTGCACAAATAAGCCCCAACCCTGCCCTAGCCTCAACAGATAACCTACAATTGCAACTTGAAGCAGCTTCCGCTCAATCTGCGGAGTTACTATTGTATGATATGACTGGAAAGCTATGCTACCAAACACAAATGGAACTAGAAGCAGGAGCGAATTCTAAAACCATTGCTCTTGTTAAAGAAAATTTACCAAAAGGCATGTATAGCATCAAAATAAGGGGGAACAATCTAGATGAATCACTGATGTTATTGATTCACTAAAAAGCCAAACCTTGTTTCATGTGGGTTATGGGTGATTATGAAGCCCGCTGGGTTCGAAAGAATTTGGCGGGCTTATTTTTTGAGCTTGAAACTTAAAAGCTCAAATTCCTTCCCATTTAAAATGACCGATACTTTATGCTCACCTTCATAAAAAGTGCGGGTAGTAATGGGTTTAAAGCTTTGCTTTCTTTTTATTGGATTGGAGCTCTTTCCTTCAATTTCTTTCTCACTAATCTTAAACACTTTTTTAGAATGTGTGCCATTAGCGCGTAAGTAGTAAATGGCATATTCCAAGCGCACCATCATGGCTTTTGCATCTGTACTTTGTAAGGTAAATTGAAACTCCAAATACTCGCCAATTGTAAGCGTGTTGTTAAGAACTTGGAAATTTTCAAGCTTAAGCTTACCCACATCTCCATAGCCAAAAAACGACAGTGCATCTAGGTTTCCAGCTTTCAGCAAAGTGCGTAACCCGTGTTTAACCACCCAATCTGTATGCTTTGATTTACCGAACCAATCCTTTGCCAACTTTAAAGCTATTTCGGGATGATCTTTGGAGATATCATTTAGGTTATTGGCCACACTCTTCCGCACAAACTCGGCTTCATCGTCTTTTAATCGGTCTAAAATATCCAGTATAGGTTCTGGGTTTTTCTTTAAAAACGGAAGTGCCATAGCCCAAGGCAGCCTAGGTCTGCACCCTTCACTGGATAAACGCCTTACTCTAAAATCTTTATGCTTAGACCAACGCTGCGTTTGCTCCAGCATACGGTCTGGATATTGAAGGTAAAACGGTCGTACAGCAAACTCACAGCTACTTAATTTTGTAATCTCCGTCATCGCTTTTATAGACACTTCAAAATCATTGAGCCCATAGTGCTCTATATAAGCTGGGATAAACATACACTCAAAACCCTTATCCTGAAGAGGGGACTTCAATATAGCCCCCGACAACTCCGCTAGTTGTTGTGCTGCCTTTTTAAAGTCCTTATCTAAAAAGGCATGTAAGCAATGCGCTGTATGCGCCATTCTATCCTTTAACTCCTTGTTTTTCCAATCTTTATCAAATATTAAAGCTTGAAATTCAGCATTGTTAAAAGTAGGAATACATCCCATGGCAACTTCTGAAAAAGCGTTGTAGAACTCAGGATTGTAGCGGTCTTTTAAAAGGGTAGACATAGAGAGTAAACAAAGTTAATTGTAAGTATATTCAAGTTTATTCATCCAAAAACTATGCTCCAGTTCAATCAGCTTCAACTCCAGCTCTAAAGACTGTTCCTTGGTCATTCTTTTTTTAGGCATATCCTTTATGGGTAAATCTTCCTTGTAAATCAATGCGCTAAAATCTTGCTCAAAAATTACATCATCCAAACTGACTTTACCGTTTACATCTGCCCCAGCCTTAGCCAGTTCTTTTCTACAATCTGGATACCATATCCAACATAGCTCTCGCTGGGTTTTTATGGAGTCTCCTACTTCTATAACAGGGCAAATCGCAATCATATAACTATTCATAGTACCGTTGGGTAAAACGTATGCTCTATCCTGCTTAAATCGAAATGCTACTACCCTATTAAAATCTGTGTAATTTATACTGTCTATAGGCTCTGTAAAGCGATCATCCTTAAACACCTCTTTAATTCTTCCGCTCTTAATCCCATTAGCCAATTGTTTGGCCAAAACTCCCTTTTTAAACAAAGCTTTATTGCCCTGTGGTTTTGCTTCTAGCCAAAGGCGTTTACTCCAAAAAATATCGTTTTCATCTAAAGTTGGATGTCTTAGTATTCCGTTTTCATCTCTTTGTGTCACTACTGGATGAGCCATAAGCATTTTTACAAGCTCAATGTGGGGTAATGGCGGGTATTTCCGATCAAAATGATACGGGTTTTTATAAACACGGCTGTGCATGATACCAGCTTTATCATCGTATATATTCCACTCTCCATGGCGCTTATTATCCTTAAAATAACCCTCTGCTTGTGTTTTACCATTGGGGTAAACGGATTTATAGTATCCCTCAAACTGACCGTTTTTTAAGTGGTAAGTAACTTTTAAATCGCCTAACTGAGTAGTTTGTTGAAGTTGCTGTCCTTTTAATGCCGTAAAAGACATGAATAAAATAAGACACATTCCTAATCGAGATCCCATAACTTCATCAGCTTTTTAAAGGTTTTCTTATTCTTTTTCTTATCTAACTTTATGATTCTGAACCCTATATGCTTATAGCCTTTAAAGGAATAGTAAGATCGGTTTAAGTGATCTTGCAACACTTTACTCTGAGATAAGAACGAATTGCCCATAGCAACTTTTCGTTTCATCGTTTTGTCGTCAGTCGCTTTAGCCTCGTAAACAAAGTCAATTTCTTCTACTTTATCCGCTTGATAAATAGTATACGATACCCAACTATTCCAAAGCCAGTCAGAATAATTT
>CAZAJG010000019.1:0-14385 GCA_964485405.1 uncultured Owenweeksia sp. | reverse complement strand
CCGTTATGTACGCCCCACTCTCTAGAAAAATGTAAAGCCGAAAGCCACTCCGTCAATACAGGCAATCGATATGCATACTTTATGTTATCGCCAGCGTTTTCCTTTTCTGTCTTCCACCTGCAATATTCCATGGCCCCTTCCCAACTTATGCCAATAACCGCATCCTCATCAAATTCATTAGAATTTAGATAACGTTGGTAGCACGGTGCAGTACAAATGGAAGAATCTGGCAATAGCTTCTGATAAGCCGCAGCTGTTAAACGACTCTTTTGATCCATTAAAAACACTTTGTATTGCCCATAGGTTATTTGATCGCTTATCCAAAACCCGTCTACCTCTACAGGTTTTAAAGGACGTTCTGAATTTAATAATTCAGGTACGGAAATGGTTTGAGGAGAAATATCATAAAATTTCAAATCATCTCCCTGCGGTTGGCCATGGCTCCAACCCAAAAGGAAAAGGGATAGTAATAGGGTATAGTAAACTTTCATACTTCAAATAAACGGAGAAAATATTTTTGCTCTCCACTTCTTACAAATAAGAAAGCCAAAAATAATAGCATTACACTAGAATATACAGATTCCACTTAAATTCAAATAAGCTTTTCAGCGCAAAGGAATTGAACTCCATTATTTCATGAATAGCAATAAGAAATTTGAAAATGAATCAGTTACACTTGAAATGCTAAGATTTTGTTAATACTTAAAAGTTTTGCTAAAATTTTTAGCTTAACTAAAAATTATTTATACATTTGCTAATATTATTAGTCGAGACACAGGTCTGACGCAAACGAAAACATAAATAAAACCATGAGTGTATTTAAAAGACTGTTTAAACTGGGGGAAGCTGAGTTAAGTGCAGCTTTAGATAAATTAGAAGACCCAATAAAAGTAACAGAGCAAGGAATCCGTGATCTTAAAAATGATCTGGACGATAGCCTAAAAGCTCTAGCCGAAGTAAAAGCTTTAAGCATTAGAGCTAGAAACGATATGGAAAAGTATCAATTAGCCGCTAAAGATTATGAAAACAAAGCCATGCTTCTTCTTGAAAAAGGGGAAAAGCAAGAAATTTCTGGAGAGGAAGCTGACCGATTGGCAACCGAATCTTTAAAACGGAAAAAGGAAAATGAAGATTTGGCAGCTCAATCTCAAGGAAATCAGCAGCAATACGAGAAATCCTTAATGCAGTTGGAGCAAAACGTAAAGGTGATAAAATCTAACGTTAGCAAATGGGAAAATGAGCTTAAAACACTAAAGGCTAGAGTAAAAGTAAGCAGTGCCACTAAAAATATAAACAAACAAATGGCACAAATCGATTCTACCGACACCGTTTCTATGTTGGAGAAAATGAAAGATAAAGTGCAAACCGAAGAAGCTTTAGCGGAGGCTTATGGCGACATAGCAAACGAAAGCAAAAGCACTGATGCTGAAATAGATAAAGCATTAGAAGGCACAGAAGAAAATACAGCTCTGGCCGATTTAAAAAGAAAAATGGGATTAAATCAATAAACAATGAATCAATTTTTGCGAATTTTAAAAATTATAGGCTTGTTTTGTGTAGGTCTATTCTTCCTGCAGTTCCTTTTTAGAATTGGAATTGTATTTGTAGCCTTCGCAGCTGGAGGTGCTTTAGTTTACTTCTCTATGAGAAAAAGACATTTAAAAAGATATTAAGATGTTCAACAAGTTGTTTTCCCGCTCTAAAAAAGAAGAGCCTAAAAACTATATGGCCATGACGGTTCGCGATTTAGAACCGGGTTGTATTTTAGAATATGATCTTCGCACTTTCGAGGTAATGGAAGCCTACGAATACGATTGGGGTGATAATAACTTTTCCAAAGAATATAAAATTACCGATGGAAAAGACACCCTATACTTTGCAGTGGAGGAAGACGATGAGTTGGAACTTGAAATGTCTAAAAAGGTGAAAATCCGCAAGATACAGGAAGACCTAGCCGACTATCTAAAGGATCATAAAAAACCACCTAATTCCATCACTTACAAAGGGATAAAATACTATTACGATGAAGAATCGCCTGGGTATTTTAGAAATTGTAAAAACGATAGAAACGATGACGACAGTTGGACTGAGTTTATGAGCTGGACGTGCTATGATGACGATGACCAACATATTCTTACCTTAGAACAATGGGGCGACAATGAATTTGACGCTTCCGTTGGAAAAGTGGTTAAAGAATTCGAAATTTCCAATATTTTACCAAAACCAAACGCATAACAAATGATTCACTCAGCAAAAAAGATGTGGAGCAATAACCTAATGGTATGGGTAGTGGCCGCTTTAGCTGCGTTGTTAACGCAATGCTCCAGCGAGCCCGCTTTCCAAAAAAGCCCTTTAGACGAGCTTATCAAAAAGAATAATGCCGTTCAAAACTATTCCATCATACTCTATGATATGGACTATGATGAAGAAGCCGATAAATACAAGCATCAATATCAGGTGCTTAAACATCCTAACGATAATCCAGATACTTTAATAAGCACTACAGAGCCTTGGGCTTTTGTTTCCGCAAGCTTATTCAACAAGCATCAGGAGGATATGGGTATGGAAATAGCCTCTAAAAAAGAGGGAGTTGTTAAAAAGCAAACCTCTCCTGCCGGCTACTCCAACTATGTAGGTAACGAAAAATACGGACGCTGGGAACAGCGAAGCAATGGAACCAGCTTTTGGGCCTTTTACGGACAATACGCTTTTATGCGCAGCATGTTCCACATGTCTATGTATCCCGTACGTTACTCCTACTGGAACGATTACCGAGGCAATTACTACAATTCTGGAAGATCCTACTACGGCAGCGGTGGCCAAAGAAGTTATGGTACAGGAAGTGCCTATAACTCCTCCACCCGAAAAGGTTCTAGATGGGCTTCTCGTCCTTCCGACTTTAAACGAAGAGTACGAACGAAAGTAGCTCGCAGCAGCAGCGCTCGAAGCTCCAGAAACAGAAGCAGTTCTTCGAGGAGAAGCTCACGCAGCGGCTCTAGGTATTCTTCAGGTTCATCCTATCGCTCCAGAGGAGGAGGATTTGGTAAATAAAATCAGCTAAACCAACCCATTATGGATAATTTAAACGAAATATTAACCCAAATGGCCCATGCCGGGGTGTACTTGGCTTGTGCTTTTGTCATCTTTTTTATCGGACGCCTACTCTATCAAGTATTTAGTCCTAAAATTGATGTAAAATCTGAACTTGTAGAAAAAGACAATTTTGCCTTTTCTGTTTCTTACGTAGGCTACTTTGTAGGATTACTTTTGGCAATAGGGAGCGCCATTGTTGGCCCCTCTGTGGATTTGTTGACGGATGTTGAAGATATTTTCATTTACGGCCTTTTAGCTGTCGTTCTTTTGAATTTATCGCGCATCATCAACGATAAACTCATTCTCACCAAATTTAGCAGCCGCAAAGAGATTATTGTAGACCACAATACCGGAACGGGTGTAATTGAAGCCGCCAATAGCATTGCCTCTGGTTTAATCATTTATGGCGCCATTTCTGGAGATACCGGTGGCGAAATGTCTGGCATACTCTCTGCCGTTATCTTTTGGGCCATTGGGCAAGTACTGCTCATTGTTACGGCCAAAGTATACAACCTCATTACCGCTTACGATGTACACGATTACATTGAAAAAGATAATGTAGCCGTAGGTATTGGATTTGCGGGAGCGATGATTGCTTTAGGCAACATCATCCATTTTGGAATTAGCGATGATTTTGAATCTTGGGACATAACCGCTTTAAGACTCGGTACAGAAGTACTGTTGGGCTTAGTTATGCTGCCTATAGTTCGCTTTTTAGCGGATAAAATCCTACTACCGGGAAGAAGATTAACAGACGAACTTATAAACCAAGAAAAACCCAATAACGGAGCCGCTTTAATTGAAGCCTTCTCCTACATTGGAGGCTCTGTTTTAATCCTTTGGTGTATATAATCAAAGGATGTCTGGCTTAAAATCTCCCATATTAAAACTGGCTTTGTTTGCCACCGGTTTGTCAGGCATAGTAGCAGAGTACATTCTCTCTACCTTGGCTACCTATTTTTTAGGAGATTCTGTTTTTCAGTGGACCATGATTGTTTCGGTTATGCTGTTTTCCATGGGTTTAGGAAGCCGATTGAGTAAGTACATCAAAGGCAACTTATTGATTAAGTTCATTTACATTGAACTCATTCTGTCCTTTTTCGTGTCCTTCTCTTCCCTCCTAGCCTATTCGGCCAGTGCGTATACCATTTACACGGGTTTCATCATTTACAGTTTAAGCATCATTATTGGGGTTCTTATTGGTTTAGAAATCCCAATGGTTATTCGCCTAAACAAAGAATTTGAAGAGCTACGCGTAAACATTGCCTCCGTAATGGAAATGGATTATTTGGGCAGTTTACTGGGCGGTGTATTTTTCGCCTTTATCGGTTTGCCCATCCTCGGTTTAACGTATACGCCATTTGTACTGGGTTTAGTAAACTTTTCCGTTGCCATTGTGCTTTTAATCATGACGCGCAAAGCGTTGAAAGCCCGCGCCATTAAAACCATATCTACATCTTATGCCCTTCTATTTTTAGTGCTTGTAGGCGGAGTGCTTGTGGCCGAGCCTCTTATTTTGCATGGAGAGCAGAGAAAGTATAAGGACAAGATTGTATATCAAGAGCAGAGTAAATATCAAAAGTTAGTGGTTACCCAATGGAAAGATCATTATTGGCTGTACATAAATGGTAACCAACAGTTTAGCACTTTAGATGAGGATAAGTATCATGAGGCTTTAGTGCATCCGATAATGCGCCTGTCTCAAAATCCACAAAACATATTGGTATTAGGAGGTGGTGATGGTTGTGCCGTTAGAGAAATACTAAAATACCCCACTGTAGAAAGCATTACTCTGGTAGATTTAGACCCTGCTATGACCCGCTTAGGGCTAGAACATCCCATTTTTACCGCCATTAACCACAACGCTTTGGTCAATCCTAAAGTGGAAGTGCTCAATGCCGATGGGTATCAATTTTTAGAAAAAACCACCCACTTTTACGATGTCATCATCATTGATTTGCCAGATCCTAAAACGGTGGAATTGGGAAGGTTGTACTCCAATGAATTTTATAGCCTTTGCAATAAACAACTCAGGCCCAATGGTTTAATTATCACCCAAGCCGGTAGCCCCTATTACGCTACTAAAGCTTTTCAATGCATTGATACGACCTTACAAGCGAGTGGTTTCCAAACCGCTATGCTCCACAACCAAGTAATTACGCTGGGCGAATGGGGCTGGATATTAGGCGCCAAGCATTTGGAGAAAGATAAACTGAAACAACAGTTGCAGAGTTTATCCTTTTCGGATATAGAAACAAAATGGATAAACCAGGAAGCTCTATTGATGATGACCTCTTTTGGAAAAGACATTTACTTTAAAGATGAGGAAGAGCTTAAAGTGAACCACATTCACGATCCGGTTTTATACCGCTATTATTTAAACGGCAATTGGGATTTGTATTGATGAATGAGAACCTAAAACATATCATCCGTTTTGTAGCCCTGCTCTACATTATTCACCTACTGGATTGGGTGTTGCTGTACGATTTCAATCAACTCGGCATTAAACCCCGAACCTTAAGTGGCTTAATTGGGATTCCTTTAAGTCCTTTACTCCATGCCAACTGGGCGCATTTATTATCCAATACCATCCCCCTATTTTTCTTGCTGTTTTTAATTGGTAATTTTTACCCTAAAAAAACACCCGTGGTTATTTTTACCATTGTTGTACTAGGAGGTTTATTGGTTTGGATATTTGGTCGTTCTGCCGTGCATATTGGCGCCAGTGGATTGATTTATGGACTAGCCGCCTTTTTGGTTGTACATGGCTTTTTACAAAAAGATGTACGCTCCCTTCTCCTTTCCATACTGGTAATTGGGCTTTATGGAGGGTTAATTTTTGGCGTGTTTCCTACCAACCGTTTAATCTCTTGGGAAGGACACTTGTTTGGAGCAATGAGCGGTGCTTTTATCGCTTATCGATTACGTAAAAAAGTAGCACATGAGTAAGGAATATAAAAGAGCAGTCACCTACCTCTCGGTAATTGTTGGGGTCTTCGTCTTTCTTAGAGCCTTGGTGTTTTTTGAAAGTCAATCGCCTGATGCAAACATTAAAAACATTTGGGATGCCCTTTGGTACTCCTTAGTTACGCTAACCACGGTAGGTTACGGAGATTTTTACCCAGTTACTCCTTTCGGTAAAATCTTTGGAATATTAGTTATAATAGGGAGTTTAGGTATTTTAAGTTATATCATAGGAAGAGTTTCTTTTAAAATCAGTTCGTATATGGATGCCATGAAAACCGGTCAGTTTGGAACCAAAATGAATAAACATTTCATCATTGTAGGCTGGGATAATTTCAGCAAACAAGTCACCCAACAGATTGTAAAATCAAACCGTAGCATCGCTGTTGTTACCAATAAAAAGGACGATATTGATTTAATAAGAGAAACTTTTGCCAAAGACAAAGTGTTTGCTCTTTTTGCAGATTACAACAACTATGAAGCTTTAGAAAAGCTTAACATCAGTTCTTGCGCCAAAGTATTCATCAATTTTAATGATGATTCCGAGAGCTTGATACACATCATCAACATTAAAAAACACTACGAAAATCTTGATTTTGTAGTGCTTTTAAACTCTCCAGACTTGAAAGATACTTTTCGCTCCGTGGGAGTCACCTACATTGTTTCAAAAAATGAAATCGCCTCTAAACTCGTGGCTAGCTATATTTTTGAGCCTGATGCAGCTGACTTTACAGAAGATTTGATGGAAACCTCCATTTCCGATGATCAATACGATATTGTGCAGTTTAAAGTAAACCCGAGCAACCCCTACTTACAAAAGGGCTATCACTCTACTTTTAAGGATGTTAAGGAAAACTACAACGCCATACTCGTTGGTATTTGCAAAGCCAATGAAGACAATACGCTGTATAAAAATCCAACCCAAGATTTTACTATAGAAGAGCAGGACTATCTCATTATGATGACCAATAGCTCGGCTAAAACAAAAATTTCAAACGACTTTAAAACCGAAGATGGGCGAATGATGTGATGAATGTCGAATGTCGAATGTCGAATGTCGAAATATTGAAACTTCAGCACTCAAAATTCATCGGTTCAATATTCGATATTCAAACTAAAACAATTAAAAAAAAACGAAAACAAAACAATGCACCACTTAGGAACTCATATACTTATAGAGCTCTACGATTGCGATAGAGACATTTTAAACGATGCCAAGCGCATTGAAAAGTATATGAATGAGTCTGCTGTAGAATCTGGTGCTACCATTGTTTCCTCCCATACCAATCTGTTTAACCCACATGGCGTAAGCGGTGTGGTTATTATAGCCGAATCTCACATTACCATTCATACCTGGCCCGAACATGGCTATGCCGCTGTAGATGCTTTTACCTGTGGAACTACTGTATCTCCTTGGAAGGTAAAAGAGGTTTTGGAACAACGGTTAGGTGCCAAACGTACTTCTGTAATGGAAATGAAACGGGGTATTTTTGATCAGCCTGTGGAGTTTAAAGATGAAAATTCAAAAGGATAGAATTATATTTTCATTGGAGAATCACTCATTATTTCAAACAGAATAAGAACTTAATCTTGGAGATATAACTAATTTATGAGATACTTTAAAGATGATAAATTTGGAACTGTACTGGAGCCAGAATCTTTTGTTGAATTAATTTCGTTAACAACTGGACAAAAAGGAGCAAAGAACAACGTTTGGTACTGGAGAGGTCAAAGCAATATTGAATGGAGTATTCACAGTTCAGCTTATAGAAGAATAATAAAAACTAGTCCAAATATTAAAGATTTTGATTCATACATCGAGAATTATGAACTTGATCTATTAGAACAAGCAACTCATAAGGGATATCGATATCAAAATGGTAGGGAACTTTACGATTTTGAACTATTAGGGAAACTCCAACTACACGGTGCAGCTACAAGATTTGTTGATTTCTCTAGAAATATTCTTGTAGCGCTTTGGTTCTGCGTTAATTCATTAAAATCTAAAAAAGGACTCTTATTAGGTATTCATACACATTTTCTATTGGGACATGAAAATGTTATGAAAAAAGAGAGTTATAACGATATTATCAAACATATGCATTCAGATGACATTTATACTTGGGAACCTCCCACAGTTTCAATGCGCACTGCCGCTCAGCATTCTCAATTTCTATACAGTAAAGTATCAGATTCTATGAAAGGTAGTCTAATGCTCCCCAACCAAGAAAAGTATATTTTACCAATTGCAATTTCTCCAAAATTGAAAAAAGAATCAAAAATTATATTAGAAAGCACTTTCAATATTTGGACCTTAAGCCTTTTTCCTGATTTGGATGGATTTGGAATGGCTAATAATCAGTATATCAATAGATGGGATATGGATCGATGGTAGTCAATATTTATGTTTATGCAACAAAAGTTAAAAAAACAAATACCGTGACTAGAATTAAACCTCTGTTTTCTATCACTGTTACAATCTTTTTCCTTCTCCTTTTCAACTTACAATCCTGCAAAACAGATCCACCTAAAAGCACTTTTGACCTAAACGGAAAAGCCCATTTAACCGTTTACAACGAAACCACCGATTCTTTGCGTGTTCAACTGGAAAATTCCTACCCTTTTCCTTGGGATGTTCAAAGGATGGACACACTTATTCCTCCTACATCTGAGTTGAATCTAGATGTAGTAGCTCAAGGGAAAGCACACTACAGCCTTACCCTCAACAGACAAGACTTTAGACTCTTTGCACAACCCCATTCGTCAGATCAGATCCGGGTTAGCACCAACATTTCTCAACCCCAGTTTGAAGGTGACGCAAGAGACATACACCACTTTTTGCATGAAAAAGCCAAAGCTTTTGGATCCATTCATGCCGATTGGATGCCTCGCACTAACTTCACGCATGGCGATAATAATTTTCAAGAATTGATTGATGGAAACAACGCCATCACCAAAGAGCACTTAAACTACCTGCAAAAACATAAAAACGGACTGCCAAAAACATATGTAGATTATGAAACACTCCGGTTACAATACCTGAATGCTGAATGGAAGTTTAACAGCTACTCCTACCGCACTAAAATGCTAAACAAGGAAGATGCTTTACCGCCTAACTTTTTTGAAGAAACACTAGTTCCTGTAACGGTTAACAACCGTGAAATGCTTGGAAATATTCATTATGCGCTCTTTCTAAACAATGTGGTAACCTTTCAAATCAATCGAGTTTGGAAAGAACGGAATCTTTCTGTTCAGATGTATCCAGACACCATGAAACCTCTACGCAAAGAAATGGTGGCTACCTATTTGAATGAAGAGACGGCAGATTTTTACTGGGCTTTTCTTTTCTTACAATATTTGGAACACGATAAAAGGAGTTTCCAATCGGACTGGTTAGAGTTAATCCATAGAGCGGATTTAAAAGACTTTGTAATAGAAGCCAGTAAAGTAGGTCCCATTTTACCCGAAGGCGCTCCTGCACCTTACTTTTATCTCAAAAACGAAAGTGGAAAGGCCATAGAACCGAGTTATTTTAAAGGGAAGATTGTTTTGATAAACTTTTGGGCAACTTGGTGTAAACCTTGTATTAAAAAATTTCCGGATGAAAATGAACTGATTGAACAGTTTAAAAATGAGGCTGTAGAAATTGTAAATATTTGCCTTGATTCGGATTCATCGGATTGGAAATCTTACATCAAAAAATTCAAGCTCTCCACCCAAAACCTCTTTGCCCAAGGGCAATGGAACAAAAATTTAAGAGACGCATTTGATATTGGTGCTCTGCCCCACTCGGTTTTAATAGATCAACATGGGAACATTATTCAAAACAAATGCGCTGCTCCCGGACAAGGAGCTGACTTGCTTATTGAAGAAGCTTTAAAAAACATAAACACCTTTTCGCAGAAGTAATTTACAGCGAGGGTGATCATTCAAATTGGCTTAAACTCACATATTTCGGTTATCTTTAAATCTGCTTAGGAGAAAGTATTCTCTAACGGGATGGGATAAAATAAGGCCGTATGAAAATTGTGATTTCGTTTAATAGAAAAAGACATTCTTTATTCCGTTCTTTTTCTTGTGCCTTAACCTTATGCATACTTCTTTTGAGTGCTCTTAATAGCAGCTACGCTCAACAAGAAGTGCCTATTCTAAACTATGGCATTGATGTTAATGGTCAAGTACAATTGGAGGTAAACTCCAGTACCGATCATTATTATGTTTTAAAAGTAAAACACCACATCGATTCTACCTTTGAGGTATACTCTTCGATAACACTAGGCGATTCAGGTACTACAATCATTTCCGAACCTTTAGGGAACTATCCTTTAGAGCATTATCAAGTTTTAGAATATCCCATTAACCTTCCAGCCGATTTGGATGGGGACGGTTTAGATGATGTTGCGGAATACAATAACATTCCACGAGAAAGCCCGATTAACGCAGCGCCATCCATTGACATTTACGATGGTTTAGTTGCTTTACACAACCTTAAAACCTTTAGCGACTTAGCCGTTTTACAGGAAAATGTTCAATGGTCTCCCTACTTAAATGGAAAGGAGTTTTTAAAGTTTATCATTTTAGATTTCAATTCTCCAAATCCTAAAATCTACTTCATTAATACCAATAGATATGCGCTTCATATTGATTTTGCAACTTTTTTAGGCGTTAGTCATGTAGGGCCAGATGTGGTTAAAGGACATATTATTTATCACCCTACCGTTTTATCCAACAATGGTACGCTCGGCACCTTGGCCTTCAACTACACAAATAACGAGAGCATGCCCTTCGCTATCGTTCAGAAAACCCAAGAACTATTGGCGGGAAATATGCCTTTTTTGGAGAACAATTTCTCGTATTATGTCAATCAAAGCAACGAAGCTGATTATTATACTGAAATAGAGCTTTATCAAAACTCAAGGGTCCCCGCATTATTTGAATCAGATGTATATGCTGGAGTGGACTATTGGGGTTTGAATCAAACCGAGAGTTACGGTTTTTTCAGGCATATTGTTTCAGATGAAGTGCCGAATCCAAAAGACATTGTTCTGTATGAAACCATCCCAAACTCACTGCCTAGAACCAGTGGTATTATAACCTCTGAAATCCAAACGCCACTATCGCATGTTAACTTACGGGCCATACAGGATAAAATTCCAAATGCCTTTATCCGAGATCCTCTAGAAAATGATACCATTGCCAGCTTGCTGGGGAACTACGTTTATTTCAAGGCCGATCAAAGTGATTTTATTCTCCGTAAAGCTACCCTAGAAGAGGTAAATGAATGGTACATAAACAGTAGACCCCAAACGGAGCAAGATCCACCCTTAAATTTAGATTACACCACCATTAAACCTTTAAGCGATATTACCTTTGATATGTTTGACGGATTTGGCGCCAAGTGCACCAATGTGGCCACCATGCGCAACTTTGGCTTTCCTCAAGGAACCATTCCCAATGGTTTTGGTGTACCCTTTTACTTTTATCAGGAATTCATGAAATACAATGATTTTTTTGATGAAATAGATCTTATCATTCACGATCCTGATTTTGTTTCGGATAGAACAACCCGCGATGAAATGCTCAAAATATTTAGACGAAAAATAAAGGATGCAGCTGTTCCCAATTGGATGCTGGACGAATTATCGGTGATGCAAAACGCCTTTCCTGAGGGTATTTCCATAAGGTGTAGATCCAGTACAAACAATGAAGATTTACCCGGATTTAGTGGAGCTGGTTTGTATACTTCAAAAACGCAACATCCGGATGAAGGACACATCTCTAAATCTTTAAAACAAGTTTATGCGGGCCTATGGAATCTCGAGGCTTTTGAGGAAAGGGAATTTCATAAAGTCAATCATTTTTTAACTTCCATGGGAATGCTTTGCCATCCCAACTATGAGGATGAAAAAGTGAATGGAGTTGGCGTTAGCGCAGACCCTATATATCATACAGACAATACTTTTTATCTAAACTCTCAAGCGGAATCTGAGTTAATTACCAATCCTACAGCAGATGCACGACCAGAAGAAATTCTTTTAAATCAAGCTTCCGATGGTGAAGACCAGAGCTATATAGTAATTGGTTATTCAAGCCTTGTTGATGACGATTCTTTATTGATGTCGGAAGAGCACTTAGCCTTACTGACGGATTACCTGACGGTGATTCACAACCGTTTTAGGAAACTTTACAAGGCCGAAAACAATGCTACCTTCGCTATGGATATTGAATACAAGATTACGAGTGAAGATCAATTGATTATTAAACAAGCTCGTCCTTGGATTTCCTATGTTCCACAACAAACCGCTCCAAATGGTTCCATCAATTTAGACCGCTTTACCCTCTTTCCGAATCCAGCCACCGAATTCATAAATGTAAATTGCGATGCATGCAACCTCAATACAATTCGGGTATCAGACATTAGAGGAAAATTGATTCTTCAAAAAGAGATAAACACAAGCACCAACAACACTTACCTTATCCTTAGCGGCTTAGCCCCTGGAACATATGTAATAAGCGGATTTAGAAATCAAACCTTATTGAGTTCCCAACTCTTCTTGAAAAGGTAAAGCCTAAGTTTTAAACCTCATACTAAAACTATGGGTTACAAAATGATGGTTTTCTCTTTAATATTTTGCTCCTGTTTTTAGTCCAGCTAAGCTTCCGTATTTATCTTTGACCAACCTAACACTCAGGATTAAAAACAATGAAGGACCTCCTAAAAAACAACCTAGGCCGATTGCGAATAATAGCATTTTTAGAAGGTGCTTCTTTGCTCATATTAGTATTTATAGCCGTACCTATGAAGTACCTATACGAAAACGGTATAGTCTCTGAAATGGTAGGCCCAGTACACGGGGTGTTGTTTATTGTTTATGTGCTTTTAACCTTCGCTGTAGCTTCAGAGCACAACTGGAAATTCTTTAAAACCACATGGATTGTTTTATTGGCCAGTTTTATTCCTTTTGGCACCTTTTGGGTGGATGCTAAGATTTTTAAGAAGGCATAGATTGCAATTGAGATTACCGCACCTGGAGAGGATGAATTGGATAGCTCTCTGCATAGCCTTTAAGCACAAAACCTAAAAGCGCAGATTGGCCATCAAATAGTAATAGGCTCCATTAAACCCAAACTGATTTGAGTTTCTAGAATAAGGAATTTGTCCGTTTTGGTACGATCCTGCCTCTCCTACAAAGCCATCTCTAAAGTTGTTGTACTTGTCTGGATAAACATCAAATACATTGTTACTGCCAACAGTTAGTGTAAAAGAAGAACTGAAGTCGTAAGAAATAGAAAGATCTGTAAGTGTTTTTGCGGCAAAGGTTTGCACGCATCTCCCATCATCATCACACTCTACATTATCATCTTCCTCAGAAAGTCCGCTGCTATAGGCTTTTACGTTTCCAAAACGAGTAATACGGGTATTTATCCCCCACTTTTTGTAATGGTAATTGGCATTAACAATAAACTTGGAGCGCGGCTGTGCCACTTCTATAAGCTCAATAGCGGTTTGTCCTAAAAGCAATATATCTTGATCTTCAGCATTTGAGCCTGCCAAGATTTCTTCGGGTATATCTTTTTGACTAACCACCTCGGTTTGATTGTAAGTAAACGCTCCGCTCAAATACAAACGATGGTTTACACTCAAAAACTTCTTATAGGTTAATACCGTCTCTAAACCTCTGGTAGCAGTATTTACATGATTGGTGAAAAAGCGAATTTCTTTAGCTTCAGGGAATAAATCGGCTACCGCAGGAAACAATGAAGTACTCAAGCGCTCTGAAATAACAATTCTGTCGCTGATATTAATCTGGAAAAAATCGGCTGTAAAAAGTAGGCTACCGTTCCAGAAATTGGCCATAAAACCAAGGTTGTAGTTATCCGAAATCTCAGCTTTGGGATCTTCAATTCCCAATTGCTCCAATCTAGAATCAGCACTGGCTACCTGTTTGGTGATTACAATTACTCCGTTTTGCCCAGTAGATGTACTTACACTATTGCCAATTTGCGCTAAGGACGGTGCACGGAAACCTCTGTTGTAAGAGGCTCTCACACCAATATGATCATCTAGCTTATAACGCGTTGCCAACTTGCCCGAAAGATTAGAACCAAAATCACTGTAGTTTTCATAACGTAAAGCAGCCGCTACCAACCATTTCTCAGTTAGGTCCGCTTCTACATCCACATATAGTCCAAGGTTTGACCGATCTAAATCATTTTCATCGTCTTCTGATATTCCTGGCCTGGAACTGGAGCCAATGTCTTTCCCTAAAGTGGCTAATGGACCTACTTCGTAAGATTCTGGACTTCCTGCATGTTGCTGAAAGCGAT
>CAZAJG010000018.1:67559-70171 GCA_964485405.1 uncultured Owenweeksia sp. | reverse complement strand
ACCTAACTCTGTGCTTGGAAGAGGATGAGAATGGAGATATATGGATGGGTGCCTACGGAGGTGGTTTAAATCATTACAACGGAAAAGACTTTAGCAACCGTAGAGATATTCCAGAGTTACAGGATGCCATTGTAAACGATATTCATGCAGACGCATCGGGTTTGCTTTGGATTGCTACTTTAAACAAGGGCTTGTGCATATACAATCCAAAAGATAGCAGTTACCGCTTTTTAAACGAAAAATCTGGTTTAGCTAATAATCACGTAGACTGCTTACTTAAAGATAGTTGGGGCAACTACTGGATGGGTACTTCTGGTGGTGGAAGCAGTAAATATTCCGGACAACAATTTCAATATTACAGTAGAGCGAATGGTTTAAAGGGAGCTTACATTTATTCCTTAACCAAATCCTACAAAAACCAACTCTGGTTGGGCAGTTCAGATGGCGGAATTACTTGTTTTGACGGCAGTGATTTTATCAGCTACAAAAGCGATTCTGGCTTTAGCGATGTAAAAGCAAAAGCTCTGCTACAAGCCAGTGATAGCCTATTATGGGTAGGAACTGAAGGAAAGGGAATTGCCGTTTTTAACGGGGACACCTTTGTTACGTATACTACCAAAGATGGCCTGAGTGGCAATTGGGTAAAGGCGCTTATAGAAGATAAATCGCAAAACATTTGGGCAGCCACCGCTGGAGGCGGCATTACAAGAATTACCAAAACAGACAGTACGCTTATTTTTAGAAAATTCCGCCAAGAAGATGGCTTGGCAAGCAATAGAGTAATACACCTACATGTGGATAGCTTAAATCGAGTTTGGTATGCCAGCCGAAGTGGAGGCGTAGGTTGCATAATAAACGATAGCACCATTGTTAATTTTAAGGTGGGAGATGGCTTAAACTCCAACACAGCACGATCTTTAAGCGAAGATGCTTTTGGTAAGCTCTGGATAGGAACCAGTCAAGGTATTCATAGCATTCCTCTCTATGAGGCAGAGCTAAGGATTGATTCTGCTTACCTCAAAGAGGAATTGAGCTCTTTTAATGTCTATCTCCTAACACACGATTATGAAAACAATTTATGGGTAGGCACAGAGAAGGGCTTAGACAAGCTTTTAGTGGATGAAGAGGGTAGTGTATTGGAATTGACACATTACGGTCGTGATGATGGCTTTGACGGTGTAGAAACCAACATTAATGCTGTACATACAGAACCAAGTGGTGATATTTGGTTTGGAACGGTAAATGGCTTGCATAAATATCTATCGGAGGTAAGCCTAAAAAATGAGAAAGCGCCTATTCTTCATTTTACTTCGGTTACCATCAACTACAAAGACGTATTTGAAACTACCCATGCGCAAAGCTATTTGCAGCAAGTTCCGTTAGAACTTGACTATGAGGAGAATAACCTAGTAGTGGATTTTACGGGCATTACACAGACCTATCCTAAAAAGGTACAATACCAATGGCGATTGTTGGGTTTAGAAGAAGATTGGTCTCCCGTTAGCAAACGTAATTCTGTGAACTTTTTAAACCTATCTCCGGGAGATTACTCACTGGAGGTACGCTCTGCGAACGAAGATGACGTTTGGAATGAAGCCCCCATTCGTCTCCCTTTTCATATTGCTCTGCCTTGGTGGGAAGAAAATTGGTTTGTGGCGGGCTACATTGGGCTTTCTTCCTTTTTATTGATTTTAATTGTGAGCTTAAGAGTACGTTATGTGAGAAGAAAAGCTAGAGCCAAACAAGAAAAACTCATTTCTGAGCGGGATCGGTTGGATCTTGAGCAAAAGGCTCTTCGCCTACAGATGAACCCACACTTCATCTTTCATACCTTAAACTCCATACAGGCTTTAATTGCCGGTAAAGAAGAGGATGTGGCACGTTCTTACCTATCTAAGTTCTCCAAACTTATGCGGCAAATACTGGAGAATTCCAGAGTAAAAGAGATTCACTTAGACGATGAACTAGATATGCTGAGGAACTACTTGGGCTTAGAGCAGTTTTGCCGTGAAAACAAATTTGATTTTGAAATTGTGGTTGAAGATAACCTGGAAGTAGACTTCATTAAAATCCCATCCATGATCATTCAACCTTATTTGGAAAACGCGATTTTACATGGTTTGGGAAATGCCGCTAAGAAAGGGCTGTTGCGATTGGAACTGAAGGATGAAGGAGAGGTATTGAAGTGTATCGTTACCGATAACGGTATTGGGAGAGCACAAGCGCAAAAGCTAAAGTTAACCTCCAACCGTAGCCATAAATCAACGGCTATGGAAGTAACAAGCGAGCGTTTAAGACTTTTAACGGAAAGAGAGGATAGCATTCAAATTATAGATTTGTACGATGCGCAAGGTGTAGCTTCGGGAACACAGGTGATTTTACGATTACCCATTTTAGGGGAATAGCTTTACTTTGAACCAGAATTAAATAAACCGATTGAAAACAGCCGTTATTATAGACGATATCCAATCCGCGAGAGACTATCTCAAGCGTGATTTAGCGAGCTTTTGTCCGAATATTAAGGTATTAGACGAAGGCGATGGCGTGCTGAGTGGTTTAAAAGTGATCAAGAAAAACAAGCGAGAAAAATGAACTCGCCGGTAGATGTTATC
>CAZAJG010000018.1:22466-67549 GCA_964485405.1 uncultured Owenweeksia sp. | reverse complement strand
TATTTCTGGATATCAACATGAACGATGGTACAGGCTTTGACATTTTGGAGCTATTGGATGAGATCCGCTTCAAAGTGATTTTCACTACCGCATCAGACGAGTACGCCATTAAAGCCTTTAAGTTCTCTGCTACCGATTATCTACTCAAACCCATTGAGAGTGAAGAATTGATTAAAGCGGTAAACAAAGCTTCTCAGCTTATGGATTCAGGAAGAGAGCATGTAGACCTGCTTATGGATCAAATGAGAAAAGGGGAGGAGATAACGAAAATTGCCCTCCACACAGCAGAGAAAATACAGGTTGTAGAGTTGAAAGACATCATTCGCTGTGAGTCTAATGTAAATTATACCGTGTTCTATTTTAAATCTGGAGAAAAACTACTGGTTACTAAAACGCTAAAATTTTACGATCAACTGCTTTCTCCTAGTGGTTTCTTGCGTGTTCATCAATCTCATCTCATTAACGTTTCTCACATTCACGAGTACGTAAAAGCAGACGGAGGTTACATCATAATGGCCAATCAAGAGAATGTACCTATTTCGGCTCGCAAAAAGGCAGAAGTGATCGAATTGATTTCCAGTATTCGATAGAATCCTTTAAAAAAGAAAACTGCCAACCCCTTTCAGAGTTGGCAGTAACATCACCGGATGGTGAGAACACATGAAAACTAATTTAGTTTCTGCTACTTGGTTATTTCTTGCTGGTTAATCCGTTGTTCAATAGTCCTTGGAATAAAGTAGCATCTTGGCCGGATGGAAGAACTGCGATTTGAACATTGTTAGCCAGTTGCTTATTGATTAAGTAGGTGGCGTAGGTTGGGTTTTTGCTGCACAGGTCTGCCATTTGAACTTGTTGATCGAACAACATTTGCTCTCTTAGTTTTTCCTTTTCAATGGCTACTAAATTCAATTCGGTTTGTTTTTTCACCTCAAGATCTTTGAGTTTAGTTTGTCTCTCCAATTCTGCGGCAGCATATAGTTTTTGCTTTTCTGCATCTGCTTCCGCCATAAGCACTTGTCTACGTGCATCTGATTCTGCTCTTTTTTCGGCTACTTGCTTTTCCGTTTCTGCACGAGCCATCATAGATTGTCTTCTGCTTCCTTCTGTCTCGGCATTTATCTTTTCTACTTCAGCGGTTAATCGAGCTTGTTCTTTATCTATTTCTCCTTGGGCAATGGCTTGCTGCTTTCTAGCTTCAGAGTTTTCAAGATCGATAACGCTTTGCTTTCTGATCCGTTTCAATTCCTGCTCTTGAAGTGCAAGCGTTTCTTTGGCTCGTGTATAGTTTGAAGGGAAGATTACATTGGATATGATTACATCATCTACACTAACTCCTTCTTCTCCAAGGTTTGAAAGTAAGTAACCTTTTAGGTCGTTGATAAATACATGACGCATTCCGGTAAATACAGAATCTACATTGTTGTAACGGTTAGAAACCATATTGGCCAACTCCTGCTGACGAGGCGTGAAGATCAATGAATCGAAAGTTCCTACAGAATTAAACTGGCTTTCAAAAGAAGCCTTGTCTTCTATAGTCCAACGGGTAGAAACTTGAATGGTTAAAGGCATCCCGTCCGCTAACCTTACATTGTTTAACTCAGATTGTGTAACTACTTGTTGTTGAACTAAATCAGCTTTTTTTGTGGAGTTGGTCTTATTGCAAGCAGTTAAGGCTACTAAGCCTAAGCTTACAAAGGTGATTTTTAAAGTGTTTTTAAAGTCTGGGGTAAAAATTGTTGTTTTCATGTTGTTGTGTTTAAATGTGTTATCCTTTATTTGATGACTCAAAACTAGGCACAGCAACAGCCATGAAAGGTGCTATTCTATTATTTACACAACAGACTTTATTATTCGTATGGGATTTGAAATTATTTGAGATTGGATATACTCAAAACAAGAATGCGAACACTATTTTTTATCCATTAAGTTGTTCCTATAGACTTGATCTGCATATGCAGCATGTTCTTCTTTATGGACCAAAAGCTCTTCTAACAGGCTCTCCAATTGAGGTCGTGTAGGTTTTCTAAATCTAAAATCAATTTCGTCATAGTATGAGAGTTTCATCACCTTATTCTCCCCTAATCGAACGCTCACTACAGAAGCGAATAAATCACGTATTCGTTTAGAATGAGAAAACAATTCATTAATATCCGTAGAAGAGAGAATCTCGTTGTATGAACTTATCGTTTTTTCTGACTTTCTGGTTTCCATAAACGTATAGTTTAAGAACTCGATTTCGGAAACCTCATACTTATTAAACAAAGCCCAAAAGCGTGGTTCTAAAATGTGGAATTCTAGTTTTTCTCCTTTTGAAATAGAGGAGAAATTTGAGAAATCGTTTAAATTTTCAAAAGTCTGATACTCGGTTAGATTGTAATTATTCAAGTCGCTTATATATAAACCCCTTCTATCCGGAAACTCCATAAGGACGTTATCCATCAACGATCGAATAGCCATAGTGTCTGCTTCATTTTTCGCACGTATGGGTATAAAATGATCCCCTTGTCTCAAATAAATAGCAGGATTTCTTAACACCAAAAGCTTCTTTTTTGGCAAAGCTTCTACTAAATCTCCCGATAGTAGATGGAAAGCATAGTCTCGGTACTTGATATTAGGGCATTTAAGGTACTCTCGTAGCAATACGTTTCTAATATTTGTATCAAGAGTAACGCTTAAGGCATTAGATAAAAGTGCTTCGCTACTCTTCATTTTACGAGCAATTGTGTAGAAAAAAACAAAAGCCTCTTCATACGTCTTAAACTTGGGTTCCTCTACCGTCCAGTAAAAATTAGCTTTAATCCTTTTCTCCTCTTCCTTGCTAATGTGAAGCATCGTATAATTCTTCTCGGCAAAAAGATGATCTGGCCAAGGCTCTTTATAGCGTTTTCCATCATTATCATAACTCTTAAAATACCTTCTTGTAATAAAGTTTTCCCCCCATAAAAAGGCATCTTGGTAGCAGTTCTTTCTAATGGACTCCAAAATGTATTCGATATAGGTTAGGTTCCCCGGATCCATCAAGTGGAACTTAAAGGCTAACTCCAGACAATCATGATATTTAAAATCATACATTAAGTGTTTGAGAATCTCTTCTCTTGCGGCATTTTTAAAGCCATAAAAATCCGCTTCACTCACTAAAAAATCTTTCCCAGCATGATTTTTATTCAGCTTAATGAAGGAGTGCACTTGCTCCAGTCGTTCATCCGAAAGAGGGTGAGTGGTTTCTTCCAACTCCCATTTTTTCGGCATCCTCATAATTAAACGCTCTTCCTCCTGATGAATAGTCTCAAAACCTTTAAGAGCCCCTTTTAGATTATAGCCAGCATCTCTAAGCCAAACGAGTGACAGTGAATCAGCTTGACGCTCGTTACCAATTGTAAAGCGATCCATGGATCGCCTTCTATTCATATAAAAATCGCCAGCATCGTCTTTTACATATTTCTTTAAGGAGTGTTTTCGGTAATAGTGGGCTAATTCATGTGCTAAAGTTGCCGCTAAAGCAGCTTCATTATCCGTGTAAGTAAGTAGGCCAATTTGCACAAAGCTTATACCGGTAGTCGTCATAGAAGCATTTAAACCTCCTTCTTTTGTTACATAGGCATGAATAACAGAATCTTTTCTCAGCTCTTTAGGTGTGATTTTATAAAGAACTTTATTTATGTAAGCTTCTAAACTTGGCCAATCGCTGTAAACACCACCTCTTGAAATTTTTGAACTAATCCAATATGCATTTCTATCTGCATAATTGAACAATCCCCTTTGTTTACTTGGCCTTTTGTATACATCGGGCACACCCTCATATATATGGCTCCTTAGTTTCGAAGCACTTACCTTAAATTCCTCAGGTAAAGTATCATTATGCGTACTGGTATATTGATAATTGGTTTGAGCAATAGCAGAGAAGGAGAGTAAGGACATTGCAACGTGGAGAATAAGTCGCATTAGAGTAGTTTTTATTGGTAAGCTGGCAAAACTAAATATTTCTATAAAATGATAAAAACATCTAAGTGCATTATGTCGGGGCTAAGCATTGAGCTTTAATCAGATAAATACAAGAGGAATAAAAGCAGGAATTTATTCAGGTTTATCTCAGAAATTTTTAAAACTTTGGTAGCGAAACAAACATCACCTTGAAAACACATCTCTATCATGTCTCAGAATTGGTCTAAACTATACTCCCAAACCAAAGGATTAAAAGAAGCGCAACATATACAAGCTGTACTTAACCCGGAGGAGATAAATAAGCTTCTTTCTCTACTGGTAGAGGTTTGGCAAGAGTTTGCTTCTCATAATAACTCTGGTAAAGGCCTTAAAGCTTACATTGATCAGGAACTTAGGAATGACGCTGCTCAAAATTTAGTGGAGAACCCACCTAGCAATTCGGAAACTTTGGAACAGTGGACAAAACGCATCTTTAAAGATCAAAAGTTTGGTGCTGTTATAAATGAGTTAGAAGCCTACAGCAATTCTCTATCAAAGCTTTTAGCAAGTATAATTCAACCCTTATTGCAAGATGCCGGAATGCCTGCTTTAGGTGTTTCCTGGTTGAGTTTTATGGGAAATTATGGATATACCCCTTTTGGCGTTCATCGCGAAAGTGAAGGGGAAGATGGTTTTCTGTTTCATTTAGGGCCGGAAACTAAAACTTTCTACATCTGGAAAATAGAAGACTACAACAGAATTACTGGAGGCAGTGAAGTAAGTCCTCTTAATGATGAACTATTGGCTGTTGGCGAAGGATTTGAATTGGAGCCAGGTGATGTGTTCTTTATTCCTTATGACACTTACCATATTGCTTATACGGGAGAGTTTTCAGCTAGTATAGTGATGGATTTCATCAATCCTCCAGTTTCTCGATTTATAGTTGAATTGGATACCAATTTTATGAAATCCGATCCAAAACAGACCTATTTGGAACCTTTAAAGGAAGACGTAAGTGAAGCTTTTAATCATATAAGTGATCAAATAAAACAGGATTATGTTTTAAAGGAAAAGATTTATCACAAGTTGCGTAAAATTCAATCAAACGCGGGAGTGGGTAAAGCGTCTGTCCAGAAATCCGTTCAAGACTTTGATTTAACCAAAAAGTATGTTCTGGTAAAACCTTTTAAAATGATTCTTATTCAAGATGACGAAAAAGAATCAGGTCGTATCTATGCAAGGGGTCATAGTCAATCGTATAGTGAGCTTGGTAATTTAGAGCAAGTGTTTAAACTCTGGAATGAAGGAAGTGCTCTTTCCTTAGAAGAGGTGAAAGAAATAATGATTCCGAGTTGGCCAGAAATGGATGTAATGGGACTGTTTATGTACTTGTTTATTATCGAAAGTATTGAGTCGGTTGCATAGAGATGAACTTAAATCCACTCTTTCTGAACGTCCGCATCTAATGGTTGATAGTTAATATACTGAACGAATCGTGGTAAAGTAGAGGTGTTTGGTGAACTACCATGCGGTAAAGCTTGGTTCCAAATTACAAAATCACCTGCTTTTGCTGCAATGGGTTTGCTTCCTAAAGCATGTAAATCTTGGTCTCTCGGATTTTCACCCGCTTTAAGCTCCAACATCCAACGGTCTACACGCTTATGGAAACCTGGAACCAATGTAAAAGCACCTTGATTCTCTGCTGTATCTGCTAAATAAAGCAAGCCTTGGGTTCCGAAAGGTATGGGCGTTTTCAAGCTTACATCCCAATGTAAATCTGGCCCTGGAAATTTATAGGTACTTGTTTCTGGGGGATTAAAACTCACTCGATCAAAACTGACCATTAGGTTGGTTTGTTGCCACAATTGCTCGTAAGCGGACCGTATAGCGGGAGAAAGGCGGTTGGCTCTTAAAACAGGATCACGAAAAAGTTGAACCATAATCTTTTGCTTAGAAGTGTGATCCTTGTACCAAGTATTTGGATCGGATTCATCAATTTCTAGAAAGTTGCAAATTAAGTCCCTTGTTTGTTGGCATTGCTCTTTAGATATAGCATTGGGGATAACTAAATACCCTTCTTCATCCCATTGTTTTTGTTGAGATTGACTTAACAGATGTGTGCCCTCTCTTTTACGTTCTGCGTCTTTACCTGTTAAAGCCGCATTGAACATCTCTATCATTTCAGGATCTGGCTCTCCATTTTCCAGAATCCATTCTTCAAATACCTCAAAACTAGGGTTGTTGGCATATAGAAATTGGTAACCAGGCTCCAAACCAATTCCCAAGCAATTGAATAAAGCCTTTACATATTCTGAATGAGTATGATTATGAGCAGGCCCATTACCAGACATTACCAATTGAACGGCACACCAAAGTGTTTTTAAGTAAAAGATTGGGATAGCCCCTTTTTCAGTGGGAGAGGAGAGTTTCATATGAGTATTCTGTTGAAGATTCGAAAATTAAGTATTCCTACCCAAAACTTATCAAATTATTAACCAATGATCCAAGTAATGGACTTAGAATATAAAGCGAAACACGTAAAGTGGCGGCTCTCGTTGACTTTAGTAAAAGAACGTTGTTTATTTCTTCCACCTCAGTCTGATTTGATATATTGATGAACTTCTCCTTTTTGGTCAAAATAGTTTCATTTAAAAATTTGCCTTTCTGCTTAAGTTTGTAGTATATGGGTAAGTAGATAAGCGCAAGGGAAGCAGTAAAACTCAAACTATACAAAAATACCAAGTCAACAGGCATCAAAAACGATTCGTTTAAGCCTTTAAAAGTGGAGAAGTACTCAAGGAGAGCTTCTCGAATAGCAACAGCAGTGAATGTACCCCCCGTAACACTGATTGCTAATGTGATCAAAAAGAAGTGTAAAAGCTTATCTAGCTTTTTAAAATAAAGAATAAGGTCTTTTATATCCTCAAAATCATTAAGCCTTTGAATATGAACGGAAATTAAGAATAGACCAACTAAGGAGAGGGTTGAAGACAAATTGATAAGAATAGTAATAGACCAGTTAGCCTCTGAAGCACTTTCAAAAAAGATTTTAAAGGCCTTCATAATCTGAAAATAATTGAGATAATAGGTCTCACCTCCAGTTTCTAGAAGAGGCAACCACCTACCTGAGGCAAATATGAATGCAAGAATAATGAAAGAAATAGCGAATAAAAATGCCCAAAACAGATAGGAAACCCGCTTTCCGAAAGCATCTGTTTTAAGATGAAGGGATTTTATTTCACGCCATAAAATAGGAGTTAAGCAAACCGAAATACCTGAAAGAAGCGCAATCAATACCATCCAGACTAAAAACTTTCGATTGTGATGAAAAAAAAGCTCTCTTCGTGAATCGAATACAATGGTAGAAGAACTCTTTATATCGATACAGTCGTCATTAATATCCTCATAGTTTATTGCATTAATGGGTGATGTCATCCACTTTCTTTCATTCTTTTTTGCGGTATCGTTGTAGGCAGAACGAAGATCTTGATGGTAGGTTTCTCCGTTAATATGGAGCTTGGTTACAGTTTTTTGATCGGGATTAATCGTTCTAACGAATATTAGGATGATCGATAAAACGCCAATGAAGAAGTAAAATACAATCCATAAGGGAGAGTGTAAAGTATCGAGTTTCATACACTAAAAATAGTATTTTGTGATGCACAAAAAACGGTGGAACAAACTTAATACCAGTCTCGCACCACAACACTTATCATTTTTGAATCTTTAAGAATGCCAATTTTAAATTTGGCCACACTGCTGTATCGATCGTTGGCCCCACGGTAATGAAAAGGGTAAACTACTTTAGGTTTAAATTCTAAAACTGCGGAAACTGCTTGATCCACACTCATAGTGTAGGGTAAGTTCATGCATACAAAAGCAATATCAATGTCTTTTAAAGCACGCATCTCTTTGGTGTCTTCCGTATCTCCAGAAATATAAACCCTTTTTCCACCAAGGCTCAGAACATAGCCATTTCCTCTTCCTTTCGGGTGACGAGAGTCTTCCGTTTCGGGTAAATTATACATGGGTATAGCTTCCACTTTCAGCGATTTCCATTTTTGTTTTTCATCGTTAGCCAGTGTGTAAACCTTTTTAAACTTTACATCGCCCAGCTTTTCTACTACAGCAGAGGGTGCAATAAGCTCTGTTTTAGATAGGTCCAAAGCCTCTAAAGTTTCCATGTGCAAATGGTCTCCATGAATGTCTGTAATAAGAATGAGCTCTGGAGTGGCAAAAGACTCATATTTATGCGCTCCGCCATAAGGATCCACCCAAATGTGAAGATTGTTCCATTCTAAAACCATAGAGGAATGATAAACAGGCGTAACCTTTAAATCTCCTTTTTCGGTAAGGTAAGTATCGGTTTGGGCATAGGAAAAACCTATTCCCAGAAGAGCGATGATTGTGAGGACTTTCTTCATATTACACTTTTGCGAAAGATAAGAACGAAAATATTCATATTTTCATGGAATGGATTTACGGCTTAGGAACTGTGGCCTGCTATGGATGATATTTTGCTCATTTATCTCGCAGGCGCAAGATGAGGACAACCCTTGCTTGCAAACTCCAAATTATCACATCGTTATTTTAGGATCTTCAACCGCTGCTGGCACTGGGCCTTCTGCTTCAGATAGTGCTTGGGTGAATCGTTATCGAAAGTTTATTCAATCGATTAACCCATCCAATCAAGTTACCAACTTAGCGGTAGGGGGAACCACTACCTATCATATTATGCCAGATTGGTTTGTACCTCCTGCGGCTAGACCTTCACCTACCAGCAATAATGTAAGTCAGGCCATCGCTTTAGGCGCTGATGCTATTATCGTAAATATGCCCTCTAATGATGCTTCCAATAACTTTGGTTTAAACGAGCAGATGACGAATTTCACGACCATTGCTGCTGTTGCGGATAGTTCAAACATTCCAGTTTGGGTATGCACTACTCAACCCAAGAATTATGGCAATATGGCTCAAATCCAAATCCAACTGGATGTAAGAGACAGTATTCTCAACTATTTTGGAAATAAGGCGATCGATTTTTGGACAAGCATTGCGAATACCTCCAATACCATTGATACATTATACGATTCTGGAGATGGAACACATCTTAATGATGCTGCGCATAAGCTGCTTTTTGAGCGGGTTAAGTCAGAAAACCTTTTAAGTCACCTTTACGATACGCTCTCTTATAAGGATTATAGCATCCGAAAGATTTTTGCTGAGGATAACAGTGTTTGTGGCGACTCTATAAACCAGGTAAAAGCGATAATTACCAATTTAGGTGTATCCACTATGGATACATTGTTTTTAGAATTAGCCGTTGTGGAACAACAAAGTGGCGCAGCATGGAGTGTTTTTGATACCCTAATGGCAGGAGGAAGCTGCATAGCGGATACTGCTTGTTTTACATTGCCTACTCATCTAGGTGGAACTTGGCAAGCTCAGGCTTTTATTTCGGTATCTAAAGACACTATACCGACCAATGATAGTTCAGCTGTACTTTCTTTGAGCTCTATCGCTCAACCCAGCTTATGGATATCTGGTGCAGATAGTGTCTGTTTTGGAGATACAATTTCCTTTCTAGCCCAAACAGTAGCTACAGATACGGTATTATGGTACAAAAAGGATAGCCTTATTGGAGGTGGAAATAGCTTTGAATATGGGCCGTGGTTGGCAAGCGATAGCCTTACTGCTAAAGCGATTCGTGGCCCATTGGTGTTTAAAGAAAAGCTTACCACCACAGAAACTTCTCAGATTAATTGGAATGGAACGATGTTTAATCTGGTGGCTAAAGATTCTATTGTGATTGATAGTTTGGCTCTTAAAGTGTTTTCTTCAGGTGATCAGGGTGTTATTGGGTATTACCGACTCGGATCTTACCGAACAGCTGCATCTAACTCCAGCGCTTGGACATACTGGGGTTTGGACAGTTTGTTTGGTGTAAATACGGGCGAGTTTCATTCGGTTTCTTTCGGGTCTCTTATTTTAAACCCAGGAGATACGCTAGGCGTATATCTTCATATGGAAAACTCGGCAAGCAATCTATCGTACCAAAACAATGGAAATGCTACGGTGGTAAGTACATCAGAATTAGACTTTGTAAGCGGCTCTGGGATAAGCCACACATTTGGCACGGAGTATTACCCGCGTTTTTGGAGTGGTTCTATTTTTTATCATTTTGGTTTCAACCCAGATGGGGATTGTGCTACTACTTTAGAAGTGCCTGTGATTGTAAATAAACCTACGCTTAATTTAGGTCCAGATATTACGCTCTTTAATTCCGATAGCACTCTATTACAAGCTCCTTCTAATTTTTCCTCCTACACTTGGAACTGGGTAGAAAGTGGTGTTTTACGCCAATTGAATACACCAAGTATTACGATAAACAGCACCTTCTTTTGGCAGGCAGGCACCTATAAGCTGTGGCTAGATGTTACAGACTCTATGGGTTGTATGGCGAGCGATACGCTCATGGTTTCTTTTTTCTTTTTCGATTTACCTGAGAATTTACAAAATGACTTAAAACTGTACCCCAATCCAGCCCAGGGTTATTTTGAAATAGAAACCCAACTTCCGTGGGAGCTTAAACTGTACGACAATAAGGGGCAACTGCTCTTGGAGCAGACTATAAGCTCTGGGAAAACAAGATTTTCAGATTCTTTAAAAGCCGGTTTGTACACCTTAGTTTTTAGATCTGATGAAGGGCTACGCGTTCGTAAGCTCCTTATACTTTAGGAGCAGTTTTTTATGTGAAAAATAGTTGAGTTGAACTGAACGGTATCTTCTTTCTTTTTATTTAAGAGCGCTTGTGCTAAAGGCGCAGCAGGGGAGAGCACGAAGATTTCTTTGCCTTCAAATTCTACTTTTCCCAAACCAATACTGAGGTAAAACCAGCCTTTGTCGGTTTCTACTAAACTTCCTGCTAAAACCCGATCTAAAACTTGATCTGGATGAATACGAAGTAAAAGTTGCTTTAGTTTTAAAGCAGCCTGATGTTGATGCCCCAGCTTTTCCATCTCAAGCTGAGCCATAGCTCTTCCGGTTTCATGTTTATCGCCAGCGGTACTTTTACTCTCAGAATGGAGTGCTTCGCGAGTCTCATCAATCCGCGTTTGGAGCAATATTAATCTAGATTCTACCTCCTCTAAGCAAAACTCATGTAAGCGTACTTTATAAGTCACTGCTTAAGAAACCAGTTGAGTGCTTTTCAACTTTTCTCTTTGCTCACGAATCTTAGGATCTGAAATATACTCATCGTATTCCATCAGTTTGTCTGTATGACTATCTAAACCAATTTCTATAATGCGATTGGCCACGGTTTGCGTAAACTCGTGATCATGAGAAGTAAAGAATACCGTTCCTTTATAGTCTTTCAAAGAGTTGTTAAAGGCTTGGATAGATTCCAAGTCTAAGTGGTTGGTAGGCTCATCGATAATTAAAAGATTGGCTTCCGCCAACATCATACGAGAAAGCATACACCTTACTTTTTCCCCTCCAGATAGTACTCTGGCGGATTTAAAAGTTTCTTCTCCACTAAACAACATCTTTCCTAAAAACCCACGAACGTAAACTTCATCCTTGTTTTCAGAATATTCTCTTAACCAATCAATTAGATTGTCATCGGTATCAAAGAACTCCGCGTTTTCGTTGGGTAAATAAGCCTTGGTAATCGTTTGTCCGTAATCGAAAGTGCCACTATCAGCTTGTTTCTCTCCGGCTAATATTTTGAAAAGGGTGGAGGTAACTAAACTGTTATCACTTAAAAAGGTGATTTTATCTCCACGGTTTACCTTAAAGCTCAAATTTTCAAAGAGTGTAACCCCTTCTATGGAAGCACTTAAGTTTTCTACTTCTAAAATTTGATCTCCAGCTTCTCTACTTTGGTTGAAGATAATAGCAGGATATCTTCTGGAAGATGCTTGAATGTTATCAATATTGATTTTATCCAAGAGCTTCTTTCTACTGGTAGCCTGTCTACTCTTAGAGGCATTGGCACTAAAACGAGAGATAAACTCCTGCAATTCTGCTTTTTTAGCTTCCGCCTTCTTATTGGCAGATGCTTTTTGTCTTAAAGCCAATTGGCTACTCTCATACCAGAACGTATAGTTACCAGTATATAGCTTGATTTTTCCAAAATCTATATCTGCAATGTTGGTACAAACGGTATCTAAAAAGTGACGGTCGTGCGATACTACGATTACCGTATTCTTGAAGTCTAGTAAGAAATCTTCCAACCAGGTTATGGTTTTTAGATCCAAGTCGTTGGTAGGCTCATCTAATATTAAGATATCCGGATTTCCGAATAAAGCTTGAGCAAGTAACACTCTTACTTTATGCGTTCCTTCTAATTCTTTAAGTTGCTTGTAGTGATCGTTTTCATGAATCCCCAATCCACTCAACAAAGAGGCTGCATCAGATTCAGCATTCCATCCATCCATTTCTGCAAATTCACTCTCCAACTCGGAAGCCTTAATACCATCCGCTTCACTAAAATCTGGCTTGGCGTAAATGGCGTCCTTTTCTTGCATGATGTCCCACAATTGCTTGTGCCCCATAATTACAGTGTTCAGAACAGTACAATCGTCAAACTCAAAGTGATTCTGTGATAATACAGCCATCCTTTTGCCGGGTTCAATATGAACAGAGCCACTGGTAGGCGTAACTTCTCCAGAAAGTATTTTTAAGAAGGTGGACTTTCCAGCGCCATTCGCACCAATTAATCCAAAGCAGTTTTCACCGTGGAATTTGATGTTTACTTCATCAAAAAGAACTCTTTTACCAAACTGAAGAGAAACGTTATTTGCGGATATCATGGAACTAAAATTTTAATCGCGTTGATTTTGGGGTGCAAAAGTAATGAGAATATTGCTTTTAACGTGCTAAAACACAGTCATCTTTTGAGCGCATGGAAATATGCCTATATTTAAGGAAAACAAAGTTTAAATGGAGATAAGCAAAGAGTACAGCAATGGAAATGTAACGGTAGTTTGGAAACCTAAACTCTGTATACATGCAGCTAAATGTGTAGAAGGCTTACCCATGGTATTTAAGCCAAAAGAAAAGCCTTGGATTCAACAAGAAAATGCAACTCCCGAAGAACTTATCAATCAAGTAAAACAATGCCCATCCGGGGCTTTGTCCTATTATATAAATCAAAAAGAAGACACAAACATGGAAGATCAATCCAATGAAGCTAAAATTCAGGTAATGGCCAATGGACCTTTACTAGTAAAAGGAAATTTAGACATTACCCACAGTGATGGAGGAAACGAAAAAGCGCACAATCCTGTTGCTTTTTGTCGTTGCGGACATTCCCAAAACAAACCCTTTTGCGATGGAAATCATAAAGCAGCTGGTTTTGAAGGTTAAAACCTGAGGAAAGTTTTGAATAAAAAGTTAGAGTTCAGCAAGCTGTAAACAATCCAACTAAACGGTTTGTATTCGTTTTCTATTGGGATTTCGATGTTTAAACACTTGGTTTTGAGATTCTTATTTTATAGGTTTAGATCATTGAAACAATTTAAAACTCAAAATCTTATGAAAAATTTAGCTTTCGCTATTGCCTTTTTATTCATGGGTACTTTCGCTAGTGCTCAAATTCTAAAAATTAACAACCAATCTAACTGTACAGTTAATTTTTATCTATCTGCAGCAGATGCCTCTTGTGCTTCCGCTGTGTCATCTATTAATTACAGCATTGCTCCTGGAGCAGTTCTAACTTTTGATTTTGCCACTACATCCTGGCTTGGATCAACTCCTGGCCCTGGTTCCATTTGGCAATTTGTAAAAGAATGGAATGCATGTGGCCCATACAACTGGGTTTCTCCAGACTGTAGCGGTGGCGCTAACTCAAACGTTTGTGCAGTAGGAACACCTTGTTCTGGAATTCCACTATTCTCTTGTATGAAAGTGAACACAGCCTGTAACACGTGTAACGGTGTTAAAACGGAGTGGACAGATTTTGCAGGAGGAGATGTTTTAGTTCAAATCAACTAGAGTCAACTTCAAAAAGACATGAAACAAGCTCTACCGGAAACGGTGGGGCTTTTTTTATATCATATAGATACCGTCACTCTCAATTCGGATCATCTTTTCGCGGTACAAAAGGCCAATGGCTTTCTTAAAGGTCTTCTTGCTCATTTTAAGGCGTATGCTAATTTCGTCTGGGTCACTTTTATCGTGGAGATTCAAAAAGCCATCACTTTTGCGTAATAAACTCAAAATGGCATGCGCATTGGGCTCCACATGAGAGTAACCTTGCTTTTGGAGAGTAACATCAATCTTATTATCCTCTCTTACCGTTTTCACATATCCAGTTACGGTATCTCCAATAACTAATGCTCTATGAACCTCATTGTGATAAAGCAGACCAGAGTATTTATGATTGATGATTACCGAAAAACCTAGTTCTGATTCTCGCGCAATTAAAAGACTTACTTCTTGATTCTGGCTCAGCTCAATATCTTCCTTTTCTACATAAGACATTACTCTGGAGGAAGCCGTTAAACGGTCTGTCATTTCATCTTTGTAGAGATACACCAAATACTTTTTACCGGCTTGCATACGCTCTTTTTGCTCTATAAAAGGCACAAAAAGATCCTTCTCCAACCCCCAATCTAAAAAGGCACCTACAGAAGAAGTGTCTTTTACTTTTAAAAAGGCAAAGTGATGCAAACGAATGAGTGGCGTTAGGGTAGTGGCAATAAGCCTTTCTTCAGAATCTAGATATAAAAACACTTTTAAGGAGTCGCCAACATTCGCGCCTTCAGGTATCCATTTAGAAGGGAGTAATACTTCATTTTCTTCTTCATCCGTTAAAAATGCACCTACACTGGTAATGCGGGCAATATCGAGTTCGTTATAATCTCCTAATATCATATTACTGTACTTGTTTAATGGACAATTGAATTCTTTTACGCGCAATTTCTACGCTCGTCACTTTTACGCTTATTACTTCTTGAAGCCTTACAATTTCATTGGGATCGCTAATAAAACGATCTGCCATTTCAGATACATGAACCAAACCATCTTGTTTAACACCAATATCTACAAAAGCTCCAAACTTGGTAATGTTACTCACTATACCTTTTAAAATCATGCCTTCTTTTAAATCTTCCATCTTCCTAATGTTGGGATCAAAAGAGAAAACGGATGTTTTTCCTCTAGGATCTCTACCCGCTTTGGTCAGTTCGGAGATAATGTCGGTTAGGGTAGGTAGCCCTACTGTTTCTGAGATGTAAGTTTCGGGCTTTATTTGAGCGATGAGTTCTTTGTTTCCAATAAGTTTGCTTACTTCAATGTTCAGGTCTTTAGCCATCTTCTGAACAATGCTGTAACTCTCTGGGTGTACAGATGAATTATCTAATGGATTCTGACCTTCTCTAATCCGCAAGAATCCAGCTGCTTGTTCAAAAGCTTTAGGGCCCAATCCGCTGATCTTTTTCAACTCATTTCTATTGCTGAAAGCACCATTTTGATTTCGGTGTTCTATAATGTTAGAAGCTAATTTTGGGCCTAAACCGGATACATAGGTTAGCAAATGCTCGCTTGCCGTATTCAGATTTGCCCCCACCTGATTTACAGTGCTTTCAACTACTTTATCTAAACTGTTTTTTAACTGACCTTGATCCACATCGTGTTGGTATTGCCCTACACCAATAGACTTTGGATCTATCTTTACCAATTCGGCTAAGGGGTCCATTAAACGTCTACCTATAGAAACACTTCCTCTTACCGTAACATCGTATTTCGGGAATTCATCCCGTGCAATTTTAGAGGCTGAATAAATGGAAGCTCCGGCTTCATTTACCACATATACTGCTACATCTGATTTAAAGCGGACGTACTTCTGAATAAACCTTTCCGTTTCTCTGCCTGCTGTACCGTTTCCAATAGCAATGGCTTGCAGTTTATAGGCTTCCACTAAATTGCTGATTTTAGCGGCAGCTTTCGAGCTTTCAGATTGAGGTGGATGCGGATAAATGTTTTCATTATGCAATAAAGCGCCATGCTCATCTAAGCATACCACTTTGCAGCCCGTTCTAAATCCAGGATCTATCGCCAGTGTTCTTTTTGGGCCCAATGGGGGTGTAAGTAGCAACTGTCTTAAGTTCTCCGCAAAAACATGAATGGCTTCGGCATCCGCCTTTTCTTTAGAACTATTTTTAAACTCTGTTTCTATGGATGGGCTTAACAATCTCTTATAGCCGTCTTTTACCGCTAATTTGAGCTGTTCTGCACATTCGTTTCTACTCTTAATAAATATCCTTTCTAGTTGCATCAAGGCCTCTTCCTCTTCAACGCCAATTGATACACGTAGTATGCCTTCTTCTTCGCCACGTCTAATGGCTAACAACCTATGACTAGGACATCTTTTAAGCGGTTCTGAGAACTTGAAATAATTCTCGTATTTCTGACCTTCTTCTTCTTTTCCTTTTACCAATTTAGATTGGATGGTGGCTGATCTTGAATAGAGCCGCCTTAGTGTGTTTCGTGCATAAGCACGCTCATTTACCCATTCTGCTATAATATCTCTTGCTCCAGCAAGTGCTTCCTCTAAACTCGATACATCTCCCTTTATAAACCGATGTGCATAAGTGTCTAAATCTTGCAACTCCTGTTTCATAAGGCTACCCGCTAAAGGTTCTAAACCCTTTTCTCTAGCTACACTGGCTTTGGTTTTTCGTTTCTGTTTAAAAGGCAGATAAAGATCTTCTAACTCTAGGGTATTCCAACAATTGTCAATTTTTGCTTTAAGTTCTTCGTTTAGTTTTCCTTGTTCGTTAATGGATTTAAGAATACTTTCCTTTCGTTTAACAAGCTCTGTATAACGTTTAAGACTATCCGAAACATTCTGAACCTGAACTTCATCTAAACTACCTGTTTGTTCTTTTCGATATCTAGAAATAAAAGGTACGGTGGCTCCATCTTCCAAAAGTTTTAATGTATTTAATACTTGTGGAGTGGAGATATTCAGGTCTTTGGCAATGATTTCACCTATGGTATGCAGCATCTCTATAAAAAAATAGAGCGCAAAGATATGGATATACGCAAGGAGAAGATTTGAAAACTACACTTTTAAAAATTTTGATTTTAAATTCATTTCAAGACGTATTAGATTTAAAATCTCTAAATCATAAAAATAGAATTAGCATGACAACACAAGAAGTAGCCAATAGATTGGTAGAGCTCTGTAGAATGGGTCAATTTATCGAGGCCATTGAAGAACTATACCATGAAGATATTCTGAGTATTGAACCAGAAGGAAACCCAATAGGTACCGTTTCGGGTATTGAAACGGTAAAGCAAAAAACAAGGCAGTTTAATGAAATGGTAGAGGAGCACCATGGAGGAGAAATTTCTGATCCGATGGTAGCGGAGAACTTCTTTTCTGTGAGCATGAAAATGGATGTAACTTTTAAAGGAGCACCCAGAAATGTAATGGAAGAAATTTGTGTATACAACGTACAAGATGGTAAAATTGTAAAGGAACAGTTCTTCTTTACCCCTCAGCCTCAAGCTTAAAAACTTAAAAACCCGCTTTTAAGCGGGTTTTACTCTTTTATAAACCGCTTAATCATATCCAACGGAATCCGTTTTGGCTTGGCAGTTTGGGCATCTATCATTACCCAAACAGTAAGTGCTTGAGCTACAAGTATTCCGTCTTTCCTAATCTCCACCTTTCGGATGCTTTTTACTCCGGTCATCTCTTCAACCCAAGTTTCTAGCTGTAATGTATCTCTTGCAAAAGTGGGTTTCAAATAATCAATTTCATGGCGGGTAGCCACCCACTTAAAGGCAATTTGTTCATCTTTGCTTGAGCAGGCTTGCCAATGTTTAAAGGCCATCTCTTGAACCCATTTTAGATAAACGATGTTATTTACATGTCCAAGGTCATCAATATCTGCCTCAGATATATGAATAGAGCTTTGATAACGTTTAAGAGTACCCATTTTTAATTCATGATAAATATTATAAAACCCATATATGGCTTATTCTAAAAAGAAATCTAGACAATCCAGAACGGCCATAGAGCGAATATACATTACCATGCGCCACCTTTTTATTCGTGGCAGCTATAAACCTACGGGTAAGAGTGGCCATACGTTAATGGAATCTTTATTGGAGCTAGAGCCCGAAATATATGGCTCTATTGCTGATCCGGAGCGTATGGAGTTGGATGGATTGCTTTATGTAGCGGAAAGACTTCCAATTGGTATTGAAGAATGTCGTTTTATTCAATTGATTGCTAGAGAAGGGCTTTCAGAATCGGGTCATGAAGCTATTATTCCGCAAAAAAGAAGGAGAAACTGCTACCGCATCGATAAGGATAGGATGTATGTAGAAATGAGCCGGGGGCGAAGTGATATTTACGATATACTAACACACCTTACCTTCTTATATATTGAAGCAGAAAAGATCAAGAATCATGCGCTAGGCAAGGATAATAAACCTAACGACAACTGGCTCTGTATTGAACGAATTGTGCAACAAGAGCAAGAAGATAATATAGTCGAACGCCAAGCTCTTGTTTATTTAAGCAATGCCATTGGAAGAACCGTATTGGAGACGAAAGAGGCGGTAACCAAGTTTGGGAAGAGTAGAGGAAGTAATAGTTTGTACCACCTGGTTTACTGGTTAGGTAAAGTAGCCATTGATGAAGTGCTTTTGGAAAAAGAAAAAGAGATCACCTTTTCCGCAGAGCTTAGAGATGTAATCGGACATCATATGTACGGAGAACACTGGGCCAACCACATCAAACAATTGATATTGGAAAAAGGCTTGGAAAAAAGGCCATTACATATTATAAGTGCCAACCTGCATAGTATATTGAATATGCTTTATGGCTTTGATGCTTTAAAAGACCAAGGACCAAAGAGTATTGAAGAACTCACACAACTCACTGCTTCCAGCAATAAAAACATGGAAAAAGTTCGATCCTTTGCCAACAAGCATGGGATGTACGAAATTACAGATATCGCTGGAACCAACTTGAATGTTCAACTCATTGATATGGAACAAGTAAATCTTGAGTCTATTCCGTTAGAGTTGTCCAGTATGCCAAGCTCTGAAAACTCGGTGCTTCTGGTGATGGATTACGCTTTTGGTGAGCAAGCGTATGAATGTATGGACGAGCTCCTTAAACCCTTTGAAGAAGATGGTTTTTCTTTAGAAGTAAAGTCTATTTCTATTATGGGTAAAGCTGGAATATTAAAAGGAACCAAAGGGGATATTATGATCCCAACAGCTCATGTTTTTGAAGGAACAGGCGATAACTATCCTTTACCAAATGATTTAAGCAAGGCCGATTTTGAAAATTGCCATATAGATACCTACCAAGGTACGATGATAACCGTACTCGGTACTTCACTTCAAAATAAAGATATACTGCATCATTTTGCAGAATCAACTTGGAAATCCATTGGGTTGGAAATGGAAGGCGCTCATTATCAAAAAGCAATTCAGAGTGCTAGTAAGATTAGGAACAGTGTAAATGAAGACATTAAGGTGCGGTATGCCTATTATGCTTCTGACAACCCCTTAGAAACGGGGAGTACTTTATCATCCGGAAGTTTGGGAGCAGAAGGTGTATTACCTACCTATTGGATTACTCTCAAAATACTTGAAAAAATTCTGGGTCAAGACTAGTTTCGATTCATTGAAATTTAATGAGTTTATACATGGTGTGTTCTAGTTTTCAAAAAGGTTGTTTTAGCAGAGTTTTGTCAGGTAAGATTTTTCTGATATCGTAAAAACTTCCTTTTTATTCACAAAAACCTAGAGGATATTAACAATTTGCTGTTTTTTCGATAACAATTACGTTACTTATAATCGAACAAGGGTATGGCTCTCCTATTTCGCCTCGCGAAATGAGGATTTAAGCCACATGAAAACATCACCAAAACCACGACATGAGTATCTTGAATAATCCAATTCTTGGAACCATTATATCTATTGTATTGATATATGCGCTACTGAGTATTTTGGTGTCGGTTTTAGTAGAGTGGATTAATCACTATCAAAAGAGTAGGGGTAAGATGCTGCGCTCAGCCATTGAAAAGATGCTTGATGACCCTGCCAACCTAGAGTATAGTTCTCTTTTCTTCAACCATCGTATGATAACGGGTATTTCTGGGAACTCCAGAAAAAGGCCACCACAGTATATTTCCTCTCATATGTTTGCGGAGATTCTCATTGATCTCATCTCTCAACAAGATCTCCCAAAAGTAAAGTCCACGCCAAACACTTCCAATAGCAACGAAGTATCGCTTAACTCTGAACAGCCAGAAATGGAGCTGATGAAGCTTTTTTTACTTCAGCTACATCAAATGAATGATGGTTCCTTTAAGGATATGATGCTCTCTTTTTATCAAAAGTCAAATGGGGAATATGAAAAACTCAAGGCACTTTTAGAAAAGTGGTATAACGATCAAATGGATCGAGTAAGCGGCTGGTATAAAAGCCGCCAGAAAAGTAAATTTTTATGGGTTGGATTTGTTGTGGCTTTAGGTTTAAACGTGGATAGCATTTTCCTATTCAATGTATTGAGCAAAAATGAAGCACTGCGTAACGAGCTGGTAAGGGTAGCTGAAGATAGCGCAGAGGATTATAGCAAGCTTACAGAGGTGCAAAGACACAATACTTCTGAGCAAATTAAGACTCTTCAAAATAGCTTTAAGGCTAAACGGGACACAAACAGGAAAACCATCGTCTTGGTTGATACTTCTAGGATAGATACCTATTTATTGCGAACAGAAAAGCTAATTGGAGCGTTAGATTCTACAGAAAGGAAGAACTATAGCCAAACCAAAGATGCTTTAGGTCTTATTTCTAACTACAGCCTACCTATCGGTTGGCGAAGCGATTTAGCACCTTTGAGCTGGTTTAATAAAGAAGTAAAGGAATCTAAAGTAGAGAGTGGGGGGCTCATTTCCTATTTAGATGACAGAAACAATAAAGCATCAAAAGAGTATGTGTTTTACTATTTGATTGGCCTTGTTGTAAGTGGATTTTCTTTAAGCTTTGGCGCTCCCTTTTGGTTTGATTTACTAATGAAGATTGTCAATATTAGAAGAGCAGGGAATAAACCTTCAAATTCTAAAACCACTTAATTCCATGAGTTGTTATTTCATCAGCGACATGTTTATGGATTTAAGGTTTATAAGAGAAAGGAACAAATTGTAAAACTCAACTTGTCAGATACCATACTAAAAGGTATAAAAACAAGTTTTAATTTTAAGGATATGATAAAGCATAAAAGAAATATTAGAAGAACCGCGGTTTTAGCACTCGTAATTTCATTGTTGGGCTTTTTTGTGGATTCTGATCCAAGAGAAGAAAGCATCTTTGTTAATATATTTGAAATAGGGTTGATGTCAACCTTGATCTTTGTTCTTTTTTCCTTAGTCTACTTTTTGGTAAGCTTCATATCCCGTTTATTGGGCATAAACGATATGGTGGGAGATTCAGAGTAATGAGCAGTAAATAATCTGTTTTATCTTTATCCTCTATTTAAGGATATGACTCATTTAAAAAATGCCGGAGCAGCTTATGTGCTCGCTTTACTAGCGGCACTCTTTTGGTTTTTCAAATATCATACTTCTACTATTGAGCTAAGTCTAATCCAAAACATCGGTATTATTTTTAAAGCTTCTTTAATTTTTTTCCTTGTCTTTTTCGTTATCTATTTTGGCTATAGTTTTGTTCTTCGCGCCTCTAAAACATACGGTGCAACAGGGATTGGTTTAGATCCTAAAAAGGAAGAAGATGCTTCTGAGGAATAACATCATTTATACTATTTATAAGGCTATCAAACAATTATAGTTCATAATTGTTACATTGGGCATTACTCAAAACTATCTAAAACATACTATGACTAAATCACTATTCACTCTCGGTCTGCTTTTTACAGGCCTATTTCAATTATCTGCTCAAAATAACTGGTCTCAGGTTTCTGATATGCCAGCATCTGCCAGGCATCATCCTATTTGCTTTTCTTTAGATGATACAGCCTACGTGGTAACTGGAGTTTCTAACAGCGGTACTATGCTCAACGACTTTTATGCTTATGTACCTTCTACAGATACTTGGATTCAAAAACCAGATTACCCCGGTCCAAACCGTGGTTTTGGTGTGGGCTTAAACTACAACGGAAAAGCCTATGTTGGTTTTGGTATTTCTGGAATAAATACAGTTTTAGGCGATTTATGGGAGTTTGATGCCACTACTCAAACTTGGACAGAGTTGGCAGGATTTCCCGGAATCAATAGATTTCACCCTGCATTTGTTGCTAAAGACAATAAACTATATGTAGGACTTGGTTCTTCTGGTTCTGCCAATTTGAGAGACTGGTGGGAATATGACATTGCTACCGATGCATGGACACAAAAAACGGCCTTTACCGGAGATAGAAGACATCACCCTTATTATTTTACCGTAAACAATGAAATTTATGTTGGATTGGGTCACGGAAACTCTAATAGTGGCCAAAACTTAATCTACAGCGATTGGTATCGTTATGATGTTCCTTCTGATACTTGGATCCAAATGGCAAGTTTACCTTCTTATGCTAGAGTAGCAGGTTCGCATTTTGCTTTAAATGGCATAGGCTATGTTCTTGCAGGTCAAAATCAGTTCCATGCTACACCTACAAATAATGAAGTATGGGCTTATGAGCCAGTATCTGATACATGGACCCAGATGCCAGATTGCCCAAGTGGAGGTAGATGGGCTCCAGGTGCTTTTGTAGCGGATGGAATGGCTTTCTTTGGTTTTGGTGAAAACATTCAAGGAGTAAATGAAAGAGATATATGGGGTATTTCCTTAGTAGATTTTATCAGCACTTCTGAAAGTTTAAGAAATAGAAGATTTACACTTTATCCAAATCCGGCAAAAGACAATGTTGTTTTAAATCTAGCAGGCGTTAATGTTTCAGACGCAGCAGCAGCGGTGATTTATTCCTTAGATGGTAAAATTGTAAAACGAGTAGATTTATACGATCAACAGATATCAATTGACGTTTCTGATTTAGACAAAGGAGTTTACACGATTGGTTTAGAAGGAGACAAAACACTTGGCTCTTACCAAAAGCTTATTGTGGAGTAACAGATTGTTACTTTAACAAATAAAAGGCCCAGATTCTTTTCAGAGTTTGGGCCTTTTATTTTTAATGAGGTTTTCTCGCCATTTTAACTTTTAGCAGCATAAATGTGGCAATGTTTACTGCGTTATGCTTCGCTTTATCTGCTTTTTCACCGATAAAATTTTCATTTAGAGTTTGGGTCCATAAGGCTAACCATTGATCAAAATGAATTTGATCTAGGGCATGATCTACTTTAGCATCAACTTCCTGATGCACTACCATAGGGCTGCCTTTATAAGCTTGTTGATTTAAAAGATTGGTTACCCAAAAATCAGTGAGCTTCTCAAAATGGTCGTTCCAGTTTTCTTCACTACCTATAATGTTGTTGAAAATGTGACCAATCAACTCATCTTTCCTAACAGCAGTATAAAAACTATGAACTAGAAAGGCTACATCTTCTCGATTTTCTATCGTTCTCATCTTAAATTCTAACTTCTTAATGGATCAAAGATTTTCTTTCGTCCAAATTTATATACATCTCAGCATTCCAAAACAACAATTGAGTTATTTAAAATTTCAGAGGCTCAAAAATCTCACAACATTTGAGCAAACAAAAAAACAAAACCATGAAATTTTTAAGTGTACTTTTCCTTGTAAGCCAAATGTTTTTAAATGCTTCAGCTCAAACAACGGAAGGAAATCAATTAAGCGTAACGGTTAAATCTGCAAATTCCGACAAAGGTATGATTACAGTTAACGTTTTTAACTCGGAACAGAATTTTTTGAAAAAGGCGGTGAAATCACAAAGCATTAAAGCTGAAGAAGGGGAATCTACTTTTATATTTAATGATTTACCGGAAGGAACTTATACTGTTTTTGCATTGCACGATAAAAATGGAAATGGAAAGTTAGATATGAACGTTTTTGGAATACCCAATGAGCCGTATGGATTATCTAAAAAAGGCAAGAACAGATTTGGCCCTCCTGTTTATGAAAAAGCTGTATTTGAGTTAAAGGCTAATACAGAAATTGAAGTGAAAATTAACTAACCCATATCGTATGGATCAAAGAGTCGCCAAAAGCGGCTCTTTTTTTTGTCAAAAAAGAAGGTTTGTTATCTATAGGCGAGCCTTATTCGTGTCTATAGATTCATGAATAAAGTTAGTCAACTCCTTTGTAAAGGCATCTAATTTATCTGCAGATTCCTTAAAATAGTCTACTATGAAAGCCATCTCATTAGGGCTGTAATTCTCTTTTTCCATGATCTGTGCCAATCCTAAAATATTGCTGACTGGCTGACGGACTTCATGAGACGTTTTAAAAATTGTTTTTTCTAAAACATCAATATATTTCTCTCGCATTTGCTTAGCCTTAACCATGTCATCAACATCTCTCCCAATAGAAAGGAGTTCAATAAACCTTCCAGAAGTATCAAATACCGCGGTTTCAGTCCAAAGAACCCACTTTTCCTCGCCCTTAGGGTTGGTTAATTTATGGATGTGTGTGATGGAAGGATTATCCTTTGATACACTATTTAGATTCTTACGGTATTCTTCTCTTTCTGTATCAGGAATTTTATCGAAATAACTATTTCCAACCAGTTTGTCGATTGTGGTTTGAAAGAAGTCACAGTAACTTTTGTTAGCAAATTTTCTCACTCCTTCTTGATTAGATATGAGCACAAAATCTGGAATAATTTTGGTGAAGCCGTTTAGTCTCTTTTCAAATAGACTCTTTAGATTTTCAAACTTTTGGCGATCGTAATTTACTCTTTTTGTAATATCGGTAATTTGGCAAGCTGCGCCAACCAGAGTTTCGTTTTGATAAAGAGGGTAGAAGTAAAATTCAAGAATAGCCTTTTTTTGATCCGTTTCCTTAGGCCTTCTGATTAGATTAAAAGACTCGCCATTTAGAGCTTTACACAAAGCATCTTCCATACTATACTGATGATTTAACTCAATACAGTCGGGTAGTTTCATTCCTATTAAAACCTTAACCTCATAAGAAGATAGAATAGCAGATGCATATCTTCGATTAAACCATAAATAGTGTAAGTTCTTATCTACGGTAAAGATGTAGCTCCGATTATTCTCTAAAATTCCTCCCAAGAGTGTTTGGCTAGCATTAATCATAAATGTTTGTGTTAAAAAGCTAATACACTCAACATAAAGATACATAAATATTACGCATCCTGTAGGAATTTACTTTAGGTATAGTGCTATCATTCAATTAATTAAGTAAGATTTATCCTACTTAAAATTACGCTACTAACGCTACTTGCTTTAGTCACAAAGCTTTGTGGAAGAAGGAGATGTAGGGGAAGAACAAGTAAATATTTTCCTTTAGTTATGATATGCTTGAAAAAGTCGCATCATAATATCTGTAGGAATCATACCATTAGGATGTTTCGTCATCTCTACCAAAACCCGGTCTACGGCTTCTGGCCTTAAGCCTAGTCTCAATCCAGTTTTTTTCAACAACTCAATTTCCGATTGATCCACAACCAGATCGACATTAGCAACCAAGATTAATCGATGGAACTGAAGAATACGTTCAAATTCAGAACTGGGAATGCTGATGGAATTGTAGCTACCACTCTCATACAATTTGTCTACCTCTTCACTAGAAACACTTAACATCTCAGCAATAGCTTTGATAAAATTAAGCTCTATATCTTTCAAATCATTATCCGCCAATGCCAATTGAATGAGTTGTCCGATGAGTTGCACTTTCTTGTCCATTCTGACTAATTTGATGCAAAAATAATCAATTCAGCTATTCCTAAAAGAGAGTTATTCCTCTAGGTAAATGGTGCTTTGCCTTTTTCTATTTACATGCAATTGTGTAACATCTGGCCTGGAATAATGACCAGAAGGATCAAAATTTTGTCGTTCTTCTCTAACCTTGGAATGGTTGATTTCTACTACAAACAAATCCTCTTTATCCAATACGGGTTGCAGTAACCACTCACCATCTGGAGATGCTACGCAAGAAGCTCCATTCGCTCTGATTTGATCCGCTTTTTCTTGTATCAATTCAAAGTTGGGAACATGTTCTTGGATGTCATTTAATCGCAACAAACCCGAAACGGAAACCACATAAGATCTCGACTCTTTGGCAATAAACCGGGTAATATCATGTGTATTATGTTCTCCACCGGGCCAAATCGCAATATGTAAATCTTCACCCAACCCATACAAAGTAGAACGAACTAGAGGCATCCAATTTTCCCAACAGTTTAATGCGCCTACCTTAAATTTACCTAAATCATGTACCCGAAGCCCATGTCCATCTCCAGGCGCCCAGGATAGACGTTCTTCATAGGTGGGCATTAGTTTTCTGTGCACAGATTGAATACTACCTTTTTTATCAATATAAACTGCGGATGCATAAATACTATGGGCACCCCTTTCACTGCCTAATTCTATACAACCTATTACTGCCGCACAATCAGCTTGCTTACAAGCTTCTTGAATCGATAAAAGATCGCCTCGCTGAATATTAACGGCTTGATCAACATAGTGTGCATGCCACTTTTTTTGTTGATCGCTATTAAACTTTGCTCCATCGGTTAACTCTATCCAAAATGGATAACCTGGCAGTAATGCTTCTCCGAAACAGACTAGATCGCATTCCTTTTTCCCAGCTAGGCGAATGTATTCTACTATCTTTTCTGTGGTTTTGATCCGATGAAGCCAAACGGGAGCTATTTGAGCTAAGCCTACCGTAAGTAAGTCCGGGTGTGTATTTGCCATAAAATAGGTTTTCTCAAATGTATCAATCAAATGGAGATTTTGCTAGAGTGGGGCGGTAAAAAAAGAAAAGCTGCAATTAAGCAGCTTTCTTCACATCGATAATTTTCTTGATTAACTATTTGGCTTCATATGCACATCCATTTGAGGAAATGGTATGGTAATACCGGCAGCATCTAGTGCTTCTTTACCACTTTCGTATATATCAAAGTATACATCCCAATAGTCTTGCGGTTTTGCATACGGACGAACCGCTAGGTTTACTGAACTGTCACCCAATTCAGCCACTCCAACAAATGGTGCAGGACTTTTCAAAACTTTATCATGAGATTCCATTACTTGAATTAAAACCTCTTTTGCTTTTTTAATATTTGCCTCGTAAGCAATACCCATTGTAAGATCTACACGAATCATACCCTCTGTAGTGTAATTTGTGATGTTTCCATTTGAAATTGGACCATTAGGTACGATTACCGTCTTATTCTCTGGGGTCAACAGAATGGTCACAAAAATTTGAATTTCTTTCACATTTCCTAAGTGACCTTGAGTTTCAACTAAATCTCCTACACGATACGGTTTAAATAAAAGTATCATTACTCCACCAGCAAAGTTTTGTAAAGTGCCACTTAAGGCCATACCAACAGCTAAACCAGCAGCACCTAAAATGGCAATAAAAGAGGTCATCTGTATACCAAGCATCCCAAGTACACTGAGTACCAACATTACTTTGAGTAAGGCTCCAATTAAGCTCGTTAAAAATGGCTTTAAAGAGTCATCCGTATTTCCTTTATTCAATACTCTCTTAAATCCCCGGATCATAGCTTTGATGATCCATGATCCAATTATCCAAACGAAAATGGCGCCTAAAAGCTTTGGTCCATAATTCACCATTAAATCTGAGAGTTCCTCCATTATTTTTTCTAAATCCATAATATTTGCTTTTTGATCCGATAAAGTATAAACGATAAAGTTAAAAGGATTTGAATTTTATCAAGCACCTTAAAACCGAATAAACTTTGCGTTTATCGGAAATCACCCTGCTAAAAATAATTTCAACTCGGCTTCTAAACAGTTCTATCATCCTTACCGCTTTGTTTTTAAAGAAATGGTCTATGTTTGCCACTTGTTAAAAAATCAACCTCAAATAAAAAGGAGGTTACTCATGTTGTTTTATATCTCACATATCAGCATTGCAGAAAGCTTCGTTTTAAAACGAAGCATATCTTTTAGTTAGGAGTACCTAACTACACTATCATTTTATTTTTAAGCAATATGCCTCAAGCCGATATCTGGCTTAAGGATTAATTATTATTTCCATGGGAAAGAATAAACTTCGAGGGAAAGACCTTGATGCTATTAACTATAGGGATAACAAAGCCCGAAGCATTGCTTTAGATCTGGTAAGTAAACATTATAAATACCAGAGTAAAGCAGAAAAGCTTCAAATTTTGAAAGAAGTAATAGAAAAACCACAAGATTATGTAAACCATCAAACACTCGGATTGCTCGCGTCTGTTTTAGCACCAAAATTGAACAGGCTTTTACCAAAGCAGCAGGAAGAACTTGAAGAGGTGAAGCCCTTTTTTACTTTCGGTAAAAAACATATTCAGAGCAATACCATTCATCAAATGGAATTGGCCATGTCTTTACCCATAGCGGTTAAAGGAGCCTTGATGCCTGATGCGCATCAAGGTTACGGACTACCAATAGGTGGGGTATTGGCTAGTGAAAATACAATAATACCTTATGGTGTTGGTATGGATATTGGCTGTAGAATGAGTCTTAGCATTTATGATGTAAAGCCCGAGTATTTGACCAGATATGAGTATCAATTTAAAAAAGCGCTAAAAGATTATACTTGCTTTGGTACTGGTGGAAGCTTAAGCATAACACAAGAAAATGAGGTTTTAGAACGAGATACGTTTAATGACACTCCCTTACTTAAAAAATTGCGAGGGAAAGCTGTAAAACAATTGGGGACCTCTGGTTCTGGAAACCATTTTGTTGAATTTGGCATTGTACACTTGGAAGCTCTTAATGATTTTGGAGTAGATGGAGGGAAGTATTTAGGACTATTATCTCACTCCGGATCCAGAGGATTTGGAGCTAGTATTGCCAAGTTTTACACTAAAATGGCTATGGATAGCTGTTTATTGCCCAAACCTGCTCAGCATTTGGCTTGGCTTGATTTACAAAGTGAAGGGGGACAAGAGTATTGGCTTTCTATGAATTTAGCTGGTGATTATGCCAAAGCTTGTCATGATGAAATCCATAAGAACCTGAATAAGGCTCTTGGCTTGAAATCTATAGCAACAGTTGAGAATCATCACAATTTTGCATGGAAAGAGCGGCATTTTGATAAGGACTATATCATTCACCGCAAGGGTGCTACACCAGCAGCACAAGGCGAATTGGGCATTATTCCTGGTTCCATGACAACCTCTGGTTTTATTGTAAAAGGTAAGGGGAATGAAGATGCTCTAAAAAGTGCTGCACATGGCGCAGGTAGAAGGTTATCCAGAAGTAAAGCCAGATCTCAGTTTACTATGAGCAGTTTAAAGCAACACCTCAAAAGTAGTAAAGTGCAATTAATTGGAGGTGGGGTAGATGAAGCTCCAAATGCCTACAAGGATATTCATCAAGTAATGAATTCTCAAAAAGATTTAGTGGAGATAGTGGGGCGGTTTGATCCTAAACTAGTGAGAATGGATAAAAATTAAAACCATGGAAAAGTATATACAAATAACGGCAGGTAAAGGGCCTGCCGAGTGCCAATGGGTAGTAGCGCAGGTTCTCAAATTTATTATAAGAGCGGCTCAAGAGCAGGGTTTAGAACATGAAATTCTGCACCGAGAGGAAGGAGTGCAGAATCGGACTTTGTGTTCGGTGCTATTGAGTATTTCTGGAAGTAAAGCCTCTACACTTATTAAAGAGTGGGAGGGATCGGTTCAATGGATTGGTCAGAGCCCTTTCAGGAAGTACCATAAACGTAAAAATTGGTTTATAGGTGTGCAAGAAGTTAAACAGGAGTTCCAAGTTCTGGACTTTAAGGAATCGGATTTAAAGATAGAAACAAGTAGATCTGGAGGGCCAGGTGGACAGCATGCGAATAAAGTGAATACGGCTGTTCGCTTAACCCATTTACCATCAGGAATAAGTATTCGAGCATCCGATACTCGATCGCAGGCCCAAAATAAAAAATTGGCAACACAACGATTGAAACTATTGCTACAGCAAAAAAAGCAGAACGAAATGATTTCGAATGTAAGTGACAATTGGAAAAACCATAATTCTTTAGAAAGAGGCAACCCCATAAAAGTTTTTCAAGGCTCAGATTTTAAAACTAAAAGGAAAGATAAATCGAATAAACAGCAAAGAGCCAAACTAAAACAAGCTTTCCGAAGAGAAATGGAATGATTAGAAGCATAGCAACTTTAACCAAATCTCCTTACCTGTAAGGTCTCCCAGAGGCCCATGCTACTAACGACTTTCTTACTCCTTTAGTAATAGGAGTGACTCTGTGCATTAAAAAAGATGGAAATATAATAAGTGCTCCTTTAATTCTTGGAGCTGTAATGGTTTTATCATTGATCATAAACTCCAAATCCCCGCCTTCGTAATCTTGAGGATCAGACAACTGTATAGTAGCACTAAGTTTACGATAAGAGGCGGGGCCTTTGGCAAAATCTAGGTGCCAATTAAAAAAGGCTCCCTCTCCATATTCCGCTATTTGTAAGTTCTCACCAATACCGTTCAAGTCAAAACCGTAATACTGACCATTACATTGCATCATAAAGCTACCCATCTTTTCATAAATCCATTTGGTACTCTCTTCGTGTTCAAATTGTACGATCTCTGAATTCCGGAGTTCCAAATCGGGTTTATCCTCACCATCATTCACCAAAGCAGGCTGTTTATCACCGTTTTCCCAAAGCGCCTCGAGCTTTTCAAATTCAAAAGGCATCATAAAATCTTTATAATAAACGTACTCTGCGAATTGAGCTAAAAACGGTTGAGGAAATTCAAAGTTCATGAGTTGTAATTTTTAGTTTTCAATCCCCAAAGTAATGGATTTAGGATTTCCTTCTTACCAACAACCCATCAGATTATTTATTTTAATATTTCAAAAACCACTGGTAATCAGAATTTTAAATGATTTGTTTGAATTTTGACTAGATCCATCCGCTTCATCTCACACAACTATCTGTTAACTTAAATAAACCTGTAACAAACCCTAATTATTTGATAATTAACTTTTTAACTGTATGCTTTTTCTATCGTTTTATTTCAGTTCTAACTGAAAACCAGCGCGATACGTCTCTCTGGTTCTTTAAAAACTTAATTTAGAGGACAAGAAATATGAAATCATTTAAAACTATATAACTATGCAAGGAACAATGGGAGAAATTCGTCTATTTGCCGGGACTTTTGCCCCTCGCGACTGGGCTCTATGTGCCGGGCAACTATTGCCAATTTCTCAAAACTCAGCTTTATTTGCCATAATAGGCACCTTATACGGAGGAGATGGTAGAACCTCTTTTGGACTACCCTGGTTGAGAGGTAGAACAGCATTGGGACATGGCGCTGGTCCTGGATTAACGCCTAATTATTTAGGATCAAAGAATGGAGCTGAACAAGAACTGATATCCCTGAACCAGATGCCTTCTCATCATCATACGGCTCAATTTACTTCTACAAGTGCCTCTGCAAATGGTGGAACTGCTAGCGGAACCTCAAATGTAACTATAACCCCAATAGCCTTAAATGACGAGGGGGATCAAAATTCTCCCACTGGAAATGTACCGGCAAAGTTTACTCCCTCTGGAGGAAGTGCTTATGGGGAATATGATGCTGGAAGTCCGTCAGACTATACAGACATGCACCCTTTAACCTCTTCGTTTAATGAGAGCCTTACTGTAAGCTTAAGCAGTGTTAATACAAATGGTACTGTGGCTTTAGGTAATACAGGGACAAATTATCCGGTTAACATCGCTCAACCAAGCTTGGCATTAAATTATATCATTTGTATAGATGGGATTTTTCCATCTAGAAACTAATACTATAAATTAAACTAATTACTAATAATTGAAAATCAATAAATTATGGACGGAAATATAGCAGAAATCAGATTATTTGCAGGAACCTTTGCCCCTCGTAATTGGGCTTTTTGTGCGGGACAAATTATGTCGATTGCTCAAAATAATGCCCTATTCTCTTTAATTGGTACCTATTACGGTGGCGATGGAAGGACTAGTTTTGGAATACCTGACTTGAGAGGCAGAGTAGCCGTAGGTGCAGGGACGGGGCCAGGGCTTACTCCTAGAGTTTTAGGCGCACAGTTTGGTCTAGAACATACTCAATTAACACTAAATAATTTACCCTCTCATAGTCATGGAGCGGTTTTCACCGGTACGGGAGGAACAGGATCAGGCGTTGCATCGGGTACTTCTACCGTTTCCGTAACTCCTATAGCCCTGAATGACGAAGGTGATCAAAACTCACCTACAGGAAATGTACCAGCAAAGTTTACTCCCGCTGGAGGAAGTGCTTATGGGGAATTTGACGCTGGAAGCCCGTCAGATTATACGGATATGCATCCCTTAACTGGTACAGTTACTTCTAACTTACCTGTTACATTAACCAATATTAGTGTTACCGGTAGCGTTAGCGTAAATAATACAGGAGCAAATGCTCCTTTTTATATTACTCAGCCGAGTACAACCCTAAACTATATCATTTGCTTAACGGGAACATATCCGTCTAGAAACTAAGCAAATTGAAATATACATATTGTCAAAAAGGGCCTTTATGGCCCTTTTTTCATGTATACTAAAAAACCCTATTGCCTAAGGCCAAACCACTTTTCCAACTGTGCCATTTGGTCCTGAGCCCCAAATGGTTTTGTCTATTCCTTGGCTTAAACTATAGTACTTTCCTTTTAGTTTTTGCCAGCTCTTTCCGTTATCCATTGATACATTAGACCCTGTTCGGCTCGTGCAAATCAAGTTCTGGTCATCCCTCACTAATACTGCAGAACGATATTGATGAGCAACTATACTATCGGTTATAAGTTCCCAACTTAATCCGCCATCTTCAGTTTTAGCTATGGTGTTTGAAGAGAGAGAATCCGAACGGTAGTCACCACCCACTATATACCCAGTGCTTTCGTTTAAAAAGTCAATAGAAAATATACCTTTAGAAGGTTCGCCAAAGTCTAATGGCGTAGCGATTTTTTGCCAATGCTTACCAAAATCACTTGATAAAAGAAAGGTACTTTCTATACCGCCTAAACATATACTAACACTAGATGAGCCAAACGTATTTAAACAACTCCCGGATGCGGCAAAGCCACCTTGCTGATAATGCAGCTGTGGCAATATAGAATCAGGAAGCTTATGCCAACTATCTCCACCATTATTGGTTTGTATTATAATAAGCTTATCCTTGGGAGCATCGCTAAAGGCCATACCTTTTTTATCATCCCAAAAATCCATAGCATCAAAAAAAACACCGGGTGTATAGTTTTCGTATACTTTAGTCCAACTCAAACCTCCATCTAGGGTTTTAAAGATTAAACCCGGAAAGCCAGAAGCCATAACCAAAACGGTATCTTTATTAAAAGCTTCGATATCTCTAAACTGGAGTGTATCCGCATCTGGCACGGATCTATCCAACCAGGTTTGGCCGCCATCTAAAGTGAGTAAAACCTTGCCCTGAGATCCACTTACCCAACAAATATTTTTAGAAACAGCAGCAACGCCTCTCAGAGAAACATCAAAGCCTGTATTTACTTTTTTCCACTCAATTTTTTGAACTATAACCTCTTGCGTATAGGTTTGACAAGACAACAAATAAAGACATAGGGTTACGGAGAATATCTGTTTCATACGAAGCTCAGATTTGGAGATTATAAGTGTTGATAAAAATATGACCGATTCTAAGATATCTGATTTAGTTTTGGCCTAAATAATTTTTAAATGAAAAAATGAAAACGATAGTTGTAGGTATGTGTTTATGGATGGTTGGGTTGTTTCTATTTTCTACTGCTTTTGAAGGTTGGATGATGTATGCCTTTTTATTGCCTTATTGTTTAGGCGGGGTGGCAACACCCACCTTGCAAGGTCTCATATCCAATCAGGTTCCTGAAAATGAACAAGGGGAGTTACAGGGTGCTATGACAAGTTTGATCAGTTTAAGCGCAATTATCGGTCAGCCCGTTATGACTTATCTGTTCTATGTTTTTAGTAAAGAAGATAACCCAGTTTATTATCCAGGTGCTGCATTCTTTGCAGCAGGTATTCTGGTAATCATCAGCTTATTGTTGGTGTTGAAACCCTTGAGAAAACTAACGACTAAAGCTTCATAGAGTAAATAAACATCAAGCCAATAATATTCTGGCGTTCTGGTTGTTTCACATTTACTTCGTCATCAATTCGATAAAAGGCATTGGTGCTCCATCTTTTGTTGATGTCCCAGCCTAAACCAGCTGTATAACGATTTACTCTAAATTCGTTTCTATAGTTAAAACGGTAAAAGGACTCGAAAGCGATAAAGGGAGTTACCTTTTTAAAATCAATGTATTCTAACTTTATTCTGTTCCTATAAAACGTTATTTGCTGATCGGTCCATACTTCCGAATCGTTTTGGAAACCTGTTCTGAGCTGCACGGCAAGAGGAAACTTCTTTTTAGACCATTTATAATACAGATGCAGCGTAATTCGATTTCGGTTTCGCTCCATGTTGCGTGCCGTAAAGCGATAAGATCCTTTGAGTTTAAAATACTTGTTTAACGTATATCTTAAGCTTACCTCCGAAAAGGTACTCTTAAAAGAAGAAAGGGTATCGTTAAAACGAAACTGTTGCTCTAATTCTACCTTTATCTTTTTATTCACCTTTAATTTATAGGTGCCTCCTGTCCATAACTCAATATTAGAAGTTCCTTCATCCTCTTGAGCTTGCATGAAAACACTCGTAAATATCAGAATAAGGCATAGAAGGAGGGAGCGTGCTCCTTGTAAACCCTTAAGATATTGCTGCATACGTAATTCTGTATATGGTAGATACCAAAAAAGAAGCGATTAAACCCACTAGGAATATAGTAAGAGATAAGCGGATAAAGTTATACTTCACCGATAAGGATTTACCCAAATAGTATAAATCCTTAATCATTGATCCATAAAGAAAGTCGCTATCGTTCAGTTTTTCCAACATTCCTCTTTCGTAGTCTTCAAATTTCATTTTTCTGAAATTCCCATAGTAAAGTAGGTTACTCCTCTTGTTTTTCACATCATCACGACTAAAGTTACCTTGAGTTCTACTAGGTGTAATGGAAAGTATAGCAAATACAATAGAGAATAAAGAGGCTACGGATAAAATGGTCATAGGAACAACAAGGGGAATAGAGCCTTCCATTCTACGATCCAATAAACCACTCATTAATAGAGACAGGATAATGGCATTAACTGTAATCATAATGTTAGCCTTCCTATCTACCATCTCATTGAGGGTGTAGTGATTCTTGGAAGTGGTTCTAAATAAGGTTTGTATCCCTCTGGCATCTCTTCCCTTGAGAGATTTCATACTTTTTTTGATCTCCTTGAGCTCAGAGTCATCAATATCTAACTGCTTCTTGATGATTGTAGATTTTTTTTTCGAAATCTTCTTTTTCTCAATTTCAAGCTTGTAGATTAGCCTTTGGATTGGGGGCTGAATATGATTTTTACCGTATTCAGTGTAGGGAATATAATTCGCCAAATATCCAATAATCATATCGTAAAACTTAGATATGCTCAGATCTGCATCGGCTAATATCGTCTCCTCATAAAACTGGATAAGTCTTTCTCTTGCATTCTTACCCTTATAATCCATCATTACGGCATCTCTAAAAATGCCTTCGTATTTATTCTGACTTTCTCCAATAATTAAACCAGAGATTATCGTTGAAATGATGGTTTCCGCATCTTCATTGCTTACTTCAAACTCATTTAATAGCGTAGGGTATTGCTCTGTAATATGACCTGCAAACACCTGAACAGCATCTTCTGGATTTTGAGTATCGGGCTTTTCTCCACCCAGTAAAGCGGTATAAAGCCAAGCAGACATTTCAAGAACATCCATATCAACGTCTGAATAACGTGCTCGATCCTCTTCAATAATAGTGCGGATGTTTTTCGCTATTCTTTGAGCATAACTCACATTGTGATACACAATTTTGTCTTCGTGCTCAATGATGGTTTCAATAGAATAGACCTTAATCTTGTTAAGGCTTTTTTTGCTATTGATCTTATTTATTACAGTTTCCATACACTATGGCTTATACAAGCTGGAAGCTAGTTGTTACAGATTATATTTATCTCTTATATGCTTATCCCTGCGTTCAAAGTCTCTTTCTAATTCGCTTACTTTCATTCTCCAATGGAAAGTACTCGGTGGGCTTTGGTATTTAGAGATAAGATACGGAATGTCATTTTCAATTCTTTCGGCAAATTCATCCAGAATTACGTTAAAACGGTCAGGAGTAAGTTTCTTATACAATTCCTTCTGCCTGGCGTTAAACTTATCATCAAAAGATGGATGCTCTCTTAAGCCATTATACATAATGGCCATGTGATGATCTAAATATTCAAAAGCGGGGATAAGTGGCTTCTTGGTATTAAAAGCAGAATAGTCCAAATCGTACAGGATAAAGCGAAATTTTTCTCTATTATGACTGTAAACACGCATGTTATTTACCGGCCAATCTCTATTCCCAACATAATCTTGGTAAATGATATAATCGATAAAGCTGTCTACGTTTATCAGTTCCCAAAGCTTTTCTGCATCTTCGGTTTTTATAGCATCTATCAATTCGTTAGCCCAAATTTCATCACCTTCTCTGTATTCAAGTTTGGCATTATCTACATCTACTTTTAGCAAGGTAATTTCATTGGTTTGCGCTTGTATCAACCTAGAGATGCCATTCGCATTGCTTTCCGTTCTTAAATTTAAGAGACCGAAATAATCGTTATTTACAAAAGCATGAACGGGCTTCCCGTACATCAACTCTACGTTTAAACCCGCTTGGATGGCTAATTCTGTATACGTCATATCCTTAAGCATAGTAAAGCCAAAATCGTTACCCGAATTACGCAAGCGAAAAGTCTTTAAGCTTTGGAGATTATGCTGGGGTAGTACATAAATAGGATTAAGAATACCCAATTGAGAGTTTGGAATATCCTGTTCAAAGGTCATTCCCAGCGATTTCATTAGGTTTCCAGCAGAGGCGGCCCCTTTTATCTCTAAGTTAGAGGGTAAATCGCTAAAAACAGCTACTCCATCGGGAGTGTAATATGAAATGGAAGCCGGTATTATGGTGTCTGATCTAAACTTTTCGTACATATAGGCATACTGCTCCGCATTAGCTTCTACATGCACAATATCATGCGGAGAGTTTAAACTCTGAATGGTTAAATTCTCCACATCAGGAAGGTTGTCGCCAGTAACCTCTAGATCTGTACAAGACATACAAAACAACCCTATTGATAAAAAGCCAATTATCCGTCTCATAACTTTAAAAAGTTAAAGTGTAAACCTATCCCAAATTGATGATCTGGATTGGTTAAAAAATATAGATCAATATTGGGGTACATCACCTTTGAATAATAGAATAGGAGTGATACCCCTTTGTAGATTTTATAATTTCCTCTTAGCTGTAGATTATATCTAAGAAGATCAGTTGTAGAAGTTCTAAAATCTACAAAGTCTCTGTTGTTCTCCGCAACCAAATCCAATCCTAAACGAAAGCTTTCATCTACATGATAGTCCGCTCCCAGCAATAAAACCAAACGAGCCGTCTCGGCACTAAAATCATTTATTCCAGAAGTACCTTCTATACTCAACTCTTTAACACCACCACCCGTTCTGGCTTCTACACCATATTTTTCAAAAAAATAGGAATAAGTAGCTACCAATTGATATCCGCTTACTTTATTGTGCCTTGCGGTTTGACTCCAGTTTTCAATCTCCACATTGGTAAAAGCAGTTACCCAGTTTGCTTCTACATTTAACCTAGATTGAGCTGACGCCATTCCAGATAAGGCAAGAAGCCATATCAGTAAAAAAAGCGGAAGGTTTTGTTTAAATACTTTAAGATACCTGTACCGCATTCAATTTGTATTTATGTTCCAGAAACCTTGTAAACTCTATCAAATTTTTATCCGTGCCTTCTAAAATCGCTCGATGTACTATTCCTTCAAACAGCATATGAAACATTTGTGCTTCCATATCTGGGTTATTGAAACCTAATTCTTGTAGTGCCCAGCTCACTTTCTTAAATAGGGCAGGAGAGTGATTATCACAATCCTCTTTAAGATCCTCTAAACTCTGTTGAAATTTGATGGACATCTGTAACCTCCAATATGTAGGCTCATCTTTTAAAAGTTTAAAGGGTAAATGAATCATTGTTTTTATAACCGTGGCCGGACAATTGATTTGCAAGACTTCCTCTATGTAAGGAGCAATTCTATCAAATGCACTATGAATTACCGCTTTTACCAATCCCTTTTTATTGTGGAAATGCCGAAAGATTAAGCCCTCAGAAACTTTAGCTTCATGAGCAATTTGCTTTGTAGATGTCTCTTTTACACCCTGCGCAGCGAACAACTTTATAGAACAGTTTAGTATTTCCTTTCTCTTTAGCGTCATGTGAGTGAGTGATTACTCACAAATATATATTAAGGTTTTAATTGAGCAATCAAATTTCCGTAAAAAATTAGTACACTTATACTAAATTGATTCTAAACAGGGATTAAGGACAGAGTTTTCTAATCCGATCGTATATCCCCGTATTTTCATAAATTCCAGTAAAATCCCAAGATCCAGGACCGAAACTAAATACCGGAACAAGGGTAGCGCTATGACCTCTAGTAGAAAAGCTCGGATCGATTTTACTGTAACTTCTACTCGTTTCAAATCCTAAAAACTTTTTAGACTTACCACTTAAACTGAAACCTCCTGTTTCGTGATCAGCGGTTACAATAACTAAGGTTTGCCCATCCTTTTCGGCAAAATCCAACACAGCGCCAAGCGTTTTGTCAAAATCCAACACCTCTTCAATTAGGTAGTTTTTAAAGTTTGCATGTCCAGCCCAATCTATTTGTGATCCTTCAATCATCATAAAAAAACCACTGTCATTTTTTGATAAATATTCTAAACCTAGCTCTGTAGCCTCTATCAAGAAATCACCCCTTTTCTTTGCTCTTGGCATTCCTTTGTCAGCAAGCAAGTAGCCATGTTTTTTAGAATAATTCAACGTTTCTGAATTATCTAGTTTATCCAAATGAATCATAAAGCCATTTGCTTTAAGATCTGCAATGAGATTTTCATTCCGTTCATGCATAAAATATTGTTGACCTCCACCTGCAAAAAAGTCGATGGAAGAACCCAACATTTGAGAGGCAATATTAACCTCTGCGTTTCGAGAAGTATGGTGCGCGTAGAAGCACGCGGGTGTAGCATGCGTAATGGACGATGTAGCTATTACGCCTGTGCTTTTTCCTTTTTTTGAAAAATACTCTACTAAGTTTTCTACGGCCTTTCCATCTACATCCATTCCTACATATCCATTTTTGGTTTTCTTACCAGCAGAAAAAGCGGTAGCACCTGCAGCGGAATCTGTAATTTTATTGGAAGCGGAAGAGGTTTTTATCAGCCCAGTAACTGGGAAACGGGAAAAGTTCGGCTCTCCACTTCCATAAAAATAAGCACTCGAAACTTGTGCAGTGCCCATTCCATCACCAATTAAAAGAATGATATTTTTAGGTGTTTTCACACCTTTTACTGGCTTATCTTGAGCTTGAGAAGCCATGCTAAAACCAAAAAGCAGCAATAAGACAAAGACTTTGTTCATGTTTTACTAAATAGGATAGCAAAGCTCGTGAAAAGAATATTGGAAAGATGAAAGAGCAAAACCTTTTTACACACGTAGTGAGTTAATAACCTACGTATACAAAACGGTATCTATTTAACCGTTGCGCTATTTGCTCTGGCATAACAATTGTTTTAAAATAATAACGTAGCGTGAGAACTCCGTGATACTTAAAATGAAAATTTGCCTTTGAAAGCAAAAGTTATGAATAAATCCAATAGTCTTTGAATCGGTATACTAAAACGAAAAATGAGGGAGGATTCTACACCTTATTTTCAAAATTACTATTTTCACCTTTCAATCGGGAGTTGAAACAAGCTTTTGCCAGTAGAGAATTCGGGAGCCTCTACATTTAAAAAAGTTTATGGAAACAGGATTAGCTATTACGTTTTCTGTTGCTTTCTTGGCAACGTTTGTAGGCACCATCCCCTTTGGGCCTATTAACTTGTCTGTTGTAAGCATCACCATTAATAAGTCTTTTCAAAAAAGCTTTCAGTTTTCTATTGCCGCATCTTTAGTTGAAATTTTAGAGGCTGCTGTAGCCATAAGCTTTGGGGTATATATCCAAACCTTTATTGAAACACATAGTTGGATTCAAATTCTAATTTTCGCTCTCTTTATTGTAATTGGAAGTTTTTTAATGTTTCGATCCACCAACCCAAAGTTGGTTAAAGTGAAACGAATTAAATCTGGAGCCTTTGCCAAAGGGTTTTTTGTTGCTCTAGCAAATCCACAGGCACTACCATTTTGGATTTTTGTGTTATCGGTAATTGCGCAAAATCTTAAACTCAGTTTTAGTGGAGTTCATCTCATTTGGTTTTTAACGGGTGTGTTTCTTGGGAAATTAGCGGCTTTATCTCTTTTTGCCTATTTGAGTAACTTTTTACGTACTAAACTTAAAGACAGCTGTTCTTTGGTAAACAAAACCATTGGCGGCATACTACTATTAATTGGCCTATACCAAGCCACAAAATATTTTTTAGCATGAATGAAACCTGGGTGAAAATTGCAAATCTTTCGGATCTAAAAGATCGCGAACCTTCATATGCGCTTGTGGAAGAAACGGATTTAGTTGTTATCCGTTTCGATGATCGTGTATCGGTTCTCTATGGAAGATGTCATCACCGAGGAGCGCTGCTTGCAGACGGACGTATTGAAGGAGATAATCTAATCTGTGGCGTTCACAATTGGGATTATCGATACGATACCGGAGTAAGTGAGTACAACAATGATGAAGCTCTACACAAGTTTCCAGAAAAGGTTGAAGGCAATTCGGTGTTTGTAAATACAGAAGATATTCTCCGTTTTCAAAAGGACCATCCTCAACCTTTTGATCGTGAATCTTATCTGGGTACATACGCAGATACACATCCAGAAGAAACAGAACCTTTTACTGGGTATATAAAAGAACTTGCTCAATACGGATTGAAACGCATTGGACATCATGGTTTTTCTGCTGCGATGGGTGTAGATAGGAATACACTTCCAAAATGGAGCGATATACAATTCCTACCCGCTCAGTTATCGAGAAGGCCTTTGCTGGATCATGAGAGTGTTGCCACCAAAGTTGTAATTGGACCAAAAGCAAAGAAGCCACTAGTTTTAGATATCCCTCTTTTTGTTTCAGACATGAGCTTTGGGGCGTTATCCAGAGAATCAAAAATAGCTTTAGCTAAAGGAGCTGAAATGGCTGGAACGGGTATCTGCTCTGGAGAAGGAGGGATGCTTGAAGATGAACAAGCCAGTAATAGTAAGTATTTCTACGAATTAGCTTCTGCTCAATTTGGATTTAGCTGGGACAAACTAGAAAAAGTTCAGGCTTTTCATTTTAAAGGAGGGCAGGGTGCTAAGACTGGAACTGGAGGACATTTACCTGGTGACAAGGTTAAAGGAGAAATTGCGCGAGTGAGAGGTTTAAAGGAGGGAGAAGCGGCTATATCACCTGCTACTTTTCCCGATTTCCATGGAGTTGAGGACTTCAAAAAGTTTGCTAAGAAAGTAAGAGAGGTAACAGGTGGCATACCTGTTGGCTTCAAGATCGCTGCGAGTCATGTTGAAGAAGATATAGCGTTTGCCCTTGAAGCTGGTGCAGATTATATTATTCTAGATGGTAGAGGAGGGGGAACGGGCGCTGCCCCAACTGTTTTGCGCGACAATATTAATATTCCAACCATACCCGCATTAGCAAGAGCCAGAAAATATTTAGATGAGCAAAAAGCCACAGATATTAGTTTGGTGATAACAGGAGGACTGAGAATTGCCGAGGATTTTGCCAAAGCAATGATGCTGGGTGCTGATGCAATTGCTGTTTCAAATTCAGCCCTTCAGGCTATAGGTTGTTTAGGTATGCGAGCTTGTCATACTAATAATTGTCCTGTAGGTATTGCTACTCAAAAGGATAGTTTAAGGTCTAGGCTTAAGGTTCAGGCTTCTGCGCGACAATTGGCAAACTTTTTTGAAGCAAGTACACAACTGATGCAAGTTATAGCCCGCGCTTGTGGACATAAAGATGTCAAGCAGTTCAATGTAAACGATTTGTCAACCTATAACTATGATATCCATCGACTTACAAATATTAATTACGCAGGTATAAATCCATAAAGAACCCATTCCACCAAAATACCGTCCACATCAATAACACTCACCAATATGACTATGTTAACTATAATCCAAGCTTTCGTTTATCTGCTCCAAGCCTATTTTGCGGCAGGTTTTGTTTTTGCTGTATACTTTTTTGTTAGAGGAGCCTTTAAAATGGATCCTCTTATAACCAATAGCAAGTGGACCGTACGCCTTCTATTGGTTCCTGGTGCCATTTTAATGTGGCCAATACTCTCACAAAGACTTATGAAAAAATAGCGAATGATAAATTCCTTAAGGAAAGGCCATAGAAATCTATGGCTCCTTTTAGCCGTTTCGGTTTCAACATTAATAACTCTTGCTATTTTGAGTAATCCTGCTCAAGTTAAGGAAGTGGCACTGGAGGTAACAACAGATTCTGTAGCCCCAATTATAAAGGAGCACCAAACCGCTAATTTTAAAATAAATCTAAGAGGTTCTGCAGGCAATGTTGAGCTTTTGGAGTTGGTGCTTATTTCGCCATTAAAAATGGCAAGTGCCCAGCTATCTCTCATGTATAAGGACGGTAGCCTCAAAACTCTTGGACAAATAGGAGCTACTGGAGCATATCGGTTCAAAGTAGATAATGACATAGAGGATTGGGCAGCTATTAGTCTATTCGATTACATTAAAAATCAAGAAATTACGAACATTAAGGTTTCGTTTTAAATGGGGGTAAATTATGTACCAGTTTTATGGAATAAGCAGAAAAAGAAGTACGATCGTATTATCCTTTTCTTCATTTTGCTCTATCTCTCTGTTTTCGTGGGCATTACCCTCGTATTTAATCCAGAAACAACTCCAGAAACGCTCATTTTAAGAGCCTTCGGCTCATTAGCTATTGTTTTACTGCATATAATATTAGCCATTGGTCCACTCTCACGGATCAATACTAAATTTCTTCCACTTCTTTACAATAGAAGGCACTTAGGAGTGAGTATGTTCTTAATAGCTTTAATTCATGGAGGTTTTGCGATTATACAGTTCCATACGCTAGGAGATATCAATCCATTATTATCCTTGTTCTCTTCCAATATGGATTACCATTCCTTAATCCACTTTCCATTTCAGGTTTTAGGCTTTATCGGCTTACTTATTCTGGCTGTTATGGCTACTACGAGCCACGACTTCTGGTTAGCCAATTTGAGTCCAAAAGTTTGGAAGACTTTGCACATGGGAGTATATTTAGCCTATGCACTCATTCTTTTGCATGTTTTTTTAGGTGCGTTTCAACAAGAAACATCTCCTGTTTTACTTACGGTCTTGATTTTGGGTTTTATTTCAATTGTTGCTTTACACGTGTATACCGGTTTAAAGGAAACTCGTTTCGATAATAGAAAACAAAAAGAAGAATCTCAAGATTGGCAATACGTATGTGAGCTTAATGAGATTGAAGAAAATAGGGCGAAAATGACGAGCTGTGACGGAGAAAGAATTGCCATATTCAAATACGAAGGAAAATTATCCGCAGTCCATAATGTTTGTAAACATCAAAATGGTCCACTAGGAGAGGGCAAAATAGTAGATGGCTGTATTACTTGTCCTTGGCATGGATACCAGTATTTACCGGCTAATGGTCAATCCCCACCACCTTTTCATGAAAAAGTGGCTACATATCGTTTAAAGCTAGATGGAGAATCCATTTATGTAAATCCAAAGGCACTAGATGAAGGAACACCTGTAGAACCTATAAACATTACCCATTGAAGAAGGATGAATTTTACATCGGTTATCTGGAGCAACAACCTAAAAGCACCATGAAATTTGTACGGAATTCAGTACTAGTTATAGCTTTACTCATTCTGGTTTTTGCAATTTCCTTTTCCGTGTTCCAACAAACCTTTAAAAATTCACAGTTTGAATTTGGCACCCTTACAGAGGTAGAAGGAGTTCTTCACAAACAACCTTACCCAATGCTTAGAGTGACCAATAAAGAAGGAGGTTTTAAAAATATTCTTTTGATAGGTTTTGGAAAGTTTGGAGCCCATTCAGGTTTAAAAAATATCGAAGAAGAGTTGGGCGAGAATTTAGAAGGAAGGCTAATTAAACTCTCTGGAACCTTGGTCTATTACAATGGTAAAACGCTAATGCAATTGGAGAATAACACAGAAGGTACGTATACAGCTTTATCTACAAATATTGAAAACAGAACTCCCGTGTTGGAGTTGGGGAATGTTAAACTAAAGGGAGAAATCATAGACCCTAAATGCTATTTTGGAGTAATGAAGCCGGGCTTTGGGAAAATCCATAGAAGTTGTGCTGCCCGTTGCTTATCGGGAGGAATTCCACCCGTTTTTGTTGTTACCAATCAAAAGGGAGAATCCAGCTATTTTTTATTAGCTGGAGAAGACTCCAATTCTATCAATCAAAGACTACTGCCATTTGTAGGTAAACCTATAGCCCTAAATGCTAAAATGGAGCAATTAGAAGATTGGTTTATACTTAGGTTACCCAAGGAAGGAGGAATACATGTACTCGATGGGTTTTCTAGCATTTATACCTCTGATTAATCTTTAATTAAGTCAACAAAAAAGCAGACTCCTTTCGAAGCCTGCTTTCCAAGTTTTTAAAATAAAAACACTTTTCTAGTTGCAGTGTAAATATCCTGTGCAACCAATCATATGTGTTGGACATGCAACTTGGGTACAAACCGTAGCAAACGTTCCGATAGTCTGTGCCTGTGCACCCTCTGCTTGAGGACAAACATGAGCAACCGTACATTGTACAGGGCCGAAAGTTCCAATTGTCTGCGCTTGTGCGCCACTATTATTACCTGTACCGCAACCTTGCCAACCTGTTACAC
>CAZAJG010000018.1:4436-22366 GCA_964485405.1 uncultured Owenweeksia sp. | reverse complement strand
AAATATGTGCTACTGTACATTGTACAGGTCCATAAGTTCCAATAGTTTGCGCTTGTGCGCCACTATTATTACCTGTACCGCAACCTTGCCAACCTGTTACACCAATTGTTTGCGCTTGAGCACCTTCTGCTTGAGGACAGATATGCGCAACCGTACATTGTACAGGGCCGAAAGTTCCAATCGTCTGCGCTTGTGCGCCACTATTATTACTTGTACCGCAACCTTGCCAGCCTGTTACGCCAATTGTTTGCGCCTGAGCACCTTCTGCTTGTGGGCAAATATGTGCTACTGTACATTGTACAGGTCCATAAGTTCCAATAGTTTGCGCTTGAGCACCATTATTATTACTCGTACCACAACCTTGCCAAGCGGTTACACCGATGGTTTGAGCTTGTGCGCCCACTGCTTGAGGACAAATATGGGCAACCGTACATTGAACGGGTCCAAAAGTACCAATCGTTTGAGCTTGAGCACTACTTGAAGGATCGCAACCCACTTGGGTGCAAACCGTTGCAAGCGTACTCGGATTCGGATGACAGGGAGGAAAGGTAACTGGCCCTGGTCCGGTGTAAGTGACACAAATAGTATTCATGACAATTTGAGTTTAAGATTAGAATTAATTGAAAAAAAATCTACGTAGAGATGAAATTGATACGCGCTATATCAATGTTTTAAATATCATTTAGAATCAATGGAGCCTGTTCTATAGATTGATCAAGCACCATTTGGTTTTTATGAGAAGTGTTTTCGCTTTCAAGCAGCAATACTGTTTTTATGTTTTGTGGATCGGCTAACCTTAGATAAAAGTATCCTGTGCCAGAAGTTCCAAGCATCATTCCTGGAGCAAACTCCTGTCCTGTAGAGCCACCTGTAGGGTCTGAAACCCCAGAAGGCCAATCTAAACCTGTTTGTTCAAATCGTTCCGCACCCAGATTTCCTACTTTTTCCGCTATTGCTTTATATTTCGGTTCACCGAACATTTGATATCCTCGCAACAGTATGTCTGCGTTTCCTGCAATACCATGACATAAAGAGTAGTTAGATCGACTTTGAGGATTTTGCAACTCATCATGAAGCTTCTTGTAGGTGGTTTCTAAGGCTATGTATGCCTCTTGTTTAAAGCTTTCGTTATCTGTTAATTCATACGCTTTCATCCTAGATAAAGCGATGCCTGGAGCACCATGACACCAAGCTATAATAAACTCTAACGGTTTGCCTTGATTTCCATCGTTAGTTCTTAAATCCGGCCAATTGCCTTCTTTGGCACTAAACCAGGAACTTTCATAGGCAAAACTGGAGAAAGCTGCTTCGTAAAAACGTTCATCGCCAGTTGTATCAAATAGCTCAAGAAAGGCAAGACCTATCCCGGCAACACCGTGAGAATAACCGGTCAAACCCATGGTATTTCCAACGGTTATCCACGACCATCCCTTATCGCCTTTATCCGCTTTCGTTAGCAAAAAATTTCCACATTTAATAGCCAGTTGAAGAAGATGGCTATGGTTTTGATGTTTTTTATAGATGGATAGAACACTGGGTATAACCCCAGCTGCACCGGCAATAACATCTATTTCAAATTCTTGAATTTCTTTCTGAGAAAGGGTCTTTAAAACGGAAAAACCTTTTTCAATTAAATAGGGACGATTTAGTTCTTCTCCTATTTCAATCAGTTTAATCGCAACACCTATTTTCCCTGAATATATACCAAAGTTTCCAAGCTCTTCTTCATCCATCATTTGGACAACATTGTTTAGTGTTCCATTGAGAGTATGAAGAATAACACCATCCTGTGTAGCCATAAAAAGCTTACTTAAAAAGTAGGCTATACCAGATAAGCCAGTATAAAAATTAGAGCCAAAGGTTTGTGTAACCGACTGGTATTTATTGTCAAAAACTTCTACATTGTTTCCTAACCAATTGCAGCGGTTTCCATGCCAAATAGCATCACGGCATAAACGAATGCCAATGGAGTGGGCTACCTTAAAATATGGACTTTGAGTAAGATGTGTATAATTATCAACCTTCATGCTTGTAATATTTTAGGCGAAATTGTATTCAAAATGAGTATGCGGATTAATGTGAAACTTGGGGATATCATATCCGGATTGGGTTAAGTAATCTTCTACCGTTTTTACACGTTGAGTGTCATTTTCATCCCCCTTTTTGAAAGATTCCAGCAGGCCTTTTGCTATTAACCTTGATCGACTCATACCAAAGCTATCCCCATTGGAAGGGTCTTCTGCAAACCCAATTCCATCCCATAGTTTAAGAGCAAATAGGGGAATATCGTTGTTCAAATATTCTTTTAAACTATCCACAAATGAGCCTAACAGTATATATACTAAAGGAGTATTTAGTTTATCCAAGTACAACACAGCACTATCCGTGCGCACATAGTTTTTAGGATTGTTTAAGCACTTAAAGGAAAATGGTATTTGATAGTAGTTTAAAAGAGAGGTAAGATGTTGAATAAGAACAGTAGCACCTTCTGGTTTAATGTTAAAATAAAAACGGGTAAAGGAGGCATCCTGAGGTAAGGGAACGTTGCCATTGGCATAATAAAAGGCGGGCTGCGTTTTTGTATCTTCTTTTTTTCGATAAACGTGAACCTTATCCCCCACAGCTGCTATTCCTTTTTTACTCGGGTTGTCATTCACATAAGTACCTGTATGAAGCTGCTTTATAGCACCATTTTTAGAAGCCCAAGGGGATCCGTTTGAATCGAAAGAGTAAACCATCCAGCCATAATCGTATCCATCTGTGGATAAATTGGCTTCAGACAGTGTTTTAACAAACTCAGGATCGGATATCTGTACATTGATTTTAGCGGCTTTTTTTTCTTTCTGCTGCAGCTTACAATAGAACTTTGTGTAAATAATATTGGTCATACTTTGAATGGTATGGTCTTCCTGCTCTTGTTGTGGGTGACCATCGTTTGACCCAAAGTGGAGTGGGGCCAAATGACTGGCGAAGTAAGGTTTCTGGTTGTAAGCAAAATGCTCTTTTCCATCCACTAAATAGCTATTGAGAGCCGTGAGTTGAACGCGTTGAGCTATATCTTTTATTTGGTCTGGTGTTTTCATGCTTATATTCTATTTAAGGCCTAAAACTTCCTCTCCTGTTTTTTCGGGGTTTTCAAAAAGGTGATAGCTGAGCTGAAGCATTCGTATGGAGTTCGGAAGCAGCTGGGGACTATTTACATTGCTTTCAAAAGCAGTTTGAATTAACCGAGCGGCTGTATATTTAATGCTCTTAATGAGTGCTTTATAGCTCTCATCAGCACTAAACCCTCTTTTTTTGGTGTAGGATTCCCAAAAGTGTTTAGTGGCTGGTTTGGAGTTTTCCAATTTCATAAACTCATTACCAGGCAACTGCTTTTCATAATTCAAGTTGTTTTCATAACTCGTAACCCATCCTGTTAGATAAGATTGAAGCACACCAGCCACATCCCACAAGGGATCGCCAATGTCTGCAATTTCCCAGTCTATTAACTTGGTTACGGTATGGCCATCTTTTTCGGTACAGATAAAGTTTAACCATTTCACATCACCATGAATCAAACTAGTAGCCTCCCATAACTCTGCTGTTTCCTTTAGCATGCTTTGGAACTTCTTGTTCTCCATCACCATATTGTTTATGGTAGCACCCATGCCAATCTTTTGACTTTCTGGCCATTCCATCTTTTGATGCATCTGAAGTGCCCAAGGAATCAAGCGAGTATAAAACTGCAAGGGTTTGTTTTCCTTGATTTCAGACTGAATATCAAAGTGAAAAGTGGAGAGTATTTCAGCCATTGTTTCAGCATGCTCTAGAGAGAATTTCTTTTGCTCAACAGTTAGCTCATAGAGGTTTTTAGCATTGGGTAAGAATTCTGTTACTAAAACCTGAAGTTTGGTATCATACCCATAATACTCGGGTAGGTAAGTAGCGGTTTTCTTATAAAGAGGATCATTACCAATAAGATATAAGCTTGTAGCATCCTTCTGCAATAAGTAACTATTCTGAATGTCTACATTGGTTAACTGCTTAACAAAAACTCCATTTTTATCTTTCTTATGTACTTTAAAAATGCTGTTTCTACTTTGCATTTGTGAAACCTGAATCTTTCCTGAAATAACGGATTCATAATCAAGAAACCCTTTATCTAAAAGGTATGACGTTAAGTTCTTTTTAGTTAATCGCATATGTATAATGTCATTTTAGAAAAGAAAGAATACTGTTATTGAGTACCAAGGATTTATCCTTACCAGCCAAAATGTTCTTCAAAACCGGCTAGGATAGGTTGAGTTTAGATCGGTGTTTATTTACCGGATAGTCTATGAATAGCCTCTAAGAGTACCTCTCCATTTGGTACACCAAGTCCGGTGCATGGGTTCCAGCTATCGCTGCCTGAGTAATAGCCGTTATTTCCTATGCCAGATCCGTCCTCATTGCCCGCCACAGGCTTAAGCCCACCTTCATTCGCAAGGGTATAAAGCACCTTGTTTAAGTAGCCTACGTTAAAGCCTAAATTTTCATTCAAACGTGCTACCAAGGCCGCCCATACCGGTGTGGCAGCACTTGTACCTCCACCAGGAAAGGTGTTTCCATTTAACACAATTTGGTAGCCCGTAATAGAATCTGCATTAGCTGAAATATCTGGAACTGCTCTAGCTTCTGAGCTATAACCTGGAGAATGTGATGTTTCATTGTATTGCAAGACGTCTGCTCTTTGATAGCTAGGAATGGAGTATTTATAGCTAAAGCCACCTCCAGTAGCTCCCAGTTTTTTATCCAGTTCATTCCAAACTGCTTCGTACCCATTTTTGTATAAACTCGTACCTCCGCAACCCAGAGCATATGGGCTCGCAGCCGGAACATTTACATTCAAGTAAGACTTTAAGTTATAAGCACCTTGATCACCAGATGCCACTACAACGGTAATACCCATAATGCCAGCCTGAAGAAGTAGATGGTTCATTTCAATCAATTCCTGTTGAGAATAATTAAATTCGGAACCCGCCCAACTGATGGATAGAATATCGGGTTTATTCTTGGTATCTGATAGGGCCAATTTTATGGCATCAATAAGGCTCTTCCCGTAATAAATCACAAAATGAGCTTCTGGTGCTAAAGAAACGGCCAATTCAATATCTAGTGTAACTTCATAATCATCCTGGGCACTTTCTCCGGGAATATCACCCATTATTTCAATGCTTGGCGGTGTTATGTTAAATCTCTCAAAATAAGTATCTAAATCACTTTGTTTATAGGTTCCACCTAATTCTACAAGCCCAATAGTTTGTCCAGAACCTGTACCTGAAGGAAAATTGTAAGCCGATTCGATTTCTTGAGGAGTATAGCCCAAGAATCTTTCAGCTGGTGCTTCCTTCTTCCCACCTGTTTCTGGTTCTGCCGGTGTATTATTATCTCGTCTGGCTTTCTTCACACCCGGATGAAGGCCTGTTATGGCCCCTATATGATCTATAATATCCTCAGGTAAATGAATTTCACCATGAGCGATAGAGTATTCTGCTTTTGAAACCTCGTTTCGGTAGTGATTAAACGTACACCCTAAGGCCTTTTTAAAAGCATCTACATCTCCTTTAACAGAAACCAGCCCATCTGTAGCAGAAGACTCTACTAATTTAAGCCCCTTATCCTTAACAAACTTTACCAGCTTAGTTACTGCATTGGCCTCCGCACCAAAGTCCTTCTTAAGGTCATTGTATCCTCGATACACTCTTTCTACAGAAGGGATATCTAAAAATTCATGTAACTCTTCCGATTCAAAATCTTTATCAGCCTTTTTTGACCTTAAATGGAAACTTACATCAAACTCCTTGTTTTCTGTGAGTTTATCTATAGGTGTTCCAGAATGTTCTGGTTGAAGATTGTGTAAGCCTAAGTTTAGTGTGGTTTCCTTGTTCATGATATAAGAGTTGAGAGCAATGTGATGTTTGAATGTGTTTCCAAATTTAGGCTCGCATACGATGAGATTCAATCCGTATAAACCTAGTTTTACAAGATCTACGTGATTGTAGGTTATCAACATAAGTGATTGATTACTAAACTTCAAAAGTCTTTTTAATCAAAAAGGCGGTTGTATGACTTTAATAAGTCAATCACAGGCTAAAAAGCTGATTTTGAAGAACCCCATTACCTACTTTTAGATCATATATTTTAACAGTAGAATCTTTAGAGACTCCGTATATACTCGGAGTTTTGCGATCTCCGTATTTCACACAGGAGAGAAGTTGAATTTGGATAGGTAACATTAATTATACCTCAGAGTATGAGATTGATTTTGGAGATAGAACAAGCCTAAAACGGTGCTTAAGGAAGTTGTTTTATTTAGAATCAATAAATACAAAAATCCAGCTTTTAAACAGTGGCCGAGATATAACTTTGTTATGTTTCAAAACTTTTAAATCCATGGATACATTAGAAGCAGCACGCTTACAGATGGCTCTTTCATTAGGCTTTCACATTGTATTCGCTTGCATTGGCATGGTGATGCCTTTTTTGATGGTTATTGCTCATTTTAAATGGCTTAAAACCGGTAAACAAGTTTTTCTAGATATCACCAAAGCATGGCAAAAAGGAGTTGCCATATTCTTTGTTACCGGAGCCGTTTCCGGTACTGTTTTGTCTTTTGAACTGGGCTTGCTTTGGCCTAACTTTATGAAACATGCAGGTCCGGTAATAGGAATGCCTTTTTCACTGGAAGGAGCGGCCTTTTTTGTGGAGGCTTTGGCTTTTGGTTTTTATCTCTATGGCTGGAAACGGATCAAGAATAAATGGTTTCATTGGTTTACGGGCTTGTTAGTTGGTATATCAGGTTTAGCATCTGGCATACTGGTGGTATCCGCAAATGGTTGGATGAACTCACCAACTGGTTTTGAATTAATTGATGGTGTATTTACCAACATAGACCCAATAGCCGCACTTCTAAATCCCGCTTGGTTCTTTCAGGCAGTGCATATGTGTTTAGCAGCCTTTACAGCAACCGGTTTTGCTGTAGCGGGGATACATGCTTTTCATATTATAAAAGGAAACAGGGTAGCTGCTCATACACATGCTTTTAAAATAGCAATCATCTTTGGAGCTATTGCTGCCCTTGTTCAACCAATAAGTGGAGACTTATCAGCGAAAGATATTGCGCAAAGGCAACCCGCCAAACTAGCAGCAATGGAGGCACATTATGAGACTGCTACATCCGTGCCTCTTTTTATAGGTGGACTTGTAGATGAAGAAAATCAAAAAGTAGACTATAAAATTGAAATACCTGGAGCCCTTTCTTTTTTGGCTTTTGGAGATTTTAATGCTGAAGTAAAGGGTTTAAACGATTTTCCTCCAAACGAAATCCCACCAGTAGCCATAACACATTACGCCTTCCAGGTAATGGTAGGCTTAGGAGGAGTTTTAATTCTTGTTGCTTTAATCTACTTCTTAAGCTTTCGCTTCAAAAAATGGCAATCTTCTAAGCTCTTTTGGTGGTTGTTTGTATTGGCCACCCCTATGGGGTTTATCGCTTTAGAAGCAGGGTGGACGGTAACCGAAGTAGGAAGGCAACCTTGGATTATATATAAAATAATGAAAACGGCTGAGGCTGTTACGCCCATGCCTGGTATACAGTTCTCAGCTATTCTATATCTTTTAATTTACTTCTTCCTTGCCTTGGCTATTATCTGGTTAATGAGAAGACAAATCACTGTATTCAATCAACTTAAAAGTTAGTTATGCTCACTGTTGTTTTAGTGTTTCTATTTCTTTCTATTTTTCTATATGCCTTATTAGGTGGGGCAGATTTTGGAATAGGAGTACTTGAACTTCTCTCAAGCTCTAAAAACCGCGAAAAAACGAAGAAAACCGCATATCGTGTTATCGGCCCAGTTTGGGAGGCCAATCATGTTTGGCTCATTATTGTTTTAGTGATTTTATGGATTGGGTTTCCCACTTATTTTCAAATTATCATGATTTACTTACACTTTCCATTGAGCATAGCTTTGTTGGGTATAATTGTAAGAGGTGTTTCGTTTATATTTCGGCATTATGATGCCGTTAAAGACGGATCTCAGGTGGTTTATGATAAGATGTTTGAATGGTCCAGTCTTATTACACCTTTATTTTTAGGGGTAAGTTTTGGAGCCCTGCTCAGCGGCTCTATTGATACGCGTCCAATAGAGTTTATTGGTTTTTACGAGGCATTTATAACACCATGGCTAAATATATTCACCCTAAGCATAGGTTTATTTTTTGTGAGTTTGTGCACCTTTAATTCTTCTATTTTTATCATAGGCGAAACAACAGGAGAGGAAAAAGCACACTTCATACGAAAAGCCAAACACTCAACTCTTGCGCTATCTATTGCAGGTTCACTTGTTGTGCTCATATCCATTCTTCAAAACAACGCCTTAGGAAATCTAATAAAAGAGCAAATCCCAATTGCTATTCTGGTGCTAATATTTGGGTTAATACTACTTTTTCTATTGTGGCGAAACCTGAATAAGCATAAAAAAGTGGAGGTTAGAATAATTGGTATTCTTATGTCTTTAACCATTCTTGGAGGATTGCTTTTCCTTTATTTTCCAAACATCATCATAAGCATTCAAGGCAAAATGAACATCTTAGAGGATACAGCACCTGATACTGTGATAAATAGTTTGGGCGTGTCCCTATTAATAGGGGGCGTCTTTATAATTCCCGGACTATTTCACCTCTTAAAGTCTTTCGGAATGCTTAAAATTATGGAAACGGATCAATGAATCAGAATAGCAATAAAATTCAAAAGAATACTCACTGAAAGAAACACTAGAATTCCTTTAGATGAGAATTTAACAATGGCTAAACCATTGGCGGCAAGGGTAATTGCTCCGCAAAAACCAATGAGCCATAAAAATGCATCAGTATTTAACGCCATGAGCAAGCCTAAGCTTATCCAAGACAAAACCATAAGCAAGATAACCATGATTAGATAGGCGTTCTTAACCGATCTATCACACATTAAATCTCTTATATCTTGAATTAGTTCTTTCATAACCCAACCATTTATGATGTACAAAAATGGTTATTATTTTTTAATTGTTACATGATGCTTATCAGTTTTAAAAAGCTCTCTAATCGATTTTTTCATACCCGTTCTGATAATATTCTTTACATTAGGTTTATCCATCTCAATTGTATGATTAAGTCATCATTAACTTCTTTGTCTTTGTATAGACTATGTCGGAAATAGAAACACCTTTGAAAACTCACACTCCGCAGTCTAGCATTGATATTATTTATAAACTAAATAGACAAGGAGAGCTCATTTACGTAAATCCGGTTATGCTGGACTTTATGGAAACTAACGAGACGGATCTTCTCCATAAATATTTTGCGGATTATATTCGACCAGATCGAAAACAAGCTGTTGTTGACTTCTATGCAAAACAAGTAGAACAGAAAGTTAGCTCCACGCATTTAGAAGTTCCTATAATCAACACCTCCGGAAAGGAGCTATGGGTGGCTCAAACCTGCCAACTGCTATACGATACAGAACAAAATATAAGCGAAATACTTGTTGTTGCAAGGGATATCACGGATCAGGAAAATGTAAAACAGGAGGCTCGAATCAATGAAGAGAAATATCAAAACATAATTGAAAACATTAATCTGGGATTAATGGAAGTAGATTTAGAAGAGAAGATAATTTACGTAAACAACTCTTTTTGCGAGATAGTAGGGTATAACGCGGATGAGTTAATCGGTAAAAATGCAAAGGAAATATTTGTAGTATCAGAAGATACAGATACCCAAAAGAAGGTAGACGAGGTAAGGGATGAGAGAAAAAAAGATGAATCCTCAGCATATGAGCTTAAGATAAAACGAAAAGACGGCAAGGATGTTTGGGTTATTATTAGCGGTGCTCCCGTAAAAGATAGAGCTGGTAGAATAATTGGCTCTTTAGGAATTCATAATGATATTACGGAGCGCAAAATGCAAGAGCTTGAGCTCCAAAGAATATTGGTAGATGTAGAACAAGGAAACGATCGACTTAAGCAACAGCAGCAGTATTTAAAATCAATTAATGAATTTTCAGCGGCATTAATCGATACCAACAGTGTAAAAGAAATTGTAGATGAAATTTTAAAAAACATTGCGGTTAAATTTGGCTTTGAAGATTGCGTCATTTATCTCATTAATCCAGAAAATAATGAGTTAGAGCAGTATGCCGCTTATGGTAAAAAGCTTCAAGATGGTAAGATTTTTAAGCCTATTCATGTTAAAGTAGGAGAGGGCATTGTTGGCTCTGTAGCTCAATCAGGTAAAGCCGAAATAGTAAACGATACTACTTTAGACAGTAGGTATATAGTAGATTTAGAAATGGCTCTTTCTGAGCTCTCCGTTCCTATTGTTTCAGGAAACGATATTATTGGAGTAATCGACTCTGAGAATGCCCAGAAGAACTCTTATACCCAACAAGATTTAGAAACATTTTCAACCATTGCCAGCCTTGCGGCTAATAAGATTAAAAATGCGATTGTTTCTGAGCAAAGAGAAAAGGCTGAATTTGCACTTCGTGAAAACGAAACGAAGCTTAGAGCCATTATCAATTCTGCTTTGGATGCCGTAATAACCATAAATGGAGAAGGACGAGTAACCGAATGGAACAGTCAAGCTGAAAATCTTTTCGGTTTTACAAAGGAAGAAATAGTGGGCGAGTTGTTATCCGATAAAATTATCCCAAAAGAGCACCGAACCGGACATACCAATGGAATGCGAAAATTCCATGAAACGGGAGAGGGGCCCGTGCTAAACAATCGAATTGAAATTACAGGTTTAAATAAAAATCAAGAGGTCTTTCCGATTGAGCTGAGCATTGTTCCAATAAAAACGGATAACCAATACTTTTTTTCAGCTTTTGTACGCGATATTACGTTACGCAAAAAGCTGGAAGAAGATATGCGGATCGCATTGGAAAAGGAAAAGGAATTGAGAAATATGAAATCTCGTTTTGTTTCCATGACATCGCATGAGTTCAGAACGCCATTAACCACGATACAATCTAATGTTGAGCTCTTATCTTTTCATGTAAAACGTACAGATCTTTCAGAGCATCCAAAAGTTCAGCGAAACTTTAGCCGCATAAGCTCAGAAATTAAACGGCTCAATGCCTTGATGAATGACATCCTAATGATTGGTCGTTTAGAATCGGGAAAAATGCCGTTTCGACCGGAGGAAATTGATTTACAGGCTTTATGTGTTGAAATAATTGATCAAAAAACAAATGATTTAGAGGTTGGTAGGAAGATTAAAATCTCAGTGAAAGGAAATATAAAGAAAACGTGGCTGGATGGAAATCTCTATGAACACATCATTAATAATTTGATATCCAATGCTTTAAAATACTCTCCAGCCAATAAAGATCCTGAAATTGAGTTGGAATATCGAGATAAAGAAGTGATAATTAAAGTAATAGACAAAGGAATTGGAATCCCTAAAAAAGATCAGCAAAAGTTGTTTGAATCCTTTTTTAGAGCAGAAAACGTAGGGAATATCCAAGGAACCGGATTAGGCTTAACCATTGTGAAACAGTTTGTAGAAATGCATCAAGGGAAAATTGAAGTGAGCAGCAAGGCAAATGCGGGCACAACCTTTTATATTCATCAACCCTTAAAATTAAAAGTAGAACCAGAACAAAGTATAAATGGCAGTATATAATGTATTGATTGTGGAGGATGATCCGCTGATAGCGGAAACCTTAGAGGAGATTTTAGAATGTTTAGAGCACAAGGTTACAGGTATTGCAGATAGTGCCCATGCAGCGCTCAAGGAGCTTCGATCCAATCCTGCAGATGTCATCTTACTTGACATCCAAATAAAGGGAAATGTAGACGGTGTAGAATTGGCTCAGAAAATAAAGGAAGAATACGATATTCCATTCATTTTTACTACTGCATTTGCAGATTCTGAGACGATTCAACGCGCAAAGGAAAAAGGACCTTATGGATATATTGTAAAGCCTTACGGGATAAATGACATAAATGCAGCCTTGGAAGTAGCCTTCGCGAATTTTGAGATGTTGCAAGAAATTAAAAAGACGCCTTCAACCGTAAGTCAACTTAAAAACAATCAGCTCTATATTAAAGCAGATTCTCGGTTAATCAAAATTGAAGATGATGATATCCTTTATGTAGAAGCAAAGGGGGATTATGCTGTTTTTAAAACAGAAGAAAAAGGACATATCGTTCATACTACAATGAAAAACATTGAGAATAAGCTAGACTCCAATAAGTTTATTCGTGTGCATCGTTCCTTTATCATCAACCTTAGTAAAATAATCGATATAGAGGACTCCAACCTACTCATCGGAAAGAAGGTAATCCCGGTAAGTCGTTCAAATAAAGAAGCCTTGATAAAAAGAATCAACTTAATTTAATTTTCATTCGTCCACAAAAACACTCCATTCAACTTCCAAAAACCTACAACCAACGTTTTTGATTCTTTTCATGCATGCTTCCATCTACTTTCGGTAGTGTAAAAACTATTTAAGAGATAAGAACGCATGAAAAAAGTAGCCCAAAAGAGAATCCTACCAAAGCAGAAAAAAGAATGTTCAGTTATCCATAATTCTGCAGTTAGCAAGCAAAAACAACAAACGCTTCAAGACATTTCTCATCATCTTCAACAAATAGGGATGAAGGTAATGGGAGTATGCGTTACAGAGAAAGACGACCTATCCTTCTTAAAAGTTTACTCTCATTTATCCGCTGCTCAAGCTACTCGTTTCAGTTATAAGATTGAATCCGCTCCCAAAAGCTTTAAGGCCTTATCACCAAAGGCTAACTTCATGGACATTCTTCCGAACTCTTTTCAAAGCTCTGTTCTTCCCAATTAAAATGATTCAATACCATAAAATGAACACTGGAAAAATATTAGAAATGGATAACAACAACTTGAAAAGAGGAATTTTTAAAGAGTTACTACAAAAACAGAGCAAAATAGCTATTGTAGGCGCCAATCCTATGAACTATAAATACGCTTTAGAATTGGCTCAGGACTTTTTAGTTATTCTATTTGACGCAGATCAAGAGGTAATTAATTTGATTCAAAAACAAGTTTACAGCTTTGAAGAGTCATCCTTAAACCTACATCAGAATATCCAATACACCAATGATTATGAGGTCTTAAAAACGGCTAAGTTGTTTATCATTGGAGCGAGTTCTTCAAGCATAAGTGAGTGCAGTACAAGTGTTCAAAACCTAATAAAACCAACGTATCAGGTAGCTAAGGTTATGAAAACTAAAAGCTTGGTGGTTTTCGAATCAAGCGTATACCCAGGGTGTATCGAAGAAGTATGTATTCCTCTGTTAAAACAAGTCTCTGGTTTGAGATTAAACAAACATTTTAAGGTTGGTTTTGCTCCAGCTCGTAATAGCTACAATTTTGGAAGTTCGAAAAAAACCGTTTCCGGATCGGATCGCTCTGCCATAAACCAACTATCAAAGTTCTATGGTCATATTTTAAAGGTACCCATAGAAAAGGCTCCAACCATTCGCTTTACGGAGATTCTACAATCTTTAATTAAACCTCAAGTGAGTTTAAATGAATATGTACGCAGCAGCGCCTAAAGTGTACCATTCTCTACCAGTACCTAAAATCTTTTCTTCTTATCCTTCAATATTTAATACATTCGCATCGAATTTGGTGTTAGGCACTTTATACAAGTGGTTAACTTAATAGGGAATCAGGTGTAATTCCTGAGCTGTTCCCGCAGCTGTAAGCTCCTTTTAAAGGGTTTTCAATCTTAGTCACTGTTCCACAAGGAATGGGAAGACGAAAGCCTGGAGTAAGTCAGAAGACCTGCCACATTCATTGGTTTCATATCTGCTTTCGGGATAAAGGCGGTTGAAAGATGGATAAATGTTTCAAAACGAATGCTTTGCGTTTTTATCGAAGATATCCTTTAGAAGGTTTTCTTCTGCTCTCTTTTTACCTCTTGCCTTAGGTGTTCTAACCGCTATGGGTCAGGTGGATAGCACCATGAACCTAAGCACGGTTCAAGTGGTTCAATATCGCAGCCAAGTTTTAAGTGTAGGGCTTAAAACCAAAACCATAGATACCGCCATTACGAATATTTTTAAAGGACAGAGTTTATCCGAATTACTAAGTAATTATGGCCCCGTTTACGTAAAATCTAACGGACCAGGAAACCTAGCTACCACCGCATTTAGAGGCGGTAGCTCTTCTCATACAGCCTTAGTTTGGAACGGCTTCAATATCAATAACTCTATGAATGGGCTCGTTGATTTATCCTTAATACCTGTTGGCTTAAACGATGAGATTAGTGTTCAATATGGTGCATCCACCTCTTTATGGGGTAGTGGAGCATTGGGTGGTGCTATACTCTTAAATAACAGTCCAAAATTTAATACCGGATGGTCTGCCTCTGTAGGTTTACAATCTACTCATTTTGAAGGATTAACCGTTTTTAACGGCTATTCAAGAAACCTAAGTTTAAGTTATGGCTCCAGAGACTTATACATTTCCCTGAAAAGCTTTGGACAAAGCTCAGACAACGATTACCCTTATGCACAGGAATTTATAGAAGAATCCTCTACAGGAATACGTAGAAACCTTCATGCTTGGAATAGGAGTGAAGGTATGCTGGCAGACCTGAGCTGGAAAATATCGAATAAACATTTACTCAGTTTGCATTATTGGTTTCAAGATGCATACAGAGAAATTCCCCGCACATTAAATGCCTCGTTAAACGCATACAATTATCCATTTTTAAAGGATCAAACCCATCGTACTTCCATAAACTATAGTTGGATAGAAAATGAATGGATATTAAATGTAAGGTCTGCATATTTTCATAAAGATTTACTCTACTATGATTCCTTTAATGAGGACGCCAAAAGTATTTCCTCAAACTTTATCAACGAAATAGATTGGATATATAAACCTGATAATAAATGGATTGTAAACATTGGTCTAAACCAAAACTTTAGCACAGGACAAAATGCCAACTACGCAAACACTCTTTCCTTAAATTCTAAAGCACTTGTAGAAAGGAATAGAAATAGTTTGTCTGTTTTTAGCTCTATAAAAAGGAAAGTATTGGACCAAAAAGGGGCTGTTGCTCTAAACCTAAGACAAGAGGTTTTAGATGGAGAAGTTGTTCCATTCACTTTTTCTTTAGGCTGGGACTATACTCTTTCCAAAAACCTTAGCATGCTTATAAATGCTTCTCGGGTTTACCGGATCCCAAATCTAAACGACTTATACTGGAATCCAGGAGGTAATCCGGATCTAAGAGCTGAGGATGGCTGGGCCCTGGAAGGCTCTTTAATAGGTCATGGAACCATTAAAAGCACCCTCTTGAATGTTGAATTTACCGGATTTTATCGCCAAGTTGAAAACTGGATACAATGGGTACCAGGTTCGGTTTGGTCTCCGGAGAATCTCCTACAGGTAGAAAGCTATGGAGTAGAGTTAAATCCTAGTGTAAGAAAAAAGCTAGGTAAATGGCAGATCAATTTAAAACTACCTTTCCAATACACCCTTTCAAGGAATATTAAAGCGGTTGCAGGTTCTGAAAACACACACTTTAAACAGCTTATTTATACGCCAATTTATAGTGCAAACGCTTGGCTACAACTAGCATTTAAAAATTGGCAATTGTCTTATAACCATACATATACGGGTTACACATACACCACCACAGATCATAGTGAGTTTATAAATCCTTACGATGTAGCGAATGTAAGAATTGCTTATACCAAAAGAATAAAGAGAAACCGCTGGAATGTTTGGTTTGCAGCCAACAATCTATTGGGCGAAGTATATCAAGTGGTTAGAGACAGACCCATGCCTTTAACAAAATATCAAATAGGAATACAACTCACTTTTAATCAAAATCATCTCAAAAAATGACAAAACAACTATCCTCAATCGCTATCGTTTTATTTGTTAGCCTTGTTTGTTCCATTCATGTGCAGGGACAAACCATTTCTGGCTTTGAAAATTTAAGCGTACCAACAGATAGCTTCATAAACGGAAGTAGTAATACATTAGGATATACATTTAGCAGTGGTAACGCTGACTTTGAAAACTACTACGATACAGCTTGGGGTGGTTATTGGTCTGGTGGATGGGCCATGAGTAGTGTAATAGATAGCACAAACACAGGGCCAGGAAACTTGTATGGAGCAATTACAGGTACTGGAGAATCCAGCAGCACCTATGCCATTGGAACAAATGAAGCACGTATCGCTCTTACGGGAAATGCTTCAGGTAAGTTGGCGCAAGGAATTTACATTACCAACTCTACCTATGCAGCAATTAGTATGCGAGATGGCGATGGATTTGCCAAACAGTTTGGTGGAATGGATGGGAATGATCCTGACTTTTTTAGACTAGATATTATAGGAACCTTAAATGGAACAGTAACCGATACGGTTAAGTTTTATTTAGCGGATTACCGTTTTATGGATAACAGTATGGATTACATTGTTAAAAGTTGGGAATGGGTGGATTTATCACCATTAGGAAATGTAGATACTCTTCATTTTCAACTGGTTTCTAGTGATGCAACTGCTTTTGGAAACAATACCCCTAACTTTTTCGCTATTGACAACTTTACCACCTTTGATAGCGGTTTAACATTAAGTGAAACAGCTTTTTCTACCATCAACCTTTTCCCAAACCCTGCCCAAAACCAGGTAAATATCGAAGGAATAGAATCTGGTAAGTTTGAAGTGTTTTCTATCACTGGCTCCAAGGTATTAGAAGGGAACCTAGAAAATGGAAGTTTAGATATTAGCAGTTTGAAACCAGCCTTCTATTTAATTCATGTATTGCATAGGAATGCGCTATATACGGCTAAACTTCAAGTAAAGTAAAACTGGATATCCCCTTATCTTTGAGACAAGCATAATCCATGAAAACGGTAACCACCATACTTCTTATCCTGTTTGCCCTGTTCGAGGTTTCCGCGCAGTTTGCCCCTCCCGATGGGCAACCCGGAACAACAGCTATGCATGCAGACAGTATCGCTTTTATTGGCTGGGCAGAAGAAGCTGCAATTGTGAAAGGCTTACAAGATGCAAGTGATCCATCTTTAGGGTTTGCTGGTGTCGGTGATTCCTCGTCCTGTTTGGGAAAAGCAGATAATGTGGTGGTAAGTCTGGGAGATGGAGGTAGTGCATTAATTACGCTTAAAACTCCAATTTATGACGGTCCCTCTTGGGATTTTGCGGTTTTCGAAAACAGTTTTGTCAACAACTTTCTTGAGTTAGCTTTTGTAGAAGTAAGCTCTGATGGTCAGGACTTTTACCGTTTTCCGGCTGCTTCTTTAACCCAAGACACCTCCCAAATTGGAGCTTTTGATTTTATAGATGCTACTAAGATCAATAACCTAGCAGGTAAATATCGCGGAGGTTTTGGTACTCCCTTTAACCTATCCGAATTATCACACCACAACAATCTAGATATCCAAAACATTGGATATATTAAAATTATCGATGTAGTTGGGAGTATTCTAGATACTTATGGTAGTAAAGACACTTCTGGGAGGTTTATCAACGACCCATGGCCAACGGCTTTTGCGTCTAGTGGGTTTGATTTAGATGCCATTGGTTTTATTCACATAAAGGGAATTGGTTTAAAGGAGAATTCACCTAATTGGACTTTATATCCCAATCCTTCTCAAGGCATATTAAACTTTGAGCATTCCGGCAATGAATCATCTTATGATAGGGTAGAAGTATACAATTTAATGGGGAGCTTAGTTTTAAGTATCACCATTTCATCATCTAAAACCAAATTGGATTTAACTTCTTTGAATAACGGGTCGTATATTTTCAGCTTCAGTGATAAAAACGGTTTGCACCATGAGTTAATTCGTATCGTTAAATGAATAATAAATCTTACATAGGTTTATGGCTCCTTCTAAGTATTGT
>CAZAJG010000018.1:0-4426 GCA_964485405.1 uncultured Owenweeksia sp. | reverse complement strand
CGACAAACCGTCAGCAATGAGCTCCAAACCTCCTGCTTCCTTAAAAAGCAGGGTTTGGGTAGTTAATGAGGGTAATTTTCAGTTCGGCAATGCGGCACTCGGACTTTATGATAAAAAAGAAGAAGTCTATTTCTCTAAAGTATTCGAACAGTCAAATTCTACGGACCTAGGGGATGTATTTCAATCTATGAGCATTATTGATGGAGAAGCCTATCTGGTGCTAAACAACTCTGGCAAAGTAGAAATAATAGATACGAGTAATTTCTCTAGAGTAAGAACTATAAAGGATTTAAACTCTCCTAGGTATATTCAATCCGTAAGTAATGAAAAAGCTTACATCACAGACCTTTACGCCAAAGGAATTCACGTTTTAGACTTAACAAGTTCTACAATTTCTCATAAAATTCCAGCTAGTGAATGGACTGAAAAAATGGTTTTAAAGGATAATGTACTTTTTGTAAGTATGCCTAAAAGTGAGCACATTTATGCAATTAACACCTTAGCAGACACAGTTATAGATAGTGTTTCTTTGGCTTATGGATCCAACTCAATGGTTCTAGATAAATCGGGTTACCTGTGGGTTTTATGTCAAGGTAGTCAATCTCAGAGCAAATCGGCTGGCTTGTATAGGATAGATCCTAACAGCTTAAGTGTTTTAAATCAATATCCGATGGACGAAAATCTTAACCCCGGAGCAATGACTATAAATGCTGATGGGGACAAAATTTACTTTATCTATAACGACTTGTTTGAAATGTCAATTGATGCTCAATCCTTACCAACAACTCCCTTATATCCCTCTAGCAATCGAGTTTTTTATGGTTTAGGGGTAGATCCTGAAAATGAGGATATCTATGTAGCCGATGCTAAAGACTACGTCCAAAAAGGACAAGTATATCGCCTAAATGCAATGGGAGATTTAATCCATAGCTTCCAAACGGATATTATCCCAAGTGGATTTTACTTTGAGTAATCAACAAAAGGAATAAAGGTGAAGGATATTATCATAAACTGGAGTGGAGGAAAGGATAGTGCCTTAGCTTTATATCACACCCTAAAAAACGAAGCACACCGCATTAAGTCGTTAACCACAACGATAAACGCTGAACTGAAAAGAATTACGATGCATGGTGTTCATGTAGATTTGCTTGATGAGCAAGCCAAGCAACTTCAGCTTCCTTTGCACAAAACCTTATTGCCTACAGATGTTGATATGCCAACCTATGACGCCATTATGCAAGAAGAGTTAAGTTCTTGGAAAGCAAAAGGTATAGAGTACAGTTTGTTTGGCGACATCTTTTTAGAAGACTTAAAAAGTTACCGCGAGATAGAGCTTCAAAAAGCAGGAATACAGGGTATCTTCCCACTTTGGAAACGAAATACAACAGAGGTTTTAAGAGAGTTTTTAGACCTAGGATTTAAAACAATCGTTGTTTGTGTGAATTCGGAGAAATTGCCAAAAGAGTTTTCTGGCCGAATTATCGATGAAAACTTTATAAAAGACTTGCCTAAGGACGTAGATCCTTGCGGAGAAAACGGGGAGTTTCACACCTTTGTATACGATGGTCCTATTTTTAAAAAACCTATTTCCTTTAAAGTTGGGAAAACCCTCTTAAAAACCTATCAGCTAAAAGAGGTAGATGAAGACAATTGTTTTTCTGAGAAAAACAGTAGACAAAATCAAGGGTTTTGGTATACGGATTTGCAGCTTTCCCTTTAAACACAAGCATTCTACCCATTCTGAGGTATTTGATTTGGTTTCAAAAATCAACTTTGTGCATAACCCATTGTTTTAAGTTTAAATTTGAAAGATGTTAAAAAAATAGCTAGATGTGAAGGGAAATTCCTTCACAATCGTCTTAATTTAAAATGAAACTACCTATATCCTCTAGCGGTCCAATTATTAGAGTTTGGAAATACCTTTCTTACCTTGGTGTTGATGAAGATGAACCATTTCTAGAAAGGAGGAGAAGTATATTCTTAAACAGAATATGTATTGCTACCATAATACTGATTCTACCGATGACGGTTCCTGCAATCAATCCAGCTACTTGGATTGATACGTTAGTTATAGTCGTCTTCAATATTGTAATCCTCTTTACAGCTGCCAAAGGAAGAAGGCTCTTAGCACGTTATCTCTTTCTATTGTTAAATACGGGAGGGGTTTATTTTACGTCTGTCCGGTCAGACTATTTTCAGGGAGAGTACCTGTACTTTCCTTTAATAATTGGAGTGGTGCCTCTCATAATGAATTATGAGAAAAAATGGAATATCTGGATATCTTCCTTTATTGTTTTTTGTTTTTACCTAGTCTTTGAGCTTGGCTTAAATACTGGTTCGCTTCATTCGGATTCTATAGTACCTCCAACCCAGTATAGAACGAACTTTTTCTACCTCATGATTGGCTGTTGGGTAATCAGTTACTTATATCTGGATTTAACCAACAAACAACAAGTTTATTTGCAAAGAGTAAATGCTCAGCTTCTACAAAACGAAGAGCAACTCATTAAAGCCAAAGAAGCGGCAGAAGCATCGGCAAAGGCCAAAACACATTTTCTATCCGTAATGTCTCATGAAATACGAACGCCCTTAAACACCATTATTGGATTAAGCGAATTAATGAAAGATCAAGAGTCAACCGTTGATTCTCATCAAAATATTGAGCTTATTAATTTTGCTTCGAATAATCTATTCTCTATTGTAAATGATATTTTGGATTGGTCTAAAATCCAGTCTGGGAAAGTAAAGTTGGAACATATGAGTTTCGATTTACGAGATATGGTTTCTAAACTGAGCGCATCTGCCAAATTAATGTGCGAAACCAAGAGCATAGACTTTGAGATGAACTTGGCCTCTGGAGTTCCAGAGTGGGTGATGGGTGACTCAACTCGTATCACTCAAATTATAAACAACCTACTTAACAATGCCATTAAGTTCACTACCCATGGAACAGTCAGTTTTCAAGTAGCGGGTTATACAAACGAATCAAATAAAGCGGTTATCAACTTTAGTGTAACTGACACCGGAATAGGAATGGATACTAAACAGGTAGCCAAAATATTCGATTTATTTGAGCAAGCAGATGAGACTATAACCCGGAAATTTGGAGGAACAGGTTTGGGCTTAGCTATAGCTCAAAAGTTAACCAACCTAATGGGAGGTGAGATAAAAGTATGGAGTAACTTAGGAAAAGGATCCACTTTTAGCTTTGCGTTAAGTTTAGATTTAGGAAGCTCGGTGCAGGAGGAAGATACTTTTGAATACTCCGATGTATTAAAAGGAAAGCGAGTGCTTGTAGTGGATGACAATCAATTGAACTTGGTTGTAGCTGAAAACTTTCTGTTAAGATGGGGCATCGAAGTGAATACTGCTCCATCCGGAAATGAAGCCTTATCTAAAATTAAGAAGAAGAGTTTTGATCTCGTTCTTATGGATTTATCTATGCCCGATATGGATGGCTTTGAAACAACACTAGAAATAAGAAGAATGGGCCATTTAAGCCTTCCTATAATTGCACTTACCGCCTCTGCATTAATTTCAGAAAGAGAAAAAGTATTCTCATCTGGAATGAATGATCTTGAATCTAAACCTTTTAAGTCTAGTAGTTTATATAAAAAGTTGGTTCGCCATTTAAGTTAGCGGGTACGATTAAAAGCTACAGATACAGCTCCATCTCATACTGATCTACTGTATTCAATAAACCTCCAACAGATTCAATCTTTTCAATCTTAATATCTTGATCTTTAGGAATGTTATTGATTTTGACTGCATCTGTTTCTTGTTCCAAAGCACATAACAAATCTTGCCAACTTTCGTCAGTGCTAACCAATGGGTCGCATTGTGCGATGTAGCTTTTAGATTGATTGGTAATGAAGAAAGCACTATCGGCCCCCTTATTTTTCACCTTAAAATAACGGTACTCACCACGAGAGAGTGAATTTTGATGATTATCCCAAGAATAGAGTTCTTGTTGAGGTAAAATATCCCAGTTCCAGTTTTTAGAATCTACTTCCACCACTTCAATATCTCTTTGTGGCTGATTGGATATAGAACCTCCAAAACACTTTAACTCTCTACAAACCTCAAAACCAATTCCTTGATAAGTTTTTACCGCAATATCGTTTATCTTAATTACTTCCAAGCCACATTTGGTAATACCTTGTGCTTTGAGTTCTGGGATGGCATGCTCATAAATCATTTTCACCATCTTTTTACCTCTATACTCAGGAATAACACCTGTTCCGGTATTAAAAGCGATATGATGACCATCTCGTTGGTCTACACCATTTAAAATAAAACCCATTAATTGGTCAGATTCAAACATTCCGTAAGACAGTTCCGTATTGACCATAGCGGCCTTCCATCTTTTTTCGTAATAACTTAGGTCTGTAGGCAGCTGAACTATGTATCCGTCAAAAGCTTTAAA
>CAZAJG010000017.1:65461-73504 GCA_964485405.1 uncultured Owenweeksia sp. | reverse complement strand
CAAGTACTGGATTTAAAATAGAATCATTTGCTGGAGCAGAAGATGTAATACTTGATTCAACTGTATTCATTTTTAATATTTCCAGAAAGCCATCAAACATATATCCTTCAAATTTTCGATAGCTTACTTTCCTCCAATATCCATTAATATCTTCATACTTCATAGCTCCAAATTTACCCGTACAAGCACTAAGCAAACTATCTTTTGGAACGTAGGTTACTACAGAAGATTTTAAGGATGGCTCAGACCTCATGCGCATCCCAGAAGGAGCAATTACTTTACACTCCATGGTATTCTCACAATCTGATTGAGACCAAAGGTTGGAGAAAGAGGTGAGAAGAAGAAAAAGAATTAGAATGTTTTTCATGTTTTAAAATCGCTTTGGCCCTTGCTCTGTTTATTACAGATTACCTATGCTGGCGAAAATACGAATTCAAAGGATTGTATTTTCAACTGCATGCACTTAGATTTTAAGGATTTTCAACTAAGTAGCCATATGCCGAAGGCCCTTCGTTAAACAGCAAATCAAGAATTGAAATATTTTCCAGAAATCCATTTTTATGATCAAACATTTGTGGATATGGCTCAAAGCTATTTAAGTAGATTGGCTTTTTAGGTAGGTGTGCAGAACGATAGTCCTTAAAGGTAGTTTGCGCTTTCCATTCTTGAGTGGGGTAAATGGTTTTTTCCACATTTAACCAGTCTAAAATCAATCGTATCAAACTTAAGTTTAGATCATACAATCTGGAATACTTTCGATCTAAAATGGCCTTTAAATCTGGTGCAAGAACTTCAAAGAAGGGTGCTGTAGCATAAGTGGTTTTTATAGCTTGCCAATGTTTTACAGACCAAGAATCGTTATAAGCTATTTCTACTTCGCCAATAGTGTTTTTACCTTGGTGCTTTACCGGTATGTTTAACATTAGCTTACCGTTAGGGCTATCTATATAACAGCGATTTCTATATGTTTGCTTTAGCCAGCTTTCGTGCTTTTCTATGTAAATCTCTTCACACTTTAAGAGATCACTATACCAAGCTATTGGGCCTAGGTAAGTACTGCTAAAAACTCCAATCACTAAGCGTCTTGCTTTTTCTTTTTGCGCTTTTTGCGAACGTTGTTTAGGCTAGAAATTACTACAACCACGATAACAAACGGCCAGAAATAACTGAAACGATTTCCTGCTCCGTTTACGGTAGTAAAAACTCTGTTCGTCCTTATTTTACTAAAACCACTCGCAAACTTGTCGAAACTCATCCAAATGAAAACGGGTTTTCCCACGATATGATCTTCAGGAACATACCCCCAATAGCGGGAATCTAAGGAGTTATGACGATTATCTCCCATCATCCAATAATATCCTTGTTTAAAAGTGTAATGCGTAGCTACTTCTCCATTAATGATGTACTTACCATCTTCAACTTTAAGCTCATTACCTTCATATACCTCAATAATCCTTCTGAATTTTAGGAAATTCTCTTTGGTAAGTTCCAATTTGTCTCCTTCTTGAGGCATATAAATAGGACCGTAATTATCCCTTGTCCAATTGAAAGTAATATCGCCATGGGCTGGGTTGGGGAAAATTTGATTGCCAGGAGAGTGTTGATTACTCAGTCTGAGTAACCATTTTGAAATATTGGGAGGATACTCGTTTTTATTGGCCTCAGAATTGACTCTGCTTACTTCAACTACATTGGGCATCGCTCTAAACTCCTCCAGTTTATGGCTCGGAATAGTTACTAAATAACCTAAATGCGTGCCGTTGCTAATCAGTTCCTGAACATCTCCTTCTGGGTAGCTCGGATCGCTCCATTCTCGATAAGGAACATAGTTGATATCGAATTCTTCCTTTAAGTATTTTGGGCTGAGCTGATAATTATTATCCAAAGTTTTTACATAATAATTGAACTGAGGCAAAGCTCGGTCTGGCAGAAACAAAGAGTCGCCATTTATAAACACTTGCCCATCTACAATGGTCAATTCATCTCCAGGAATGGCTAAGCATCTTTTTACATAATGCTCTCTTTTGTCTATGGGTTTTTCACTCTCCATAGGGTAGTTAAATACTACAGGGTCCAAACGTTCAACATCCGTGATTTTTGGTAAACGCAAATAAGGGAGCTTAATTAAATCGGAGTAGGAGGGAGCGTTGAGCAAAGGAATTTTGTTGTGGACCAATGGAACAGCTAAGGGAGTCATTGGCAATCGACTCCCATATTGAATTTTACTTACAAATAGAAAATCTCCCACCATCATTGACTTTTCCATGGAAGGAGTAGGAATGGTAAAAGCTTCAAATGTAAAAGCTCGGATAATGGTAGCAGCGACCACAGCAAACATTAAAGAGGCGCCTAACTCACTAACATGCTTCCGGATGCTTACAATATCTCTTCCTGAATACTCTAAATTTGCGGTATAGTTGATATAACCTAAATAGAGCCCTCCTGTAATTATTGCATACAGAGTGTACTTGATTTTGTTGTACTTGAATACATGAAACAATTCGTAGGTTGAAACTAAACCCATAATATTTCCCACTACGGGTAAATAAAAGAGAATCACCCACCAAGCGGGTCTATCTATAATCTTTGTTAGGATATAGGTGCCATAAATTGGAACAAAGGCCGTCCAAGAAGCTTGACCAGCACTCTTATAAAATTTCCAGGTTAAAATTCCGTAGTAAAAAGAACTACCAAAAACCAGTAGTAAAAAATCAAGTATTGTCATGATTGTAATTTGAGAACGTCTTTCATGGTGAAAACACCACGTTGGTTATGAATAAACTCTGCAGCTACAACAGCCCCTAAAGCAAAGCCTTGGCGGTTGTGTGCAGTATGTTTAATCTCTATAGTATCTATATTGGATTGATATTGTATACTGTGAGTTCCAGGAACTCCTTCAATTCTTTTAGCATTGATTTGAATCTCTTCTTCGCTGGGTCCGTTTAAGGTCCAAGCGTTTTTTTCTTCAATTTGATTTATGATTTGTTCAGCAAGAGTAATAGCGGTACCGCTGGGGGCGTCTAGTTTTTGAGTATGATGAATTTCTTCCATGCTCACACTGTAGCCTGTTTGTTGACGCATTAAACTCGCCAATTTCTTATTGATCTCGAAAAAAATGTTGACGCCTAAACTAAAATTGGAGGCGTATAAAAATGCGGATTGGTGTTTTTTACAAAGGTTTACAGCTTCATCGTAATCATCTAACCATCCTGTGGTACCTGTTATTACCGGTATTTGAAGTTCAAAACAGGTTTTTAAATTTTCAAAAGCTACTTCAGGACGTGTAAACTCAATAGCAACATCAGCTTTTTCCAGTTTATCCCGATCAATACCATCACGAGAAAACTTGGCAACCACTTCGTGCCCTCTATTTAGTAGAAGGCTCTCGATGGCTTTCCCCATCTTTCCATATCCGATTAGCGCTATCTTCATTTTAAGTCTAACTTTAAACTAACTCCGATAGCGTTCGTGTTAGGAGTTTGGATCAAACTAGGTTCCCATCTAAAACTTAAGTCATCACTTACATTGTAGTAAAAAAGATGAGCGTCTACATGCGCATCTATAATCTGTAAAGCATAAGCAAAGCCCGTAAGGATGATATTCAAATCCCGCCATTTTCGGAATTGATCTTGTATTTCAATCAACTGCCTTTCGTCATAAATACCAACAAATTCATCCGAGGTATTTGGGTCATCATCAATTCGTGTATTAAAAGCGTCTAAGTAGCGTCTATAAGAGCTGTGATTGTCTATAGCGAAAAAGATAGTAGTCCCCATAGCTGCATAAACGATTGGCATTTTCCAATACTTCTTATTATATGCTTGCCCCCAGCTTGGAACTATGGTAGATCTCCAAGTTGCTTTTGATACAGAATGTAATCTTAGAGTATCTGATTCCGAATTGATAGTCTCTTCTTGCGCCATGCCTGATACAGGGTGAAGAAGCGACAAAAATAGTAAGGTGAATACCTTGAAATATGTTGATTTATTAAAAATCAAGGAGTAATAAGATTTAAAATACGTTCAAAGTCATCGTCATTCTTAAAGTTGATCACGATTTTTCCTTTTCCTTTTTGATTCCGAGTAAGAACCACATCAGAGCTAAGGTGTTCGGCAAGAACGCTTTTTATTTCGCTATATTTTTCGGTTACTTCCTCTTTAACATTTGTTTTAACAGTTGAATCTTTCGAAGCTGCATTTTTCTCTTTAATTCGTCTAACGGCTTCTTCTATTTGTCTAACAGAAAGCTCTTTCGCTATAGCTTGTTCATATAAGCTAAGTTGATCCTCTTCGTTTTCGATGTTGATAATAGCGCGAGCATGACCCATGCTTATCATTTTATCGCGTAACCCTGCCTGAATAATGGGCTGCAGCTTTAAAAGACGAAGATAATTGGTAATGGTAGATCTTTTTTTACCTACCCGATCACTCATAGCTTCTTGGGTAAGTTTACACTCTTCTATAAGTCTTTGGTAACTTAAGGCTACTTCAATGGCATCTAATTCTTCCCTTTGGATGTTTTCAACCAACGCCATTTCCAACATGGTTTGATCATCTGCAATACGCACATAAGCCGGAATGGTCTTATTTCCAAGATGTTTACTGGCTCTAAACCTTCGTTCTCCACTTATGATTTGAAAAGTGCCTTCAGGCATTTTTCTTACTGTAATAGGTTGAATAACACCTAGTTCACGAATAGAAATACTGAGTTCCTCAATGGCCTCTTCATCAAAGCGTGTTCTGGGTTGGAAAGGATTTACTTGAATTTTATCAATTTCAATTTCGGCAATGGCACCTACCAGTTTATCTGCATGGGTATCTTTTGCCGATTTTACATTTTCGGTTTCCTTTAATAATGCTGAAAGTCCTCTGCCTAATGCCTGCCTCTTAGGTGCTGCCATTTGATTTTAATTGTAAAAAGTGCTAAAACTACTCGTATTCAAATACAAAGCCAAAAATAGAGTTTTAAAGAATATAGAATCTTTCGTGAAAGGAATTAGCTAGCCATTTCGCTAGTCAATTCATTTTTCTCAATAAACTCCCTGGCTAAATTTAGATAATTGGCTGCGCCTTTACTAGAGGCATCGTAAGTGATTATTGATTCACCAAAACTAGGAGCTTCACTTAAGCGCACATTTCTTTGTATCACTGTATTGAACACCATTTTCTGGAAATGTGTTTTTACTTCTTCCACTACTTGATTTGAAAGTCGTAGCCTAGAGTCAAACATGGTGAGCAACAAACCTTCAATATCGAGATCTGGGTTGTGGATATTCTGAACACTTTTTATGGTGTTTAATAGTTTGCCCAAACCTTCTAAAGCGAAATATTCACATTGAATCGGTACAATAACAGAATCTGCCGCGGTGAGTGCATTTAAAGTGATTAAACCTAAGGATGGAGCACAATCTATAAGGATGTAGTCAAAATCATCTTTTATTTCTTGTAATGCCTTTTTGAGCATATGCTCCCGCTCTTCTTTATCTATTAGCTCAATTTCAACAGCCACCAAATCTATTTGTGCTGGAATGAGGCTTAAACCGGGAGAGTTTGTTTCTATAATAACCTCTTTTGCGGAGCATACGTGCTCTAAAACCTGATATGTTCCTTGAGTTACATTATCTGGATCAAACCCTAATGCCGAGGTTGAGTTCGCCTGTGGATCGGCATCAATTAATAATACTTTCTTTTCTAAAACCCCTAAGGATGCAGCCAGATTAACAGATGTTGTAGTTTTCCCTACGCCCCCCTTCTGATTCGCTACTGCTACTGTTTTGCCCATTTTACTTCAATTCTGTTTATAATCCTTATGATAAAAACTATGGTTTTGGCTTTAAATTCTTATAAATCAGAGGGAAATTTGCTCTCTGGTATAAAGCCATTCTGAATTTCTAAAATACGATTTATAAGTAGGGTTGCAAGTGTAATTCTAAAGGCAATTCAGGAATTTTTTAACAGCTTAGAAAGATAGATTATGATTACGATTATATGCGCTACTCACAGACCTCAAAACCAAACGCAAGCTGTTGTTTTGGCTTACAAGCAAGTATTAGAGGGTAGAGGCGAGGAGGTGAAAGTGCTGGAGATGGCCGAACTTCCTAAAGATTTTATATACGGAGGATCTTTTGGTGAAGAGATTGAAGGAGTGCAGGTTATTTTGGATGAAAAGATAGCGGCTTCTCATAAAATTGTGATTGTGGCTCCAGAATATAACGGAAGTTTTCCGGGTGTGTTTAAAGCCTTTATTGATAGTATACCTCCTGTAACCTGGCATAAGAAAAAGATTGCCTTGGTAGGAGTAGCAACTGGAAGGGCGGGTAACTTAAGAGGAATGGATCATCTAACAGGAGTGCTCCAATATTTAAAGGCTGAAGTGTACTCGAACAAACTGCCGATATCCGTTTTAGGAAATCTATTGAATGAAGCCGGTAGTTTATCCGATAACGAAACTATTGCTTTAATAAGAGAACAGCTAACAGGTTTTCTAGAATTCTAAAAACAAAAAAGGCCTGGTAAAACCAAGCCTTTTATCAATACTATATAGTTGTATTAAATGTCTTCGAATTGGATATCGGTAAACGAATTGTTCGATTCAGATACGGTTTCCGTTACCATATCTTGTTCTTTGCTTTCCTCCTCTATATGAGAGGTAGTATTTGCATGGAAGTCAGGTTGATGTGTATCAGAGATTACTTCTTCGCCTTTTTCTGAAACGATAAAATCAGTGATCTCCGTTAAGATATCTTTGAACCTATCGAAATCCTCTTTATACAGGTAGATTTTGTGTTTTTTGTAGAAGCTACTACCATTTTCGCTGGTATGCTTTTTACTCTCAGTAATCGTCAAGTAATAGTCATCAGCTTTGGTAGCTCTTACATCGAAAAAATAAGTTCTTCGGCCTGCTCTTAATACTTTGGAGTGTATTTCTTCTTTTCCGTGGTCGACTTGTTCGCTCATCTTCTTTTTCGTTATATCATCAGCGACAAATCTAAAAAAATTATGATACCGACTACACGGTGAATGTGTTTTTACAGAAAAAAAGCGATTAAACGGCTTTCTTAGAATCCTCTACTAATTGCTGCTCAAACATTTGCTGGTAGTAACCTTTTTCATCCATTAAGCTATCGTGCGTGCCTCTTTCAATGATTTTACCCTCTTCCAGCACTATAATCTCATCCGCATGCTTTACTGAAGAGATTCTATGGCTTATAATTAAGGTTGTTTTCTTATCGATCAGCTTCTTGAGGTTTCGCAAAATATTCTCTTCTGTTTCTGTATCAACTGCAGAAAGACAATCGTCAAAAATTAAAAATTTAGGTTCCTTTATAATAGCCCGAGCAATACTCACTCTCTGTTTTTGTCCTCCAGATAGGGTGATTCCTCTTTCACCAACTCGAGTTTCATAACCTTTTGGAAAGCCAATTATATTTTCATGAACTTCAGCATTTTTGGCTGCTTTTTCCACCTGCTCCTGACTCGCATCACTCAATCCAAAAGCAATATTGTTGGCAATGTTATCTGAAAATAGAAATGCTTCTTGTGGAACAAAACCAATCGATTTTCTCAACTCATCGAGATTTACTGAGTCAACGGGCTTGCCATCTATGTGTATTTCGCCTGATGAAGTGTCATACAAACGTCCTATAAGCTGAGCAATAGTCGATTTTCCGGACCCTGTTTTTCCAATAATAGCCAAAGATTGTCCTTCTTTAATGGAGAAAGAGATGCTTTTTAAAGCTTCAATTCCAGTATCCGGATAAGTGAAGCTTACATTTTTAAAGTCAACGTTTCCTTGAAGATTCAGAGGGGCATTTGTCGGATTCTGAATTTCTGGAGTAATGCTTAAAAACTCATTAATACGTTCTTGAGAAGCTGCTGCTCTCTGAACTAAAGAAGTTACCCAGCCAATAGAGGCAACGGGCCACGTAAGCATATTTACATAAATTATAAATTCTGCAATGTTACCGGCTGAAATATTCCCTTTTATCGCTTCTTGCCCTCCTATGTAGATAGTCATAATGGTAGAAATACCAATCAAAAGAAT
>CAZAJG010000017.1:44639-65451 GCA_964485405.1 uncultured Owenweeksia sp. | reverse complement strand
TAGGTATTGGCCTGTGTCTTAAAATCCTCAATGGATTTATCTTCTCGCACGTAGGCTTTTAATACGCGTATTCCGCTAAAAGCTTCTTGAACAAAAGTGCTGATGTTACTGAGTTGTCTTTGAACTTGTTCACTTTTCACGTTAATCATCCGACTTACATAGTAAATAGCCACGGAGAGGATAGGTAATGGGGCTAGAACATAAAGAGAAAGACGGACATTTATAGAAAGCATGATAGAGATGATGATCACTAACGAAATGCTAACATTGATGGTATACATGATTGCAGGTCCAAGATACATTCGCACGCGGCTCACATCTTCGCTAATGCGATTCATTAAATCACCGGTATTATTTCTCTTATAAAATGCTAAGGATAGATTTTGATATTGCTCAAAAATCTCATTTTTCATATCGTATTCAATAAATCGGCTTACCACAATAATGGTTTGCCTCATAAAGAACATGAAAAGACCTTTTAGTAAGGATGCTCCAATAATCACAAGTCCGTAGAGGAGTAGTTTGTTTGTTAAATCACCTGTACCCGTTTCGCCTTCAATTTGATAAGAGTTTATCGCCTCCTGAACTACATCGAAGGATTGACGAACAAATTGGGCTGGAAAAACACCAAAAATTACAGATATGGTAACAAAGACCACTCCAATGATCAGTCGGAATCTATACTTAAAGAAATATTTGTTTAATACCCAGAGAGACTTCATGCTTGTAAGCTCAAGAAATTTAGATTACTTTCGCGCAGCCTTATTGAGGCGATTTAAAGCGATAACAACAAGAGCCTTCAAAGGTAATAGGAATATCTCTTTAACCTATCATTAAGCATATCAATAAAAGTGATGAGCGATCTTAAAATATTGAACGAAAAAGAAATCACAGGCCCGATTTTCGGTTCGGAGGCCTTCAAAAATCACGAACAATTAGTCTTTTGCCAAGACGAAGAAACAGGCTTAAAAGCCATCATCGGAATCCATAGTACAATTTTAGGTCCTGCATTAGGAGGAACACGCATGTGGAATTATGACAACGAATCGGATGCCATAAGAGATGTATTGCGTTTATCTAGAGGGATGACCTACAAAGCGGCTATTTCGGGTTTAAACCTTGGAGGAGGAAAAGCTGTAATTATTGGAGATAGTCGCAAAGACAAAACAGATGCTCTAATGCGCAAGTTTGGCTCTTTTGTGGATTCCCTATCAGGGAGGTACATTACTGCAGAAGATGTTGGTATCAGTACCCGTGATATGGAGATGGTAAAAATGGAGACGGATCATGTAACGGGTATTCCAGAAAGTATGGGAGGTAGTGGTGACCCTTCACCAGTTACAGCCTATGGAGTTTTTATGGGAATGAAAGCTGCTGCGCAATACCGATGGGGAAGTGATAACCTAGAAGGGAAAAAAGTATTAGTACAAGGAATCGGTCATGTGGGCGAAACTTTAGTAAAACACTTAACCGAAGTGGGTGCTAATGTAATCATTAACGATATTCATGAAGATCGTTTACAAGAAGTAAGCAATAAGTATAACGCTACCGTTTATCTGGGTAACGATATTTTTGAGAATGATATTGATATCTATGCTCCATGTGCTCTTGGTGCTACGGTTAATGATCTTTCAATTCCAAAAATGAGCTGTGAAATTATAGCTGGAGCAGCTAACAATCAGTTGGCCAACGAAAAGATTCATGGCGAACGTTTAAAACAGGCTGGTATTTTGTATGCGCCTGATTTTCTGATTAATGCCGGAGGTTTAATCAACGTATATTCCGAGATTGTGAATTACGATAGAGCAGAATCTTTGAGAAAGACTGAGAATATTTACGATACTACTTTAGATATCTTTAAAATGTCTGAGGTTGAAAATATTACCACTCATGAAGCAGCCTTGCAAATTGCTGTGAGAAGGGTGGAGGATAGAAAATCTGAATTAACCAATGCTTAAAGCCTTTTTGGTACTATGTTAAGCCGCAGACATATCCGCATTAAGGTGCTTCAAGCACTCTATCAATACACTCAAGAGGAAAGCGCTCAAATGTCTATGAGCGAGAAGAAACTTGTAAATAGTATTGGTCATATTTATGATCTATATCTTCATGAACTTAAATGTTTAACCGACATTTTAAGAATAGCAGAGGATCAAATTGAGCAGAAAAGAAATAGAAAGCTGCCAACAGAAGAAGATTTGAATCCTAATCTCAAATTTATCAATAACCGTTTTTTGGAGTGGTTAGATGCAAATCCCAGTTACTTGAAATCGATTCAGGACAAAAAGATTAGCTGGGGCGATAACAGAGATATTTTCAAGAAAATCTATAAAGAGTTTCAAGAAACGGAGGATTTTAAAGAGTATATGAGCTCCACTCAAAATAGTGTGGATGAGGATAAAAAAATTATTAAAGCTCTATACGGTAAACACCTGGTACATAACGAAACCATACATCAGCTTTACGAAGAGAAAGATCTATACTGGTCGGATGATTTGGATGCAGCACAAATGATGGTGGCAAAAACGATTAAAGCTTTTGGCAAAAACGTAAGTGGCAGTGGTAGTTTACCAGCCTTGCTAAAGGATAGCTCAGATATGGATTTTGCCCGTACTCTTTTTAAACAAAGTGTTATTGAGAGCGATCGTTTTGAAAAGTTGATTAGAGAGAAAGCTGAGAATTGGGAGATGGAGAGAATTGCTATGCTCGATATTCTATTAATGAAAATGGCTTTAACAGAGATGATTAACTTTAAAGAAGTGCCTGTTAAAGTAAGCTTGAACGAGTATATAGAATTAAGTAAGGAATATAGTACTCCTAAGAGTGGTAACTTTATTAATGGAATACTGGATAAGTTAAAAGTAGAACTTTCAGAGACAGGAGAAATAAAAAAAATTGGCAGGGGTTTACTTTAGCACTATTTTTGATGCCAATAACAATCATAAACAAAAACAAAATAAATTTTAAAATGAAAAAATCTTTACTAGCACTTGCGAGTTTTGCTATTCTTTCACTAGGAGCTTGTAACAACAATGCTGCAGATAAAATCAAAGGAGAAGGTGACGCTGCTTCTGGATCAGAAACTAGTTTAACTACTGACGATGTAACAGCTTCGGGTACACCCGCTTTTTCTTTTTCAAAGGAAAATCATGATTTTGGAGTAATTGATGAAGGCACGCTTGCTGAGTACGATTTCGTATTCACCAATTCAGGAGATGCGCCATTAATTATTAACGATGCGTCTGGAAGCTGCGGATGTACTGTGCCAAACTGGCCAAAAGAGCCCATCGCTCCTGGAGCTGAGGCTAAGATCCATGTTTCTTTCAATAGTAATGGTCGTACAGGTAATCAACAAAAAACGGTTACGCTAAAAGCGAATACAGTTCCGAATACGATGACCTTAAAAATCTCAGCTCAAGTAACGCCAAAAGAGCAACCAGCTGCTGAACCAACAACTACTGAAGAATAAAATATGATTTTAACTGTAATGCTTCAAGGAGGAATGAACAACGCTGTGTTTCTTCTTTTAATGGTTGTAGTCATGTACTTCTTCTTTTTTCGTCCGCAGATTAAGAGACAAAAAGAGGAGAAAAAGTTTAGAGCGGAAATAGCGAAGGGTATGCGTATTGTAACTTCAAGCGGTATTCACGGTAAAATTCTTGAGCTCAAAGAAGACTATATCGTTATAGAAAGCGAAAATAGCCGATTAAAGATTGATAAAAGTGCTATCAGCAAAGAGCTTAGTGCTAAATATCTTAAAAAAGAATCCTCCTCGGCAACAGAAAAAAAATAAATGAAAATCCCGCATCAGCGGGATTTTTACTTTAGTACCCAAATATGTTAACCAAGATTAAAAATATCTGGAATAGAATTGTGGAGTTTACTACTGAAGGAAACACTCCAATGAAGATATTTTTTTTGGTTTTAGCGATCTTCCTGTGGTTCCTAACCAAATTATCAAAGGATGGATATACACAAACTATTGATTTTCCGATATCTTATAAAAACCTTTCCTCTGATCAGAACTTTGGTGTTAAGCCATTAGACAATTTAAAGGTTACTGTAACGGCAGAGGGGTTTAATATTTTGAGATACGTTCTACCCAACTTTGTAAAGCTAAAGGTTGATGTGGCTGATGTTCAAAGAAAAACAAGAGATGGAAGATCTTATTGGTTAACCAGCAATAGCCTAGATAACATAGCTGCTCAATTGGGTCCTGAGGTACAGGTAAGATCAATTTTACCGGATACAGTGTTTTTTGATTTTCAAAAACTAAGCAAGAAAAAGGTTCCCATAGTACTTCAATTGGAAGGTGATCTGCCTCCTTCGCGGATTGTCTATAAAAAACCGGTTTTAAAACCAGATTCCATTTGGGTGAGCGGTCCCAATTCAAGATTGGCTGTTATAAATGAAATAAAAACCACCAGTTGGGCGGCAAATGCTAATAAGGACTCCGTAACTAAAAAGCTTCCTTTAAAACTTTTCGATGAAGAAAATCTCAAATTTTCTCAGAAGGAAGTACAAGTAAAACTTAGGTTTACAGATGTAACAGAGAGCTCGTTGGAAGTGCCTATCTCGGTTTTAAATATTCCAGAAGGCTACGAGCTTAAAATCTTTCCACCTGATGTTAAACTCAATTACCATGTAGCGATACCGGATTACAATAAGGTGGGTAAAGGGGATTTTGAGATTACTGCAGATTATGGAGAAGTTGGAAATAAGCTAGATAAGCAATATCTAAAGCTTGTTTTGAGAACCCGTCCAGATTATGTGGATTACATTAGCTTTGAACCAAAGCGAGTTGAGTATTTATTAATAGCCAAATGATTGTAGGTTTAACAGGAGGCATAGGAAGTGGAAAAACAACTGTAGCGGAGATTTTCCAATTTCTTGGAGTACCGGTTTATGAAGCAGATCATTTTGCAAAATCGATAATAGATACGGATATTAGGGTTCAAAGTAGATTGCAAGCTTTGCTTGGTATCGAGATTGTAAAAGAGGGTAAAATTGATCGACCATTGATGGCTTCCATCATTTTTAATGATCCTAAGCTTTTAGAAGCTACAAATTCAATTATTCATCCAGCGGTTGCCAAACATTTTAAGGCATGGCTTGCCAAGCAAAATGTAACTTATATCATAAGAGAAGCGGCTATTTTATTTGAAAGTGGCAGTTATAGAGACTGCGATAAGATCATTACCGTTACAGCTCCTCAAGAGCTTAGAATAGAAAGGGTAATGTCTCGAAGTAAGATTAGCAGGGAAGAGGTATTGGCCAGGATGGATAAACAATGGGGAGAAGAAGAAAAGGTAAAACGTTCTCATTTTGTAGTTCAAAACGATAATAGTCGGTCCTTAATCAAGCAGGTTTTGGAAATCCATGACTCACTTATAAATCCATGATTCTTTTTAAACTAACTTAGTTTAAACTCGAAAAGACACTTGTTCCATGAAAATACTCTCTACTTTGCAAATGAGGGAGGCTGATCTCTATACCATAAAACACGAGCCAATTGAGTCGATAGATTTGATGGAGAGAGCGGCAAAGCAATTGTTGAAAGCTATCTTGACTGATCATTCACAGGCACAATGTTTCTACATTTTATGCGGTAAAGGTAATAATGGTGGTGACGGTTTGGCTTTAGCTAGATTGCTATATCAACATGGAAAACAGGTGGGTGTGTTCATTATCAATCATACTTCCAATAAATCGGATGACTTTAGTATTAACTTAGAACGACTATCGAGTTTAGATATTGAAATTATTCAAATAAACTCAGTAGAAGAACTCCCTAAGTTTGATGATCGAGCATTAATAGTTGATGCTATACTAGGCTCTGGTTTAAATAAACCACTAAAGGGGTGGTTAACCAAACTAATAGATTATTTGAATGGTTTAAAAACCCCAAAGTTAGCCGTAGATATACCCACAGGGCTTTTCGCGGATGATAATGCAGAGAATGATTTAAAGCGCATTTTTCAAGCAAACTATACCTATACGTTTCAGCTGCCAAAGCTGAGTTTTTTCCATAGAGATACCCTTTCCTTTGTTGGTGAATATAGAATTCTCAACATACAGATTCACCCTGATTTTATTGGTTCTGCATTGAGTACTTATCACTTTTTTGAAAGTAGTGCTGCAAAGTCAATATTTAAACACAGAAAAAAACACACTTATAAATCCTCTTATGGTCATGCTTTATTAATTGCAGGATCTAGAGGAAAAATAGGAGCAGCTCTATTAGCTGGAAAAGCTTGTTTGTGTGCTGGGGTAGGTTTGCTAACAGTGCGTATTCCAGGTTGTGGAGAGCTTCCTTTTCAGAGTAGTTTTCCTGAAGCGATGGTTACTTTAGATTCTGATTTTAACCAAATTACGGAAATACCTAAAGACTTAGAAAAATATACTGTAGGTATAGGTCCGGGTTTAGGGAAAAGTGAGTCAACGTGTGGTGTCCTTATGGGGGTTATCAATTCAATAAATAAACCTATTGTTTTGGATGCGGATGCTTTGAATATTTTAGCCCAAAACCGTGATGTTTTGTCAAAACTTCCGGTAGAGAGCATAATCACTCCACATATTGGTGAGTTCAAAAGACTTTTAGGAGTAAGTGATCTAGCTTCAGACTATTTACAGCAACTTCGAAGTTTTTCTAAAAAATACCACCTCATAGTAGTTCTTAAAGATACAGTTACAGCTATTGCGGAACCTGATGGAAAAATATCTTTTGTTGATGCCGGTAGCCCAGCCTTGGCGAAAGCGGGGAGTGGCGATGTTTTGACTGGTATTATCCTTGCTCTTCTAAGCAATGGTTATAAACCTGTTGAAGCTGCTTTATTAGGAACTTACATACATGGCAGAGCCGGAAAGTTAGCTGGAGATGAAAGATCTATGGAAGCCAATTTAGCTTCAGATACGATAAGGAGTTTAGGAAGTGTTTTTAAAAACTTCTATTAAAGTAAATTTAGATCGCCTTTTCCTTCTCTAATAACTTCTATATCACCGCCCGTTAAATCAACAACTGTAGAGGCATCATTATCGCCATATCCACCATCAATCACCAGGTCTACTAGATTGCCATACTTCTCTAATATTAGCTCTGGATCTGTAGTGTACTCAAGAATCTCATCCTCATCATGAACAGATGTTGCCACTAATGGATTTCCCAATTGATTTACAATCTCTCTAGGAATATTGTTGTCCGGAATTCGGATACCAATAGTTTTTCGCTTGCTTTTAAATAGTTTAGGAATGGTATTGGTTGCCTCAAGAATAAAGGTAAATGCTCCAGGTAAAGCTCTTTTGAGCGTTTTATAAGTAGAGGTGTCAATTTGCTTGGTGTAGTCGGAAAGGTGGCTTAGATCATAGAAGATAATTGAAAAATTAGCTTTTTCTAGCTTAATATCTTTTATTCTGGCAATCCTTTCTAGTGCTTTAGTTTTTGTCACATCACACCCAAAAGAATAAACAGTGTCTGTAGGATAAATGATAACCCCTCCTTTGTTGAGAACATCAATTACCTTTTTGATTTCTTTAGGATTTGGATTGTCAGGATAAATTTTAATCAGTTCAGCCATCTACTTTATCTTAGTGTAAATACAAATAAAGCCTTGCGGTGAGGCAAAGCTTTATCGTAAAGTTATGAAAAGGAATAATATATACTTATTGATTTCCTTTTTTATAATCGGCTAAGAATTTCTCTAAACCACTATCTGTTAAGGGGTGTTTCAATAAGCCTAAAATTGAGCTCAAAGGACCTGTCATTACATCCGCACCAATTTCTGCACATCCAATAACATGCATGGTATGGCGAACTGAGGCGGCAAGAATTTCTGTTTCGTAACCGTAATTATCATAAATCAACCTGATTTTTTCAATCAATTCCAAACCATCCGTTGATATATCATCTAATCTTCCTATAAAAGGAGAAACATAAGTGGCTCCAGCTTTAGCTGCTAAAAGCGCTTGACCAGGAGAGAATACTAGAGTGCAATTTGTTTTAATCCCATTATCTGAGAAATATTTGAGGGCCTTTATACCCTCTTTAATCATAGGAATTTTAACTACGATTTGTGGATGAAGATTAGCCAAAGCTTCTCCCTCTCTCACCATTCCATCAAAATCTGTTGAAATAACTTCTGCACTAACATCTCCATCTACCAATTCGCAGATTTTAACGTAGTGATCTTTAATGTTTTGTTCACCTGTAATGCCTTCTTTCGCCATAAGGGAAGGATTGGTGGTAACGCCATCTAAAACGCCAAGATCCTGTGCTTCTTTAATTTGATCGAGGTTAGCCGTGTCGATAAAAAACTTCATGCTTTAATTGTTGTATTTGTTGCTTATGAAACTACGATTCGTAAATACGTTGTATTTGCTTGAGGACAAAGGTAATCAGCTTCCTCAAAATAGGAGGGATATTAGACTCTAAATAAGTAAGATGTGGAAAGAAAAGGAAAAAAGAAAGGCAAGCGATCCATATCACACCGCTCAACCAATTACCCTTGCTGCGTTCCCGCCCTGGGGGAGTTCATCAGGAGCTGGTTGTATGGGACTTGCCTTAGTCAGCAAAACTAAGACAAAAGTCTTTAACCGTAAAAGAATTTGTTAACTTTTACCAGATGGCTTTTTGGTTATATTTGCGCCTAATCACGAAAAACACAACAAATGAATCAGGTAGTAAAATCCAATGCATTGAAATACGGTTTAATAGCAGCTGGAATAGGAGTTGCCTTTACCGTTTTGGGCTACGCAGTTGCGATTGATATTTTGGTTAATTTTTGGGCTACCTCATCGTTATTTGTACTATCTATCGTTTTGTTTATCGTTGGTATTTCTACTTCTAAAAAACAGATGGGCGGATTTATAGCTTTTAAAGACGCTTTCACGTCTTACATAGTTTCTTACTTAGTGGCTGGCGCAACAGGAATAGTTGTTACGTACTTATTGTTTAACGTTGTGGATCCTTCTGCAGCCGAAACCTTAAAAGAGTTGAGTATAGAAACTACGGTAAACATGATGGAGGATTGGGGTGCGCCAGAGGAAACTATAGAGCAAGCCATAGAACAAGCTGAAAACCAAAACCCGATGGCTTTAGGGTCTCAACTTCAAGCCTTTTTATTAAGTATTATTTTCCATGGTGTTATTGGTTTGATAGCTGCTGCGATCATGAAAAAGAATAGACCAGCTCACTTGGAGAATATGGATGCTGAGAGTTTTGGTGAAAACGATTAAATAAAGGCTTTTAATGAATATATCGGTAGTAATACCCCTGTATAATGAAGACGAGTCGCTAAGAGAACTTAGCGATTGGATTAATCGAGTAATGCAAGAACACAACTTTACTTATGAAGTGATTTTTGTGGACGATGGATCAACAGATGAGAGTTGGAGAGCGGTTAATGAGATTGGTCAAAGCAATCCAAACATTAAGGGAATAAAATTTAGAAGAAATCACGGTAAATCTGCGGGTTTAAATGTTGGTTTTGCTGCTGCGGAAGGTGACGTAGTTATCACGATGGATGCTGATCTTCAAGATAGTCCGGATGAAATTCCGGAATTGTATCGACTTATTACCGAAGACGACTTTGACTTGATTAGCGGTTGGAAAAAAGTCCGCCACGATCCTCTCTCTAAAACAATCCCTACCAAATTCTACAATTGGGCCACCCGAAGAATAAGTAAAATTGAATTGCATGATTTTAACTGTGGGTTAAAGGCATACAAAAACGAGGTGGTTAAAAATGTAGATGTACACGGTGAGATGCATCGTTACATTCCCTTTTTGGCTAAAAATGCCGGTTATAAAAAGATAGGGGAGAAGGTCGTTCAACATCAAGCTAGAAAATACGGCCATACTAAGTTCGGTTTAATACGCTTTATCAATGGTCCTTTAGATCTTTTGACTTTGGCTTTTGTTTCTAAGTTTGCTAAAAGACCTATGCACTTTTTTGGTCTTTACGGAACCTTAACTTTTGTATTTGGATTTTTTGCAGCATTATATTTAGGTATTGATAAACTATATGCACTAAGCGTTGGCGAAAAAGCAAGGTTAATAACGGATAATCCTTGGTTTTACATAGCTATGGTTACTATGGTAATTGGTACACAGATGTTTTTAACAGGGTTCTTAGCGGAAATGGTTGTTAGAAACAGCACTAAAAAACTGGAGTACACCGTTGGAGAAACTTTAAACTTAGAATAAAACAGTCTTTTTTTAGATTGGAACGATCTGTTCGTTCGAATAAAAAATACTTTGCAATATTATATTTATATCCTCATAGTTTAAACTATGGTGACTTTGTGCACTAACCCTTGTATTTTTGTATCCATCATGAGAACAATTCTTTTTTGCCTCATTCTAAACTTGCCTACAGCTCTGTTTTCTCAAGTTAATCAAACGGATTCTAAGGGAAAACGTCATGGTGTTTGGAAAAAGAATCATGAAAACGGCAAGGTGCGTTATAAAGGAGAGTTTAGCCATGGAATTGAAGTAGGCGAATTTCGTTTCTATTTTGATAGTGGTGAACTTAAAGCGATTAATACTTTTAGGGGAAAGACTCGGGTAGCATATTCCAAGCAATTTGGCGGAAAAAGGATTTTAGCAGCTGAAGGCAGGTACACCAAAGGTGAAAAAGATAGTGTGTGGACCTTTTATGATGCTAACGAGAATTTAATCTCTAGAGAAAGCTACAAAAAGGGTAAAAGGAATGGGCCTTCATTTCTGTATTTCGACAATGGAAAGGTAGCGGAAGAAACCCATTATGTTATGGGAAAGAAAGAAGGAGTATGGAAGCAGTTTTTTGAAGATGGAAGACCAAAATCAAAAGGCCAGTATGTAGATGGAATGTTATCTGGTGAAGTTTTCTATTATAACGAAGAAGGAAGGATTAGAGCAAAAGGGAAATATGTAAAAGGGTTAATGGACGGTAACTGGTATATTTTTGATGATAATATGAAGGTGAAAGAGAAGCAAATATGGAGAAGAGGCGTTCACTTAAACCGTGAAATAGAGGAGATAGAAGGATTTTCTGAAGAGTAAAATGGCAAAAGTAGTTGTAGGCTTAAGTGGAGGAGTAGATAGCAGTGTAGCTGCACATCTATTGGTAGAGCAAGGGCATGAGGTTATTGGTCTCTTTATGCGAAACTGGCATGATGAATCGGTTACCTTACATGATGAATGCCCTTGGATTGAAGATAGTAACGATGCACTTTTGGTTGCAGAGAAGCTAGGCATTCCATTCCAAGTAGTTGATTTAAGCGATCAATACAAAGAGCGGATTGTGGATTATATGTTTAACGAATATGAGGCAGGACGCACGCCAAATCCCGATGTACTTTGTAATAGAGAAATTAAGTTTGACACGTTTTTGGATATCGCCTTGAACTTAGGAGCTGAATATGTAGCTACAGGTCATTATTGCCAAAAAGATACGATCGAAGTGGAAGGTAAACCTGTACACAGGTTGCTTGCCGGAGCAGATATCCACAAGGATCAAAGCTATTTCTTATGTCAGTTGAATCAGAAACAATTGTCAAAAGCTTTATTCCCTATAGGCCATCTCAATAAGCCCGAGGTGCGGAGAATTGCTTCGGATATGGATTTAGTCACAGCTGATAAAAAAGATTCTCAAGGACTTTGTTTTATCGGCAAAGTGCGGTTGCCAGATTTTTTACAACAGCAGCTAAGTGCAAAAAGAGGAGTTATTATTGAAGTAAAGGAAGAGAATGTGCCTCCTATTGCGCTAGGTTTAGATTCTGGTGATTTGGATAAATTGGTGGCGAACTATCCATTCTCTCCTGAAAATGGTGAAGTAGTAGGGGAGCATAATGGCGCCCATTTTTTTACCATTGGTCAACGTAAAGGATTAGCAGTTGGCGGAACACCTGAGCCCCTTTTCGTACTAGCTACAGACACTAAGAATAATTTGATTTATACAGGGCAAGGAGAATCTCATAAAGCACTTTCAAAAAAAGGGTTATTTATAGATAAAAGTGAGATTCATTGGGTAAGATCGGATTTAAAATTAAAAGAAGGTGAACATAAACACTTTCAAATACGTATACGATATAGACAAGCGCTATTCGGTGCTACTTTATACAGGGAAGGAAATGGGATGTACGTTATTTTTGATGAACCTCAAAAAGCAATTACACCAGGGCAGTTTGCTGCTTGGTATATTGAAGGCGAGTTGATTGGTTCTGGAGTAATTAAATATTAAAGTATGAAGAAAGTCTATTTACTAATCCTATGTTTAGCTACCATGGGTTTAAAAGCGCAGTCGTTAAGAGTATATCTTTCGGATAAAGAGTTCAGCAAAACGGAAGTATGCGAAGCGGATGTAGCTTTGAGTGAAACTGCATTAAAAAAGAGAGCTCAAAGAGGAGTGCCTTTAGATTTAAGAGATGTTCCTGTAAGTGAAGCATATATTACACAAATTGAAAAATTAGGAGGTAAAGTGAAAGCTAAAAGCCGTTGGTTCAATTATGTGGTGGTTGAGTCAATTTCAGCTCAAGAACTTCAAATGCTTCCTTTTGTAAAAAGAGTGGAGGTACCTAAAAATTACAAACTTGATTTTACGGATTATGGAGGTAGTATTCTCCAAACGGCTGCCATTGATTACGGATTGGCTTCTCTCCAAATAGAGATGGTAAAAGGAGATATCATGCATGACCATGGTTATAAAGGCGAAACAATGACAATAGCCGTAATTGATGGAGGCTTTTTCGGTACGGATAATGGCTTAATCTTCGATTCCTTATGGACAAATAATCAAATTCTGGGAACAAAAGCCTTCACTGGTCATTCCAGTGTCTATCAAGATGGAAGCCATGGAACACGTGTGTTATCTATTCTTGGAGGTTATGCTGACGGTCAATTGGTAGGTAGTGCTCCTAAAGCAAACTATTGGCTATTGAAAAGTGAGGTGGAAAGCTCAGAAAATGCAGTGGAAATGGATAACTGGATGATGGCCGCAGAATTTGCGGATAGTGTGGGCGCAGATATTATTACCTCCTCACTCGGATACAATCAATTTGATGGAGGGGTCGGTAATTATACATATTCTGAGATGGATGGAAATACTACGATTGTTACGAAGGCAGCCGACATGGCGGCTAAAAAAGGCCTATTAGTGGTTGTTAGTGCAGGAAATGAAGGATCAGGTGCTTGGCAACACATAACGGCTCCTGCAGATGGAGATAGTGTTTTAGCTATAGGAGCGGTTGATGGAAGCCGAATGAGAGCTGGCTTTAGTAGCATTGGCCCGAGTGCTGATGGCAGGCTTAAACCAGATGTTATGGCAATGGGTGCTGGAACAGCAAACTCTGGTGGTACAAGCGTAGGTGCTGGAAACGGTACTTCTTTTTCATGTCCTGTTATTTCTGGTTTAGCCGCTTGTATGTGGCAATTTAACCCGAACAAGACCAATATGGAGATTTTTAATGCCATTAAACTCTCATCGGATAAAGCTTTTGCTCCCAATAACGAATACGGTTTCGGAATACCCAATTTTGAAGCAGCTTTTTTTAGTATTGCTACTGAAGAACCTCTAAGTAGTTTATCCACACAAGTTTTTCCAAACCCTGTACGTGATAAGCTTTCTATCAAGTTTGATGGTTTTTTAATCAATCAAATCGCTCAGTTATCTCTGTTTGATGTAAATGGAAGAGAATTGTATAAGTCTGAAAGAGGGATTGAGTCCGGTTCAATGGAATTAGATTTCCCTTATCCAGAAGGCGTTTATATTTTACAACTCCAGGTTACCGATCATTCCTCTACCTATAAAATTTTAAAGTAATATGAGTAATCGCATCTGCGAACTTTTTGATATTGAGTATCCCATTATTCAAGCCGGAATGATTTGGTGCAGTGGTTGGAAGTTGGCCTCGGCAGTGAGTAATGCAGGTGGTCTTGGAATTATTGGATCAGGAAGTATGTATCCTGAAATATTGAGAGAACACATCCAAAAATGCAAAAAAGCCACCAATAAACCTTTTGCGGTAAACGTACCCATGCTTTATCCACAAATAGAAGAGTTGATGACCATTATCGTAGAAGAAAACGTACCAATCGTCTTTACTTCTGCGGGTAACCCTAAGGTTTGGACTCCTACACTCAAAGAGAAGGGGATAGTTGTTGTACATGTAGTAAGTAGTGTGAAATTTGCGCTTAAATCTCAACAAGCTGGTGTAGATGCGGTAGTTGCCGAAGGCTTTGAAGCGGGTGGCCATAATGGTAGGGAAGAAACTACAACTTTATGTTTAATACCTATGGTTAAGGAGGTATTAGATATTCCATTAATTGCCGCTGGAGGAATTGCAACGGGCAAACAAATTTTAGCGGCTCAAGTTTTAGGAGCTGATGGTGTGCAGATAGGATCAAAATTTGTAGCTAGTGAAGAGAGCTCAGCACATATCGATTTTAAAAATAAAGTTGTGGAGGCCAGCGAAGGAGCCACAGAGTTAACACTAAAGGAAATAACTCCAGTTCGTTTGATGAAGAATAAGTTCTACATAGATCTTCAAAAAGCCTACGCAGAAAATGCTTCTAACGAAGAACTCAAGAATTTACTCGGAAGAGGGCGGGCAAAGAAAGGAATGTTCCAAGGTGATATGGAAGAGGGAGAACTAGAAATAGGCCAAATAAGTGGTCTAATTAAGGAAATTAAACCCGCTTCTCAGATAGTAAAAGAGTTGGTAAAGGAATACAAAGAGGCTCTTGAGTTAGTCCAATCCTTTTAATAACCATAAAAAGAGCACGGTTTCCCCTTTTCAATGAGGGAACGAAGCTCAAAATTTCATATGGTAGATAAGCATATTTACCTAATGCAAAGCGTCTCAAAACTGGATGCGTATAGATTTCGCTGTATGGAGGTACTACTTTTATCTCAAAACCGCCTACGCTATGAAAAATATATTCATTAAACTATCACTTGTTTTAATCCTTCTCTTTGGTTTTAAAACAAACTCAACTGCCAGCCACCTTATGGGAGGTGAGATTACATGGAGATGTAATGCTAATGGAGATTACATATTCACCTTAGTATTATATGGAGATTGTAACGGTTCTTTAGGACTATTTGGCCCTACAGAAACTATCAACTCTAATTCCCCAGCTGGAAATTTCCTTGTAAATAAAATTAGCGAGGTGGATGTGTCTCCAAATTGTTCAGATCCTAATGATGCTATAAGTTGCAATAAGGCTATAAATGCCCCTGCAGGAACTTATATATACGGAGCAGTTAGGAAAATAACTTATACCGGAACGGTAACAAATTTGTCAGGTGTCCCACCTTTAAATGGGTGGGAGTTTTCTTGGTCAGATTGTTGTCGTCCAAGTGGAGATCAAAATCACAATAGTGGTAGTTATTATCTTAGATCAAAGATGTATCCATATACCCCTGTTCCGGGTGGGGCAGCTCTAAATACCTCTACGTGTTACGATAGCTCTCCAGAGTTCGGAGAAATAGGATCTCCTGTTTTATGTACAGGCTTTGAGTTTACCTATAACCACCTTGCGGTAGATAGAGATTTAGACTCTATTGTTTTCTCATTTGCAGAACCTTACCAAGCGGCCAACACGCCTATAGTATGGTCAGCTGGTTACACAGCAAATGCACCTTACCCGGATGGAAGCGAACATGCGAGTAATGGTCCTATAACTCTAGATCCGGTTTCTGGTGAAATGACGATGGAGGTAAACAATTTTGGTACAAGTGCAGGAGAAGGTTCTTTCGCTAGTTGTATAAAAATTGAAGCTTGGAAAGGTTGCCAAAAAGTAGCAGAAGTGTTTAGAGATGTTTCAATTTCTTTATTAACTCAAGGATGTGATGCAAGTAACACCATGCCAACTACGGAAATTGACACAAGTATTTATGATCAGATTGTAAGAAACGGAAATGTATATAGAACCCAAGTTTATCCTGGAGATTTAGTTTCGTTTGAAATGCAAGCTCAAGATTTTCAATTTGATGGACAAGGTACACCACAAACTATTTACTTTACTGCTGGTGGTTTACAGGTTTCTAGCCCATATTCTAGTGGTACAGGGTGTTTAGGACCAGGTACTTGTGCTAAATTCACCCCAATTGCACCGCAAACAGGTTTTGACCAAGCTTTAACCAATAATATTAAATTTGAATGGACACCAAACTGTAATAATTTGGCTGCAGATGGTAGTTGTGGAGGTGTTACAAGTACATACTATTTTACACTTAAAATGACGGATGATGCTTGTCCAGCACCAGCTGTATCTATTACTACTCTCATAGTAGATGTATTAGCCGGAGACCCTACTGCCCCCCCTTTAACAAGTATATTTGAAGAAGGAAATGGAGACTACACCGTTTCATGGAATAAAGCGGAGCAGGATAGTGCTTTAGATTTTAAAGATTATATTTTATATGCATCTTCAAGCTTTGGTGGCACGTTTATCCCGATTGATACCATTTCTGAGATTGATAGCTTAAATACAACAGTAGATTCAGGATCCGGTTATTCTTGCTTTTATTTAATCAAAAGAACGGGAGAGTGCTTTTTCCCTTCCAATGAGAGTGATACACTTTGTCATATAAACCTCTCCATGACAGCTTCACCAGCTGCGCCCAATAGCGAGTTTGCTGATTTAGAATGGAATCCATTACATTATCCTTTACCAGCAACATCAAAAAGGTTTTATGAAATATGGGCTAAACCAAGTCTTGGTACTTGGGTAAAGATCGATTCTGTTCCAGAAGCACCGAACACTCAACTGTATGCTTACAGAGATACAGTAAACGTTTGTTACGACTCGGTTAAATATCAAATCCGAGTGGTGGATTTGGAGAATGGCTTTTTATCAGGCTCTAACTACAGAGAAGAACTGTTTAGCGATCAAAGAAATGAAGACGTAATAGGTATTGACAGTGTATCAGTTGATGCAAATGGGCAGGCCCTTTTGAGTTGGAGTTTAACCTCTGAACCAGATATTGATAAATACTATATATTATTTAATGACCCGGTACTTGGATGGTCTTATGTAGACTCTATTGATGTAGATAACTTAGTGCTTCCATATACTTGGGGAGGAAGCATGGCTGGTACTCGAACAGAACAGTTTAAAATTGTGACTATAGATACCTGCGGAACCCAGTCTGATGAGCTAAAAGTTGTTTCACATAACACCATTTACTTAGAATCAAGTTTAAATAAGTGCGATGGAATTGCTGAAATTAATTGGAATGAATATGTTGGCTTCCCGGATGAAACTGGAGGTTATGATTTATTTGTAAGCATTAACAATGGTGGTGGTTTTGGACCAAATATATTGCTGTATGCAGCGGGACCAAATGAGTTCAGTTTTACCCATGGAAACCTTCAGAAAGATTACCAGTATAAATACGTGGTTCAAGCATATGATGTGCCGGAACTAAAAACGGCAAGTTCTAATGAAGTAGAAATCACAGCAGACGTTCCTCAAAAATCACGTTTGCTCTACTTAGCACAAGTAAGCAACAACCTAAATAGAGGATCTGTTGACTTAAAAGCTTTTATAGATGGTCAGGCCGATGTTTCAGGTTTTGATATTCAAAGATCAAATGAACGGAACGGAATTTATGAAACCATTGGAAATGTAGCTAAACCGGAAGCGGCTCCTTTTGTGGTGAATTTTAGTGATTTTTCTGCGAATCCTAAATCCATTTATTATTACAGAATACGCTCGAACAATCTTTGTGGAGGGGTGGACTCTATGAGTAATAGATCAAATAATGTAGTTCTAAATATAGATGCTAATAGCAATCTTACGAATACCTTGAGTTGGAATGCCTACGAAAACTGGGGAGGAGGAGTTGGAAGATATGATGTTTACCGAAGTGTAAATAATAATCAAAATTTCACTTTTGTAGGGAGCAATGATGGCTTAGATGAGACCTTTATTGATAACATTATCGATTTTAGAAATGAAAATGGAAAGTTCTGTTATTATGTGGAAGCAGTAGAGGATAACAATCCACTAGGTTTTGTGAATGATAACGGAGAACCTTTTAAGAGTGCGAGTAATCAACTTTGTATAAATCAACGAGCTAAGATTTATTTACCAACAGCCTTTAGACCAGGAAGTGATGTAGAAGTGAATAGAACTTTTGGTCCAACTATGCGATTTGAAGATGTTGCTGAATATGATTTTTATGTATTGAACCGCTGGGGAGCAGTCATGTTTAGAACAAACGATCCGGACCTTTTCTGGGACGGTAAGGTAGATGGTGAAGTAGCTCCAACAGGTGTTTATGTTTATTACCTGAAGTATTCTACATTAGAGGACGTACCCAAAGAGGAAAGAGGCACCTTCTCTTTAATTAACTAAAGATAAATTCAGAGTTCCAACATCTTCTGTTTACTCATTCGACAGAAGCGTTGGAACTCTTTTTTCCAGCTTTGCCTTACGGAAAGGTATTAATTACTCAATATGAGTTGGTTTATCGTATTTCTAGAGTTACTTTTAGAAAAATTTTATAGAATGAGATTAATAAGCAAGTTCATATTTGTCTTAACCTTCTTTTTTACATTCCAATCTGCCCACGCTAGCCACCTACTAGGAGGAGAGATTACATGGGAATGTTCAGGTAATGGGAACTACATTTTCACGTTGACATTGTACCGAGATTGTAACGGTATACCTTTATCAACTGCCACGCAATCGATAAACAATCCATTTGGGGCAAATATTCAATGTCCTTTTGTAAGCCAAACAGATGTTTCTCCAGATTGTTATGACCCTGCAAATCAAATCACCTGTGCAACTAATGGCGAACCAGGTGCTGTAGAACGATATGTTTATCGTTCTGGAGCCGTACCGCTTAACGGTACTCCAGCAATAGGTGGATCTGAGTTTTCCTGGAGCAGCTGTTGTAGGCCCGGAGGTAATCAGAATACAAATACAGGAGGATATTATTTAAGAGCAAGGATGTATCCTTATACTCCTCCGGGAGCAACCGCTCCGAATAACCTTTCCACTTGTTATGATAATTCACCTATTTTCGCGGAAGGTGGATCACCGGTAATTTGTACAGGATATAACTTTACATACAATCACTTAGCCGCTGATAAAGATTTAGACTCAACTGATTTTAGTTGGGCTTCTCCTCTTCAATCTGCAGGTACACCAATCGTTTGGAACGCAGGATATTCAAATGCGGCTCCATTTCCAGATGCATCAGAAGATGCTAGTAATGGACCTATAACTTTAGACGGAGTTTCTGGAGAGGTAACTATGTTGGTAAATAGTTTTGGTACTGGAGGTACAGTGCAAGGTTCTTTTGCTAGTTGTGTTTCCATTCAGGCTTGGAGAGACTGTCAGTTAATCGCAGAAGTGTTTAGAGATGTTGCTATATCTATTCGTGATGACTGTCCAGTTAACAATCAACCATCTGCTGAAATAGATACATCAGTTTATCCATGGATTGAAAGAAATGGTAATATATATAGAACCAAATTGTTTCCATTCGATCAGTTGAAGTTTGAACTTCAAGCTCAGGATTTTGACTTTTTACCTAATGGAACACCTCAAAGCATTACATTCGAAGCTGGAGGATTGCAGGTTTCAAGTCCTCTCTCTAGTGGTAGTGGGTGTTTAGGTTCAGGAACTTGCGCCAAATTTACACCAATAGCCCCTCAAACAGGTTTTACTCAAGGTTTACAAAATAGTATTGAATTTGATTGGACCCCTGATTGTGGCCATCTAGGAACGCTAGGCAATGGTTGCGGAGGTATTACAAGTACATACTATTTCACATTAAAAATGAGGGACGATGGATGTCCTGCTCCCGCTGTTGCTATTACTACGTTAATTGTTGATGTAATTCCAGGAGATCCAACACCACCCCCACTTACAAGTATTTTTGAAGAAACGAATGGGGATGTAAGTATATATTGGAATCAAGCTGTTATAGATAGTGGACTTCCTTTCAACTACTATAAAATCTTTGCAGCAACTAACATCAACGGTCCATATTCTGTTTTAGATAGCATAATAGAGATTGATAGTTTAACCACTACTTCATTAGCCAGTCAAGGATATAGGTCTTTTTATATGATTAAAAGTACCGGAGCCTGTGATTTTCTATCTGAGCCTAGTGATACATTTTCTCTAATTACTTTAGGTATGGGTGTAATGCCTCCTGCTCCAAATAGTGAAATTGCAACTTTAACATGGAATCCTCTCCATGATCCTTTACCATCTACGTCAATAGCCTCTTACGAGATATGGCTAAGAACTGTTAGCACTCCTTGGAGGTTAGTAGGTGCGGTTCCAGAGGTTACAGGTGTTCCGGCAAACTATAGCTATACTTTTGTGGATACGGTAAGTGTCTGTGATGATACCGTTACATATCAAATTCGTGTACTGGATACTGAAAATGGTTTTGTTTCAGGTTCAACTTATCAAACAGCTGTGTTTAGTGATAAGTCGAATGCGGATATTATGAAGATCGATAGCGTATCTGTTGACTCGGTAACAGGTAGGATGCTGATGAGTTGGCAACCTACAGCTTTTGATGATGTGGTAGAGTATTTTGTGCTCTTTAATGATCCAATTAATGGATGGACCTATGTAGATACTTTAGATATCAACACTCTTACTTTACCTTACTCTTGGGACGGTAGTATGGCTGATCAACGCTCTGAGCAGTATAAGATAGTGTCAAAAGATAGTTGTCTTAATGTGTCTGATGAGTTGGTTGTGGTTACACACAATACAATTAATCTGAGATCCAGTTTAAACCCCTGTGAAGGATATGTGAATTTAAGCTGGAACTATTACAATGGTTTTGATGGTGGA
>CAZAJG010000017.1:18863-44629 GCA_964485405.1 uncultured Owenweeksia sp. | reverse complement strand
GCCGAATACAATGTATACTTAAGAGCAGATAATGGAGCTGGGTTTGGTCCACCAACACTCCTTTTCGCTGGATCTGGTACAGATTCTTCCCATCTCCATTCTAATTTAGCGGCAGGAACAAGATATATGTATTATGTTCAGGCGGAGGATACAAGCGGTCTGTTTACATCTACCTCAAATCCGATTTATGTTGATGCGGATGTACCTCAAAAATCTAGAATCCTGTATATAGCGAACGTAACGAATAATTACAATAGGGGTTCTATAGACTTAAAAGCCTTCGTAGATGGTCAAGCGGATATTTCCGGGTTTGACATTGAAAGATCTACAGAACGTTTTGGTATATATGAAAAAATTGGAAATGTAGCTAAGCCTACCACAATTCCATATGTAGTCAATTTTAGTGATTTCTCGGCAGATCCTACAACCACATATTATTATCGGATAAGATCAAATAACCTATGCGGTGGAACGGATACGATTACCGAATCAGTTATTAATTTGGTTTTGAACACTTCACCCAACGTTAATTTGAGTAACACATTAAGCTGGCCTTCCTACATCAATTGGGGAGGAGGAGTAGGAAGATATGAGATTTACCGAAGTGTAAATGACAATCAAAATTACTCCTTAATTGGTTCAACAGCTGGAACGGATACGGTTTACATAGATCAAATAGCACAGTTTGGCGAAGAAAGCGGTAAGTTTTGTTATTATGTAAAAGCGGTAGAAGATAATAACCCGCTTGGTTTTGTAGATGATAATGGTGAGCCATTTAGTAGCTTATCTAATCAGGTTTGTAAGAATCAAAAGGTAAGAGTATATGTACCTACTGCCTTTAGACCAGGTAGTGATGTTGAAGTGAATAGAACTTTTGGCCCTAGTTTAAGATTTGAAGACATTCAAGAATATGATTTCTACGTACTCAATAGATGGGGTGCGGTAATGTTTAGAACAGAGGATCCAACTGAATTCTGGGATGGTAAGGTTGATGGAGGAGAAGTTGCTCCTACCGGAGTATATGTATACTTCCTAAAATTCTCTACTATAGAAGATGTTACTCAAGAAGAAAGAGGAACTTTTACCCTAGTGAATTAAGGCTTATATAAAATAAACATAGGTAAAGAAGCCCTTTCAATCATTTGAAAGGGCTTCTTTATAAATATTCAGATATAAACTCATTAATTATTCTTAATTTCGCGTGCAATTTTTAACTAAAATTGCTTTCTCTCATGCCTTCGATTACTGATAAAGTTCTTGGTGAAGCCCTCACCTACGATGATGTCCTTTTGGTTCCGGCTTTTTCGGAAGTTCTTCCTAGAGACGTAAATTTATTTACCAATTTTACGCGTAACATCAAGCTTAAAACACCCATTGTTTCGGCTGCGATGGATACCGTTACGGAATCTTCGATGGCTATTGCGATAGCGCAGGATGGTGGTATTGGTGTTCTACATAAAAACATGACTATTGAACAACAAGCAATAGAAGTTAGGAACGTAAAGCGTGCGGAGAGCGGAATGATTTTAGACCCTGTAACGCTTCCCGAAAATGCGCAGGTTGGTGATGCCAAAAAAATGATGTCTGATTTTGGAATTGGAGGTATACCCATCATTGATGATGATAAAAAGCTAGTTGGAATTGTTACCAACCGAGATTTACGTTTTGAGAAAGATGATGATCGATCTCTTTATGAGATCATGACCAAGGAGAACTTGGTTACAACCCATCAAAACACCTCTCTTCAAGAAGCAGAGGTAATACTCCAAAACCATAAAATAGAGAAGCTACCCGTTGTAAAAAAGGATAATACGCTTATTGGGTTAATTACCTACAGAGATATTATCAAACTAAAAATAAAACCAAATTCCTGTAAGGATACTTATGGGCGATTAAGAGTGGCTGCCGCTGTTGGAGTTACAGGTGATTTATTAGAAAGAGTAACCGCTTTAGTTGACTCCAATGTAGACGCAGTAATCATCGATACAGCTCATGGACATACCAAAGGGGTAGTTGATGCCTTAAACAATGTAAAAGGACATTTCCCTAGCCTAGATGTGGTAGTTGGTAATATAGCAACAGCAAACGCGGCAAAATATCTAGCAGATGCAGGCGCGGATGCGGTGAAGGTAGGTATTGGTCCGGGTTCTATTTGTACCACCAGAGTAGTTGCAGGAGTGGGATACCCTCAGCTTTCTGCTATTATGGAGGTTGCCAAAGGAATCGGTCATACAGATGTGCCTATAATAGCGGATGGAGGAATTCGCTTTACTGGAGATATAGTTAAGGCAGTTGCCGCTGGAGCAGATAGCGTTATGTTAGGATCTATGCTGGCAGGAACAAAAGAGGCACCTGGAGAAACGATCATCTATGAAGGTAGAAAGTATAAAACTTACCGAGGTATGGGGTCTATTGAGGCAATGGACAAAGGATCGAAAGACCGTTACTTCCAAGATGTTGAAGATGATATAAAGAAGCTTGTTCCAGAAGGAATAGTTGGTAGAGTTCCTTACAAAGGAAATGTAAGTGAAGTTATGTATCAGTTTATTGGAGGTTTAAGGGCAGGAATGGGTTATTGTGGAGCCAAAGATGTAGAGGCGCTAAAGACAAAAGCTCAATTTGTTCGAATTACAAGTGCAGGAGTCGTAGAAAGTCATCCACACGATGTTCAAATAACCAGAGAAGCTCCAAACTATAGTCGTAAGTAATATTTTTCTAGTAGTTTGCATAATCAAATATTGAAATATTGAAAATGAAGAAAATTTCTATCGTTTTTTTATCCGTTTTATTCACGAACCTAGTTTCTGCTCAAGAACTAAATAATAAGGTTCTATTTACTGTAGAACAGGATACGGTAACCGCAGAAGAGTATATTGCTGTATACAATAAAAATAGAAACCTGGGAGAAGATATTGACCCTAAAACAGCAAGAGAATATTTAGATCTGTATCAAAACTTCAAACTTAAAGTGCACGAGGCAAAAGCACTGGGTATGGATACCACTAAATCGTTCAAAAGAGAATATTACTCCTATCGAAATCAATTGGCTAAACCTTATTTGTCCGACAGGGATGTTACAGAAGAGTTGATAAAGGAAGCTTATGATAGAATGAAGTATGATGTGAGAGCATCTCATATTATGCTTTCCGCTCCTGATGATGCGGAAGATATGGATAAGGAAAAAGCTCTAGCTAAGATTAAGACGCTCAAAAAGAGAATTGAGAATGGCGAAAAGTTTGAAGACGTAGCAAAAGAGTACTCTGCGGATAGCTATTCTGCCGTTAAAGGAGGAGATCTAGGTTATTTCACCGTTTTTGGAATGGTTTATCCATTTGAATCGGCTGCTTACAACTTAGAATTAGGAGAAATCTCAGAGCCAATAAAAACACGTTTTGGCTATCATATTGTTAAAAAGACGGATCAGAGACCGGCAAGGGGGACTATTGTTACTGCTCATATTATGTTGGTTGATAATGATAAATCAACAGAGGAGCAAAAAGCAGCTGCAAAGAGAAAGATCTTTGAGATATATGAGCAACTCAAAGGTGGAGAGGCTTTTGAGGATTTAGTAAAACGTTACAGCGAAGATAAATCTACAGTTCAAAGAGGTGGAAATCTACAACCGTTTGGAATTAATAAGATGTTTCCTCAATTTGAGGAGGCGGCTTTTGCTTTGAAAAATGTAGGAGACTATACGGAACCGGTAAAAACGCCAATTGGCTGGCATATTATTAAGCTTGTTGAAGGTCACAAGTTGGATGCGTTTGATCAAAAGAAAAGAGAGATAAAAAATAGAGTAGAAAGAGATCAGCGTTCTCAACAGAGCAAACAGAGTATTGTTAAGAGGCTTAAAAAAGAATACAGTTTTAAAGAGAACCCAAAAAATAAGAGACTCGCTTTTAAAGAGGTGGATGATTCTTATTTGCAAATGAATTATAGCGATTCAAAAGCGAAATTCAAGGATAAAGACTTATTTGCTTTTGCAAATCAGAAATTTGTGGTTGGTGATTTTCTCACTTACTTGGTAAATACTCAATCTAAAGGGCAAAAGGGCGGAAGCCTAAGAAAAGAACTTGAAAAGGCGTACGATGCTTTTACTCAAGCCAAATTAATAGCTTACGAAAAAACGCAACTTGAGTCCAAGTACCCAGAATTTAAGATGCTTTCTAGAGAGTATTATGAAGGAATTCTCCTTTTTGATCTAACAGAAAAAAGAGTTTGGAAGAAATCGGTAACAGACTCTGTAGGTTTAGAGAGGTATTATGAAGCGAACAAGAATAAATTTCTTTGGGATACTCGTTACAGAGCCATATTGGTTGATGCTGCATCATCTAAACTAGCTAAAAAGGCTAGAAAAATGCTAAAAAAGGGAAAGAGTATTGAAGAGATAGAAGCCAAGTTAAATAAGGACTCAGAATTAAATGTAAAACTGGAGTCTGGATTATTTGAAACGAAAGAAAAAGACTTGCTAAAGGAAAATGATCTAGAAGTAGGCTTGAGTGATATCGTTGAGAAAAATGAAAGATTTTATCTCGCTCAAGTAAATGAAATTATGCAGCCTTCTCCCAAAACCTTAGAAGAGGCAAGAGGCTTAATTATCAGTGAGTTTCAAAACTATCTAGAACAAGAGTGGATAAACGATCTTAAAACTCAATACAAAATCAACCTAAACAAGGAGGTCCTTGAGGAGGTTATAGAGGTGTTGGAAGTTGAAGGTTAAACATTCATTTACATTTTACTTTTCCTTTTGTGTACTTGTTATCACTTTAGGAGGCTGTAGTTTCTTTGGCAATTCAGGAGAAGACGAAAAAGGGAAGCCTTTGGCAAGGGTGTATGATCGCTACTTGTATGAAAGTGATTTAGAAGATATTTTACCGAATGAAAGTATTTCCTCAGCGGATAGCCTTGCATTTATACAGAATTACATAAACGTTTGGGCTAAAAGCCAACTCATGCTTTATAAAGCAGAGTACAACCTGAATGAAGATCAAAAAGCTTTTGATGAGCAAATTTTAAAGTACAGAAATGATTTATTAAAATTTGCTTATCAAGAGGAGTTTCTCAGGCAAAATTTAGATACAAGTATAACCCCTCAAGAAATAGCAAGCTATTACGAAGATGCTCAGGATAACTTTCTCCTCAGAGAAAATATTGTCAAAGCATCTTATGTGATAATTGGTTCGAATGCACCTAAGTTGAAGGAGGCTAAAAAATGGTTTGGTTCAGAAGAGCCAGAAGATGTTGAAAATCTACGAAACTACAGCTTAAAATATGCAAGAGCATTTTATGAGGATTCAGTTTGGGTAAGCTTTGATCAGATCATAACTAAAGTTCCCGGTTTAGAAGGTGATTTGAATCAAAAGCAGTATTTGACACAGAATAATTTATCAGAATTTTCTGATTCCGTTAAAGTATCTTTACTCAAGATCAATGATTTTAAGTTGAAAGGAGAAAAGGCACCGCTTTCCTATGTACAAGATTTGATCAAAAATATATTGATGAACAAAAAGAAATTGCAACTATTAGCCAATTTGGAAAAGAATTTGCTAGAAGATGCGTTGAAGAGAAAAGAATTCGAAACCTATTAGATAAATGAGAAAGATTCTATTATCCATCGTTTTAATTTCATGCTTTCATTTGGTTCAAGGACAATCTGGAATTATTGATGGAGTGGTGGCTGTTGTAGGTAAAAACATCGTTTTAAAATCAGATGTAGACAGTCAGTATGATAATATGAAAAGGCAAGCACTAGCTGAAGGAAGCAAAGTGGATAGATGTCAAATATTTGAAGATTTATTGTTTGAAAAGCTTTTGCTAAATCAAGCAGATTTAGACAGTATTGTGGTAACACCGGAAGAGGTTGATTTGGCTATTGACAGAAGAATTCAAGTATTTGCGCAACAGATTGGAAGTACAGCTAAGCTAGAACAGTACTATAAAAAATCAGTACTTGAGATTAAGGAAGAAATGAAACCTTATATCGAGAATCAAATGATTGCTCAAAAAATGTTGGGTCAAATTACGGGAGATGTTAAAATCACCCCTTCTGAAGTAAGAGCCTTTTACAAAGCTATTCCAGAAGATAGCCTTCCCTTAATCAACTCGCAAATTGAATACGCTCAGATCATCAAGTACCCTGTGGTAAGTAAAGAAGCAAAGCAAGATGCTATTGATCGCTTAAATGACTTAAGAAAGCGAATTGAGGATGGCTCATCCTTCAGCACCATGGCGGTGCTTTATTCGGATGATCCAGGTTCTGCAAAAGCGGGTGGAGAATATAAAGGGATTAAACGTGGGCAGTTTGTAAAAGAGTTTGAAGCCGTTGCCTTTAACCTATCAACAGGAGAAATATCAGAACCTTTCCTTACTGAATACGGCTATCACATTGTACAACTTCAAAAAAGAAGAGGTGAAGAGTTAGATTTGAGGCATATACTGATAAGACCACAAATTTCTCAAGATAATCTCCAAGATTCAAAGAAATATATGGATAGTGTGAGAACACGAATTTTGGACAAGAAAACAGACTTTAAACAAGCAGCAAGAGACAACTCAGAGGATGAGAATTCTAAACAAAATGGAGGAGTGGTAATGAACCCCCAAAGTGGAGATAGTAGATGGGAGACAGGTCAGTTGGATAGAGAAATATTTTATGCTACAGAGCAACTGGATTTAGGACGTATCTCAGAACCTATTTTCTTTAGAACACCAGATGGGAAAGAAGGTTTTAAACTAATCAAGCTTCTAAATAAAACACAACCCCATCGTGCGGATCTAAAAACAGATTACCAGATCATACAAAATGTAGCTCTTCAGGAGAAGAAAAACGATGCCACACAGAGTTGGATCGAGGAAAAGTTGAGAACGACATACGTAAGAGTGAACAACGAATATTTCCAATGCAGCTTTGACAGAGGCTGGGTGAAAAAATCACAATACTTAGAATAAAATATGGATGATGTACAAGCAGTTAAGCGCTTAGGAGAAAAGTACCAGATTTTAAAAAATGAAATTGGTAAAGTAATCGTAGGGCAAGAGCAAGTAGTGGATTTGCTTTTACTCTCCATACTTTGCAAAGGCCACTCTCTTTTAGTGGGTGTTCCTGGTTTGGCCAAAACCCTTTTGGTGAATACAACAGCTGAAGCTTTAGGGTTTAGTTTTAATCGTATTCAGTTTACCCCAGATCTTATGCCTTCGGATATTGTTGGAGCTGAGATACTGGATGAAAACAGAAACTTTAAGTTTATAAAAGGTCCTCTGTTTGCGAATATTATTCTGGCTGATGAGATTAACCGGACTCCTCCAAAAACACAATCCGCATTGCTCGAAGCTATGCAGGAGAAATCCGTTACAGCAGCGGGAACTACCTATAAAATGGCGGATCCGTTTTTTGTTTTAGCCACTCAAAACCCAATTGAACAGGAAGGTACATATCCATTACCAGAGGCACAGTTGGATAGGTTTATGTTTAATATAGAAGTAGGCTATCCTACATTTGAGGAGGAGCTTTCTATAGTTAAGAATACTACCGGTAATGCTTCCAATGAAGTAAATAAGGTACTAAGCATAGAAGAGATCATTGAGTTTCAACAACTGATCAGAAAAATTCCAGTTAACGATAATATTTATGACTTTGCAGTTTCACTAGCGAGTGCAACCCGTCCGGATAGTGAAAAGGCCAAAGCAATTACAAAAGATTACATAGCATGGGGAGCAGGTCCTAGAGCCTCTCAGTATCTCGTTTTAGGGGCTAAAGCACATGCTGTTTTAAATGGAAAGTATTCTCCTGATAAGGAGAATGTATTAGCTGTGGCAGAGCCTATTTTAAGACATAGAATCGTTAAAAACTACAAAGCTGAAGCCGAAGGCATCAAAATAGGAGATATCATCAAAGAGTTGGTGTAAAATCTTCACCCCTATCTTCTACTGCATTGCCTGATTTATTCTTAGCTTTGCCGCGTTTTTATTCGAAAGGGAAATACTTCATATGTCTTCAACCAAATATATTTTTGTAACCGGTGGTGTAACTTCATCTCTAGGAAAGGGTATTGTTTCAGCATCTTTGGCAACTCTTTTGCAGTCAAGAGGTTACAGTGTTACTATTCAAAAACTAGATCCGTACATTAACATTGATCCGGGAACATTAAACCCCTATGAGCATGGGGAGTGTTTTGTTACAGATGATGGTGCAGAAACAGACCTTGATTTAGGGCACTATGAACGGTTTTTAAATAGGCCAACATCCCAAGCCAATAATGTTACTACTGGAAGAATTTATCAATCGGTAATTGACAAGGAGAGGAGAGGTGATTTCTTGGGGAAAACCGTTCAGGTTATTCCCCACATTACAGATGAGATTAAAAACAGAATTCAGCTTTTAGGAAAGACCGGAGAGTTTGAAATCGTAATAACGGAAATTGGAGGTACGGTTGGTGATATTGAAGCTTTACCATACATAGAAACTGTTCGTCAGTTAAAGTGGGAGTTAGGAGAGGATTGCTTGGTTATCCACCTTACACTGGTGCCGTTTCTGGCGGCTACTGGTGAGCTAAAGACTAAACCTACCCAACACTCAGTAAAAGCACTGCAAGAGTCTGGAGTACAGCCAGATGTATTGGTTTGTCGTTCAGAAACATCGCTTGGGGAGGATATTCGGAAGAAACTAGCTTTGTTTTGCAATGTGAAAAAGGATGCCGTTATAGAATCTCTTGATGCAGATACGATTTATGCCGTTCCTATATTGTTGCGTAACCAGAAGTTAGATGAAGTTGTATTGAAACGATTTGATCTACCCGTTGAAGATAATTTGGATCTAGTTAATTGGAAAGATTTCCTTTATAAGTTAAAGTACCCTAAGAGTGAAGTGAATATTGGCCTTATCGGCAAGTATGTTGAGCTTCACGATTCCTATAAGTCCATTGCAGAATCATTTATTCATGCTGGAGCACAAAATGAATGTAAAGTAAATATACACTGGATACATTCTGAAAATCTTACAGAGGAGTCGGCAGCTAAGAACTTGAAAGGATTAAACGGAGTGCTTGTTGCGCCTGGTTTTGGTGAAAGAGGTTTTGAAGGAAAACTAGAAACCATAAGGTATGTAAGAGAAAGCAATATTCCATTTTTAGGGATTTGCTTAGGTATGCAGGCAGCAGTTATTGAATTCTCAAGAAATGTTTTAGGTTGGGAAGATGCCAACTCAACTGAGATGAACCCTCAAACTAAGCACCCTGTAATTGCATTAATGGCAGAGCAGAAAAAGGTGAAAGAAATGGGTGGAACCATGCGTTTAGGAGCATGCGATTGTGAGTTAAAAGAAGACAGCCTTATCCATCAGGTTTATAAAAGAAAAAAAATTAGTGAGCGTCATCGTCACCGTTACGAGTTTAATAATGAATTTCTTAAAGATTTAGAAAAAGCAGGGATGATTGCTACAGGTAAGAATCCGGAGCTTGGACTTGTTGAAATCGTTGAACTTAAAGACCATCCATGGTTTGTAGGAGTTCAATTCCATCCAGAGTACAAAAGTACTGTGGCTAACCCACATCCATTATTTGTGAATTTTATAGCTGCTGCAAAAAAATCAGCTCAATCATAGAGAAAAAAAATGAGAGAAGGAAAATTTGACTTAAACACACTCATAGGCCTCTTTCTTATAGGTGGTCTTTTGGTATATTTTAGTTATACCAACAAGCCTACGGAAGAAGAGTTAAATACAGATACTGTAGAGCAACAAGACAGTACACAAACGAGCGTAAATACCTTTGAAGAAAAGATACCCTCTCAAGATGTTGCTGTAGCTGATAGTGTGGAAAGTGATTCTACAATTACCAGTTACGGCCCTTTTGGAAATGCGCATAAACAAAATGCAGAGGAGAAGCTTTTTACTTTAGAGAATGATCTTTTGGAACTGGTAGTCTCTTCAAAGGGAGGAGAGCTGGTTAAGGCAAGGCTTAAGGAGTATCGCACCTACGATTCTTTGCCTTTGAATTTGATGGATAAAAACAATGTTTTTAACCTAAAGCTCTTAGCTCAAAACCAAACGTACAATACGCATGATCTCAATTTTAATGGAGTACTAAAGAATGACAGCACTCTTGTTATGAGTTTGATGGCTTCCAGTGGTCAAAAGCTAGAATATAGATATTCATTGTCTAACGACTATATGTTGAATTGGGAGATCGTAACGAATGATTTTGAGGATTACCTGGAGAGTGAGCCTGTTTTAAATTGGGAGATGCGTGCTTTGAGGCATGAAAAAAATGCTAAAAACGAAAAGCTTAATACAGAGTTAGAATATAGATTGCCAGAGGATAAAGATGTAGACAATTTATCCAGCTCAGGTGATGACCAAGAAACAGAGTCAAATATTGATTGGGTAGCGTATAAACAACAGTTTTTTTCCTCTATACTTTGGAATAAAAATGGAAAGTTTACCCGTGCACAACTCACTTCAAAAGCATTAGAAGATGATGAACAGAATACGAAAGTATTCGGGTCTAAGCTGAGTCTTACTAAAGTAGGAGGAGAGTTAAGTATTCCTTTAGGGTTGTATTTAGGGCCAAACAAATATGATATCTTAAAACAGTACGACCGAGATTTTGATAAACTCATTCCTTTAGGTTGGGGTATTTTAGGTTGGATAAATAGGGGGATCGTAATCAATCTGTTTGACTGGTTGCAAGGCTATGGCATAAATTATGGAATTATCATTCTAATAATTGCCGTACTCATCAAGCTCATTTTATTTCCTCTTACTTATACTTCCTATCGATCTATGGCTAAAATGAGAGTTCTTAAGCCGGAGATTGATGAACTTAATGAGAAGTTTAAGGATAAAGATCAAATGAAAAAGCAGCAGGCTACAATGCAGCTTTATCAAAAGGCGGGAGTAAACCCTCTTGGCGGATGTATTCCAATGCTTTTGCAGTTTCCGATTTTGATTGCTTTATTCCGCTTTTTTCCATCCTCTATCGAGTTAAGGCAGCAGTCGTTCTTATGGGCGGATGATCTTTCTACCTACGATTCAATCTATAATCTTCCTTTTGATATTCCATTTTATGGAGATCATATCAGTCTCTTTACTCTGTTGATGACGGTTTCTACTTTGATTTATACCTATATGAATCAACAGTTAACAGGACAAAACCAACAGTACCCGCAGTTAAAGTATATGATGTACTTAATGCCAATTGTTTTCCTTGGTGTATTTAACAATTATGCAGCTGGATTGAGCTACTACTATTTTGTGGCTAACATGATGACTTTTGGCCAGCAATTTGCAATTAGAGCCTACATGAACGATGAAAAGATTCTTCAAAAAATTAAGGAGAAGAAAGAAAATCCTAAAAAAGAGAATCGTTTTATGAGAAGAATGAAAGAGTTGCAGGAACAACAAGAACAAAATAGCAATAGAAAAACGCGTAGAAATAAATAAATGAGAAAGTGGGGGATAGGTATAATTGCAGGAGTATGAGCGTAATGCTAATCCTTTTACCCTTACTGTAAAAACTTCTCCTTGCTTTGGTAGATGTCCGTTCTACGAAATGGTAATCTCTTCAAACGGCAAGAGTTCTTTTGAAGGATTTAGAGATCCAAAAACGGATGGAGTGATAGAGTTGACGCTGCCAAAGGCGGAAATTGATAGTTTAACTACCATACTGGCTAATCATAATTTTAATGCGTTAGACAGTCTTTATGACAATCCATTGATCTCGGATTTACCATCAGTTACTCTAAGCTTAGAAAACGAAATAGGAATAAAGACCGTTACCGGAAGATATGATACACCTGAGTCTTTCAGACGTATTACAGCATTTATAGAGCGATTAAGGAAGAGAAATTTTTCAGATACACTTTGATCAGATTTGATAGAAGATTATAATGCAAAAAGCCTGCTATTTAGCAGGCTTTTTTTATGCTTTATGTGTTATAATCGATTAATTCATGTAGCTATTTACGTAAGTATAGCGTTGGTTAATAAAGTCCCAACTCCAAATTACCGAAACAAATTTAGGCGTATAATTATAGTCTAAATCTTCAAACTCTTCATCCAAAAACGAGTGAACTATTGGGTTTTGTCTTAAACCTAAAATATCTCCTGTAAAGAACTCAGAACCAAATTTGCTGTATGTATTGAGGTTTGTACCAAAAGCATTTTCTTTATTGAAATTAGTAAGAATTACAGCTTGATGTGTAAATGCCGAGTTTTTAGCAAAAAGAGGGCCTGGCAATGTAGAATCGATTGGGTTGAAATTATCTCTCCAAAAGGTATTATTATCGTTGTTATCTAAGAACATATTGTCAGAAGCTTGCCTTAAATCTAAGTTTCCCGAGTCATACTTTTGAGCTACAATATTTGCAAGTGCATATGTTTCAACAAAATAAAAAGGCGATACAGTATCCTCTAATACTTTCACTTTAACAAAAACGGTATACCCTGTGTCGGTGTTAACCACTCTATGCGCCAAAGACATGGTGGGTTTCGTTTCAATGATAGATTCTATAGCATCGTTTGCGTCTTCTATACTTACTATGTTGGTTACTTCTCCATTTAAGAAATAAGTCCAAATGGGAGGGCTTCCGTAGTTGTCCATTAAACTATCTGCAGTAGTTGAATAAAGATCATCACCATTAGAACTAACGATACTCATATGGTTAACATTTTTACCAAATTTGGCTTCAATATTTTGTCTTACAAAATCAAAACCTCCGGCACCACTTCCATTGGAGTTATACACTAATCCAATTAAAACGTTAGTAACGGGTTCAGGATTTAGATTGTCTGTAGGAAAGCTATCCGATGAAACGGGATCATCATCACCGCATGAAACAATGGCAAAGGCCAATAGGGAAAGAAAAAGAAATTTTCTCATGAAAAAAAAATTTTGTGGTTGCTAAAATACTCAAAAAACAATGTTAGGGTTTACCTAGCCCTTAAATCAATTATTCAACGGCCATTTAATGAGTATAACCGATCAAATAAAAGAAAATTGCGTTTTAGTATTAATAGGAATGTGGTTTACATCATTCTAATAAGTATATCGTAAAAAAAGAGCTGTTGGTTGGGTCGTGTCTCAGAATCAATTAGTTGCTTTGGTTAAATCAATGTACACAGGCAAATGGTCACTAAAACCATCGTTGTAGCGAAACCCTACAAAGGTTCTGAATGGCTTTTTACCTGGATATTTGAGATCTTCTTCTAGTAGAGATGGTGTAGTTGTAACTTGAGCTTTAGCTTGCGTAACATTTATGGAATTTAAGGGGTTCAATAGACTCTTGCTTACAATTATCTGATCTAAAAAAGCCCAACTACCTTGATATTTATGACTCCCGATGGTCACTGGAGCTGTAGCCATTAGATTAACCAATGTGCAGTTCGTAACGTTACTTTTACAAGCCTTTAAATGTAGAAGTAGACTCTTACTATCCCACTGATCATTAAAATCACCTCCAATTACAACATTAGCATTTGGTACCTCTCCTGTTATAGAATCAATAACCATTTTAAGGGTTTGAGCGGCCGCAATTCTTTTTGGCTCAGACTGTTTCTGGCCGCCATATCTACTTGGCCAATGGCACATAAACCAATGCAAAGTATCACCTAACAACAAGCCTTTGCAATAGAGCATATCTCTGGTTCTATAATAAGGGTCAGCTTTAAAACTTACTTTTATATTTTGATGAAAAATGGGGGTAAAGCGACTTTTTTGATAAAGCATAGCCACATCTATTCCGCGCCTATCTGAAGAAGGATAGTGAATGATTTGATAGTCCAGTTTTTTTAACTCCGAGGTTTGAACTAAATCTTCCAGCACTTTTCTATTCTCAACTTCAGCAAGACCGACAATAGCAGTATTTTTCCATTCGCCAATGCATAAAATAGCTTTAGCTGTGTGATGTAGTTTTCGTTGATATTTATAGTTCGTCCACCTTCTATTTCCTTCCGGTGTAAATTCATCATCATTGGTAAGAGAGTCATTCTCTGTATCAAAGAGGTTCTCTACATTATAAAAGGCTAGCCGCTCTGTAGAAGGCGTTTGGCCGTGGGTAGGTAAAAATGAAAATAGAGGAAAAATAAGAAGATAAAAGCGTTTCATAAAACGAGAGTTAGAGGGTTTGCAACGCTCTCATTATTTTTTTTAATGGGTACACATAAGCTTTTGGTACTTGTTCGAGAGCAGCTTTTGGCATGGTTTGGACGTAAGCCGTCTCAGGTTCTTGCACCCATACTTGCCCACCATTTTCAAATATGGCTTTTGCTCCTATAGCTCCATCGGCATTTGCTCCGGTTAGTACAATACCTAAAAGTTTGTCTTTCAAGACTTCACTAAAGCTCACAAAAGAAACATCAATTGAGGGTCGGCTAAAATTTACTAACTCATCAACGATGAGAGAAAAGTACAGATCTGTTTCAAGCATTAAATGATAGTTGGAGGGAGCTACATAAACATACCCAGCTTGTAAAAACTCTTTCTCTTCTGCCTCTTTTACTTTTAAAGTACAAAAGGTTTGTAGCACACTTACCAGATGGCTTTTTACGTTTTTTAATCGATGAATAACTATTATAATAGGGTGCTTAAAGTCCTTTTTTAAGGAGCTTAACAAGGGCTTTAGGGCGTTGATGCCTCCCGCACTTGTACCTATTACAATGACCTTATTTAATTCGTCTGTAAATTTTGTTTTCAACATCTACTTCTTGAAACCATTCTCTCTGCTTATAGAATAATATCGACTCTTTAGAGCCTAAGCCTAGAACCCCATCTTCTGTAAGAGCCAATCTAAAATGATCAATAATTTTATTCTGTAAAGAAGCATTAAAATAGATTAAAACATTTCGGCATAGAATTAAGTTAAACCGGCTGTAAAACATAGTATCTAAAAGGTTGAGCTGTCTAAAGCTTACTTTATCTCTCAGAAAGTTTTCAAAAGAAATATGTTCTCCAGTGGTAATAATGTAATCGTCTAAATCCCTTTTTCCACCCGCTTGTAAATAGGCCTGTTTGTAAGCTTTTAAATTTCTAAGTTTATATACATTGTCTTGTGCCTCCTTAATTACTTTTGGGCTGATATCACTGCCCAATATTCTCGTTTTTTGTAGCAGTCCTTCTTCATACAACACAATAGCCAAAGACATAATCTCTTCTCCACTGCTGCAACCAGCAGACCATATATTAATCTCAGGTAAATGTTTAAGCTTTGGAAGAATTGATGTCCTGATATTTGCGTAAAAAGAAGGATCCCTAAACAACTCGGTAACATTGACTGTGAATAGAGATAGAAAGTGATCCTTACCATTTTCTAGTGTAAGAAGCTTTTCAATCAATGCTGAAGCAGTTTTCACCTTAAAATCTTGTAATATTTTAGTGAATCTTCTTCTTACTGAGGCTTCAGAATACTCAGAAAGGTCAAGATTAAAATGCTGTAATAAGAAGTTTATTAACTCGTCTTTTTCTTTAACACTTATATAGTGTCGTTCAAGATTTTTTTTTGATAGATAGGACATATATGCCCTCCTAAATTAAATAAAGTTTTGATACGAAGGTTTCATTATCTGTAAGAGAATCTATTAGAATAGATACAACGATTAATGGATCCAAAAGAGGATCAATCTTTCTTCTTGATTTTGAATATTGAAGGAAGTCCATTTGTTATAATATGAAGCTCATATTTACCTTTTTTCCATTCGTTTACGTTTATTTCAAATGTGCTCTTACCCAGCTTAGTTACACCAAGTTTTCCAGAATATAGTCTTTGTCCATTTTTGCTAAACGCCTCCCAAAGCACTTCCACTTCACCTTTTGCACGGATTTCTACAGAAAGGCGCTCTGACACTTTGGTATCTGAGATATGAATATGAGTAGCAGTAGAATCGTTGATAGACTTATTGTTTTGCATTAATTCCGGAAGAATCAACTTATAAAGATTTCCATCATCCGAAGAGTTTTTTTCATCGGTAAGAAAAACTTCGTTCCCCGTTTTAAACGCAATAGCCTCCTTTTGTGTAAAGGTGTTGAAATAAATCACACTGTGTTTACCACTAAAAAACTTATTCCCTTCAAAATAGTAAAACATCCATAGCTTATTGTAACCTAGTAATAAAAGCGTTCTAGGATTGTGTCTGTAGGCTGCTCCAGAAATCCAAAAAGCTTCTTTTGGCCCATTACCCGTGCTAAAGCTATCTACTTTGGTGGCTAAGTATTCTCCTGGCGTATCTGGAATACGATAGCAATAGGTAAAGCCATTAAACGGACGTGTTCTATTTTTAGTGAACAGATAAATGGAATCCCCAATATGGATCATCGCTTCCGTATCATAGTTTCGTCTTCTTCTATTTGGGGGAAAGTTTTGCTGGTCCTCGTATTGAAAATGGATTTCTCCTAGGTCAAAAGAATCATCTCCTATTAACACTTTAGAAGCCTCTACTTTATATATAACAAGATCTCGTCTGCTATTTGAATTATTCCCAAAGTCTCCAATATATAGATTCCCATTACCGTCTCGGGTTAACTCTTCCCAATCCTTATTGGTTAAGCCCGGCAAGCAAAATTTTTGAATTAAGTTTCCAAGCGTATCTGTAGAAAGAATTTCAGGTTTATTGCCGCTATCATTGATATAGGTTACCTGATTAGGAGGGAAATAAACCATTCCGCTATTCTCTTCCAGTTCATCCGGCAATTGTCCCATAACGCTCCAATCCGCAGATTGAGAGCAACCCAAGAAACAGGAAAAACAAAAGTAAGCTTGAATTAAGAGTTTTTTGATCATTCCATTAAATCTAAAATAAGACAACCGTCTCCGTAGCTTAAGAATCGGAAATCATGGTGTAATGCAAAATCATACATTTCTTTCCACTTATCTTGTAGCATGGCAGACACCAAAAGTAATAAAGTACTTTTAGGTTGATGGAAATTTGTAATTAAACCCTTACAAAATTTAAAGGCGTATCCTGGGGCAATTATAATGGCTGTTTTAGCAGGTATTTGATCTAGATTTTTCGCGTCTAAATAGTTAAGTATAGCATGAATAGCTTGTTCGGGCTTAGGAAGATCGGTATATGTCTCGTAGGCTATCCACTGCGGTATAAATGGCACTTCTTCCTCTGTTAGTTTGTTCTGAATTATTAAAACACCTAGCCAATAAATACTCTCTAAGGCACGCATGGATGTGGTGCCAACGGTTATGATGTTCTTACTTAGGGAAACTTTTAACTGTTGGAGTAAGGCTTTATTTACGATGAATTCTTCTGCATGCATTTCATGACCATCCATTTCCTCAGCATCTACCGGTTTGAAGGTTCCAGCTCCCACATGTAGAGTGAGTTTCGCAGTTTCTACTTCCTTTTCTTCAAGTCTTTTCAATAATTCCTTGCTAAAGTGGAGACTAGCTGTGGGAGCCGCAACAGATCCTGAAACTCGAGCAAAAACGGTTTGATATCGTTCTCGATCTCCTTTTTCTACCTTCCGGTTTAAATAGGGAGGAAGTGGAGTTTTACCAGCTTCTTCTAATACTTGAGCAAAGGAGATGTCATCATCCCAATTAAATTGAATTGTAAATACACCCTGTTGATTGTCGATCTTTGTTGCGCGTAAACTATGCCCAGAATTGGTATTTATCTGCAGTTCTGTGTTTTTCCATTTTCGAGCTCCACCAACCAAACACTTATAAAGCAGTTGTCCCTTTGCTTGCATGGCCAACTGGATATCCATATTGTAGGGTTCTAAGCAAAATATTTCGATGGTAGTGGTTTCATTTTTAGGAAAAATCAACCGGGCCTGAATCACTTTGGTTTCATTAAATACCAACACACTTTGGTTTGGTAAATAATCAGTAAGATTTTGATAGGTACTGATTTCAAAACCTTTACGTTTGGAAATGAGTAGCTTGGAAAGATCTCTTCGCTCTAAAGGATATTTGGCTATTCTTTCCTCTGGTAGAGAATAGTTATAATCTTCAATTTTGATTTTCTTTACATCCTCTTTCACCTGCTGATACGTTTTACGGCAAAAGTATGAATAAGAAAAAAGTAATTGTTTCTGTAACCAATGATCTTGCCACCGACCAACGGGTAAAAAGGAGTATTGATGTTTTATTAGAACAAGGCTTTGAGGTATGTTTTGTAGGAAGACTTTTGCCGGAAAGTTTAGCAATAGATGTTCCTTACGAAACGAGGAGGTTCAAACTCTGGTTTAACAAAGGCTTTCTCTTTTACGCCAACTATAACATCCGTCTTTTTTTGTTTTTGCTTTTTAAACATTTTGATCTGTATTGGAGTAATGATTTAGATACGTTGCTGCCCAACTATTTAGTATCAAAATTAAAAGGAAAGCCTCTGGTTTATGATTCTCATGAATATTTCACTGGAGTACCTGAAATACAAGATCGTCCTACGGTAAAGCGTATTTGGAAGTTTGTGGAGCGCATAACCATGCCTAGTTTGAAGCATTTTATTACCGTAAACAACAGCATCGCAAAATTGTATAAATCAGATTATGGTCTTGAAGCTACGGTGGTGCGAAATATTTCAGACTCCAATCTGCCTCGTTACATAAAATCCAGAGAAGAGTTAGGCCTGCCAACAGATAAGTTTATTCTCATCAATCAAGGATCGGGGATCAATATGGATCGAGGTATGGAAGAGGTGATGGATGCTCTTCCTTTTTTGAAAAATGTAGTTCTCGTTTTAGTAGGAAAGGGAGATGTTTATCCGCTCTTGAAAGAACGTGCTCAATCTCCAGAATTTAAGGATAAAGTCATTTTTGTTGATCCGCAACCTTATTTGGAGATGCTGCAGTATACGTTGAATGCCGATTGTGGACTTACTCTGGATAAACCAAATAATTTAAACTATAAATACAGTTTACCCAACAAGTTATTCGATTATGTAAAGTGTGGAATTCCCATGGTGGCTTCGAATGTTGTAGAAGTGCAATATCTGGTTAAAACCTATCAACTGGGAGAGGTGGTAAATAATCATGAAAGGAAGACCCTTGTGGGTGCAGTAGAAGAGATTCGAAAAAAAGGGAAGGGCTATTTTGGTGAAGGTTTAAGAAAAGCTGCTGAACAAAACAATTGGGAGCTAGAACAAGAAGTTCTAAGAAAGCTTATTAAAAATCTTTAGAAGCTAGATATCCTAGTTTATAACGTTGTAATAGCTTTAAAGAGGGAGACTTACTTTTTAAATTTATGAGCCATTTGTCACGATTCCTTTCATAGTTTGTACGTAGTCTACCACTCAAACCCAAACGATTAAGCTTGTAATAAGCGTCTAAAACTTTAACGCGTGAGCGTATCAAAGGAAAAGATTGATGGATTCTGATTAGATTATCAATGGCTTTTTCTGTTTTTTCAATGAACATCTCCGATTTCTCAAGTCCTAGATGAACTAAAGGATTGTCAATATGCTTTATCGGAATGCTTTTAGATTCTAATTCAAAACCAAAAAGGGTGTCCTCATGTCCATATTTAACAAGATCTTCGTTGAACTGGATTTGATCAAATACAGATTTTGAAATCAGAAAATTACTGGTTTTAAAGCTTAAGTAAGGAGATTTGTTTCTTTTGTTGACGTTTACAACCTCCTTTTTTCGCCCATACAACCAATGCAGTTTAAATGAATCGGAAGGGGCGGATGCATCATAAATATGCCCACCACAAACTACTCCCTCTAAAGTATTATTCAGGTAACGGTTCAAAAATTCGGTATCCACCACCATCATGTCGCAATCTATAAAAAGTAAAAAGGGAGCTTTCGCATCTGTAAAGAGCATATTCCGGATAGCGGATCGACCGATGTTTTTATCTAGTTCTTTGTATTGAATGGAAGGTGAATTCTTCCATTTTCGATTTTCTGTTTTCAGCGCTTCATCCGAGGCATCATCGTACAACAGGATTTCAATATTTTTATTGAGTTGTTCAATTTGTGCATGTAGATTGCGAACAAGGTCGCCTACATTTCGATTAAAAACGGGTATGCAAATCGATAAATCCAAGAGCAGACTTACAAAGTATTTTGAACGGTAGAAAACACTTTTCCGTTTTCGCACTTCAAAGTTTCATGAGGAAACTTCAAAATCAAGGAATAATCATGAGTGGCCATCAAAATGGCTCTACCGCTTTTAGAAATTTCTTGCATCAATATCATAATCTCTTCAGAAGTAGCCGGATCCAAATTTCCCGTTGGTTCATCAGCAAGGATTAGTTCAGGATCATTCAACAAGGCTCTTGCAATGGCAATTCTTTGTTGTTCTCCTCCAGATAATTGGAAAGGCATTTTATTTCCTGCGCTTGTCATTCCCACCTTATCCAAAACCATTTCAATCTTCCTTTTCATTTTAGAAGAGTCTTTCCAGCCTGTTGCTTTTAAAACAAAAAGAAGATTTTCGTTTACGTTTCTATCCGTAAGCAATTGAAAATCTTGAAATACAATTCCCATTTTTCGTCTTAAAAAAGGAATCTGCTTTTCTTTTAATTCTTTCAAATTAAAACCGCACACAGAGCCATTTCCTTGTCTAAGAGGAAGGTCGCCATACAAGGTTTTGAGCAGACTTGATTTCCCGCTTCCCGTTTGACCAATTAAATAACGGAAGTTCCCTTTGTTTAAGTTCAGGTTTACACTGGAAAGAATAAGATGTTCATTTTGGAAGATGTTTACCTCATTCAGATGTATAATGGCTTCGCTGCTCATGTATTCTCACTTCAAAAAATTAAAACTCAAAGCTAATGGAATTTCACTTTTTGGAATATATAAATTGTTAAAAGCTTCAATAATAATGAACAACTTTCGTTTGAAAAATCATAGGAACTGTAAAATCTTCGCCCATATAAAGCCCTACTTTTAATTCTTTAACAGAAATAAACCATGATGTCTGGTATGGGCTATAAATCCTTAATGTTGATATGTGTATTGTTTTGCCAATCATATGGTTATGCGCAACAACCACAACCTCTTTCCGGTAATGATTTGTACAGTGAAGGAGTAGAGCTCTTTAGAAAGGGACAATTTGGCAATGCACAAGAAAGGTTTGATGCCTTTGGGCAAGATGAAAGCATTACCAAAAACGAAGAGATTACCACAAGTGCTCAATATTTTGCAGCGCTTTGCGCCATTAAATTGTACAACAAGGATTCTAAAAGTAGGGTTGAGAAGTTTGGGAACGTTCACGAATTGAGCCCTCTTAACAATCGTTTGATGCTTGAGTATGCGAATTACCGTTTCAGTACTAAACGATACAAAGAAGCAAGTGAATACTATGAAAAAGTGGACAAATTCAGACTTTCTGGTGAAGATTTGAATGAGTTTCTCTTTAAAAAAGGGTATTCCTTGTTGATGAACGAAAAGAATAAGGAGGCCAAAAAGATTTTCTTTCAATTAAAGGACGAAAATTCCAAATACGCTAGTTCATCAAAATACTATTACGCACATCTATTGTACACAGATAGTAGTTACGCAGAGGCTTTGACCAATTTTTTGCCTTTACAAAATGATGAGTCCTTTGGAAGGTTTGTTCCATATTACTTAGCGCAGATTTACTATAAGCTAAACGATTACGATAAGCTTTTAGAAGTAGGAGAGGAACTTATTGAAAAGGCTACACCCAAAAGAGCACCTGAAATAGCTAAACTTATGGCAGATGCTTTTTATAAAAAGAAGGATTACCGAAGTACGCTCAAGTATTTAGAGTTGTATAAAGAAAAAGGCGGTAAGATGCGCCAATCGGATCATTTTCAGTTAGGTTATGCTTATTACGAAAGTGGTCAATACCAACTAGCTATTGAATCATTCAATAAAATTACTAGAGGAAAAAGCGAGTTAAAACAAAATGCATTTTATCATCTTGGCGATTGCTATCTTAAAGTAGGTGATAAACAAGAAGCGATTACAGCTTTTAAAGCCGCCTCAGAGATAAAAGAATCAGAATTTATAAGAGAAGATGCCTACTTTAATTATGCAAAGTTGGTTTATGAATTATCTGATCCTTATAAGGATGCCATTACTACCTTGAATGATTTCGTGCGTGAATTTCCAAATTCAAGCCGTATCAATGAGGTAAATCGATACTTAGCAAATCTTTATTTAACTACTAAAGACTATGATAGGGCTTTGTTAGCTCTAAAAAGAGTAGGGCTAGAGAGCCCAGAAATGCAGGAGATTTATCAGAAAATAGCTTTTTACCGAGCTACGGAAGTATTTAACTCTTTACGGTATGTAGAAGCCATAGGTAAGTACAATGAATCGCTTAAGTATCCGGTAAATAGAAAGGTAAGAGCATTAAGCATCTTCTGGAAAGGGGAGGCTATGTACCGTTTAAAGAAGTACGATGAGGCTTTAACTTTATTTGATCAGTTTAGAAATAGCCCAGGTGCATTGAGCTTAAAGGAATATACAAACTCACAGTATCAAACGGCTTATGCCCATTATAAAAAGTTTGATTTTCAAAAAGCGGCTAGCGCTTTTCGAATTTATACACGTGAAGCAAATAAAAAAGATCCTAAACTGCCAGATGCATACTTAAGAATGGCAGATTGCTACTTTTTAACAGGAGGATATCTTATAGCATCTGATTTTTACCAATCGGCATTGAAGTATAAAACAAAAGAAGCGGATTATGCATTCTTCCAAAAAGCTCAATGCCTTGGGTTAACTGGAAAACGTCAAGCTAAGATTAGCGAGCTCAATAAGCTGGTGAAATCTTATCCCAATTCGGATTACGTAAAGGAGGCAAGATATGAGATTGCAGAAACCTATTTGCGCTTAGAGAGCTATGAGGCGGCTTTGTCTGCGTATCAACTTTTTATGATGGAATATCCTTCATCACCCCAAGTGGTTTCAGCAAAAATGCAAATTGGCTTAATCTACAGCAATACCGATAAAAATAATGAAGCGTTGAGTAGTTTTAAGAAAGTAGTGGCCGATTATCCTGGAACGGATCAATCTCTAGAAGCTATTGGCTTAGCGCGGATCGTATATGCCAGATTGAATCGTATTAGTGATTATTTAGACTGGGTAGAAGATTTAGATTTTGTCAATTTTAAAGCATCTACATTAGATTCTACAGCATACGATGCCGCTTTTGAAATCTATTCTTCGGGGGATTGTGAACAGAGCTTAACGGCATTTTCGAGCTACTTAGAAAGATTTGAAAGAGGAATTTTTGCGCTTAAAGTCAATTATTACACCTCAGAATGTGCCGAAAAACTTGGAAAACCAGAAGTAGCGAAAAAGGCATACGAGAACATTACCGATTTACCGAGAAACGAATACTCTGTTTTTGCGGCACAAAAGCTAGCGGATATGGCTTACCAGAAGCCAGACTTCTCAGAGGCTTTAAGTCTATATAAAAAGATGGCCGGCATGTCTGATGAACGATCGGATCGTTTAAAAGCAAATACTGGAGTGATGCGATCTGCGTATAAGTTGGGCGACTATGCAGAAGCTGCGGTTTATGCAGATTTAGTATTGGGTATGGAAGATAAAAACACCTCGCTCATTTTTGAAGCTCGCGATATCGGGGCTATGTCTAATTATAAAACAGAGAACTATTCGGAGGCGCTAAATCAATTCTTGCTGATTTCAACGGTTGCCGAAGGAGAGTCGAAAGCCAGAGCTCTTTATCATATTGCCAGCATTCAGTATTCCAATGAAGAGTATGATAGTTCGGAAGTTACCATCTATAAGTTGATTGAGGATTTACCTTCTTTTAAGGAGTATAAGATGAAGTCATTGATTCTATTGGCTAAGAATTTTTGGAAGCGCAAGGATATATTCCAAGCCAAATACACCCTTGATTTTGTGATTAAGACCGCTTACAGTGATGAAATAACAAAAACAGCAACCCTATTAAAAGAGGAAATTGAGGCGGATGAGAAGCAGCAAGAGGTAGAAAGAGTCATGCAGCTTCAAGAAGCTCAGGATTCTGTTTTGTTGGATACAGAATCCGGATTGTTGTTTTCGGATGATTATGAAGAGCTGGAAGAATTGGAAGAGATGAGTGATACTACGAATAACAGAATAGACTAAGATGTTAAAGTTAAAAAGAGTTTTTACCATTTTGATGTTTAGTCCTTTGCTGGCTATAGCGCAACCTGGTGGTGATTTAGGGCAGTTGGAATTAAGTGTAACGGATAAGTATAAAGCGCAAGTGGCGGATGCTTCTAAGATTTTAGACTTTCCTTCTTTTAAAGATTCTACAACACAAAAATTACAGGTTAACTATGGGATTACAAGTACGCCTATAGAAGTTCGTTTTACACCCAAATCGTTACCGCCCGTTAAGATTGCACAAATCGAAGTCCCTAAAATACCAAGAGGCTTAGTTCGAATTGGCTATGGACTGTATAATACACCCTTAGCGGAGTTCTACTACAACAGTGGACGTTCATCAAAATATAGTTTTGGATTTTCGGGTAAACATCTTTCCACCCAAACGGGAGTTGATGACATTATCTTTGAAAATAACGGTATGAGCAAAAACGAATTAGGCGCTTACTTAAATCGTTTTTACAAAAAAGTTGCTTGGCAAACAAGTGCCTATGCTAGCTTTAATAAAGTTAGTTACTACGGTGTTGATCGGTTTTCACCTAGAAATATAACGCAGAAGGTAATGAACCTAGAGCCAGACGCGAACTGGTATCGCCAATTTGGCATTTCAACAGCTTTGGTTTCTACCAAGGCCAAAAGTATGGGGTGGCTAACTCAATCTGAACTGGAGTATTACAACCTTACAGACGATTATGCCAGTATGGAGAATTTTGTAAAGGTTAAAAACCACTTTTCTATTCCAGCTGAAGACAATACCATAGAAACAGATTTGAATGTGACTTACTTCGGAACTCAGTACGACTCCATTCAGCAGTTTAACCAAGGTTTTTTTACGGTACAAGCCAAACCAAAAGTTCAAACAGTTTATAAAGACGTACGAATTGATTTTGGATTAAACTTTTATAATAATTCAGGTTACGATACTAGAAACGAATCGACTACTAACAAAACCTATTTTTTTCCTGAGCTTAAAATAAGTTACCCGATTGTAAAGGATGTATTAACTACCTATGGTGGCGTAACAGGGGAGCTTAAACACAATACCATCCATACTTTGGTAACCGATAATCCTTTTGTTCAACCCGGTCAGATGTTAACCCCTACGGGCACTACAGATATTTTTATTGGCTTAACCGGGATCTTGAGCTCCACAACCTCCTTCAATCTAAAGGGTGGTTTTATGCGTGCGGATGATTTTCTGCTGTATTTAAGAAACCCACTTTATTATACCGATACTGTAGATGGTGGAGTCAATACGATTTACGATGATATGGATATTTTTTATGCAAAAGGAGAGTTGGCGGTAAACCTCAAAAACAACCTGCAGTTGAACCTTGCTGGAGAGTTGAGAAGCTATAATCCTGAGTTGAATAATAACGCTTGGCATTTGCCTGCTTTTACAGCAGAACTGGATGCTCTATATACCTTAAAAGAGAAGATCAAGTTAAAATCTAAACTTCTATATGTAGGCTCTAGAGAGGCTTTTGAACAATCTTTGAATAATGAATTGGAAAGTAAGTTACCAGCTTATTTAGATGTTAACTTAGGTGTAGAGTACCTTTACAATTCAAGACTGTCTGCCTTTATAGATATAAACAACTTATTGAATTCTGATTACACGTATTATTTAGGATACAATACTCAAAGAATTAATGTTTTATTTGGACTTTCATACCAATTTTAAACTATGGCCATTACATCAAAAGTCTCTTATCAAGGCGAACTT
>CAZAJG010000017.1:18410-18853 GCA_964485405.1 uncultured Owenweeksia sp. | reverse complement strand
GAAGCAACACATATAAAATCGAATAACTCCATTATTACCGATGCGCCCGTGGATAATAACGGCAAGGGCAATGCTTTTTCTCCAACAGATTTGGTTGCTACCGCATTGGCGAACTGCATGCTTACTGTTATGGGGATTAAAGCCAGAGCAATGAATTTTGATCTGGAAGATGCTACAGCAGAGGTAGAGAAAGTGATGGATTCAAGTCCGAGAAGAATAGGGGAGGTAAAGGTTCGCATACAGTTGAAAAAGAACTGTGATGAACACACGCAAAAAGTGCTGGAGAAAACAGCCTTTAGTTGTCCGGTGGCTAAAAGTTTAGGAGCCGATGTAAAACAAACTATAAGCTTTGTCTGGATATGAAATCTTTAATTGGAGTATTCGTCCTATTATTCTTTAGCCTAAACACTCAAGCTCAAAATGAGGAGGCTATTATGAAAGGT
>CAZAJG010000017.1:12503-18400 GCA_964485405.1 uncultured Owenweeksia sp. | reverse complement strand
CAGTATGCTAAAGCCATAGAAAAGGGAAAGTGGGAAAAGATTCTGGATTTAACTTTTCCGGAAATGATTAAGAAAATTGGCGGACAAAGAAGAGCTTTAAAACAAGCGCAGTTGTCTGATCAGCAAATGGAACAACAAGGGTTTAAAGTGAAAGTTGTAGAGCTTTCTAAACCTTTAAAGGAGGTGAAGAGTAATTCTCACTTAATGAGCATTGTGCCTATGCGAATCACCTTTGAAGGCCCTTTGGGTAAATTATATTCCGAATCAAGCCTTTTATCGATATCAAAAGATAAAGGGGAAACCTGGACCTATATTTCTATGGCCCAGGTTGACTTTGAGGATATTCTTGAGCTTTTTCCAAATATTAGCTCCGAGTTAGAGTTTCCAAAAAGTAGGATTTATCAGGATAACTGATTAAAAGAGCTTGAACTGACCCCTTGGAGCACTTATAAAATCGCTTGTGTTTAAAGGTGGAACCACCTTGTTTTTGAAATACTTTTTTTTAGCGAGCTTAATCATTTGTGCTATTTGTTCCGCTTCCTCACCCGTTCCGCGCATTCTTTTTCCATAACGACTATCGTTGAGCTGCCCTTCATGGCAAGCCTCAATTTGATGCTTAATTTTTTGTGCTTGATTCGGAAAAGTTTGATCGATCCAATCCATAAATATGGTGCCTATTTGTCCATTTAATCGGACAACAGTATACCCAATCCCTAAAGCTCCTGCTTTTGAAACTGCCTTAGAGACATTCATAATTTCATGACTGTTTAAACCGGGAACAATAGGTGCAACCATAACATGAACAGGTATCTTATTTTGAGTTAAAAGCGATACCGTATCTAACCTCTTTCTAACAGAAGCTGTTCTAGGTTCCATGTAGCGTTTTAGCTTTTCATTAAGGCTGTTTATGGATAGGTTAACCGTAACCAAATTCATTTTTGCAAGCTTGGTAAGGATGTCAAGATCCCTACTTACCAAAGCGTTTTTAGTGATTATGCCAACAGGATGCTTGTACTTAAGAAATACCTCAAGCACCTTACGCGTTATCTCAAACTCTTTTTCTGCTGGCTGATAACAATCCGTATTGCCAGATAACATAACTGGAACCGGCTTCCAGTTTTTTTTCTGAAAAGCCTCTTCTAATAAGTCTGGAGCATTGGGCTTAACGAGTATTACTTGTTCAAAATCTGTACCTGCGCTGTAGCCCCAGTATTCATGTGTATTCCTTGCATAACAGTAGGTACAACCATGCTCGCAGCCTTGGTATGGGTTCATGGATAATTGAGCGCCAATATCTGGACTGGTTACTTTATTGACAATGGTTTTTGGGTAGACTTTTAAATATTGAGTTTTTTTACTTTGGGTTGTGTCTTCATCGGATTTATGAAGAAATTCTAAATAATCGTCTTCAGGTTTATATTGATTTTGCTCAAAGCGATTATGGGTATTGATTTGAGCCCCACGACCTTTTTTAAAAGTGTGCTGATCCATTGTAGAGTAGTGGTTAGTTGAAATGCTAAAAAAGCTTAGTTATAGGTTCGTTGATAAACGAACAAGATATTTTGGTTAGAAAATAGGGGTTGGTGTAAGAGTAAGTTAACTGTCTATTTTATCACCCAATCGTTTAACTTCCATTCTCAGTTCATCAATAACCTCCATAACTTTATGGTTAAATTGAAGGTTGAAAGAATCATTATCTGGAATATCAAAGTTTAATACGCCTCTAGCTTTCCAAACTTCTAACACGTGCACAATAGGGATAGTGTAAGGTTCATACTCCTTATTATCAGAGATTAAAAGAATTTCTTCCTTTTCTCGAATATAATTTTTCACTCTTTTGTAAACCACACCGTCACTTTCTGTGAGAATTACATAACACTCATCATTCCTAATATCTTCCCAATTTTCAACGTACTCGGTTACGATATAAGAGCCAGATGGAACGGGTAACATGCTATCTCCTTCAATTTGAAAAATTCGATGGGTTCTTTCATGCGTAAGCTCTGGAAACGGGAGTTGGGCTGTTTTCATTCGTTCTATAAACTCCATATCACCGTAGCCATGTGTATATCCGGCAGCTGCCTTTTGAGGAATTAAGCTGATCTTTTCTCCTCCTTCCTGATCCACAGCAATGGGGAGCACCCTAAGCTTATTACCACTTACATCAGCTTGGTAATCAAATTCTCCCCCGGATAAATCTTTTTGAATGAGATCTTGGATACTTACTTTAAAATAGGCACAAAGAGCTTGAATGGTTTTAAGCTTCGGTTCGGTTCTTCCTTCTTCATACGCCCCTATAAGACTTCTGTTTACACCTAACTTAATAGCCAGATCGGCTTGTGTCATCTTTTTCTCTTTCCTCAGTAATCGAATATTATTTCCTAAAAAGATCATATGTGCAATAGCTTTTAAAAAAGGCAGTTATTGATTTATTAACTATGGGAGGTTATTTGGGTTAAAGGTAAATGGAGTTTCTGATTTTATAATTAATAACCAATAACAGCCTTTATCATATTTATACAATTGCTAAATTAAATAGAATTCTATTAAAAAAAGAATAATTGTGATATTTTTTTAGTTTCGAAGAGCAGCATAGTTTTTGTTTCTTTGAATCCCACTTGATTTGATCGTGCACATATGCGTTATACACTTTTAATTACTATCCTTTTTGTATCCTGTTCTTTTGGAGCACTGGCACAATCCAAAAAGTCTGTTAAGCTTTTAACAAAAGCTAGGCAGGAGATGCAGAAGGACAATCCAGAAGAAGCACTAAAGAAACTGGATAAAGCCTTAAAAGATAGTCCTGACTATATAGAAGCAATGCTTTTTGCTGCGGAAATACATCAAGATCGTGGAGATTTAGAAAGTAGTTTGGGTTATTACCAAAGAGCGGTTGATCAAAAAGCGCCCTACTTTATCTATCTGTTTTATGGGGAAAATCTTTTCGCTTTGGCGCGGTATGAGGAGGCGATAAAGGCTTTTGAGGAATACATAAAAAGCCCTCAGGCGAAGAAAAAATATTTGGAAAAAGTGAACCGCTACATTAAGAATTGTGAATTTGCAATAGGTGCACTGGCAAACCCAAAGGATTATAACCCGCTTAATATGGGGCCAAAAGTGAATAGTGGAGATATGGAGTATTTCCCTTCTATTTCAGCGGATGGGAATACACTGGTTTTCACACATAGATCCGTTACTGGAAAAAAAACAGATGAAGATTTTTTCGTTTCATTCCGGGATCCATCTTCAGGGGAATGGAGCGAGTCTTCACCATTAAGAGGTTATTTAAATACGATTCAAAATGAAGGCGCACAAACTTTAACAGCCGATGGTCAAACCTTATTTTTTGCAGCTTGTGAAAGAAGAGATGGTTATGGCTCTTGTGATATTTATGCTTCTTTTTATGATGGGAAGGGTCTTTGGAGTAAGCCTGTAAACTTAGGAGATAGTGTAAACTCCAGAGTATGGGATAGTCAACCTTCTATTTCTCCAGATGGCAAAACGCTTTACTTTGTAAGAGGTTCCAGTAGCATATCTAAAAACATAGATATTTACTATTCTCAATTGCGCAAAAATGGCCGTTGGGGAAAGGCTAAAAAACTAGCAGGTAAGGTTAATACCAAGTATCAAGAAACTTCTCCTTTCATTCATTTTGACAATCAGTCTTTGTATTTCTCTTCAAACGGACATCCAGGTATGGGAGATTTAGACTTTTTTGTTTCTAGAAAAGAAGAGAATGGAGAATGGGGTGAACCAGAAAATATTGGCTATCCAATAAACACTTCTAGTCAGGAGTTTAGTCTTGTTGTAGCTCCAGATGGTAAAACGGCCTATTTTGCCTCAGATAATGAGGATGGTAATGGATTATTGGATCTTTATAACTTTGAACTCCCAGAAGAGGTTAGAGCCTCAGAAATTGCCTACATAAAAGGAAGAGTTACGAATAAAGTGACAGGAAAGCCGCTAAAATCAGGAATAAACTTTAGCGATTTAGATAAAAATAAAGTAGTGCTTACTGAAGGGACGGGCAAAAACGGCAGATACTTTTCAGTATTACCCGCTAACTCAGATTATGCTTTAAACATAAAGAAGAAAGGGTTTTTGGTTTATTCCAGAAACTTCAGTCTAGCTACTCAAACTATTGATAGAGCCTTTGAATTAAACGTTGAATTAATTCCTATTGAGGTTGGAAAAAAAGTAAAGCTTGAAAACGTGTTTTTCTCTACGGACTCTTATGAATTAGATACTCGATCTTTTGCAGAGCTTAACGAGGTAGTCAATTTTATGCAGGAAAATGAAACGGTAAAAATTAGCGTGGAAGGGCATACCGATAATGAAGGGTCTCCAGCACACAATCAAACTTTAAGTAAGAATAGGGCAAAAGCAGTTTACAATTACCTTATTGATAAGGGTATTGCTAAGGAGAGGCTATCTTCAAAAGGCTATGGAGATTCTCAACCCGTGGCTGATAATAGTACAGAAGAAGGGAGAAAACAAAATAGAAGAACGGAGCTAAAGATTACTGCTTTTTAAAGTTCATAAAATAAACCTACATAAGCGGAGCTTCCTGTACTTGAATTTGGAAAAACTGCTGCCAAGACATTATTCGTAGCTAATGAGATAACCAAACGCTCTTTTAAAGTAATACGGTAATGCAGTCTTAAAGCGGTAGAGTTAAAACCTCCATAATTAATCTCTGATGAGAGTTTATGGGCTTCTCCAAACTGCCATTCCACTCCAGCGCCAAAACGAGCATTATATCCATACAAATAGCGGTAATCTGAATGAAGATATGCAGCTTTAAGCATTCTATGCTTAATTACGCGTTTTACTTGAAGATTAACCGAAAAGGGTAGGAGTCTAAACTGATTTTGATCGGATACAGAGTAAAAACCGTTTTCAAATCTTTCTGCTTCGGCATCTCGGATGGAATCGGTGAGGTCAAAAATATTATCAAATTGAACACCCCTAAAACGAAAGCTGCTGTCTACTTCAGTATCTTCAAGATTACCCCAATACATAAAACCCAAATCTCGTACACCAACTTTAAAACGGTAAGATTTACCAATACTTCTTTGCCATTCAAAGATTGCTCCAACCCCAATTCCATTAAGTGGAATTTCATTTTCAGAGTCTATTCTTCTGAGGTCATATTCAAGATCAGCATCAATATACTCTCCATCCTCTGCCGTAAAAAACTCTCCTTGATCTACATGGTAGCTTTCATAATCATGACCCAGATACACAGACCCACCTATTAGGTAATGCATAGAGTCATGTTTAAAATCGTATTCATAGTCAAATGCAGTATACCACCAAGTTTCGTAAGCTGCATCTGTTAAATCGAATGTAGTTCCTTCAAATCTTTTATTGCCAAACAGACCAAGTTCAATTAATTGATTGGGACTGGATAGTCCAAGCATAAACTCATTTCGAATACTAAACTTTTTACCCGGGCTGTATGCTCCTAAAACATCTAATCCGGGTCTATCCCAACTAAGCCTATACGATTGCCAAAATCCTAAGCCTACTTGGGAGGAAGCATCATCTAAAATAGATTGTTTGTCTTGATCATTTAAAAAGCCAGAACTGCTGAATTGCAAAAGAGAAGAAAAGCGAATGGAGTTATTGGCCCCACCAATTTCGTACTCTAAACCAACAATCGGTCGCGAGCGTTGCAAGGAAAGTAGCTTTTTTACATCTGAACTATCTTGTTGACCAATGGCCTGAATGGATAGAACGGAAAGGAGGTACAGCAGATATTTCTTCATTTAATCCCCGGTTCTTAGGTTTAAATCTCCAGATAAGGTAACATCCATATGAGATTCGGAGTATAGTTTTACTTTTTCAGGTAAAAGAGCTGTATTGAAAGTAGCTTCTATTAGAATGAATTTGGT
>CAZAJG010000017.1:0-12493 GCA_964485405.1 uncultured Owenweeksia sp. | reverse complement strand
CGCTCGGAGTGAGCGGATATCGAACCGAGGACTTTACCTTTTCCACTACCGTGCCTTCTGAATTCACCCTTCCTGGACTCAAAAATTCATTTACGGCTAAAGTATCCATCGCCATACTATCTGCGCTTAAAAGTACCATATCGAGTTTTACTTCAAATGGAAAGTAGTTGTCTCCAATTAATACTAAAGCCCCTGATTCCAATCTGTTTGCGGGATCTAAATTGGAATAGTTAAAATCAGAAGTATCTCTAAAAAGTAGGTTTTCAGCAGAAAAATGCAGGGGTACCTCAGTAGAAATAAAAACTTCCATTCCATAATCCGCATAAACAAACTGATTGTAATCTGGAGCAGGAAGGGAGCGGTTTAAAAAAGCCTCAATTTCTGTTTTGATTTGCGTGGGTTGAATCTCCATCACTTCATCGATGTTGCTATTGCCTTTGTTTAAATCTACTGTTAATATTCCAGGAGTAGGCTTTACCCCGGGCGATACTTCAGTTGCGGCAGGAATCGTTAAACTCTGGTTCAAGCTATTCCAGCTTAAATCCTGTGTAAGAGAACTAGGTGTTGAAGATTGAAGAGAGGTAACTACCGCGTCTACCGGAGCACCGATGTAATTTTTAATCTCCACAGAAATTTTCACTTCATCAAAATCTAGGCTTCCTCCTTCAATGTCTTTAAAAAGATCGATGGGCGACTCTTCTGTGCTTTCTAAAGTATCTAAACCCATAAATCCATAACCTCTAGAGGCAATGAGGTCAATAATACCCGTTTTAAGAAAAACACTATCCGTTAAGGATAAGGTTATAATATTTCCTGAAGAATCAATTCTACCATCTGTAATGGTAAAAAAGGTGTTAAATATATTGTTATCATCCGGTCTACCGGTTAAGTCAACGTCATAGCCAACTAAACTCTTTTCAGCATAATGCGTGGAAAAACTTCCAATTGCGGCTGGTGGCACTCTTTCCGTAAAAGTCAAGCCTATTCCATTATCCTTAGCAGATGGAATGGCGTAGGTAAATACTATTTCATCTTCAATGGTACTCGTTGCATCTAAAAAGAGTTTTCCTTCCCCAACATGCATACTCGTTAATTGCCCACTAAAGTCTTCAATTTCGGTATCCGAAGTGTCTTCAATTAAGATTTGATCTGGGAAAATCGCGGTAGCAGAAACAGGAATTAAGTCTTTTACCAAAATATCAATATTTATAGCATCGGTGGTGTCAATTAAAACGTTATTTCCATTACTGCCAGGCGTATCCATATTCTGGAGTATCGCTATCAATTGTCCATCAATTACCGTATTGTTATTGAGTTGAACAGAATCAGAATGGGTTACTCCAGGAGGTATAGAGGCTACTGTTTTTGAAAGTATAGGGGCACCACCACTTTGGTTTTGCATGCTATACTGCACATTTGTCAATTCAATGGGTAAACCATTTTCTAGATTTACAACAAGCCAACCATCGGTAAGGGTCATGGTTTGGAACAGACTAGTAGCATCTAGAGGAAAGCTTTGAGGACCTATTCCCGTAAATCCAGGTATGGCAGCGGTATTTCCATGATTCAATAAAATCACAGCACCTGCTGTTCCAGCGGATCCAGCCAAACGTCCGAGTGTAATTTCATTCTGGATTCTTTGCGTCCCTAAGTTTATGTTTTGAAGTTTTACAGTGTTTTCAAAGGTTTTATTTAGACCTTCTGATATTCGCTCAAAATTGAACTCTGCCAATTTGGTTCGATACACTAAACTCAGTTGATCGTTTTCGTTGGCGGTTAATAAGGAGTCCTCAACAATATCTGAAACATCAACTCTTGAGTTTAAAATTGGGGTTAAGACTTCTACATTCCAATTGGCTCTTTCCGCATCTGGCCTACAAGAAAAGAATAGGGCTATACTGAAAAAAGACAAAGATAAAAGCCTGAATAGGGTTTTTAATTCTGTAATCATTGCTTGCAAAATACTAAACAAACCCAAACGAACAGGGATAGGGCACGTAATTGATTCATTCACTAAAAAACAATAGAGGTTTTGTTGCCGATAAGATTCAATTTGTTCAAGTTTGCCAAACAAAGAGGATTGAAACGTTAGAATGACGAAATCTAAAGAGCGAGATAAATATTATTGGTGAAAAAGTACTAGATCAAAAAATTACCAATCAAATGCTTACAGTAGACTATAAGAAAATTCTGATAAAGTAGATAAATCGTATCTTTGCAGCCGATTAAACCAATATTAACTTGACAAAAAACCGAATGAGGAAACTGTTTTTTTCAATCATCATGTTGTCTTTACTTATATCTTGTAAAAGAGATGCGATAGATTTTGACAATTTTGATGATCTTACCATTAGCCCAGCTATCCAAACACCTTTGGTAAAAGCAACATTAAACCTAGAGGATTTACTTGTAACGGATAGCATACTTCTTGAAGATCCTGATGGAGGCTTAAGGATAGTATTTAACGAAGAAGATATTTTTGGTCTATCTGTGATCGATTTCATTGAGATTCCACCACAATCACCTACTACCATACCCTTGGTATATGATATGGGAAATAACAATCCTTTATTTGTGGATCTTGCTTTGGGTACTTTAGCTGGTGCTGAGCTTACTTCTGCTACTTTCGATAATGGCTTCTTAGCGTATGAAATCACAACAGCTACATCTATTAATTCAGATGTAGACATTAGATTTTCAATAAACAATGCCACTATAAATGGGAACGTTTTCACAAATGTGTTTACACTCCCAGCGGGATCAACAAGCTATAAAGACTCTGTATCTGTTGAAGATCTCATTTTTGATTTGAGTAATAATGGTACGGCCATCAACTTCTTTGGGTTAGAGGTAGAGATTATATCTGCGGCAGATGCTTCACAGGGTCAGCTCTTTAATTTAGCGATTAACTTCACAGGTCTAGAAATTGATAACGCTCAGGGTGATTTTGGCTCAAGGGTAATTAATATTCCAACAGGAAGTTTTGATATAGACTTATCGGCATTAGAGAATTTTGCGAATGGATTCTTTTTAACCAATCCTACTTTTAGATTAGATATAGAAAATGGATTGGGAATAGAGTTGGATTTGGATCTTGATCTCTTAGGTATCAATAACCAATCTGACGTTGCTGATTTAGGTCTTCAAACTCAAAGCGTTGCAAGCCCTAGTAGCCCAGGTAATGTTTTAAATTCAAGCATTACGATAGATAAGGATAACTCTGAAATTGTTAATTTCTTAGCGGCTTTACCTCAGTCCATAACTTATGGAGGAACAGGTACTTTAAATCCATCTGCGGGTGGAGGTGGAGTAGTAACCAACTTTATTGATAAAAGCTCTTCTATTAATGCTGATTTAGTGATTGATTTACCCCTTGAATTTAGAGCTGAAGGAATGGAATTGGTTGAAGAAGTTGAGTTAAGTCTTTTTGATGAGGATAATGAAGACACAGATCAAATTGAAACCTTGGGTTTATTTTTTAGAACCTTAAATGGCTTTCCGTTTGATGTAAATGTAAATATTGCTTTTATCGATACGATTACTGGAGATAGCTTAGATGGTGTAGATCTCACTCTTTTAACGGCCGCTCCAGTTGATGGTTCAGGTCAGGTAACACAAAGGGTTACATCGGATGATAAAGTTGTATTTGATAAAGAACAAATTGATGGACTATTAAAGGCCAACCAACTTAGAATTACAGCTAGAGTAAATACGGCAAATAATGGTCAAACCTCTGTAAAGCTATTTACAGATTATGATTTGGAGATTAGAATGGCTGCTGAAACTTCACTAAATATACCCCTTAACAATGAAGACTAAACTATTTATAGCTTTCCTAATGGTGAGCTTTTCGAGTGGTTTATTCGCTCAATCAGACCTTACGTTGTATAATTTCAACGCTATACCTCAATCTTTACATGTTAACCCTGCTCAACCCCAACAAACAAAGGTTTGGGTGGGTTTACCGGCTTTAAGTGGTGTTCATTTTCATTTACATAATAGCGGTTTTGCCTTAATCGATATTATAGCTACAGACACAGATATTAACGATGAACTAGCAGCCCTTGCAGATGCTTTAGATGATGACAGTCACCTAGCCATTAATCAAAGTATAGAATTATTAGGTATAGGTTTTAAAGTAGGTAAGGGTTTTGTAACTCTAGGAGCAAACCAGCAAGTTGATTTTCATATGACTTACCCAGCGGAAGTTTTAAAATTTATCAGCTGGCAACCGGGCGATGCTATAACAGGATTCACGCTTAACGATTTTGAGCTGGAGTCTACTGTAAGAACAAATTTTTACGTTGGGTATCAACATAAACTGTTAAACGATAAGCTTACTTTAGGTACTAGAGTTAAGTACATATTTGGTCAACAAAACAGCTTTATTGATCGCATTAATGTAGGTGTTGATGCAACAGATCCATATGTTTTAAAAATTAGAACAAATACGCTAATCCGTTCATCTGGACTAGCCAACTTAACTGCAGATGGAGCCTTTGACAATCCTGTAAGTTTAGCTTTACCTGACAACACGGGTTTTGCATTTGACTTTGGATTTGATTATAAGTTAAATAAGCGTTGGTCTTTTAGCGGTAGCGTTTTAGACTTAGGTTCTATTAATTGGTCTGACGGAAATGAGGATTATGTGAGTAATGGAGAGTACGATTTTGAGGGTATTGAGTTAGATTTTAGCGAGGACGACTTTAGCGATGTGGCAAACGATGCTGCAGATAGTCTAATTGCTGCCTTTGAATTTGATACAGTACCAGGTGGTGCATACTCTCGATCATTAAATCCTAGATTTTTTGTTGGAGCAAATTATCATCTAAATGAAAAGCATGCTTTAGGTGTACTTTACCATGGAAGAACCTGGAATGGTGAGTTATACTCTGATTACAGCGTCAACTACCAAGGGAAATGGTTTAGAGGAATGCAGTTTATCGCATCCTACTCAGTAATAAATGGTACTACAAATAATGTAGGAGCTGGTGTTGATTTTAAACTAGGACCAGTACAGCTCTATTTGATTTCCGATAATGTATTGGGTGCTATTATGTATGAAAATTTACAAACAGCCAATATTAGAGTTGGGTTAAACCTTACTTTTTACGGAAGAAAGGACAAAAACAAAACGGAGAAAATCGAAAGCCCAGTAGAAGCTCCGGTAGAAGATGAAGCCGAAGAAACACAAGAAGAGAATAATTAATACGAACAATAAACAAACCTGAATTTTTAATTTAAATCAATATGAAGAAGTCTATCTTAAAATTTTTACCAGTAGTTGGATTACTGATGGTAGCCTTTACCGCTTGCGATGAAGATGGTGACGGTGTTGCTACAACAGCAGAAACAGAACAAAGATTAGCTAACTACTTTTTAGACGCAGAAGCTGTTGCTTCTAATCTGTACACTATCGTTGACTTTAGCCTTAAGGACTCTATAGATGATGGAGACACCAGTATGGTTTTAGGAGCTATGGTAAGTAGAGCTGCGGATACGTATACTATTGATTATGGAACCGGAGTTGTTGGGAGTGATGGTTTGACCAGAAAAGGACAAATTGTAGCTACTGAAACAGGTGATTACCTTGCTACTGGAGGTATGGTTACTACTTCTTTTACTAACTATTCTTTGGATGACAAAAACATCGGAGGAACCATTAGCGTTGAGAACTTAGGTAGTGAAAATTTTGAAATGATTATCACTAACTTAGATTACAACAGTGAGTTTACTTACAACGGAACAAAAGATCTACAGTGGGTTTCTGGATTCAACACGCTAAAGGATAATACAGACGATAAGTTTGATATTTCTGGAAACTCTAGCGGATCTGAGTCAGGTACAGGTAACGCACTTACAGCGAATTTTACCAGCCCTCTAAAATTTGATCGTTCTTGCCAGTACACTATTTTAGAAGGTGTAGCGGACCTTAGCCTAACTGGAGATAGCACAATTACTTTCCCTAGTGTATTAGCTAATTTTGTTGGTGGAGATGGACCTAATGCTGATGGTTGTAACAATCAAGTAATTGTTACCGTATCTAATTCAAACGGTGGTTCACTTACATTGCCACAAATCTTTAACGGATTTTAATCCGTAAAGACTAATTAATAACCATATTTAGGCCAGCGTAGTTTTAAAAACTGCCTGGCCTTTTTTTCTCTCTCATTGTTTCCTGGGTCGTAAAACTTACTTCCTTTAATCTCCTCTGGTAAAAATTCGTGATTGGCAAAATTACCTTCGTAGGAATGAGCATATTTATATTCATTGCCATATCCTAATTCTTTCATCAATGCCGTTGGAGCGTTCCGGATAGAAAGCGGAACACCTAAATCGCCACTTTGCTTTACTGCGGCTTGGGCTTTTGCAATGCCTTCATAAGACGCATTACTTTTAGGAGAAGTAGCTAAGAAAACTACACATTGCGCGAGTATAATTCTGCTTTCAGGCCAGCCAATTTTTTTTACTGCATCAAAGGTGGTATTGGCTAATAGCAAAGCGTTAGGGTTTGCATTGCCCACATCTTCTGAAGCCAGTATAAGTAGCCGTCTAGCTATAAAACCAGGATCTTCTCCTCCCTCAATCATTCTGGCTAACCAGTATAAACCCGCATTTGGGTCACTGCCTCGTATGGACTTTATAAAGGCCGAAACGATATCGTAATGCTGTTCACCGTTCTTATCATATTGAGAGGATCTATTTTTCAAAAGCGTTTCCACCAATTCATTTGTTATGGTGGCTTTATCTTCTACATTACCTGCAATTAATTCTAAAGTATTTAACAGTTTTCTTGCATCACCGCTAGAATGACGAACCAGTGCTTCATTCTCTTTAATCTTCAGCTGCTTTTCCTTCAACCAAGTGTCTTCAATCAAAGCGCGATTCAACATTCCTTCAAGATGCCTTTTTTCAAGAGCCTTAAGAACATATACTTGAGACCTAGATAGTAATGCAGAAATCACTTCAAAACTTGGATTTTCAGTTGTAGCTCCAATTAAAGTAACCACACCCTTTTCTACAGCACCCAATAGGCTATCTTGTTGTGATTTGCTAAAGCGATGAATCTCGTCAATAAATAGAATCGGTGTTTTTCCCTGAGCGAATAAACCTTGTTTTTCTGCCTTTTGAATAACCTCTCTAACCTCCTTTACACCAGAGTTAATGGCGCTTAAGGTAAAGAAAGGTCGGTCTGAGATTTTAGATATAAGACCGGCCAAAGTTGTTTTACCAACTCCTGGAGGTCCCCAAAATATCATGGAAGGAACTATCTTTTTTTCCAACAATTTACGGAGAGAACCATTGACACCCACTAAGTCTTCCTGACCAATAAATTCGTCAAAATTCTGGGGTCTTAGTCTTTCTGCTAATGGAGCGCTCATAGATCAAATATTTGACCGTAAAAGTAGTACTTTTAGCTTCCTATATGAGTTGGTTAAGTAGAAGAGACAACAGCAGTGATTTTGCATATGCACCTGAAAAAGGAGATGGTTTTTACGTCACTCCGTTTCTATTCGTTATTTTTCTTTGGACGGTTTTTTGGCTGGATTATCGTTACGATTGGGAAATCTTTCATTTAGGTATATACCCAAGGCACTTAAAAGGACTTATTGGAGTTATACTATCCCCTATAATTCATGGTAGTTTATCTCATCTAGGAAGTAATTCACTTCCAATCATAGTATTGGGATCGGCACTATTTTACTTCTACCCTAAACTGGCTTATAGAATTGTTATTATGTCTTGGCTAGGTAGTGGTTTACTCACTTGGATAATTGCGCGTGAAAGTTATCATATTGGAGCATCTGGTTTAATATACGCTTTAGCAGCTTTTATCTTTTTAAGTGGTGTTTTAAAGAGGAATACCAATTTGTTAGCGTTATCGTTGCTAGTCGCTTTTCTCTATGGGAGCTTAGTTTGGGGAGTTATTCCTCACGATGAAGGTGTAAGTTGGGAGGCTCACCTTACTGGTGGCATTGCTGGTTTCATCTTAGCTTGGAGATATAGAGGTGTAGGCCCTGCACAACGTAAATACAGTTGGGACTATGAGGAAGAGAGTGTGGAGGAGGAAGATGAAAATGACATTATTGGAGATGCTTGGAAGCAATATTCAGGAGAACATTCTATTGAGTATTATTATAAACCTAAGGAGGACAAAGAAAATAATGAAAGTAGCTAGTGTAATTTTGCTTTTGGTTTTTGCCAGTATTAGCTTATCTGGGCAACAGTATCTATACATTAAGCGTAAAGGTGAATTGCCTGCTGAACGATTGGCTGAGAATGCGAAAGTGAAAATTAAAATAGCCGAACAAGACATATGGATTGAAGGGCTTTTAAAGAATATTAACACCAATACAATTACAATAAATGATCGAAAGTTCTATTTTTCCAACATAGAAGCCATTCGATTGTATAACCCATTAGTACGTTTTGGAGGTACAGCCTTATGGGTGGGAGGTACTATGTTTACGGGTATTGCTCTTTTCAATAGAACCATAAATGGAGATGCGCCTTTATTACGTGAAGGGCAAATCATATTCGGAGTTTCAACGGTGAGTGCTGGTTTTTTAGTTCGATGGCTTTCCAGAAAAACCTACAGTAAAGCGGATGGCTATTTTTTTGAAGTGATTGATCTGGATCATAATTTAAAAGATGGATAAAAGTGCAGCTATTATCGGTGCGTCAGGTTTAGTAGGGAGTCATTTGCTTCAGGAGTTACTGCTTGATAAACACTACGATAAAATCTACAGCCTTTCTCGATCTAGTTTAAACATATCTCATTCTAAATTACAAGAAGTAACAGGAGATCTTTTAACAGATGATTTTTGGTTGAACATTCCTGCCGTTGACGATATGTATTGCTGCATAGGCACAACACGAGCTAAAACTCCTGATTTAAATACGTATAAAAATATTGATTTTGGTATTCCGGTAAATGCGGCAAAAGCAGGGCTGGCTCATAAAATGAAGAGTTTTGTAGTAATTAGTTCCGTTGGAGCCAATGCGGAAAGCAAAATTTTTTATTCCAAGATAAAAGGGCTGATGGAAGAGGAGCTGAAAAAGTTACCCATACCAAACTTGGTAATTGTAAGCCCCTCCTTTATTCTTGGCGATAGAAAAGAGAAGAGAATGGGAGAGTCTATAGGTATATTTCTCATCCGAATTTTCAATTTCCTAATTCCTGAAGGATATAAAGGAATACAAGCCAGTTTAATTGCAAAGGCGATGATAAAGCTGTGTCATACACCTCATAAACAAATAACTTACTCTTCGGGTGAGTTACGTTCCGTAGCTTCTTGATTTTCCGAAGACATAGGCTCCTTGTTTTGAGAATCAACAATAGTATAAACGGCAGCTCTCTTAAAACGAATGGAAAAATAAATTATAAAACCTCCTAAAAGAATACTGTAAAAACCAATAATTTGAGCAGATCTATCATCTTCAAAAGGATTTATAAAAATGAGAATAGTACAGAGTGCGGATACTGAAGCATTAATGATGTACAGCCAACGCTTGCTTTTATCTCGGAGCGCTAGATAAATTTGCCAAATGCTTATTAGTCCAGCCCAAATCCCAATAGTATATCCAAATATATGAACCGTTTGATCCGAATATATTAGAATGGAGAGACCTATAAGAGCTTGTAAAACACCTAAAACATAGTTCCAAATAAATCGTCCCTGCTTTCTTTTAAGCCAGCTTACTAAAAGGATAATGAATCCGAAGAGGAGTAAACTAACTCCCAATAGCTCTATAAGTTCCGGTAAATCAGGTCCCATAGAAAATAACACAAGCGTACCAAGGGTTAACAGAAACAAACCCTGTATGCTAAATACCCACCACTTTTTTCGAATTTCATTCATTGGACTAGGATTGAAAGTTGAAGTTCTTTAAAAATTTTCAAATACGCCCAAACCAAACAGGGCGAAATCATATTTTACGGGATCTTTTGCATCCATTTTACGTAACGATTGATCCAATTCATCCACGGCTTTCCAGTCGTTTTGTTTTCGAGATAAAAGCCCAAGCTTTCTTGCTACATTGCCAGAATGCACATCCAAAGGACATGAAAGAAGAGCAGGCGAAATGGATTTCCAAATCCCGAAATCTACGCCTGCACTAGGCGTTCTTACCATCCATCTCAAAAACATATGAATTCTTTTACAGGCTGAGTTTGATTCTGGATTCGACACATGTTTTTCTGTTCTTGATAAGTGTTCTATTTCAAAAAAAACTTGCCTAAAGTTAACGATGCTTTCTCTTAAATTACTCACATGAGGGCCAGGGGTAAATAAACTCTCTAGCCCATCGTGATTTTTATAGATGTTTTTTAAGGAGGCGATAAAGACCAATAAGTCGTCTGAGTTAAAAGTGCGATGTACAAAATTCTCGAACCTTTTAAGGTCTTTATCTTCATGTTCCATGATAAATTGATAAGGAGCTTGATCCATTAATTCCATCAATCGCGAAGCATTTTTAATAATGCTAACACGCTGTCCCCAAGAAATAGTAGCCGTTAAAAAACCACTTATTTCAATATCCTGTTTCGTATTAAACTGATGTGGAATTTGAATCGGATCAGAACCAATAAATTCAGATGAATGATATTGGATGTACTTTTCATCTAAGAAGGATTTGAGTTCATTTTTTGTCATAAAGCCCGAACTATCGATCGAACTTTTTCTAGATCCTCAGCTGTATCTACTGCAAGAGTATTGATTTCTGTGATGCCCATTCTTAATTTATAACCGTTTTGCAACCACCTGTTTTGCTCTAGAGATTCGGCCATTTCTAAACTGGTTTGCTCTAAGGAAGCAAAGGTTTTAAGTGCCTCCGGAGTATATGCATACATACCCAAGTGCTTATAGTAGGTATGGTGTTGAGCCCATTCGTCCTTGGGCAAATCTCTTAAAAACGGAATAACAGATCTACTGAAATATAAGGCGTTCATATTTTTATCCATGATTACAAAACAACCTTGATTTTCAATTAACTTCTCTGCTGGATTTACGGGCATTGCAAGTGAGGCGAGCTGAACACTTTTATCCTCAAAACAGGCCGCTATATTTTGGATTTGAATCGGGTCTAGTAAAGGTTCATCTCCTTGAATGTTAATGACTACATCTACATTTTTGAGTGTATACTTTTCTAAAGCTTCTAGGCATCTATTAGTACCAGTGCTATGATTAGAGCTTGTCATAATCACCTCACCACCAAAAGATTGCACTTCTTTAAATATCCGATCATCATCTGTAGCTACAACCACATTCTCTAACGCTTTTTGTGCTTGTTCATACACTCTTCTTATCATGGTTTTACCCTCAATATCCTTTAGAGGTTTACCTTCTAACCGAGTGGATGCATATCGAGCGGGTATAATTCCTAGTATTTTCATTAGAGCATATTAGAAGTTGTGAAAATAGAAAAAAGAGCAGAGGCACTAAACAATCTAAGCGGGGTTTATTGAAGTTTAATAACATCTGGTTAAATTGCTCGCACAAGTTTGCATTTTTACCTTTGCCCGCAGTTTTAAATACATGACTAAAGAACAATCCAAAACCAGAATACTGGCTCTACGAGAAGAGCTGTCTGCACATAACTTTCGTTACTATGTAGAAGATCAGCCCATTATTTCCGATTTCGAATTTGATCAACTTTTGGTTGAACTACAAAAACTGGAAGATCAATACCCAGAGTTTAATGATCCACATTCGCCAACCAAGCGTGTAGGTGGAGAGGTAACCAAGAAGTTTGAAACGGTTGTGCATAAATACCCTATGCTTTCTTTGGCTAATACTTATTCCAAAGAAGAGCTAGAGGATTTTATTAAACGAATTTCTAAAACCATAGAAACAGATATTGAGTTTGTATGTGAATTGAAATATGATGGTGCAGCAATAGGAATAAGCTACAAGAATGGTAAACTTGATAAAGCCGTAACTCGTGGAGACGGGAGTAAAGGAGATAATATCACTGCAAATGTGAAAACGATTTCTTCTATTCCAATGAAATTGAAGGGAACAGACTATCCGGAAGAATTTGAGATTAGAGGAGAGATATTTATGCTCTTAGACGGTTTTAAAAAGTTGAATGAAGATAGAGCTGCACAGGGTTTAGAAACTTTTGCTAATCCTAGAAACACAGCAAGCGGTACACTTAAAATGCAAGACAGTTCAATAGTAGCTAGTCGTCCGCTAGATTGTTTCTTATACTATGTTTATTCTGAATCGGATATTTCAGATAATCATTTTGATAGCATCTCAAAGGTTAAAGACTGGGGTTTTAAAGTTCCCTATGAGCAGAAAAAGTACATTCAAAAAGTAAAAACGGTAGATGAAATACTAGAGTTTATAAACTATTGGGATACAAACCGTCACGATTTACCCTTTGAAATTGATGGTGTAGTGATTAAAGTGAATGATTACGCTCAACAGAATAAGCTTGGATTTACAGCTAAATCTCCGAGATGGGCTATCTCTTATAAGTTTAAAGC
>CAZAJG010000016.1:0-74157 GCA_964485405.1 uncultured Owenweeksia sp. | reverse complement strand
TAAATACCCCGCCAAAACGGGAGTGCAAATGTAATAATCTTTTTAAACTTAGCAAGTAAAAATAAATTTTTTAAAAATCATTTTTAAGAGCTGTTTTCAACACCCAAATTTCGGGGGCACAAATATACTTTTAATTAAAAATATGATCCAAATTTTTTGTCTCTTATTTTCTCTTCAAAAGCATTCAATGAACTATCCCGTTTTGTGTTTGGGGCGGCAAATGTAACAGGGTTTTTTAAACCTGCAAACATTTATTTTAAAAATTTCACATTACTTTTTAAGAACATCCCAAGCGCTGTGCGTAAGGGGCGGCAAATGTAAAATAAGTTTTAAACCCCACAACCCTAACCACCTTTTTATTTAACCTAAATACAGTAATCTATTGATTGATAATGAAATAATTTTTTCAAGGATTACTTCTGCTTACAATATGGGTATGCCCTCTAAGTACAGTAGGTGCATTTAATGCGAACTCAAAGATGTAATTCGCCATACTTTCAGGACCAATTTCTGCCTTATAATCCGGAAAAGCTTGAGATAACATCTCTGTTTGAACAGCTCCTAAAGCCAAGCAATTGAAAGTTAAATCTGAATCATGAAACTCTACTTGCAAACACTCGGTTAAACAAGACAGAGCTGCTTTACTAGAACTGTAGGCCGATAAGCCCGGAAATTTTTGTGTTCCATTAACTCCTCCTACACTTCCTATATTAATAATATGTGCAGATTTATTGAAAATGGGCACCAGTTGTTGCACTATCTTGAAAGGAGTAAACACATTTACCTGATAAGTATCTTGCAAATCTTGCTCTGAAATCTCAGAAAACGGCTTATTCAATAAGCGTCCTGCATTATTAATGAGAACATCTACCCTATCAAAGTGGGCGCTTACGATGCTTTTCAAGTCTGAACTATGACTCAAATCTAAAGCGCGTGGGAGTATTTCGCCCTTTAACTTCAAATCGTTAGCCGTTTGTCTTAAACCACTCAACTTACTTTCATTTCTAGATATCGCTAAAACCCTGTGACCTGCTTCCGCAAATTTTAATGACGTATAATACCCTATTCCTTGGCTAGCGCCTGTTATTATGATATTCATATTGTTTTTAAAATTAAAATGCCCCTCCGAAGAGGGGCATAAATATAGTATTGAAGATTTATGATTCTATTAGATCAACATATTAATCGGGTTTTCTAGAATCTGCTTAAATGTTTTTAGGAACTCCGAGCCCATAGCACCATCTACAACACGGTGATCGCAAGAGAGTGTTACACGCATAACATTTCCTGGAATAATCTGTCCATTTTTCACCACCGGAACTTGTTTTATTGCTCCTACGGCTAGGATGCAACTATCCGGAGAATTAATAATAGCTGTAAACTCTTCGATACCGAACATACCTAAGTTAGAAATAGTAAAGGTGTTCCCTTCCATTTCAGCAGGCTGTAGCTTTTTATCTCTCGCTTTTCCAGCAAAACCCTTTACTTCCGCATTGATTAAACTCAAGCCTTTTCGGTCTGCGTTCTTTAGAACAGGTACTAAAAGACCTTGATCAACAGCTACCGCTACCCCAATATTAATATCATGATTCACTCTTATCTTATCTCCTAACCAACTTGCATTGATCATCGGATGCTTTTGTAAAGCAGAAGCTGCAGATTTAATGACTATATCATTGAAGCTGATTTTAGATTCTGCCATTTCGTTAATGGCTTTTCTAGCTGCCATAGCATTATCCATATCAACATCTATCGTAAGATAAAAATGTGGTGCACTGAATTTAGAACCAGCCAACCTTTTTGAGATAGTTTTTCTCATCTGACTCACTGGAATATCTTCATACCCTCCAGTTGGTTGTTGAACCGTAAAAGCGTTTGAAGAAGAAACTGGCGCTTGATAATTATCAATATCTTTTTTTACAATTCGACCGCCTTCACCAGTTCCAGAAACTGTATTAATATCTATTCCTTTATCCGCTGCTAATTTTTTTGCCAATGGAGAAGCTTTTATCCTTCCTTCAGGTTCTGAAGTATTGGCTACTGGCGCATCAGGAACTGGTTCTTTTTTTGGACTGTCTTCTTTTTTTTCCGGCTGTTCATCAGAGTAGGTTTGATTTCCTCCTTTGATTAACGCTTCTACATCTTCTCCTTTTTCTCCAAGAATCGCTAATATGGAATCTACAGGAACCGTATCTCCTTCTTCCACTCCTATATATAAGAGTGTACCTTCTTGAAAAGCTTCAAAATCCATTGTGGCTTTATCGGTTTCTATTTCCGCCAATAAATCCCCTTCACTTACTTGATCTCCAATTTTCTTATGCCATTTCGCAACGGTACCTTCTTCCATGGTATCGCTTAGACGCGGCATGTTAATTACTTCAGCCATTTATCTGTAGGTAAATTTTGTTTTTAATTATTTCTGATGAAAGGATAATCTCCATCTGAATACACATGAGCATATAAATTATCAGGGGATGGGAAATCTGAATTCTCAGCAAATTCCACACACTCTTTTACTCTTTCCTTAACACTTTGGTTGATTGCATCAATCTGCTTTTCGCTTGCGTACTTCTTCTCTTTAATGATTTCTAGTACTTGATTAATTGGGTCTTTCTTCTGATATTCAGCCACCTCGTCCTTAGTTCTATAGTGCTGTGCATCGCTCATTGAATGCCCCTTATACCGATAGGTTCTAATTTCCAACAAAGTAGGACCTCCATCTTTTCTTGCTCTATCAATAGCTTCGTGCATGGCATCATGTACTTTTTCTGGATCCATTCCATCCACTGGTCCACAAGGCATTTCATATCCAAGTCCAAGTTTCCATATATCACTATGGTTAGCTGTTCGCTCTACACTGGTTCCCATAGCATATCCATTATTTTCAATAACAAATACAACAGGCAAATTCCATAACATAGCTAGATTCATAGTTTCATGAAACGCTCCTTGACGAGTAGCTCCATCCCCCATGTAACAAAGTGTTACATTCTTTCTTCCCGCATATTTATCGCCAAATGCCAAACCGGCTCCTAACGGTATTTGTCCTCCAACGATTCCATGACCTCCATAAAAATGATGTTCTTTAGAAAACATATGCATAGAGCCTCCATTACCCTCAGAGGTTCCAGTTACTTTACCCATCAATTCGGCCATGATTTTTCTCGGGTCAACACCCATACCAATTGGTTGCACATGGTTTCGATAGGCGGTAATCATCTTATCGCCTTGTTCCATTGCTAATAAGGAGCCTGCTAGGATTGCTTCTTGACCATTATATAAATGGAGGAAGCCTCTAATTTTCTGTTGTATATAAAGTGCGGATGTTTTGTCTTCGAACTTTCTCCAAAAAAGCATTTCTTCATACCACTTCAGATAAACTGATTTGGTAATTTTTTTCTTTGCCATTTACTAAAATATTATTTCTGACGAATGGCAAATTTATATAAAAGCCGCTAACGACTTAACTATGCTAGATTTTCTTTTTTAAATGTGAAGGGTAAAAGATTGTTAAGCCCTTTACTGATAAGGACTTTCTGTTTATCAGGATGTACTATTATAACATCAAAAATCTCCTTTTGACGCTCTTCATACTCAAACATAACCTGCAAACATGCCCCACAAGGGAATGCGTAATCGGGTAAAGATTTTTCTATAGCTACGGCCATAGCTTTTATGGATTGCTCCGAATGGTTGGATCCATAGTTGAACAAAGCTGTTCTTTCTGCGCACAAACCGGAGGGGTAAGATGCATTCTCTTGATTTGAACCTTGTATTAGAACACCATTATCTAGAAGTAATGAGGCTCCTACTGGAAAATTACTGTAAGGTGAATGACTTTTTGAAAAGGCCTGAATTGCGTTTTGCACTAACTCTTTATACTCCTCTGATAGTTCCTCTACGGAGTATTCCTTTAATTCTACTACTTTTTTGAGTTTATTCAAATTTAAGAGTTCAAGTGCTTGAAGGATGATTAACCTTCGCTATTATTGAAATTAAAGATCAGTGTAAATCTCAGGGTGTTTTCTAATGGACTTCTTACGGTAGCTGAAGCTGGTATTAAGTAGGACATATCTAGTCCAAAAACATTGTAGCGTAAACCTAAACCTATGGTAAAATACTGTCTACCTCCTTTTTGTTCATCTTCGTACTGGTACCCACCTCTAAAAGCGAATCTATCGTCATACCAGAATTCTGCTCCAATGTTATAGATGAGTTCTTCGAATTCCTCAGAAGTACCGTTAGGTGCATCATTAAAAGATTGAAATATACCTTGGAAACCATTCACATCATCGTCTTTTCCAGCAACAATTTCATTGGTTATACCATCTCCATCTAAATCAATATTTACACCTTCGCGTAATGGTGGTGTAGGAACCAAAAGTTTGTTGATATCCGCCATGATCACAAAGCGATTGTACTTATCAAACTTCATATTATATGCCCCTCCCAATCTTAAGTTGGTAGGAATAAAATCGCTCTCAGCTTCATCAGAATAGGATATTTTACCACCAATATTAGATACGTTTAAACCCACAGAAAAGGATTGTTTCTTACCGCCTTCCATGTTGTATTCTCTACTCTTATAATAATAACCAATATCAGAAGCTACGGTTTGCCCTGGCTTAGTACTAGCTCCACCAACTTGCTGACCTTGTGTTAGATCGCTAAAGAAGTACCTTAAGCCTACAGCTAGGGACATTCTAGGGCTTAATTTTAATGCATAAGATCCTGTAAGAGCAAACTCGTAGGGTTGATATGTACCTAAGTCTTGATTGTTGTTATCCTTAAAAACGATCTCTCCCAAAGAAAAGTAGCGTAGCGAAACACCCATTGCTTGGTTCTCATCTAACTTAAAAGCTCCAGCCAAATAAGCAAGGTTAATGTCTCCAACCAATTGATTTAACCAAGGTGTATACGAAACAGCTAGTGACGATGTTCCTTCAGGTAAAAAAGCAAGTTTAGCTGGGTTCCAGTAAACAGAATTTACATCAGGATCAGAAGCTACTCCAACATCTCCCATTCCCCCCGCTCTCGCATCTGGAGAAACTCCCATAATAGGCACAGCAGTAGTTATAGCACGTGGAGATTCAAGGTATTGATTTAAGGTAAGCTCATCAATGGAGTTTGGTTGTGCGCTCGCCACGGTAAAAAAAGTTGCAACGATTGAGACTGTTAAAAGAGTATTTCTCATCTACTTATTCTTATTAAGGATAGCAAAAATAGCTTTTTATTATGCAAAAGGAAGCTTAACGTAAAATTACTAGTTTTTCGTACTCTTCTGCTTGTTTATTATCAATTTGAGACCGTACTTTCACTTTGTATACGTACACTCCCCTTCCAATTTTATCACCATAATCGTCTAAACCGTTCCAACCAATACCAGTAACTCGGTTACCTGAAGCCACAATAGAGGTGTTTATTGTTTTCACCAATTTACCGGAAACTGTGAAGATTTGAACTTGTATATCCAAAGGTTGGTTTGCTCTATTGTGTTCAAATTGAAACTCCGTATATGTTGTAAAAGGGTTAGGATAATTTAGAACTCTTTCTAGAGCAAGGTTTTCACTTTCGGCTACTATAAAGTCTGTTTCTGCTTTGGTAAAGTTATTATGGATATCAAACACCTTTAATTTAAGGTTATGTGTTCCAGGTTCAAGATCAAATAAAGGGTACCTCAACTGACCCGTTTTATAACTGTTCAGATCCGCTTCGTAAAACTCATTGATTACAAAAGATTGTTCCGTATTGTCATCCAAAACTACAACAATATCGTGTCCAACACTATTTCCAACGGTATTAATACCAGAAGAATCTGCCATAAGTGCAAGTAAAACAGGGTCTGGACCTGTTATACCTCCCTGAACAAAAGATTGATCGTTCATGAATAATTGAACGGTTGGACCTACATCGTCATCCTCTGCATCTTCATTAAAACCTCCAACAACCGCCTCATCAAAGAAACCAGCGGCATCCAACTCACCATTATTTCCATAATAACTGATTTTACCGAATCCAAACTGATATGAAATATCGAAGGGCGTAATAAACTCAATTTTAAAATCTCCATTTACTACTTCTACCTTGCCTCTGTAAATTAAGTTGTTTTGTAACCTAAACGGAATTGGATTCTCGACACCGTCATTGGCTAAAGTTTCTCGGTTATTGGGCTTGTCAAAAACGGAGACATTTAAAACTCCGTTAAAGTTGGAAAGCTTTTGATCAAGAACATCATTAACCTGGCCTTCGATTTGAACTCTACTCAACGCTTTTATGGTATCCAAAGAGCCTCCGTTTACCGGCCTCCCGTTTATCGAATTCGTTTGCACTCTATTAAATGGAATAGCTAATCGCATAGCCGGATCACCGAATAAAGAGAATTTTAATCGAGTTCCGTTTCCAACCAAGCCATTCTTTGAATCTTTAATGATATCACCAAGCCTTTTGGGGAGATTGTTATTTCTTGTCAAAAGACTATCGAACACATTTCGGTTTAGGTTGGTTGCTGTTAAAACATCTACCACTCTGGTAGTAGAAATTAAACCAATAGCGCCCCCATTAGGATTTAGTAGTAATTGCTCACCTGCTGAAACTCTTTTGGGGTCGTCTAAGCGTGTAAATTCACAAGTAATTGTGATAAAGAGTGGCATTGCGTCATAATTCGTCCAAGCATTTACATCAGAGAGCTTTAGGAGTTTTTCTGAACTAAGACCCACTTCTCCACCATGGCCTATATAATTGGTCACTAAATTCCCTTGTTGGATTTTACGGAACATATCATCGCTAGCCTCTGGGTATGTTTCACTACCTGAGGTTGATACTTGTTTGTAAGCATCTGTGTATATTTTCTCTACTATAAAGGAATTAGAGGCATCCTGAATGGCGTTCTCCAAAATCTCAGATGTAGTTACAAAGGTGGGCTCCCAGCTTAAGTCTACATCGTCTGCCATTAAAAGAATCTTATTTCTCCAATCGCCAAAACGGCTTTCACCCGTTACATAATGGATAATTTTATCTATATAGTTTTGGGATTGTGTAATGGTCTCACAGGGTATTCTTCCAATACCAATATCTAGCCTTCCAGATGTAAGGTTAGCCCCTTCATTTTCGTCTAAGAACCCATAATAATCGTCTGTTACAGCAGAACTATACAAGCTAAATGGACGAAAGGGGTCTTGCCAAATGGGAATAAAATTATTATTATTCGTTAATCTATCTCTATAGTCGTAACTCGCATCTCCCATTAATAATAGATACTTAAAATCGGAAGCAGAGCCTGAATTCCGAGTATAAAGCATACGAGCAAAGTCCCGAATCGCTGTAATATCCTGACCACCCGAACTAAACTCGTTATATATCTGATCAATGGTTACCACTTGCACTGTCATATTATCTACGTCTCGATGCAGTTGTGCTAGTTTTTCTGAAGCTGCTAAAAAATCAGGATGAGTAATAATTACAAACTCTGACGGGGATAACCCGTGTAAATTTTGAGTTTCAATTTTCCCTCTAAAATCTGGTGCTGAGAAATTAGAACCACTAAAAACTAAAAATTCTCTCAAAGTATCAGCTGCTGCTTTAAATGAAAGAACGTTGCTATTGAGTTGTCCATTTATTGAAAAGGCATTATTCAAATCTGTGACATCCCATATTTCTAGGTTAGAATTGGCATTGCTTACATCGTACTGAGCAACATTGCCTGGCCCTACAGACCTAAAATCTCTGAAGTATAACGCTCCGCTTCTGTAATTCAGGTTTCTTCTAACCTGAGCTTCCATATAGTTGAACCAAGCCACACCACTCGGGTTTGCACTATTATTGTACGTAAGCCGGATAGAGAAGTTCCCTGCAGTTGGGGTAAAATTGATCGTCTCCTGATTTGTAGTCACATAATCTGCTCCATCTTCGGTTCTATACGCTGCATAACTACTTGTGTTACTTACAAATCCTCCATCCCTATATATCTCCATGAATGTATTGTCTGTAGAAGACCTAGCAACCGTATTAATGGTAACCGCAACGGGATTTGTAACATCTATGTCTATAAAGTTAAAACCATAATTGTAACTCAATGTAAAGTCAAAAACATCATCCAGCCAAACTCTACCTGCTCCTATTATATTTTCCCTGTCTTCTTCTTGGAAGCTAAAGTCATCATAGGTATTTACTGTAACATTAGCTGTTCCTGGATCATTGTTGGAAACAGAAACTCTCCGTCCAGCACCATTGTTAAAGGTCAAAAAGTAAAAATTTTGATCTCTGTAGAAGTTTAAAGTATGACTAAATCTTCCTGCCGCATTATTGTTCCAGGTATGCGGACCTCTGGCGAAAAACAGGGCGAAATCGCTGCCATCGAAAATACCATTGGCATTATTATCGACCACTTTACAAGGTATCTCATTAAGATCATCCTTTCTGAAAGTTGCATTTGCAGCTGGTAAAATCCCATCACCGTTCCCATAAATTCGGATATTATCGATAGAGATAGGGTTCGCATTCAAATCCAAACCTGCATCTGACAAATAGGACGGTGTAATTTTAAACATGCCCGTTTCCTCTACCGATATTTTATACCAATCGCCATTATTTAACACAGAAGTATTTGCCCAAGACGTAAGCTTTGCCTTAGATTGTGCATTTATGGTTGTAGAGGTTCCTAACAAACCTGTAATCATGATAAAGGATATCATTACTCTTTTTCTCATACTTTGAAAGTCTGGATGCTTAACGCATTTGTTAATGATGTATTATTCATTTACTGGTTTGGATTATCTAATAGTTAGGCAAACTTAATCTTCAATTAGTTAAATACCGAAAATTTATTTAGTCGACTGTCGTTATTATTATCAAAAAGCTAGGGAATTATTAACCGAACTATAAATAATTTGTATAATTGTAGTTCGAAACCCTTAAAACGAAATGGGCAAAAAATTACTAACTCTTGTTACCACTGCGGTGCTGATGTTACCTCTTGTGTCATTTGCGCAGGATGCGCATTTTACACAATCGTATGCAAATCCGTTGTATCTAAACCCAGCTTTTGCTGGAGTTAGCAAGTGTCCTAAAGTTAATCTTAACTATAGAAACCAATATCCTGGCTTAAGTGTATATCAAACATATTCTGCCTCTTACGATCAATATGTGAGCAACTTAAATGGTGGAATTGGTTTACTAGCACTTAGGGATGAAGCCGGTAATGGAGCTTTATCCGCTACTGAGATTAGTGCTATATACTCATATCATCTGAAAGCTTCTCGAAAGTTTACCATTCTTTCCGGTTTTCAAGCGACTTTCAGGCAAAGAGCAATAAACTGGGACGGTTTAACCTTTCCGGATGAAATTGATCCTTTTTATGGTTTTGTTAAAGAATCTTCGGAGATACCTCCTGGGCAAACCACTAATTCACATTTTGATGTAAGCGTAGGCTTTTTGGGGTATACTAAGAACTTTTATTTAGGAGTAGCTTTACATCACCTAACGCAACCCGATGAGAGCTTCTTTCTTACTTCTAAACTACCTATGAAAATTACGGCACACACCGGGTTTACGATTCCTTTAGGTAGAAAACGATTAAACAATAGCGTTCAAAATTTCCTTCTTCCCAATATTGTTACTCAATTCCAAGGAGAATTCAATCAAACTACTCTTAGTTTATCCTTTAATAGAAGTTCTATTTCAGGAGGTTTAGGCTATAGAGTTAGTAATTTTTCCGCGCCTGATGCGGTAGTTATTCTTTTAGGTTATACTCCTGAAGAAGGAGCTTGGAGCGTAGGCTATAGCTACGACATAACTGTTTCAAGACTTACCAATGATCTTGGTGGCGCTCATGAAATTTCTCTCTCTTACCAATTACCTTGTAGAGTATCAAGAAAAAGGGTTAGAGCAATAAAATGTCCTAAGTTTTAGTTTTAAGACAAGAAAATTTTTGAAAGTAATAGTATGATGAACTTCAAAAAACTTACAAATATCGGACTATCCATAATAGCCATTAGTGTTTTGGCTTCTTGTGGTAAATCGACTAGTAACACCACGGGTTGGACCTACAATGATCCGGATAATGGTGGTTTCTTCTTTAACGATGATTTTGATGGAATGGAAGCAGGTCCTGGACTTGTTTTTGTTGAAGGTGGTACTTTCACCATGGGAAGAGTTGAGGAAGACTTTTACAAAGACTGGAACAACATCCCTCGCCAAGTGACTGTACAATCCTTTTACATGGATGAAAACGAAGTGACTAATATAGATTACAGAGAATATCTGTATTGGACGAAGCGTGTATTCGACTTGGATTACTATCCAGAAATTTATTCAAGCATTTTACCGGATACTTTGGTTTGGAGAGAAAAACTTTCCATGAACGAGTCCATGGTTGAGAACTATTTTAGATATCCTGCTTACAACTTTTATCCGGTAGTGGGCGTAAGTTGGATTCAAGCCATGAAATTTTGTTCATGGAGAACGGATCGAGTAAACGAACAAATTCTTATTGACGAAGGTGTATTCAACAAATTTCCTGATCAACAGGATGCGGATCACTTCAATACCGAAGTTTATTTATATCGTTCAGGAGAATATACACAGCAGAACAAGAAGGGATTAAAAGATTACAACCCAAATAGTGCTTATGGAGACGAAGGTCGTCCAGTTACTTTAGAAGACGGTATTCTTCTTCCCAAATATCGCCTTCCAACAGAAGCAGAATGGGAATATGCTGCTTATGGGAACATTGGCAAAAGAAAGTTTAACCGTACTGTTGATGCTAATAAATATACATGGGGCGGAAGTTCTATGCACAATGCAGACAAAAAAGAGCGTGGAAATATGCTGGCCAACTTCAAAAGAGGGCGTGGAGATTATATGGGTCTAGGCGGATGGCTTAATGACCAAGCGCATTACACCATGCAGGTAAAGTTTTATCCTCCAAATGATTTTGGTCTTTATGATATGGCGGGTAATGTTGCGGAATGGGTATTGGACGTTTACCGTCCTCTTTCACCAGAAGACATGACCGATCTCAATCCATTTAGAGGTAACTTGTTTACTACCTTCGATAACGATTATCAAGGAATCGGTGCGCTGGAAGTACTTCAAGAACCTCAATATAATAGCGATAGTACTATTGCTAGATTACCTGGAGAACTGCCAAAAAGAGAGGTTACAGAAGAAGAAAACTTGAATAGAAGAAATTATAACTACGCAGATTATAAAGATTATCTAGATGGCGATCAAGAATCTAGTATTTACTACGAGGAAGATATTGATGAAGGAACCGCGGCTATGTACGATTACGCCCAAACAACTCTAGTAGACAATACATCTAGAGTATATAAAGGAGGTAGCTGGAAGGATAGAGCTTATTGGTTAAGCCCAGGAACCAGAAGACACTTAGAAGAAAATCAATCTACAGACTTTATTGGTTTTAGATGTGCTATGGATAAATTAGGATTCCAAAATGAAGATGAAGAGAGAGATGAAGATTCTAAGAAACCTAAGCGTGATAAATTTGAGCGTTACAGATATAACTAATCTGATGATTATTTATTAATAAAATACAAGTCCCCTCTTAATCGGAGGGGATTTTTTTATGGATATAGTTGTCTTACACAATACGTTTTTAGCTTGTAGAGGAGTATGTATCGATACTCGAAGCATTGAAGCTGGCAACCTATTCTTCGCCTTAAAAGGAGATAACTTTAATGGAAACCTATTTGCAGAAAAAGCCATTCAAGATGGAGCATCATTTGCTATAGTTGATGAAAAGAAATTTGAGGAAAAAAATTACATCCTAGTAAACAATGTACTTGAAACCTTGCAGAAGCTTGCTAAGTATCATAGAGAGCAGTTAACCATACCTATTATAGGTCTTACCGGAAGTAACGGTAAAACCACTACCAAGGAACTTATTTACGCTGCTCTCAGCAACAAATACAATACTCTGGCTACAGCTGGAAACTTCAACAACCATATTGGTGTTCCGCTAACCCTGTTGCGAATACAACCTCAACATGAGCTTGCTATAATTGAAATGGGCGCTAATCACCAAAAAGAAATCGAATTCCTATGCTCCCTATCACAGCCTGATATAGGTTATATCACCAATTTTGGCAAAGCTCACCTAGAAGGATTTGGCGGGATTGAAGGCGTTATAAAAGGCAAAAGCGAACTGTACGATTATCTTAGAGGTGCCAATAAACAGGTTCTCGTTAACTTAGATGATAAAAAACAGCTCGAAAAATCGAAGGGTATTTCATCCATCAAATTTGGTGAGTTCGATAAAACTGGTGATTATACATTTGATTATGTAACACACAGTAAATCCTTCCTTTCCCTAGCTTACCAAAATATAGAAATAGCTACTCATCTAACTGGTTCTTATAACTTTTCAAATCTATCTGCTGCCATAAGTTTAGGTCTACACTTTGGGGTGCCTTTAATGGATGTAAAAGCAGGTATTGAATCCTATTCTCCAAGTAACAACCGTTCACAAGTAAGCCATACAGAACATAATACTCTAGTAATTGATGCCTACAATGCTAACCCTAGCAGTATGGAGGCAGCTATTATCAACTTTAAAGAGTTTGATAAAAATCCAAAATGGATGATTCTTGGTGATATGTTCGAACTTGGTGAAGTTGAGCAGGAAGAACATCTCAAAATTATTCAGCTTATAGAGCAGCTCAACTTTGTAGATAAGATCTTTCTAATTGGTGAAATATTCTTTAGATGTAAAATTGAAAACCCTTCTTTTATTCAGATTAAAACAACCGATGATTTATTGGCGCGATTGGAAAAAGAAAAGGTAGTGGGTAAAACTATTCTTGTAAAAGGAAGTAGAGGAATGAAGCTCGAAAGATCCATTCCCCTCTTGTAATATTTAATCTTTTAGTATTGCTCTTGAGATTACAATTTTTTGAATCTCAGAAGTTCCTTCGTAAATCTGGGTAATTTTAGCATCTCGCATTAAGCGTTCCACATGGTATTCTTTTACAAAACCATAGCCACCATGAACTTGAACAGCTTCTACTGTAGTTTTCATAGCTGTAGTAGATGCAAACAATTTAGCTTGTGCACTTTCTAAATCAAAGTTTAAACCTTGATCTTTTAACCAAGCCGCTTTGTAACACAATAAGCGAGCTGCATCGATCTCCGTAGCCATATCTGCCAATTTAAAACCAATACCTTGATGTTGACCTATTTCTTTACCAAACGTTTTTCTTTCTTTAGAATATTTTAATGCCAATTCATAGGCTCCAGAGGCAATACCTAAGGCTTGCGAAGCAATTCCTATACGACCACCACTCAAAACTTTCATAGCAAATTTAAAACCAAAGCCTTCTTCACCAATACGATTTTCTTTAGGCACTTTTACATCTTGAAACATCAAGGAATGCGTGTCAGAACCTCTAATTCCTAGCTTATCTTCTTTCTTTCCTACGGTAAAACCTTCTTGATCCTTTTCAACAATTAAGCAGTTGATTCCTTTATGTCCTTTTTCTACGTCTGTTTGAGCCATTACTAGATAAACAGAAGCTGAATTCCCGTTGGTAATCCAGTTTTTATTTCCATTTAACAGATAATGATCTCCTTTATCTATAGCTGTAGTTCGCTGCGAAGTAGCATCCGATCCCGCCTCTGGTTCGGATAAACAGAAGGCTCCAATGATTTCTCCTTTTGCCAAAGGAATCAGATATTTTTGTTTTTGTTCCTCAGTACCAAACTTTTCTAAACCCCAACATACCAAGCTATTGTTAACAGACATAATCACAGAAGCAGAGGCATCTACTTTAGATATTTCTTCCATGGCAATTACATAAGAGATGGTATCCAGTCCGCTTCCACCATACTCGGGGCTAACCATCATACCCATAAAACCAAGCTCTCCCATCATTTTCACTTGCTCAGCAGGAAACTGTTGTTTTTCATCTCTTTCAATAACACCAGGTAACAATTCATTCTGCGCAAAATCACGAGCCGCTTGTTGAATCATCAAGTGTTCTTCTGTAAGTTCAAACTTCATATCTAATTTCTAATTGTTTGTTTAAATCTGTACTTCTATTTTTGAAGGATGGCAAAGGTAATCGATAAGGCCCTAAATTCACCAAATTCTTACTATGTAATTGCATTAATGTCAGGCACATCCCTCGATGGTATTGATATTGCATTCATTCATTTTGAAAAAAAAACCTCTTGGCGTTACCATCTTCTTCATACCAACACCTACTCTTACAGCGAAGACTGGGGTAAACGTTTAACTTTTAACCCTAATCTTAAAGCCACTGATTTATTACAACTAAACACCGATTATAGTTCACTTCTTTCTCAATTAATTGAGCAATTTATTTCCGATTACAGATTGGATAGGAGTAAAATCAATTTGATCGCCTCTCACGGACATACACTTTATCATCAACCAGAAAAGGGATTTACCCTTCAAATTGGTAATGAGCCATTACTCTTCACTCAAACCGGTATTCCTGTTGTATGTAATTTTCGAAAGCAGGATGTTGCCTTGGGCGGCCAAGGTGCACCATTAGTTCCTATTGGAGATTCTCTTCTTTTTGGTTCTTATAGTGGCTGTTTAAACTTAGGTGGTTTTGCCAATATTTCGTTCCCTTTTAAGGACAATCGTATCGCTTTTGATATTTGTGCGGTAAACTTTGTACTTAATCAGCTATCCAACCAATTAGGCCTAGATTATGATAAAGGGGGGGAAATTGCTCGGCAAGGCCAAATCAATCCATCTTTAGTTAGCAAATTGGATAGTATTCCCTATTTCTCCAAACAGCCTCCTAAATCAACTGGAGCCGAATGGGTGAAGGAGCAAGTACTTCCGATTTTAAATGCTTACTCTATATCCATTTCGGATAAACTCGCTTCTTTCTCAGCGCATTGTGCTGGGCAGATCGCAGATTGTATTAATCAATATACCTTATCCTCAGTTTTAGTAACTGGAGGGGGCGCTTATAACTTTTATCTCATAGAACTGATTCAGGAAAAAAGCTCATGTAAGCTAGAAACACCAAATCCTCAGCTCATTGAGTTTAAAGAGGCTCTGATTTTTGGCTTAATGGGTGTTTTAAGATTTAGAGGGGAGGTAAACGTTCTCTCTTCCGTAACTGGAGCTAAATACGATCATAGCTCTGGCATTATTTACTCTTAATGCTATTAGATTATTCCCAGAATTAAAAAGCTGGATAAAGCGATTTATTTACATTTGCCCACCTTAAAACTTCAAGCATGAAAGACTTACTAAAATTGTATGAGCACAAGCCCGCAGAGGTTGTTTTCCATTGGCATGATAGTGAAACAACAGCAGAAGGCTGGGTAGTTATAAACTCACTTCGAGGAGGAGCTGCTGGCGGTGGAACTCGTATGAGAGAAGGATTAAATAAGCATGAGGTTCTCTCTTTAGCTAAAACGATGGAAATAAAATTTACGGTTGCAGGCCCTCCAATTGGCGGTGCTAAATCTGGAATCAATTTTAATCCAAACGATCCAAGAAAAGAAGAAGTTTTAAAGCGCTGGTACAAAGCCGTTAAACCCCTGCTCAAAAACTATTACGGAACAGGAGGTGATTTAAACGTAGACGAAATACATGAAGTAATTCCCATTACAAAAGATATGGGAATTGAACATCCTCAAGAAGGTGTTTTAGTTGGCCATTACAATCCAAACCCTGAAAGTAAAACCAAGAAAATCAACCAGCTTCAGAAAGGTGTTCTCTTTCCTGTTACGCAGTCTCATTTAACACCAGACAATAGTGGCAAGTACACTGTAGCCGATATGATTACTGGTTATGGTACAGCCGAATCGGTAAAGCACTATTACCAAACGTATGGTGGCCATCTTAAAGGCAAAAGAGTTATCATTCAAGGATGGGGAAATGTTGCAGCAGCAGCAGCTTACTACTTAGCTCAGGAAGGAGCGCTTATTACGGGCATTATTGATCGTGTTGGTGGTTTGTTAAACCCTGAAGGGTTTAGTTATGAAACGATTAAATCTCTTTTTGAAGCAAAAAACGGAAACTATTTGGTTAGTGATGATCTCATCTCTTTTGAGGAAGCGAATCGCAAAATATGGGAAATAGGAGCTGAGATTTTTATTCCAGCTGCAGCCTCTCGCTTGGTGAGTAAAAAGAATTTAGACGCGATGATCGCTCATGGTTTGGAAGTAATATCTTCTGGAGCTAATGTTCCTTTTGCGGATGATGAAATATTTTATGGGCCTATTTCCGAATACGCAGATGAAAAGGTAAGTTGTATTCCTGACTTTATAAGCAACTGTGGAATGGCAAGAGTATTTGGATATTTGATGGGCGACAATGTGGAACTCTCTGATCAAGCAATTTTTCAGGACACTTCTAGCACCATCAAAGAAGCTCTAGAAAAGTGCTATGAAATGAACAACAGTAAGCAACGCATTACTAAAACCGCTTATGAGATTGCATTAAAGCAATTATTGTAAAGCTGAAGAAATAGATCAAACTAGAAAGCCCACCTTTTAAAAGATGGGCTTTCTAGTTTGATGAATAGGATAGGACTTTCTTTTAGTTAAAATGGTAAAGAATATTCTTAGCAAATAAATAAAGTCCGTTGGTGTCGTCAACCTAAGTCTTTTATTACTTTTGGCCCGGTTTAATTATCAAACGATCTGTATATGTATACTTTAATGGTTGTAATCTTTGTTCTTGGCTATTTGGCAATTGCTTTGGAGCATAATATTCATGTAGATAAAGCAGCTTCTGCGTTAATCACAGGAGTTCTTTGCTGGACAATTTACGTACTTGGTGCTCAAGGTATTGTTGACTTTGAAGCCATACCTCATTTTCTATCTCAAATGTTTATGGAGGAATCGTACCTCACGGAGAAAAATGAGATTATTACCCATTATGTTACACACTATCAAATATTAGAGCATCTAGGAGAAATCGGTTCCATCTTGTTCTTCTTACTTGGTGCCATGACTATTGTAGAGTTGGTTGATGCTCATGAAGGCTTTGCCGTAATTACCAATAAAATCACTACTACTAAAAAGGCAAAATTGCTTTGGATTGTTTGTATCATCACCTTCTTCTTTTCTGCTGCTTTAGATAATCTTACCACATCTATTGTAATGATCTCTCTACTGAGAAAACTTATTGATGATAAGAGCGACCGATGGCTTTTTGCTGGTATGGTAGTTCTTTCTGCAAATGCCGGAGGTGCTTGGTCTCCTATTGGTGATGTTACCACTACTATGCTTTGGATTGGCTCACAAATAACAGCTGGAGATATCATCGTAAATCTTATTGTACCTAGTTTAGTTTGTATGCTAGTGCCTTTGGCCATACTTTCTTCAAGGTTAAAAGGAAATGTTACCCGTCCGAACAAAACACAAGACTTGGAGCATCATATGAATCCAACAACCGAAAAAGAGAGGAACATTATTTTTATTGCTGGAGTAAGTGGTCTTTTATTTGTTCCCATCTTTAAAACAGTTACTCACCTACCTCCTTTTATGGGCATGATGCTGAGTTTAGGCGTTTTATGGGTTATCACAGAGATTATGCACAAGAAAAAGAATCGTGAGGCAAAATCAAGACTTAGCGTTATTGGTGTACTTCAAAAAGTAGATACTCCAAGTGTGTTGTTCTTCCTTGGAATTCTATTGGCCGTTGCTAGTTTGCAATCTGCCGGACAGCTTAGAGAAATGGCCATGTTCTTAGATGAAAACGTTGGTACTTCAGAACCTAATGGAGTTTATGCGGTGAGTATGATCATAGGTCTTTTATCATCCATTGTGGATAACGTTCCTTTGGTGGCTGCGGCTATGGGTATGTATGACATTAGTATTGTAGAAGGTTCATTCTTTGCTCAAAATGGTTTATTCTGGGAATTCTTGGCTTATTGCGCTGGAACAGGTGGTAGTGCTTTAATCATTGGTTCTGCCGCAGGTGTAGCCGTAATGGGTCTGGAGAGAATATCCTTCGGATGGTACATTAAAAAGATATCTCTTTTAGCTATAATTGGATACTTTGCAGGTGCTATCGTATACATTTTACAAAGCACTTTTCTGCATTAATTCATTTATATTGCCAAAACTAAATTTTAGGCAATGAACCTTTCCAAAACGGCTTACTCCTTAATTGTAAGCACCTTATTGGTTATTATTCTTGTATATGGGCGTCAGTTGTTGATCCCTTTTGTGCTCGCTCTTTTGGTTTGGTTTCTAATTCGTGGAATTCGGAATAATGGTTTTCTTAAAGTCGGCTTTGTAAAAAACAACTTTCCGAATTGGTTACTTACGGTACTTTCCTCTTTGGTGATATTTGCCGTGTTGGGGGTTATTATCCAAATGCTTATTGTGAATATTGAAAGCTTATCTCAAAGCCTACCTACCTACGAAGCAAACGTAACCACCGTTACCAAAACAATTAACGAAAAATACAACATTGACCTTTCACAAACGGTTGGTGATTTCCTTGTGGATTTTGAGTTCTCCGGTATTTTGAGTAATGTTTTTAGCTCTTTAACTGAGATTTTTGGAAATGCTTTTACCATCGTTTTGTACGCCATGTTTATATTGTTGGAGGAAGCCGTATTTCCTCGTAAACTAAAGGCTATTTACACAGATAAAGAAAAATATAACCGAATCAATGGTGTTATTCTAAAAATTGAAAAGTCCATCGGAAGCTATTTATATTTAAAAACTTTAATCAGTTTACTCACGGGATTTTTGAGTTGGGCCGCACTAGCTATAATCGGTGTAGAAGCTCCAATTTTCTGGGCGTTCCTGATCTTTCTCCTAAACTATATCCCTACAATTGGTTCTTTAATCGCTACTGTATTTCCTTCCATATTCGCCTTACTCCAGTTTGGCGAGGTTGTACCCTGCATTATTGTACTAAGTGTAGTAGGGGCTATTCAAGTAATTGTTGGGAATATAATAGAACCAAAGGTTATGGGAAACTCCTTAAACATTAGCTCTTTAGTAGTGATATTGGCACTTTCTATCTGGGGTGCTATTTGGGGGATTACCGGTATGATATTGAGCGTTCCAATCACCGTTATTATGGTAATCATATTTGCTGAGTTTAAATCTACCCGTCCTATCGCACTTCTGCTTTCAGATAAAGGAACTGTATCTTCTTAACCTAAATAATGGGGCTAGATTTTGGCTGAGGGTTGGGATGAATTCCTTTTTCACTTAACTTTGTAACAGTGAAAGTATTAAAGTCCATATCAAGTTTTCTGCTTGCTTTAGTCCTGTTGTTTTCGAGCTTGGGAGTAACGGTAAGCCGCCATTACTGCATGGGCTTAATTACAGATGAGAGCTACTACAGCCCTGTAGAGGGTTGTGATATGCAATTACAAGGTTCTGCTTGTACTTCTGAGCATTCACTTACTCGATCTTCTGGTTGTTGTGAATACGAATATATTGCGATTCCAGGATTACAGGTTGTAAAGTCTCTAGACCAAGAGATAGATTTGGAAATACCCACCTTTTACTTTTCGAAAACAGCCTTTTTATTAGATTCCTCCTTTAATTTTAATCGTTCTGAAAATGACAGTTTTCTCCAAAAGAACGACCCTCCTCCACTTGTTCATAAAAATGTTCTTGTTGATTTTCAACGTTTTTTGATTTAGACAAAACCTTTGCTTTTGAGCTCACTCAAGCTCAAATTACCTTTTGTCTGTCATTTATATAATCATTTGATTCTAAAATCGAAAAACTAATATCATGAACAATATTTTTAAAGTTACCCTCGTACTTTTATTACTAATCGCTTTTAAACCTACCTATGCCCAGCAGGATACTTCTTTGGTGGTAAATGGAGTTTGCCAAATGTGTAAACGTGTTATTGAAAAAGCGGCTTACTTAGATGGTGTGGAAACAGCCAGTTGGAATGTAAAAACCAAAGAGCTTTCATTGAAGTATGATCCATCCAAGGTCACTTTAATGGACATCAATAAATCGGTTCTTTTATCCGGTTATGATACAGAGTACGAAGCAGCTAAAGATGAAGATTATTATAAGCTTCATAAATGCTGTTACTACAGAGATCCTGAAGTGGTAAAAGATCATGAAGACGAAAACTAGCTCGCAGCATGAGAGTTAGTATATCCATTCTTCTCCTTTTATTGGGGCTAAAAGGCTATGCCCAAATTAGTGGTACAATAAAAGGAGTTGAAAACGGCAAAGAGATTCCTCTAGTTGGAGCTAACATTTTTTGGCAAGGAACTGAGGTTGGAGCTGTAACAAATGCTAAAGGCGAATTCACTATTGAAAAACCGAAAGGGGCTTCTAAGTTGACCGCCAGCTATATTGGCTACTCTTCACAAACCAAAATTATCATCTCCCGAAAAGGAGTAACACATTTTGCTCTTCAAGCTAATGGAGAGGAGCTAAATGCCGTGGAAGTTGTTGGAAAAGTGGATGCTACTTCTGTAGATCTACGAAGACCAGACTTGACCTACAAAATTGATAATAAGGAATTGCGAAAAGCCGCCTGCTGTAATCTTAGCGAAAGCTTTGAAACCAATGCTACCGTTGACGTTTCGTTTGCAGATGCCGTAACTGGAACCAAACAAATTGAAATGTTAGGTCAATCCGGTAAATACGCTCTAATTCAACGGGAAAACATTCCATTTGCCAGAGGTATGAATGCTTCTACCGGCTTCTCCTTTTTACCAGGCCCTTTTGTAGAGAGTATACAGCTTACAAAAGGTTTAAGCTCTGTAATAAATGGTTATGAAAGCATAACGGGCCAAATCAATGTGGAGCTTTATAAACCGGAAACGGCTCCTGTATTCATGTTTAATGGGTTTGCGAATCAAGGCGGGCGTATGGAAGGGAATATTGTTTCTTCTTACCGGCTCAATGCTAAAACCTCAAGCGCGCTTCTTTTACATTACAGCAATACACCGTTTGTGAATGATGCAAACAACGATGATTTTGCAGATATGCCTACTGGTGATCAAATGAATATTACCAATAGGTGGCATTTCAGTAACGATGGTAAAGGCTGGGAAGGACAACTAGGTGCCTGCATGATTTTGAGTAATAGGCAAGGTGGAGAAGTAGGCTATTTAAACGAGGAGAACCCCTCACAAAGCTTATGGGGCTATAATTCCAAAGGGCAGCGATTTGAATTTTTTGGAAAGAACGGATATGTGTTTGAGGATAATCCTTTTAAAAGCTTTGGAATCATCTACTCCGCAAGTTATCAAGCTATAGATTCTGAATTTGGACTAAGAGCCTATGACGGTAATCAACGCTCGTTTTACCTCAATACTATCTTTCAAAACATTATAGGTACAAGTGCTCATAAATACCGTACTGGGGTTTCTTTTCAGTACGATCGCACTCAAGAGGAAGTGAACTTAGGCGTTTTTGGTCTAGCTTCCGCAAACTCTTATGAACGAAGAGAGATTGTTCCAGGAGCCTATTTTGAGTATTCCTTTGAGCCATCTGAACGATTAACCGCAGTTGGCGGTATACGTGCAGATTACCACTCCTTTTTTAAAGCCCTTTATTTTACACCAAGAGTTAATGTAAAATATACGGTTAGCAACAATACCGTTCTTAGATGGGGAGGAGGAAGAGGACAGCGCACCTCCACCTACATAATGGAAAATATAAGTACTCTAGCCAGCAATCGTACTTTGTTCTTTCTTGATAATGTAGACGCACTGCCCGAAATTGGCTGGAATACAGGTTTAAGCCTTACCCAAAAGATAGAAGTAGGCTCCAAAGTAATTGATTTTACCGTAGATGGTTTTTATACATGGTTTGAAAACAAACTGGTTAAGGATGCGGATTTGGATCCTACTATTTACTTTTTTCTCAATCAAAGAGGGAGTAATTCTTTGAGTATTCTTTCTCAATTGGATTTTGAGATTTTTAAGGGATTAGAGACTCGTTTAGCCTACAAATACCTGAATGCTCAAGACAATTTTATAGAAGGTATGAACCAATCCTACTTAATCCCAGAACATAGAGCCTTTATAAACTTTGGGTACTCCATCCCCACCAATTGGAAATTTGACCTTACCCTGAATTGGTTTGGTAAAAAGCGTTTACAGAGTACAGCTACTTTACCCGTAGACATTAGACTACCTGGTTACTCCAATGACTTTTTTACCATAAATGCTCAAATTAATAAAGAGTTTAAAAGTGGTTTAGAGCTTTTTGCCGGAGTTGATAATCTGCTCAATTTTCAACAAACAACTGCTCCTATTCTTAGAGGAGAAAACACCAGTTCCATACTATTTGACACCAACTTTGCTTGGGGACCCATTTTTGGGAGAAACATTTACATAGGGTTGTACTATACGATTGCAAAAAGAGATTAATCCTTATTTATACTTCCTTATTGTCGTTTGATAATAAGGAAGTTTAGCTTTCCTCTTCATAGTATAGCTTATAGAATTTTCGTCCATTGTCATCCACTCCTTTTTCAATCCATTCCTTGTTTCCATGAACGTAAACGTGGAAGTTTTTATCCAGCTTTAAAATACTCTTAAAGTATTTGGTTTGTTTTTTTACCGCTGGTGTAGATATATTAAAGGACTCACTTACCACCAAATCATCCTTTTGCCGTTCTTTTGCATAGCTCTTAAACTTCCCGCTTACCTCATCATCCTCAAATACCTCTTCGCTAAAATTATCTAGATCAAAGGATTCATTTTCCTTAAAAAAGTTAATGGATTTATTCAATAAGTCTATGCTTTCCGGCTTTTCTAAACTCTCCTCCGTGTTTAAATCTAAACTGATAAAATCCTTTGCCATATTCATTATTGAAGAAGTCTTGGCAAAATCTGTAGATCGCGATTTAATTTTTAAAAAGTCTTCAAACCAAAATTTGGTCTCCTCTCCCTTATTTACATTATCAACACTTAGCACCTTATATCCATCCTCTTCCGATTCATTAAATATCAAACAAGCTTTATCCACTTTAGATGGATTAATCCCGCTGTAGGTAAATAAATCTATAATAGAGTTTGCTTCTTCGGTAAATAGAAATGGATGTTTCTTTTCTGATTTAAATAAACCAATAGCATCACCATATAAACCATCAAATCCAAGGTCTTTAAAATAAATGATAAAAAGCTCTCCAGATTTTATTTGAGGATGTTGTGAACCCTCATAAAGTAAAGTAGCTAATTGCTGCGACTTTAGTAAGAACTTCTCTGGTGAATTAAAAATATCCCTTGCAATGGTAAAAGCTGCATTCATCTCCAGATCTACAGGATGGGTAAACTGATAAAAATCTGGTGTTTTGAAACCCGAATGCACATAAGACCAAACTACCTGCTCTGTAGGGGCGTCCATACCAGAAGCCTCGTGACTCAAAACCAAATCTTCTTCTTTCAATTTGTTGCCGATTATATGAACTACAACAGATTCAATCTTACTGGAGGAAATATCAAACATGGGGGAATAATTAATCAAATAATTAGGATACAAAGATGCACATCCTCTTCGATTCAATTTTCAACAAATTTTAAATTGTATACAATAAAATGAATGTTTTTACATCAGTTATCAAGTATTTGTAAATCAAAAACTTACAGCCATTTGCAATTTTTGGCCTCATTTTTGAATTTAGTTAAACACCAAACTTTAAAATGGTACAGTTATGAAAAAGCTATTGTTATTTGCGGCCATTATTTTCCTTTCTTCTTGTGTAAAAGAAGAGTTCTACGAATATCCTAACAGATACTTTAAAGGAGCCGAAGTAATAGCCCTTCCAGATTTACCTTACGACTTTGATCGAAGCGCTCCAGACTTAAGAATTGATCTTAAAAGAAGATCTGCCTCATATTGGGAGTTCAGTACCTATACCGAAATAAATGCGGCTTACTTACCAACGTTTACCGTATTGCCTTCTGAAGTTTTAGCAACGGACGAAATGTGGGAAATACGAATTGTAGATGAAGATGAAAATGAGTTTCAAGATGATGAAATCTTTTATTGGGATTTTCATGCTTACGAAGAAGGAGGGAATGGCGTATTCGAATTTTACGCAGATGGTAATCTCATTATGGTACTCAACTTTAACGAAAGATAATTTTACCAAAGACCAACCCAAATACACCCTCAAATGGAAAGGCCTGATTCACTTGTGAGTCAGGCTTTTTTTATTCTATACGACTCATAATTGGAATAACTCCCTAGAGATTATGAAAAGAGCTATGATCAAAACAAAATAGCCAAAACCTCTTTTTAGCTGTGGTCCATCTACTTTACTGGCCAATCGCATACCTATAAATATTCCACTAACCGCAATGAGGGTAAATGGGATTAGAAAAGACCAATCCACCTCTCTTTCCATCAAATCTCCACTAAAGCCCGTTAGCGAGTTCACAGAAATAATAAGTAGAGAAGTGCCGATGGCATTTTTCATAGGCAATTTTGCAAGAATTACGAGTGCGGGCACAATTAAAAAACCTCCGCCTGCGCCAACTAATCCAGTTAAAAATCCAACAAATAGCCCTTGTAGGGCTAATCTCAAATAATTAGGTTTCTCATCACTCTTGAGAAGAATCTCTTTTCTCTTCCCTGACTTAATCATACGTACAGCTGAGAAAATCATAAGCAGAGCAAAAAGAAGTAATATGGCAATACTCTTAGTCAGTTCAAGTCCTCCAAAATCCATTATTTGCTCAGGAATATGGGTAATGATATACTTACGTGTTATAAAAATGGAAATCATGGAAGGGATGCCAAATGCTATGGCAATCGGTACTCGGGTAAAACCCTGCCGTAAGTTCCTTACTGCTCCAACCATTGCCGTACTTCCAACAACAAAAAGGGAGTAAGCAGTGCTTATCATGGGTTCTATTCCTAAAAGGTATACCATTATGGGAACAGTGAGGATGGAACCTCCTGCCCCGCTTAATCCCAAAGCCAAACCTATAAGCATTGCAGAAGCGTAGCCAATGATTTCCAGAACTGTCATTCGGCAATAATAGGAAGATTATTGTTGAGCTTCATTTATACATCCAAGTTTTCATTACACTTCACATCTACTTCAGAGATCTGCTGAGTCTCTTCATCAAAAACCTTCCATTTTAGAATTTTATCCGCATAAATATGCATCACAATACACTCTTCTTGTCCGTAATTAGCAAAGCGGTGAAAACCCATCCCATCATTTAACATGGCTATTTCTCCTTTTACCAACTTTGATTGAGTAGTTATCTCCGCCTTCTCATTTTCATGAACGCTTATGATATCAAGGCTTAAACTTCCTTTCATTATTTTAAGCCAACCTTGTTGAAAGTTATAATTATGAATCGGTCCTACGTCACCGGGTTTCCAGTAGCTTACGATGGCCTCCAATCCAGGAGTGTCGTAAACTCTTACTCTTTGATAATCTTTAGACTGAGGTTTTTTAAACCTTTCAAGCTCCTCATCGTTTAACTGAATTGCTTTGATTAACTCAATGTTTCCCTCATAACCTGGGCCCATATTGAGGTTATAGATTAATCGTTCAATCGTTTGTATAGTTTCCATCTTTTTTGAGCCAAATTAGTTCAGAGGCTCATTTTATACTATGACTTATGTCACAAAAAAAGACCCCAAAAAGAGGTCTTTTGAATTTGTATATGTCTTTATTTCTATTTTTCTAGTACAATCTTCTTCGCGGCAAACAATTGTCCAGATCTTGTAAGATGAACAAAGTAAACACCTGCAGGATAGTTTGTCAAATCCAAGGGAGTAATCAAATCTGTAATACGAATATTGTTTTGAATTACTTTCCCTGTAACATCCAACAATCGAATTTCCATCTCATTTAACCAAGACGCATTGGATGCATCAACTTCTAAGTTCAGTAAACCACTTGTTGGATTTGGATATACATCCATACTGAAGCCTAGTTTTTCTGCTTCGGATAAACCAATATTGGAAATTACCCGAATCGTTTTGGTTATAGAAAGCACACAGCCTCTAGAATCCGTAACGGTAAGTGTTACATCATATCTACCAACTTGGGTAAACTTATGCGTTGGATTTTGAAGAGTGTCGGTATTGCCATCATCAAAATCCCAAGACCAGCTTACACCTGTAATGCTGCTATCTGAAAAGCTTACAATAGAATCAACTAATACGGTATCGTTAGACATGGCAAAATCTACGAACAATGGATTTGCTGTAACCGTAGTAGATGTTGTATCTACACCGTTTACATTAAGTACCGATAAAGTAACGGTATACGTACCCGCATTTTGGTAAAAGTGTGTTGGGTTTGAAGCTGTACTTAAATTTCCATCGCCAAAATCCCATTGCCAGCCCGTAGGCGCATACTGAGATGTATCTTGAAAAATAAACTTACCTAAACAGCTATTGTCGTTAAAAGCTATAAAACCAGCTATTGGTTTAGCCACTGACGTTCCATTTACACACACAATTAAGGTGGTATCGCTATTATTGATGATAAACGAACCTGAATAGTTACCCGGTAAAACGGGTAAGAAATCAACAGTAACCACCAGAGAATCATCAACTCCTACCACACCGTTGCTCGGTGAAAGCTGGAAAATTGAATTCGTATTGATGATACTGCTCACATTTAAAGGCTCGCAACCGGTATTATAAATCACCAAACCTTGAGTAGATGTATCATTAATAAATGTGTTGGAAAAGTTTACGCAGGTATCAGAAAGCTCAATATTTTCTTCTGATACAACATACATAACTATAGGCACATTTACGAAAGGTTCATTTCCTTGAGAGTTATTGATACCTAAAGTAGTTTCGTACCGTCCTACCGCTAAACCGGCAGTATTGAATAGAAAGTTGTGCGTTTTAGTACCATTAGGTAAAATTGGACCTGTATTTGAACCCGTTACTGCAACCCAGTTGGTGTTTTTAACAACACGTATATCAATTTGATGAAAAGATCCGGCTAAAGCACCAACACTAGAAGTATTATATAAATCTACTTGAATGGAATCATTCGTTGTATATGTTCCAGCATTCGCTCCAAAAATGGTAAAAACCACTGTGTCGTTGGTCTGGGTACTTACATTGTTATCGTATACCTGACCATAGTACAATCCATTTATATATAAAGTAGATCGCTGGCCAAAAGAGGCGAAATCTCCATTCAAAATTACTTTAATCTCTAAAGTATCTGCCTGGGTTGGTGTATTTTGAAAGGTATGGAAAGTAGAAGCCCCTACGGTATTGTAAGTCTCTCTATTAGAACCTCTGTACTCTCCTATTCTCAAATCATAATCCAAAGTACCTTGACCGATATTCGAAATGGTATAAGATTCATTTTGAATGATACGACACTTATTTACCTCTGTTACCAGACTATCGCCAGGCAATGTCATTAACGGAGCGCCAAGCGATGAACCATCCAGACAGAAGGATACCGGAATATCATTGTTCTGTAGGGTTATAGTATCTGTAAAAGTTCCTACGGTTATAGGGGTAAAATCTATCAACACCGCTAAACTGTCGCCTGCAACAATATCAATGGGTAGTGGAGTAGCTACACTAAACTCACTCAATTGATTTTGAGCACTTGTAATTTGAAGTGTATCGCAACCCGCATTGTAAATCCATACCGTGTCCTGTAGGGTAGAGCCTTGCAATACATTATTAAAACTCAAACAAGTATTGGTATCTGCTATTATTTCGGGTACTCCATTTAGAGTTAATGTAACCGGAATATCTACTCTCGGATTAGCTGGATCATTCGTAGCAATGGTAATATTTCCATTGTGAATTCCTGCAGGTAATCCAGAAGAGTTAATCCAAATATCCAAAACAGAACTATCTGCCACAGCAACTTGTGCAGAATCTGGGTTCACTCTTATCCAGCTGCTTAATGCTCCTGCTTGCTCCACAAGTTGAAGGAAGGAATTCATGATGTTTTGTGTAGCTGCATTATCAATAAAAGCTCCTCCAGAACCTGCGTAAAGCAAGTAATATAAGCGTGTTGTATTTCCTAAACCATTCAGGTTGTGATTTTCTAAGCTGGTAGTGGTTAAGTGTGTTCTGCTTACTGCAGGATCATCCTCAATAATAATAAGGTGATTAATAGAGGGATCGCCTGCACTGTAAACTCTCTTTACATAGCCAGTATAATTTTTACCACCAATACTATGGTTCAAAATAGCTGCGCTAATACTACCTGAACCATCTGCTCCTAAATTACCAGAAATTCTAAAATTGTTAACAGCATCTAAATCCGCAGCAAAAAGCCAAATACCTGTTCCTTTATAAGTGAAATACTCTCCATCCGGTCCTAAACTGGTTGAGGCCTGTACTAAGTCATGTGAATAAGGCAAAGTAGTACCATCTACCGAAACAAAATTTCCGCCATCGTACATATCTCCACCGCCATCACCGATACTAGAACCGAAAATTCCATCAAAAAAGTTATAGATGGATGGAATTTGAGCGGTAACCATGGTATGCCCATTTCTGAAAGTATCTAATACTTCTTGTAATGTTGGAACAGACCCACTGCCTCCTATCTCATAATTTAAAAGACCTTGACCATTGTTGTATATCGTTCGGTTTACTAAAACAGAATCGTCACAAGCATTGATGGTAACATTTATCGTAGTGGTATCTATAGAAATTAGGGGAGCACCTTTTGCTATACCCAACAAGCAGATTTTAGCTACTGTATCATTACTATTTATAGTTAAGGTATCAGTTAATGCCCCAAGTGTTGATGTGGGTTGAAATTGCACATGCACATACATCGAGTCATCCGGAGTTAAGGTATTAACCGAAGACAGTACATTAAAATCATTTGTACCTGTATTGAATGAGCTTAAAATCAGATTATCGCAGCCATTGTTATAAATAAGTATGGAATCGATGCTTGTTGTGCCAGCTACTAACGAATCCATATCTAAACAAGCCATGGGGTAAACCAGGTTTGGTGCTCCATTTATATTGATGGTTACATCAAAGCTATATATAGAATCTAATGGATCGTTTGAACTGATAACTACTGTACGTTGATAGCTACCACTTAGCAGATCTTGTGTATTAAAAAATCCACTTACGGTAATTGTGTCACCCGCTGGGGTGCTAGCCGTTTTAGGTGTGAAGTTACCATCAGAGGCAGTCGCTTTTCCTATTCTAAAATCATCAACACTATAGTTATCAATGCTAGAAGTGGTATACGAAAACTGCCTTAACCTAAGCTGAACAGAACCTGTTACAGGACTAGTAAAACGATAAAATTGAGCCGGATTGAAGTATGATACCGTACCTAAAGAAAACCAGTTAAAACCATTTGTAGAGTACTCAAGAAAAAGATTCTCACCACTGTTAGGTTGCTCACAAGGGCTACTTGAATTTCCTGGCTGTGCCCAAAAAACGATAGAATCGCCCGCAGTTAGGTTTAGAAAATTTGTTCGGGCCTCCCTACTGCTTCCATTAAAGTTAAGGGAGTTAGCTCCAGAAAATCTACTACATGTGCCATTGATACTGGTTGAACCATGAGATTGCCATAAAGTAGAGTTAAACCCATTTTCGAAATCATCAAAATAGCTATTCACCCCTTTAGAACTAATATTCCAGTCCAAGTCCGACAGGCCACTGTTAATAATCTCAAATGAAAATGGAACGGAGTCTGGACAACCCAAATAGTTTACCGTGTAGGCAGAAGAGTCTGTAGAAACAATAGGAGCGCCTTCAGAAACAGCGGTAAAGCAAATAGTAGTATCGGAAAGGTTATTGATGAGATAAAGAGTATCCGTAAACGTACCAAGAGTGGTAGGTGTGAAATCAAGATACAAATAAGACGTGTCAAATGGCAATACCAACAAGGAGCTTTGAGTAATTGAAAAATCGCTATTAGAAGCTGTTATGGAGCTAATGTCTAGCGTATCGCAGCCTGTATTTACAATTTGAACAGAATCTGAATAAGTGAGGTTCTGGAAAACTGTATCATAAGCAATGCAGTTCTTGTCCAAGTTCATGGTTGGAGATCCAATTATATCCACAATCCAGGGTATAGTAATCAAACTATCTGATCCAGCTCCATTGGTGGTAAATAAAACATCATACTGATAAGTTCCAGCAATCATTCCTGCAGTTGAGCTAGATAATGAAATGGTATTTGAGTTGGTAGAACTCAACACACCGCTAGCTGGGATAATATTTATTGGAACTACAGACTGAGACAATACTTCAATATCATCGAAACCAAAATCCGAGCTACTTGAACTCCATACATTAACTTCGTTAACATCTGGGGTGTTAATATCTGTAAAAAATATACCCGCCTGTGCTAAACTTCCATTTATCCAAATATCGTAGGTATTGTTTGTCCAATCAATGTTTTTAAGCTCAACATGGTTCCATTGATTGTTATTAATGTTGTAACTAAATGTTCCAAACCAGGTTGACACTCTTAATTGTCCGCCAAAATTCACATAGGCGTAAAACATATTTTGGAAGGTTAAATCTGGAGAATTCCCGATGGATATATACCCTGAAAAAGATGTGTTTTGTGGGAAGATATGAAATGAAATTTCTTCTGGTTGTGAACTAGGGAAACTCGCATAAATACCATCGTAGCCATTTGTAAAACCCGTTATGTTCGCATAGCCCATTCCTGAAGCAGCTGTTCCTTGTGGTGTTGTAGCGGTAAAACTTGAACCAGCTGTTGGATCAATAGTAAATGACCCTAAACCTGATTCAAAGTCTTCTTTCAATATGTATGGATTTGTCCCTACTTCTCTTGCTTCTACGTCATATAGTAAAGTACCTCCACCGGTATGGTTGATATTTAGGGACGAGGTAATTGTATTTCCGCAGTTAACAGTGGTAAAGAGCGTATCAGGAGTGACGTCAAAAGTTGGTGTTGCCTGAACCGCTATACTTTGCATTACACTAGTATCACTCCCTTGACAATTGGTACTTACTAAAAAAGCATCAAAAGATCCTGAAGTATTGTAAGCATGAACAGGATTATCTTCTGTTGATGTAGACCCATCTCCAAAATGCCATTCATATAAAGCTCCTGAGGAAGTAGTATTGGTGAAATTTACATTGGAACTGAATGCAGGGTTGTTATTGCTCACCGTAAAACTGGAGGATGGTACAGCCGTAGCGTTGGTAGTCCAATCCATGGTAAAACCAGGCCCTGTTCCGTTATAGTTGGATGTAAAATAAATGGTAATGGCATCTGCAGTAGATAGAATAGCATTACCAGAGTTTGGCAAAGTGGTTCCTGAATAAAAACCCATATAATTACTGGTACCAACACCGTCATATAGGTATACATAGTCGCCCCAACCCAAATCGAACTGCGAGAAAGTAATGGATACCGTTTCTGACCCAGGAGGATCTATAACAAAGTAGCCATATGAGTTGGTTGAATAATTGGCAACAGCGCCTCCTCCATCATATAAGGTACCTGAACAAAATTGAGTTGTATCCCAGCCTGAATCGGTGCGAATATTAAAGTTCTGAGCGGAGGTGGTTATCCATCCAAGGGTTAAAAACAATACGAGGTATAATTGTTTCATAATTAGAGATTTTGATGTAAAAATCAAGAATTCGGCAAAAGTAGTTATTAAAGCATCACGCTTGTAAAGTTTAACAATTCTTAAAAGAGCCGAAATCTGTCTTTCACTAATTGGTTTAACATCCCTTATCAAGATAGATGCCAAAAAAAGAAATTGAAGCTCCATGGATAAGAGAACAGGTTGACTTATGTTCAATAAATTTGATGGAGAGTGATAGAACCACTGTCCAGAATAAAATATCTAGAAAGTAGTTACAAGAAAATATAGGATAAAAAAAAACACTCCGTAAATGGAGTGTTTTGTGGGCTTTGAGGGATTCGAACCCCCGACCCTCCCGATTATTCATCGGGATGCTCTGAATCGAATATTAGCCTCTCAATTTTCTTACGGCTTTTCCACTTCTTTATTTCGCGCTCCCTTAAATGCGCTAATTCTTTGCTGCTAAACGCTTCGCTGTAGACAATTTTCCAGTCTTTAGCTTTACTCGTAAAGCCCTTATGATTTGATAAATGCTCCATCAAGCGTCTCTTTAATGCCGCACATGTATATCCAACGTAATACTTATCCAAGCTTAAAGAATATAATATGTACAAGAAACAGTTCACCAAGGAAAATATAGAACAAAAAAAAAACACTCCGTAAAATGGAGTGTTTTGTGGGCTTTGAGGGATTCGAACCCCCGACCCCCTCGGTGTAAACGAGGTGCTCTGAACCAACTGAGCTAAAAGCCCTTTGCAAATTGGGAGTGCAAATATAAACGCTTTTTTATATCCAAAAAGGGTTTTCGAAAAAAAATCGAGTATTAAAATCTTACGATTCTAAATTCCGTTCTCCTATTGAGCTGGTGCAAGTCTTCTGAACAATCTACACCATCCTCACATTGATTGGTTAACTGAGATTCTCCATACCCTTGACCAAAAATTCTGTCTTGAGATATGCCTCGGCTGATAATATATTCTCGCGAGCTTTTTGCTCTTCTGTTAGACAAGTTGTAGTTATACTGGTTCTTCCCTCTACAATCGGTATGGCTCGCCACTTCAATGATCATTGTAGGGTTCTCCTTCATGATCCGAACGATTTTATCTAACTCAACCGAAGCATCATAACGGATATTGGCTTTGTCGTAATCAAAATAAATAGGATTGATTTGAAGCACTTTTCCTAAGTCTTTTGATAATGGAAGGTTGATTCTTGCTGTTCCTTCTGGCAAGGATTCAATACTCACCACCTTTCTAAAGCTACTATACTCTGGATAGGTAGTAATAAATCTGAGTTCTCCAGAATAGTCACTTCTCTCTGTGCTAAAATACCCTGTGTCATTTACTTGAATTGCATTTACCAATTCTCCTTTACCTGTAAAAACATTTACAACCGCCTTGTCTAGTCCTTTGCCCGTTACTTTATCATAAACAAAAACCTCCAATTGAGGGGTTAGTGGTTTCTCTTCCACCTTTTCAGGCTTACCTAGCACTTTAACTCTATAAATATCATCTCTACCTGAACCACCCGCTCGGTTAGATGAAAAATAACCATCTATTCCATTCTTGTCTAAGATGAATCCAAAATCGTCCAGCACATCATTAACCGGGTAACCCATATTAATAGGTTTATCAAAACCCTCTTCTTTTTTATCGGCTACAAATACATCTAAACCTCCAAGGCCTAAATGACCGTTACTAGCGAAATATAGATCTCCAGAACCTGAAATGAACGGGAAAGCTTCATCTCCACTAGTGTTTATTTCAGGCCCCAAGTTTTTAGGTCTCGACCATCCTAAAATGGTTTTATCACAGACATATAAATCCATTCCTCCTTCTCCACCTGGTTGATCGGAAGCAAAGTATAAACGTTGCCCATCACCCGTGATTGTTGGATGTTGACAGGTGTACTCTGTGGAGTTAAAATCCAGAGCTTCCGGATCGGTCCATTTCTCCTCTCCAGAACCTAACGTAACCTTGCGCGCTGTAAAAATCATAAGGTTAACAGTCTTGTTTGTACCCTTTAAAAGATTATTTCCTCGAGAAGCATTTCTAGTAAAATAGATCCGCTTTGCATCATCTGTAAAGGAAATAGGCCCTTCATGATAGTTCCCGTTAAATTGAGGCATAGGGTTAGGGTCTATCAAATCGTTGTTTTCTTCACGATCCGCCACATAAATATCCAAATAAGGCATACCGTTCCAAACATGAGTGCGCTCAATTAACCCACCTTTACTGGTTCTATTGGTCACAAAAGCTATCTTTTTCCCAATAAAAGCCGGACTAAAATCATCACTCTCTGTATTTACAGAAACCGTAAAAACTTGATACTTCCCTTTATCTTCCAGAAGCTCAGCCACTTTTTCTATGGAATAGTTCTCATGTTTTTTAGCGCGCGTATCCTTAGGCAACTGTTCTACATACTTCTCAAACCAAGGCAGCGCGGCTTCATGGTTGCCATTGCTTTCCAACATTTTTCCGTAATGAAAGTAGTTTACTGCATCTACTCCTTTGAGGTTTACCACTCTCGCATACCACAACTGGGCATTTGCATAATCGCCCATTAAACGGTAGGAATCAGCTATTCTTTGTGATATATATCCTTCTTTCTTGCTTGTCTTTTTCAGTTCGCTCTCATAGGCTTTTATCGCCTCGGGATAGTTAAAATTCGCATACAATTTATCCGCTTTTGAGCGTTGTGCATAGCTCGAGCCTGTCGATAAAAGGGCTAAGCACAGAATCAGAAATGTGGTATAGTTCTTCATTAAAAATATCTTGGTGATCTGATTTTTCTACCGCTTTTAAAGATAAAATCGTAGGTCAAGGTAAATTCATGTGATCCGGCATTGTAATCTACCAGTTCGCTTAGTGTAAAGTCGTAAGAGTAACCAACCTTAAGCTGGGGAGTAATGTTATATCCTAGAATAGCTCCAGTGGACTCATTTAGACGATAAAAAGCGCCTAGCCAAAACTTATCTGCTAATATAAAGGTAGTGGTTAGGTCATAAGATGCTGGCGCTCCTGCTACATATCGAGCCAAAAAAGTAGGCTTAAACTGAATGTTCGGGCTTAGGTCAAATACATAGCCCAAAATTCCAAAATAGTGTCTTTTCTGCCTGATATCACCACCAAACGCTCCGTCATCATATAAAACAGAGGTTACAATTTTTGGGATGCTAAAACCGGCATAAAACTTATTCGAATAGAGATAAATACCCGCTCCAACGTTTGGCAAAATCGAGGTTACATCTTGATTAAAAGCATTATCTCCTCCAGTACCAGTGGTTATAGAGCTAAAGTTTGAAGATAAATAATCAATCCCCCCTTGAACACCCCCGGCTAAATACGTGGAGTTACCTAGCTTTATTCTTCCGCTTACGGCTAAAAATGTACCGGTTTGACTGGTAGGACCTATCTCATCGTGGGTAACATTTACCCCAAGACCCAGATTGTTATTTATCGGGCCATGAACGGTAACCGTTTGTGTGGTAGGTGCTCCTTCAATATTTACCCATTGGTTTCTGTATAAGTAGCCCAAGGTTAAAGCATCTCTACTCCCCGCATACGCTGGATTTACGGCCATCATATTGCTTCTATACTGCGTATAAAGTGGATCGCTTTGAGCCCAGCCATAGGCGAAGCTCATGAGACTTACTATAATTGTTAATGTCTTTTTCACAGTACTATTGCTTTAAGTAAATAAAACCGGTTATTCTTTCTAAACCATTCACTCCATAGTCAAATATGTAGAAGTAGGTTCCTACAGGTAGTTTTTCTTCGCTACCTATGGTGTTATCCACATTAGACTCTCCACCCCAAGAGTTATCATAAGGGGCTTTTTCATACACCTTATTACCCCAACGGTTGTAGATCACAAAACGGTTGTTTGGGAATTCACTCGCAAGATCTTGACTCGCTACAATTTCGTAGGTATCATTTACTCCATCATTATTTGGCGAAAATCCAGTTGGTGGTGAAGGGATGCAACTATCTGGATCAAGATAATCCGGGATTCCATCCTCATCGCAATCACCATCATCCTCATTCACATCAAGTATTCCATCGCCATCCGAATCTAAATCTCTAAAATCGGGTAAACCATCGCCATCTGTATCTAAAGGATTATTACCATTAGGGCCTTTTTCATCAAAATCCACTATTCCATCTCCATCTGAATCTAAATCTCTAAAATCTGGCTGGCCATCTCCATCTGTATCCACAGGGATTCCGTACAAACCACTTCCATTATTATCGGGGTCAAATGCATCGTCTATCCCATCTCCATCCGAATCATTACCAGTGGGAATAACAGGATTACTACTTCCTTCAATCCAATCTGGAATTCCATCATCATCAGAGTCAATATCTCTAAAGTCTGGCTGACCATCTCCGTCTCTATCAAAAGGAGTGGTTTCTAAATAACCTCCCAGGTCAGGATCATACGCGTCATCTATTCCATCTCCATCAGCATCGTTTCCAGTAGGAGGTACCGGTGCGCCATTAGAACGTTCTGCCCAATCTGGAATTCCATCATTATCAGAGTCTGGATCTAAATAATCTGGAACTCCATCTCCATCAAAATCAAGTGCAATCGGATTACATAGATCTCCTCCAATCGGCATGGCTTCCACCATATCGCTAATTCCATCGTTATCGGAGTCAACATCCAAATAATCATTTAGCGCATCTCCATCTGTATTTCTTGTTAACGTCTCGTAAACATTCGAAAGACCATCGCTATCATCATCTTCTGGAGTTACTGTAAAGAATACATAGGCAGAATCACATAATGATGGAAATCCATCGTCACAAACCTGATAGTATACGGTATCTATTCCGCAGAAACCATTATCTGGTGTATACGTAAGGTTTGAACCTATTAAAGTTATACCACCATTCGAGGGTCCTGTAATGATACTTACGGTCAAGTTATTTCCGTTAGGATCTGTGTCATTTATCGTTACATCCACCGTTATTGGAACGTTTTGCCCGGTAATTACAGTATCATTTAAAGCTAGTGGAGGATCGTTTATACCGTCTACATTAATTATGATCCAAGCGGTAGCGCAGGCCCCTGGTAAGGGAATACCGGAGTCGCATATTTCATACTGTATACTATCCTTGCCACTAAAACCATTTGCAGGTGTATAGCTGATCGTTCCATTTGCATTCAGAACAGCTGAGCCATTAAAGGGTCCGTTCAAAATACTCAAGCTCGAAGTATCTAAAGGAGTTAACTCTATCACATCTGCATCATTTGGCAATGGAAATAAGGTAACACCTACGTTTTCTATGGTACTAAAAGTATCATTTACGGCTAGTGGAGCATCGTTTATAGGACTAATATTTATAACCACCACAATTGAATCACAGCTTGCTGGAGTGCCATTATCACAAACAAACACCAACACAGAATCTATACCGTGATAATTAAGATTTGGCGTGTATGTAAAACAGGTATCACTGGTACTCAATCCGCTTGCTGTTCCATTGTTTAAAAAGCTAGTTACTCCCGTAACATCCATTGTTTGTCCAGGATCAACCTCTACCGCATCAAAACATATTTGTGTAGGATCATCCTCATTAATGGTTATTGTAGTTCTATCCAATGGATTACCATTAATATCCACAATTTGAGGATTATCGTTTACCGGGGTTACATTTACGTATGCCCACGCAGTATCACAAAATGGAACTGGACTCGTATTATCGCAAACTTCGTATTGTAAACTATCTAATCCATTAAAGTTTGAAGCTGGCGTATACAAAACATCATCACCCTGTACTACTGCATTTCCATTTTGAGGAGCAGTTATAATTGAAACAGTTAGCGGATCAAGATTTGGATCGCCATCATTCACCAATACTGGAATTAACTTGGGTGTATCTTCTGGAGTATTTACCGTATCATTTAATGCAAATGGCGGAGCATCTGACTTCGGGATTGCAATAAGCAATATTCCCGGAGTACAAAGCACAGGAGCACCCGTATCGCATACAGAGTAAAAAACGGTATCAATGGCATTATACATCCCTGCTGGCGCAGAGTATTGAATACTATCCATATTTATTATAGCTGTTGCTCCAGCTAAAAATGGACCTGATGTAATAGTAAAGGTTAGGTTTGAACGTGAAGTCTCCACATCAAAGTCATTCCCTAGGTTGTAGATAGATTCTACATCTCCTGGGTCCAAACGCAATGTATCTATCAGAGCTACCGGAGGATCATTTATTGGGAGAACATTAAAAATAACGGTGATATCTTCACATATAGAAGGTGTACCGTTATCACAAACAGAAATCGTTACTGTATCAGGGCCAAAATAGTTTAATGTTGGGGTATATGTAAAACAGCTATCTCCTGTTCCAATATTGGTTATTGTTCCGTTTCCAGGTGGATTTATTACTGCTGTAACATCTAGATCATCGCCATCCAAATCTGTTCCTGTAAAACAAACGGATGTAGGAGTGTCTTCATTCAGCGTAATCACTTTTATGGTGTCATTTACAATTGAAACCCCTCCTCCACTAACGAGCACTGGCGGATCGTTTACTGGAGTTACAAGAACCGGTATTTTTACGGTATCGCAAGCTTGAGGTGTATCATTATCACACAGCTCTACCCAAATAGTATCTAAGCCATTAAAGTTCGGATCAGGTACATAAGTAAAACAGGAATCACCATCTGCAAAGTTGGCCAACGTTCCATTGAATGGCGTATTAAAAGAAGTTGTTGCCGTAACAGGCTGGCCTTCAAATTCAATCCATTGAATACAAATGTTAATGGGTGTATCTTCTGGGGTAACTAAGGTATCTGATGTTTTATTCACTACCGGAAGCCCATTTACCGTTCCTCCAAATGGTGGTAAATTAATATCGATTACATCAATAAACATAAATCCATCTCTGCAGGCAGCTGGTGTAGTTGTATCACAAACTGTATAACAAATAGTATCTCTACCCACAAAGCCTAGGTTTGGTGTGTAAACCACTTGTTGATTTGGAAGAATTGAAAATGTTCCATTAGCAGGTGGGCAAGTAACCTGAAATGTAGGTCGGTCTATCATATTAATAGGCGCTACATCATTGGTTAGCGGATTAATGGTAACAGAAGAATTCTCGTTTGTAGATACCGAATCGTTATTTACTTCTGGTGGACAAAAATCAAACTGAACGTTACTTAAGGTAACGGTTTGATCGAATGCAAAACTCCACGTATTTAAAAAGCGTTCGTTTCCGTAACTGTTTATCCAATTTCTACAAGGGATTTGACAACCGCTTAAGTTTATTCCAAAGGTTGGATTCATATTAAACCGCGAATCGTCCCAGTAAAGCTTAAGCGTATCCCTACCTGTTGGGCCTGAATTTTTCATTAAGGTAAAAATGTATCCGCTGCTATGATTTTCGGCATCGTATATCGGAATATGGATCAGCCCCGCCTCATATTTGTAGTTAATCTCAATGTTTGCAGAAAGCGCAGTATCTCCTAATCCATCTAATCCATCCCATGGAACACAATTATCTCCAATACCCACAATTCCGTAAACGAGAACGTCTCTACCCCCTGCTTGAAAACCAGGAACTGCATCAAGATCTAACTTTATCTCGGTTTGACCAGGTTTGCTGGTATTTACGTTAATGCAATATCCTGTAGTTATACAACCGGTAACCAAAACCGAACCGGAGTTAGCTAGTTGGATAGAAGGTGTAGTTTTAGGATATGGATAAATAACAGTATCCGGTTCGTTCAAGAAAATTTTATGTTCTGGTGTATACGGAACCGTACCTTGTGTATACTTTGGTGTAGAAATACTTTGGCGATCAAGTGCAAAGTCACCTGAGGTTCCAACTCCTGTAGAGTTTGAAATAATACCAAATCCAAATGGATCAATTCCGTTATAACTTACCTCAAAACGAATACTGTCTTCTCTTAAAATGTAAAGTTTAGCGGTAAAGAATTGCGATTGATTTCCCGTAGACAAGGCCCATTGTTTTGCCCAAACTCTACCTTCTTTTATCGTATTTGAAGTTGTATCTGCTACTGTAATATCGAAAAAATCATAAGTATATCCACCATTTGTGGGGGGCGGAGCTGCTTTGATGGTAGGAGATCCTTGATTTATTTCTACATAAAAATCACCACTTACATCCGGATCTACTACTACTGCACTATATCCATTTGCATTAAACTTATCCGGACCGGCTGCTGCTTCTGCCCAACTGTTTATATATCCAACAGAACCGGAGGTACTTGGAATAAGGTGAGGACCAGACATGATGGTGCCATCTGGTCTTTTTACTCTAAAGTAAGCAGGATTACTGCGCGCTTTAAACCCTAGATATATTTTTTCCACCGTATGATCTGCCACGGTAACGTACAAACGATTATCTGCGTTCGAGTTATAAGTCGCGAACTCACCACCCCAATCCCATGGATTAAGATATCCAAAATCATTTACGGTGGGCCTTAAGTCTTTTGTTCCTTCAGCACTCATTTGTACTGTAAAGAGTAAAACTGCGATGATTAATGTAAATATTTTTCTCACGATAACCTTTCTAGCGTTTAAAGTTCAATACAGAAGTCAATTGTAATACCAATTCTAAAACAACAGATTTACAATCTGAAAACCAGCAATTTACATTAATAATTCAATTCTTGAATATTCCCAAAATGGGATCAACTCGTGGAATTGAGAAAAATTCTAAGCTATTGATCTTGTTCTGTAATTCTTACGTTTTAAACGACCCGATTATCCGATAGTTGAATTTGGCTTTAGCAAAAATAGGTAATATGTTGTCAGAGGCATTATTTAAATAATAGCCTAATTTTGGTCTCACCTAAACGAAGAAATGGAATACAATAAAAACATACCTAAGGATTTTCATGAGCTTGACAACGATGATTTCATTAAGGAGTGTAAAGTGTGCCAAAAGCATTTACCAGAAAATGACAATCAATACTTGCTAGAAAAGGCTGTAAAGCGATTTCCAGATATTGAAGCAAGAGAAACTGTATTTGAATACGCTATTTGTTTGGAATGTGCTGGCTCTAAAAGAGATTCTTTATCAAAGGAATCGAAACAGAAGATTCAAGATTACTTTACCAGTGATGAAATTCAATCCAGATCATTTGACATTTTTCAAAGAGCCGTATTTTCCGGACAACGTCCTATGGATTACTGTATGATAACGGGGAAAAGTATTCAGGAGGTTAAAGAATATCAAATTATTGCACATTGCAAAGGTAATTCGTTGTTTCCAGGAACAGAAGCACTTATGATAAGTGGCGAGGGATTAGAGGTTATTAGCGGATTACTATCAGAGTCTACAAAAGACGAATTAGATCGGTTTAAAGATGAGCATTTCGGTGTTCCCCCCGAATTTGAAAAAATACTAAACCCAACGGATCTTATTCTATGTTAGAGTGGGTTTTAAATACAATAGAGTGCGAAATGAGTAGTTATAGAAGGTATATAAATGATGAAGTCCCACCCTCCGGTGGGACTTCGATTTGATCCGTGAGGATCAAGTCATGAAACATTTGAAAACTCTACTCTGGTTCAAAGATAATGGATTCAAGATGGATTTTCCAAATATTTTTTATCACTGATTAACAACAAGTTAAAAAACCAACTGTAGAAATAGTTATAGTTTTGACAACAAAAAATTCCTAAATGAAAGTAAATTTTACACTAAGCTTGTTTTTTGCTGTATTATCCAGCTCTTGTTTACAAGCTCAATCTGAAGAGCTCAAACAAAAACTTTCGGCCTTTGCTGATGATCATGCAGAAGCATATGAAAAAAAATACTTGAACATTGCCGATAGAGAAATTGGAAGTATTGATGAAACAGGTTACGATTGGAAGGATAAGTTTATGCTTAAGAGTAAAGAAAAGGCCATGAATAGTTTGGGAAATGAAAGTAGACAAAAGTTCTACTTTGCCTTTTACTCTTATGAAACTCTTGAAGACAGACAATATGGACTCAAAGATTGGATGGGTAATTTTATAGAAGGAAAATCTCTTCGTCCGGGGAGAAAAGTTAGAACCTATGAGTACGCTACACCAACAATAATTCTCATCAATGATACAGAGATTATGATTTGTAACTATAAGTGTAGTGACTTTTCGGAAGATAATTTCAAGTACTGGAAAAAAACCATGCTTACTTATTTTGGTGAGGAAAACACTATGGTAATAGAACTTGAATGTGATGGCCCATTAGAGTGGACCAAGAACGCGCCCGACCCCAAGAGTAGAAAAAGACTCCTTTAAAAAAAAGCCCTCGAAATTTCGAGGGCTTTTTTTATGTTTTTATACTTACTTTCTCCATAAATGCTTCTTTATACATGGGAGAGACGGGAACCTCATACTTTTTGTCGAGTGTAATGGTACCACCTCCAGACCGGCTGTATTCTTGAATCTTATTCATATTAACTACATAGGACTTATGCACCCGCATAAAGCTCTTTGTATCCATTTGCGATTCAAAATATCTCAAAGTTTTAGATACGAGTAAGGATTTCTCTTCCGATTGTAAATAAATCCTAAAATAGTTTCCCTCGGCTTTTACAAAAATGATCTCATCTCGGTTCAAAAAACGGACACCATTTGAAATGGGAATTTTTATACGGTTTCTGTATAGATTGGTTGATGGGTATGCAATCTCTTCTAATACTTTTAAGGAAGCTTCGTGTTTTACTTTTTCGATAGCCTTTTTTAGAACTACTGATAGTTTACTAGGACTTACGGGTTTTAACAAATAGCTTATCGCATCTTCCTCAAACGCTTGAATAGCGTGTTCATCATAAGCCGTAGTAAAAATAAGCTGAAAGCTTCTTACCGCAAGTGCATCAAGTAAGTCAAAGCCTGATCCATCATCCATATGGATATCTAGTAATACAATAGATGGAGAGAACTCTTTGATTTTTTCCAAACCATCTTTTACCCCTGTGGCTTCAGCGATAGAAAAGGTTTTAGGAAAAAGGCTTTCAACTTGATTGGATAGCCCCATACGAGAACGGTATTCATCATCGATTATTAATAGGTTCATTCTGCAATTAGGTTTAAGGGTGAGTTAGAGTCTTTTTATAAGGCATTATAACGGTTACTAAGGTGCCTTTAGCATTTCCTTCATCATCTTTTAAATCTGTAAATTCTACATTATTTTTCTTAACACTTTTAGAACTAAAAAGTTGCAATCTTTCTTTTGTGATTTTTATGCCATAAGATTTATGAAAACTTTTATGGTTAGATACTGTTTTTTTGAAATAGCGGCCTACACCATTATCCATTATTGAACATAATATTTTTTCTTCATTTTTACTAATGCTAATTTGTAAATGACCTTCATTCTTTAATGGTGACAGACCATGAATCACTGCATTTTCGACAAAAGGCTGCAATAACATGGTAGGGACATAAATCTCCATTTCATCTAAAGTATCATCTAAATCAAATACATACGTAAAAGGTTTTTCAAATCGCATGGCTTCCAGATGAAGGTACATTTTAAGTACTTCTATCTCCTCTTTTAAGGATACCCAAGTTTTTACAGAATGATTTAAAGTAGCCCTAATGAGCGTAGCAAAACTCGCTAAATACTCTTGTGCAGATATAGTTTCATTAGAGGCAATAAAGGACTGGATGGCTCCGAGCACATTAAACACAAAATGGGGATTCATTTGAGCTTGTAAAGCCTGTAGTTTTAGCTGATCAATTTTGTTTTGTGCTTCTGCTTTTTCTTTTACGCGATGAGAGTAAAAGTAGATTCCAAAAAAGACTAGAGAGATAATTACAAAAGACTCTATCGTTTTTATCCACCAGGTATTCCACCAAGGTCTGAGTATTTGGAATTTTTGACTCGCGTTTTGTTTACTCCATAAACCACTGAAGTTTTGAGTAAACACTTCAAACTCATATTTACCAGGAGCTAAGCTAGAATAAGTAACACTCCTATCTTGTGTTAAACTCCAATCGGGATTTAAGCCTTTGAGCCGATATTTGTATTTCAATTGGTTTGCTGATTGAAAGGATATTCCAGTAAACTCAAATCGTATGTTATTCTCATCCCAATCGTAAGCATAGGCTTTTTCACTTGTTTTATACTTTTCATGATTCACCTCTAGGCCATTGAGGTATACTAAAGGAGATTTTGGCAAGTCGTATTCTTTCTCATTAAAATAGATTAAGCCATCATCATAAAGCACCCAAATGATGTCTTTTTGGATATTTACTTTTAGAACCCGCTTGGATATGGAGGAGGATAAAAAGTCTAAATTTTGAATGGTAAACAACCCTGCCCCTCCATCTAGGCCGGAAACTCTGCTCAAACCTACACTAGAAGACACCCAAACATTTCCTTCTTCATCAAAATTAATGTCATTACAAATGTTACTCGGCAAACCATCATTTGTAGAAATATTCCAAAGCTTATCCTTGTTAATTTCATAAATCACCAAACCGTTTCCAGAAGTGGCTATGAGAAGCTTATCTTTAAATTTGTTTATGCTCCGGATTCTTATTCGAAGTAATTCGTTCTCTGGGTGTATTTCAGTGATAGAGGTATCGCCCATCGTAAATCTGCACAAACCATTAATCCGCCTAACCAAAGTGTTTCTTCATCCGGATAAAAGCACCTCCAATTGTAATCTGACGCATGAATAATTAATTCGTTCTCAGCTTTTGGGTTTTCAATATTTTGTAAAGAAATCCTATTGGTAGTGCCCAATACTAAGCGTATAGAGTCATTTAACTTAGAACCATACATTGCCCTTCGCCTTGGAGCAGTTTCTATAAAGGTTAAAGTCTTTGGATCTAAATAACCCCAAGTATTTTTCTCTCCTCCTTTACCCGAAGCAAAGGGTCTTTCTCCCTTAAACCAATGTAATTTGGGGCCATATTTTCCAAAAAATTGATTGGTGAAAATATCCAAAGGTTCATTTCTTTTATAAACCAGACGATTGGCAACGCCATCTTTTGTAAAAACAATCATCGTATCACCTTGCCCGGCAAAATCTATTAAACGCGCACTATTAAAATATCTTGAGCTTGGCACTTGCAGTACATCAATTGAGGGAATATAAAAAACTCCCTTATTTAAAGTATTTATCCAGATTCCTCCTTCGTTATCCTCGCTTACCCATGAGGTTAAACTATTCTCAAAGAGAAGCTCTGGCTTAGCCTCAAAATCTCCATTTCTATATAGATAGAGTCCTCCATTAGTGAGTGTAATCCAAATGTTTCCTTGGCTATCCTCTAATAAACCAAGATTGGTGGATTTATCAAGTTCAATAAGTATTTGTACTGTATCCTTTGTCCAAACACCCAATGCCCCCATAAAAGTGAATAGAATATCTCCATTTTTACGCTGAAAGGTGCTGAAACCATCTTTAAGGAATGGGCCTTTAACAAAATTTAGATTTGTTTCATTTAAGTCTTGGTCCACGAAAGAGAGTATCGACTTATTTTTGAGAGAGTCACTCCACACGGGGAAACCAGTACTGAAATAGTTCTCTTCCTCTAATTTCATTATTACCGCGCCACAGGGTTTAGCCGCTCTTGAATCTACCTGATGTATTGTATCGTTAAAAATCTTAATGAAGCGATTACTTTCACTTGAGGCATTCCTCATTCCAATAAACAGCGTATCCTCATACATGGTCCAAGAGTAAGGTACATTCGTACCATACCAGTTTTCACCAAAATCATCGCCAAGAGGCTTGTGTATTTCTCCATCTTTATAGTAGCTTATACCCGCACTATAAGTGAAAAACCATATTCTTTCCTCCTCATCTTCGTATATCCCAAAAACAGTATTGTTGTTTAAGCCATCATCTGTAGTAAATACTTTAAACTCGTATCCATCAAAACGGGCAACACCATGATCGGTACCTATCCATATGTAACCTTTGCTGTCTTGCATGGTCATATAGGTTTCTGGGCTGGGTAAACCTTCCCCTGTGGAATAATGGTGAAATACGGGGTGTTGGGCGGATGAGCTCGTGGCTATTAAAAGGAATAATCCTAGGCTGTGAAGCCCTAAACCAAAGGGTTTAGAAAGAAAAAATCGCATGTGTTTTGGAATGATCTCCAACGGTTTAACTCAGATAGATTTTGCTTTCTAAATATGCGGTAGTTTTTTGAAACTAGCAAGTTTCTTGGAGGTGTTTGATTCTATATGGATAAAAACAAAAAGGATAAACTTTTTATGGTTTATCCTTTTTGTTTCGTGCTTAGAATTAAAGAATGCCCTTGATCAAATACTAGCTTGATTAATCATTTAAAATAAGTTTATCATAGTTCATCCTTTATAGTTCCCTTAGGTTCAACAGGGGTATCCTCTCCTACATATGTTCCTGTGTCAGTATTTGGTCCCATATTTTTATTCTTCCTTTCTGGATCTCCTCCCCCTGGGGTTGGAGCTGGAAAAATCGTATAGCTAGGTGTCTCATTATTTTCGCCTTTAGTTATGATCTGTATTTCATTTTTATATCCATATATAATGACCTCTCCAGTGGATTCTGTATCAATTTCAGAATCTCCTAAACCTGGGCTCAGTTTAACGTGATACCCGCCTTTTGAAACCCAATTTCCGTTATCCTCATACCCAGCAGACTTCTCGATTCCTATATCGTTCCTTCCTTTTAAATCTCCACCATCACATATTTCTGTATCACACATGAGTCTTAAACCATCTACATCTGCAACAGAAACCTCTCTCGTATTTCCTTCACTATCTGTTATCAACCCATAATACTCAGTGGTTACTTCTCCATCTGAATTAGTAGTCTCTCTAGATTTAAGATCGTAGCGTTCCCCAGGATATAAAACAAAAGCTCTGGGCTCTGACTCCTCCGCCTTATCAATAGGCCACCAATTTACATCGGTAACTTTATATGCTGTACCAACAAGCAAAACAGGACGGTCTGACTGATTTTTAATTGAAAAGCCACCATTAACACCATTCCCGTCAGGATCAACATACCGTATTGGGTTATTCACCGCAAATGCGTAAGGAGAGATATCTGGGTATAACTTCCATTCAGAATCAATACTCATCCATTTACCTATTCTTGAACTATAAAGTCTTGCACCAAAATCATAACTGTTCCCATTACCTTTAATTTCATCATCCTTCTCCATTCCATTAAATCCATACCTATAATTTGGACTACTGAATTGCTCCCCAGGCTTCAACATCCCAAAAGGATAATAATCGTTTGTAGAGATAATATCGGCTATAAACTGATCGGGCAACACAGAATGCACACTTTCGGTGATGGTGAACTCTTCCATGATAAACTGTTTTATACTAAACGTTGTGGGTGCTACTCGAGTTATAACTACTGTGGCCCAATCAAAACCATTGGCTGGACTAAAGTCCCATTCTCTGTAGCTACCATAAATTGTTGCAAAATCTTCATCTAGAATCACATCTGAAGGGGCCGTTCCCCCACTGTAGATTTTAATATTCATCTGACCCAATTGATACGGGTTGATCTTACATCGAATCTTGTACGTTTTTTGATCATCTAATCCAGTAAACTGCTTCTGCATACCATGACCAGGTGTGCTTGATTGAACATAAATTCTTCCATTGTTACTTACGGTATAAACACCTTCGTGATAATACCAATCGTCATAAATGGGAGAAACAAATTCCCCTCCATAAGTTTCTTTATTCTTAGCGATATACACATTATCTACATAAAAAGTCTCCAATCCATAGGATGTTGGGGAGTTTCTTTGGAATACCAGCCTAACACGACTCGTATTCGGAGTCATAATATGAAGCTCATGCGTACCATCATTTTGTATGTAGGTAGAGTTTAATTGACCACCATTATCCAGATCATACACCAACACCATCATATTGTTTCCAAAAACAGAGCCTTGCTCTATGTCAAAACGTATTGTATATACTGAGTTGGGATCTACATCAAAGTTCTTCCTAAACTGATAAAATTGAGAGTAGGTCTTTACTTTAACTCGTCCTTGGGTAACGCTAAAATTACTCTGCCAGTTCCACCCTGGGCTTTCTGTATCAAAGTAATCTGTGTAGATAATATTTCCATTATTCAAAATTTTCTGATCGCTAACTACGGCTTGAACATTGTTTAAATGATCTACGAGTTCATAGCGTTTGTTACCAGCAATTCGTTCTCCTTCGCAAGCTTCCCAACTGTCGTAACCTTCACTAAAGGCAAGTGTTTTTGCGTCAATAGCTCCGCCATTTTGGAAAGTCTCAATGGATATGCTTGCTCCCGTAAGATCTATTTTAGGATGCTTTCCATTTTGATTACTTACACCCTTTTTACCTAGCTTGATTTGATTGGAACTCAAACCTGCCGTGGAATATTCCAATTTCAATTCTGGATGTGCGGGTATATACGTATTCGTTAACCAGCTTATAAAACCAGAAGCTCCCCCGCCACCAGGCCAAGTCTCTCCTTCAAAAATATCAACTCCATCTCCCAAGTCTATAGAGGGTAAAAGAACTCCACTCCCTCCACTGATGTTTAACAAACAGTACCCACTAAAAGATTCACAATCATAGGCTTTAAAAGTAGGATGCTCTCCTCTGTAGGTCTTATCCAGTAGTGCTTTAGTTTCTGGGTCAACACCATTGTACTCAAAGTAACTATCAAAAATGGCAACATCCCTTTCTTCAACACCTAACCTTGTAGATCCGTACATATGGTTATCTGCCAATTTAAACTGCTCTCTTTTAAACCTGCACTGCAATGGGATAGGGAAAGGTTCTCTTAATTCAACAACCCCATTCTCATCCTCATATTCGTATTGTATGGATGCAAAACTAGGAGACATAGAGGATAAACAATAACTAAAAACATGTAAACAATTGTCGATTATTAGTGCGTATAAATCCTGAACTTGCAATGCATTGATGGCATCTGCTAACGCCTTGTACAAACTCGCATTATCAGACCCATTAATAACTACTGGATGGGTAGTTACCGTTTGGCCATTAACCAAGTTGAAATTCACATACCATCTATTGATACGAGTTGGGTCATAGTGTCTATGATCTGAACTGGTATAACATATCTGCCCATGCGTCTCATCGTCTTTTGTCATGGTAGATTGATAAGTCGCTAGCACATTCCCTTGGGCATCTCTTTGGTAATAAGTATGTACCCAATGTAACTCATTTTGTAAGCTCCCATTACTCAACCTAGGCTTTACCGTTTTACGGATGCGGTTCCCCATAGCATCGTACTCAAACTCCAAATCCGGTTTTACCGTTTCTAAGGATTGTAAACACGTAACACCTCGAGTAATTCTTTTCACTTTTCCTCTGTTGGTCCACTCTATATTAGCAATACACTCAGACTGATCCGAAATGAGATTCCCAATATTATCGTATTGAAAATTATCGGTTATCTCTGCATGTCCAGGAATATAAGCGATTCCATCATCATCCAAATCATCCGCATAGTGTGCGCTAAAACTCACATTATCCTTAACACCTCTCAGTTGGTTGTTTATCCTACGGTCGGGATTAGGGTTAATCCCTAGCTTATCCGGATAGTGATAGTTAAAATCATCCATGTCAATATTGGCCGCAGCATAGCCATTTCGTTTCAGGCTCTCAATATTTCCATTGAGATCGTAGGTATATTCTGAAAGGTAATCGTTGGTTGCTAGTAACAGATCTTCTGTATATGCGCCACTATTCCCAAAAGCGGATGAACCATAGTGATAATCGGCTTTGCGTAAACGGTTCAGCTGATCGTAACGATAACGAGCTCCCCATAAGCGATTCTTATTCCCAGAAACATTACGGGTTTGATGTAAACGACCGGCAATATTTCCATTGTATAGATCTTTAAAATCTGAATCAAACATGTTCGAATTGGTCAGGCTAGGAAGAATATACTCATCTGGATTGCTGAAACTTTGAATGGGTGCGTAATCCGTTCTGTTGTAATATAGAGCCAAAGATGCAACGTCCTCTGCAAAATGAGTATGTAAGTTTTGCTCAGAAGCAAAGTAGTCAATACCAATATCTCCATCTTTACCTCCATCTCGCTTAGCCTCCATGTCAGCAGCATTTTTAGCTTTCACCCAACCTGGTAAAGTATAAGTCAAGTCTTCCCCTTGAACTTTAAGGTCGCCTGTTTCTGCACGACCTAATGGACCGTGATCGTAATATTTATAATCCACATCTCTGTCCCATTGAAAACCGTCTGAAGAGGTAAATGCTTCACGTATTCGATTGTCCTGATCGTAAATGTATCGATGATAAAACGCGTCTTGTTCCCCTTTTTGGTAGGCTACCTCTTTTACATTACCGCTTACCAAATCAAACGTATATTCAACCCTCTTAAAACGCTGATCAGCAGTTCCAAGACGCGGATAATCATTGATTAATTTATTTATATTACCCATTTCATCATAGCTGTAATGAATGGCATGGTTGTATACATTCGGGTCCGTATCGTATACTTCATTGTAGCTAACTGTAGCGATTCTGTTTAATAGGTTTTGTTGCCCCCCTTCAAACTCGTTATCAATACTGGTACTTAAAACCACATCATAGTAGCCATGTATTACCTCCAGTCTTTCTGCTAGCGTCCAGCTTCCCCCGTTTGTTGTTCCACTGATATTGGCAGGAAAATCAGAATCATTGATAATCTCTCTTGCTGTATTGGTTTGAGCCTCATCCACGAGGTTTGTTTGACTACTTCCATTATTGTAGGTCCCATATATCAATCCACTTTCAACAATTCTCCCCAAACCATCGTACAATGAGTAAGAATACCCAGGATAATTGGTTCCTCCAATATCTTTCCCGGCTCTTTGTTCCTCATTCTGGCTGAGCACAATCTGCGTTTTGTCATTGTAGGCAAAGCGGGTCTTTCCTTGAACCCATTGATTTGAATTATCCCAGTAGCCATGATCTGGCATAGACTGCTGAAAGGGTAAGTTTCGACTATTGAAAGCGTATTCTGTTTTCATTCGATGGTCTTTACCTCCTGTAAGATCCACTCCTTCTGGAGCTACCGTCTTAACCAGATTACCCAAGTGATCGTAATAATAAAGCATCACATAAGTATTATTCACATTGTGCTTCATATCAAACGCTTCGCTGAGGGATGTGCTGCTGCCCTCGCAATGTGCGATGTAGTTGTTTCGGAACTGTTCTTTTAAATCTTCTGTTGCTTCATCAAACAATAGCTCTCCAACGGCTATGCCTCTTTCTATAATATCATCCGTACATGGGTCTCTTTTTTTGTAGTCTAAACCAGGAAAACAGAGTTGAGGCATAAAAGAGGTGTAGCTTCCTGATCCACTCGAGCAATAGGCTGTTGAAGCAGAGGTAATGCTACTGTAAATAGGATATCTTTTTATGGATGGAGATCCATCTTTATGTGTATAGCATTGGTCAAACAAAATGCTTGTTCCATTACTCAATAAAGCTTCTATCTGAAAATCATAATGATCTCCAGCCGTTACCGTACCCGTAAAGTCTGCTGCTATATAATCAAACGAGACAATATTAGACACATTTACTCCGCTTGGACAAGAGGTACAAGTGAGATCAATATCCTTGTTCTCAAATGCACAGTTTCCAGCTACATCTCTGAGTTGTAATGTTAAAGTGAAATTACTTCCACTTTGGTTTGTTGTATGCTGAGTAGTTACTTCTTCGTTGCCACTAAACAAGCATTTATCAAACAAATTGTTCCGATAAAAATCGAAGTACTTTGGAATATTTTGAGCGGAACCGGCATCCAATAAATTATGACCAATTAGGTCGTTTAGGAACTCTTGTAATTCATATGCGTACTCTGTTAAGTTATCACCCGAAATCAACTGATTGGAGCAATACGCTTCACAGTCGTTCATGAGGCGGGCATAATCATCAAAAGTGAGACGAATATCACCATTGGCCGATGCTCCTAAAGCTTCGGTTAGAGTAACATTTGCAAAGTTGGTAAATACTTTAGCAAACGTATTTTGATCCGTCCAATCGTCTAATGAAGTTAGTCCAAAATAACTATTGAAGTTGGTGATCACATCTTGCATATCGTTGCAGTTCACACATACATCACAAGTTAATTCGGTAGGGAAAGGTATACGCTGCTCGAGAAGGTCTGGTGTTCCGTAATACGATGTACACTTACACTTCATATTCTGATAATCAGGCAATCGATGACCGTAGCTATATTCAAATAAATCCGCTGCCGTATTAACTCCGCTGGGAAGGGTTCCTCCTCCTGAGTACTCCGCTTCGTTAGCTGTTATCAAATCACATCCACAATCATCCAGATAGCGCGTGTTGTCATTTTGCCCATAAGGGCCTGGGTTATTGATTAAAAAGGCATTACAATCAAAATCTCTCCAGGAAGAACCGAAATAGTTATTCAGTATATCATCTACGTTTTGAGCAAAAAATGTGATTCCGTTTACGGTAATATTGGCTCCTGCGCCTGGCGAACTATAGGAACCCTTTGCCGTAACCGGTAAAAAAGAGTAACCTTCTATACTGGTAGCACCAAGGGAATTAATCTCATACCCAAGTACACCACCAACTGAAGTTGAACATTGATACTTACAGAGTTTTTCAATCGCCTCAACCGCATCATCCAGAGTTGCTCCACTAGCACATTCACTAAGTTCCGCATCCCAAAGCGCAGCATAGTCTTCACAAATCTCACAAGTTCCCATACTCGCTGGAGTAGCAGATAAATTAGAACCATTGATGTAACTCCATTGATCGGGTAATACCTCATCTAAATTTCCGAAGGTGAGATTGGAGTAATCGTAAAAGTTTACTCGCTGTTGTTTACTGGCAAAGTTTCCTGTTAGTTTATGAAAGCCATCGTAATAGCAGGTATAACTTCCACCAAAAAAGCTTTGATCCAATAGAGATTTTCTACCCATGAGGTATAAGGAGCGGAAAGCTTGCCATTCTCTATCTCTTACACATGGATCGGAACCAAACGTACCAGGGTTACTCCCATGCACAACGGTTAGGGCAGTTTCATATATACAATAAGCAGCTGTAGCGCCTGATAACCCAACTGAACTGTGGCCAATGTTATTTACGTAATTTTTAAGATTTGTATTCGTGTAAGGGTCGTAGTTGGTGGTTCCTCCAGAAGGGATAGAAGTGGAACTCACACAGTTTAAGCTTAGATTTTGTGGTTTAAAAAACCCAGCACTTAGGGCCATCTCATAATCGTCCTCTTCCAGCATTTGTGCTTCGTAGGCAAAGTAGGTGGTGTTGGCCTCACAAAACTGGATGTAGCAATACTCTGGATGCGTAGTTACCAATACCTCCGCCCACATGGGGTTGAAATTGATAATAAAATCTTCTATACTTAATGAAGCCGGGTTGGTAGGAACCCCGTTAATGATGGGATAGGTTGCAGCATCATAGGTGAAACTTGTATACTTCGCTATTCCGGTTACCGGAGAAGTATGGAATATGGACGTATTCTCCGAGGCAGAATAACTTACCGTTCCGCCAGATGTAGTGATGTCATAAGCTGCATACTGTCCTCCAGGAAAAAAGTCAGACATCATAGCTTCCTTATAGGATTTGCAAGGATTAAGGGCGTTTACACCCGCATTGTTGCAGTCGTTTATATAGTTGGTGTATAGCGTAAAGTAGTTGGATTGCATCCACTGTTCGAAACTCAACGGATTACACTCACCCCCATCCGAAGGTTCCCCTGGGCAAGGATCTTCTAAATAAGTAGCATACTCATCCATGTAGGTGGGTGCCATTTCGTTCAAAAACATATCCTCGCAATCGTAGGTTTGGCAGTCTTCAATCTCTCCTGCCATCCCAGCTAGTTGCTCGCAAATCCAATCTTCTTTCGTTTTAAAATCACAAGAGGCGTTTAAGTAACCTCCATTTTTTGCTGCCTCTAACTCTTCAATGTACATATCGGCATTTGCATCGGCTGCTCCGGGCTTTACTCTTAATGTTTTGGTTATGGTTAAATAACCATCTGCTGTGAGCTGAAAAGGATCTGATAACAGGGCTGTTGCCCCTGAAGTGCCATAAGTAGTTTGTGGAAACTCGTATAAATCTGAAGCTGTTTCGCAAACTGTATTGTAAAATGAGGGGTCTCCTACGGTTGTAGAAAAAGGAGTGGTTAAAGACGGGCCTGAGCCAGGATCATCTAACTCTAATTCGCTTCTATTTCCACATTCATCCACAAACGTGAGTTTAATCTCCAGATCGTACAGACAATCGAAACATACTGTGGATACATTTATACAGGCATCTTGATACGCTATAGGATCGAGGTAATAGCGCAACTCAACCTCTTCTCCCATTTCCACAAAACGGGTAAGGCTCACAGATAAAGGATCTTCATCGGTAGCAAATTCCAGCAAGTCACTGATTTGCTGTGGTGGCGTTTCATCGTTTGCCGGCAAATATGCCTCCGGATTGTTGGGCGATAAGGAGGAGATAACCACCTTATCGAAATTGTTTAGGTATTGAAAACTAACTTGACCATTGGCGTCTTTGGTAATTACCCTTCTGTAGCTATTGATGTCTCCAATATCGTTGGTATTGAAAAAGAATTGCAATTCTTGAGGCAATGGATTATCGTAATAGATACGGGTTTCATGGCCACCTAAAGTAAGATCTGCTCCTACCCCAGTTTGTCTTTTTACTCTTCCCGTATGATCTGGGGTGTACTGGACTAGTGTAAAAGGATATGCTTCATCATCTCCGTACGCCTCTTGAGCCGTAGGCACATAAGCTTGCATTCCCTCTTTATCGGGGTTTTGATCCGAATAATATTTAGCGGCTCCCAAAGAGTATGGCACACTCAAACCTTGAAAATCAATATCACATTCAGTTGCTGTTCCAGACCCATCTAAATACGTATCATCGTCATCAAAGTGTTTAGCCGCCATTGGCTCACTACCACTTCCATTTTTCATTTGGTTTAGTCCATGATAATAGTGCAGTTCATTGTCATCCATGGGCACGGGTAGAATTTGCACGGTTGGGCGGCCGGTATAGTCATAAATTGCGGAGGTTACCGCAGTCTTATCTGCGGTTGGGAGGTAAGCAATCTGCTGTCTTGTTTTATTCAATCCATCCGAATAACCCAAACTATGAGAAGATCGGCTATCTTCTGCATAAACCGCACTGTATTGCCAATTCATGGTACTTTCATGGGGAAGAGATTCGGTTGCCGAAGAAGCAGAAGCTCCCGTTTGTACATTATGTACCGCATTTGATGGATAAGAAGCAACTAAGCCTGAGGCTCCACTGGTTTGTGTCGTCCATTTTCCTTCTACTGGCAAACCGCCATCCATAGGAGAGGCGTATACCGGACGGTAACGGAACAGCACATAGCCCTCATCAAATACTAAGGGTAAGTTGTATTTTGTTTCATTTACCCGAACGCGTGTGGCTTGTGCATCAAAATCAAAACTCCAGTCGCTATTGGCTGTACCTGAATAATAATCTACAAATGTCCACTCCAAATCGTACCATTCTGCATCGCGGATGTAAGACCAGTAAACGGCAAGGTGGTTATCCGTTGATTTTTCTTGAAGAAACCCGTTTATCGAGGGTTGATAGGTAGGATCGAAATAATACAACCTTTCTACTTCTATATCATTTTGTAGATATAGGGCATCCACTGCTGGGTTTAGATCAGATATCACCTGACCACTTTCATTTACAATGCTGTTGATCTCAATAACACATTTGTGTACATTTTCAAACGAAATCATATCTCTATCCAGATTGGTTCCGCTGCCAGCCGTGTAATCTACTTCTAGGGTCAGTCCATTTTGAGTGGTCTGCGTCCAAGCACCATTTGCATAGCGCCACAAAGTCACATTAAAATTAATTCGGTAATAAAAATCCTGAAACAAGTCATTGGTCTTTGACTCATCAATACCGAAAGTAACTTTGTTAAATACTCCGGTATTCACAAAATCGTCTGTCCATGGGTCAGTAGGGTTAGAGACGGGATCATGAATTTCCATGTAGAAGAATTTATTATCCTCTACTAAAAGTTGAGATCCTGGCTGCAATTTCGCCCCTTGCAAACGGGTGTTTACCCCTTCATCCCGAGCCATAAGCTGGGTGGGAAGAATCAACACCAAGGCAAAAGCGACAAACAACGCCCTTTTCATACAATTTTGAGTTAAAGCTTTATGTGACATGACCTTATAGGTTTATATGGTTAATCAGTGAGTAGTTTTTGTAGGCATCGCTTGGCTTGAGCTGCTTGCCTTGTACAGTAAAGTATCGCTCCGGACGGAGCTTATGTTTCACTTTTTTCGCATCAAATTCCAATTCAGAAAAATAGATATCAAGCTTAACGGTGCGCTCCTGTTGCTTTATCTCCATCGGATACTTAGGATACATACATAGCTTATGCAGTTTTCCTTCCGCCACATTCACCCATATTTCAGCTTCTTTATAGAGGTAGGCTTCTTTAAAGGTGATGTAGTAAATCTTATACTCGTCCGTCTCCCTAAAATCCAATTGTTTATAGAGTCCAAAGTATTCCTCCAAGGGTAAATTGGCCATCTGAGTGCCTGAGTAGGGTTCTACTGTAATCTCTTTCGCGTGATTGTCTATTTTCACCAAATAGGGATCTGCCAATAGAATTTCCTCCGAAAACTGATGGGAGTATTGACGATTTCCTAATCGACCCGTTTCCGTTTTTTCACGATCCAACTCTTCTCCAGAATATTTATCGGTCATTACAATTTCTTGCTTCATATACCAAGCTTCCGCTTCTTGAAAAGGCTTAGTAAGGGCTAAGATTTCCTGAGCAATTTGGGTACTATCCTGGGCCTGAACACCAAAACTTAGAACCAATAGAATGATAGGTATGAGTCTCATAGTGATCCTGTTTTAATTGCGAATGGTATAATTCCTAGACTCCTGAACCGTAACTACACCTCTTTCCGTTTCCTTTTTCACACGGATCACCGCTCCTTCCTCATTGTACTCATAGAAAGTGGCGTAGTTATTTGCGTCTAACTCAGCTACCCTCCGGTTGGTATACATATCGTACACATGGCTCACCATATTCGAGTGCAACGGATGAATCCGCAAGTCATCGATATAACCTAGTTGAGTATCCTGATTTACAAAGGTTAACTCCACTTTGGCACTACCATTAGGCATATCAAAACTGATGATCTCATCAATTTTTTGCCACCCATCAATAATTACGGATTTTTCGGTCCTGTGCTTTAGATTGGGTACAACCGTTACCACATTTATGCCTATGTGTACTGGATCATACTGTTCTTTTAGTGGGCGGTTTACATCGTAATTTAACTCTGTACCCACTCTTCGCCAATAACTCAATACAAATCCGGTTTCCTCACCTTGGGAAGGACTGTTTATACTTACGTTCTGTAATCTTTCCCAGTTCTGTAAGGCGTAAGGTATATCTGGGGTACTTACCGGATTATTATTGTCTGGAAGAAAAAATAAGTCCATCCAGTCGTGTATTCCCTCCCCGTCATTTGAGACTTCTAAACTGTAATTTCCAGTATGAGCGGTAGCAGATGTATAATCATAAGTTCCGTTAAGTGCCCCTTGATATAAACCCGTTCGATTCTGTGTACATAAATACGTCCAATACCCATTGTCGTAATTATCATTGAGCATATTAAAATCTTCAAAAGACTCATTAACAATTTCACGATACCTGGCGTTATTAGCTTCGGCTTTTACAACTGTATTGTTAAGTGTAGAGAGCTTAGAAACATAGGTTCCGATCTCGTTCCGGTTTTCTAAAACAAAACCGGAAGCATGATGCAAAGTATTTTCGGTAACCGTTTGCCAATTGCTTGTAGCCGAGGTGCTCTCCCATTTTTGATCTCCGTTATTCCATACCCAGTAAGGCTTTAGATTAAAATAGCCATCGTGTTTTAAATTCCCAGGGCTATAGTTTCGCTCCACATTGTAAACCATATTTTTAGTAGGACGCCAGTTGCCCATTATCCCCCATACAAATGGATTTATCCCCCTAAAGTCATAACATTGTGAACTTCCATTGCGCATTTGGTAATGTGCATATTCGGTAAACTCATTTGCAGTATTGCTTAAAACCGTTAAGCCAGAAGGGTTCGTATTCCTCCAAGAGGTTCCAAGTGTTTGCTTGGCCGTAAAATTGGCAATTGAAACAGAGGCTTGATTTCTTCTTCCAGAACGAATGATCTGGAAAGTTTGCGTTAAATTCTTATTGTATAAGTTTCCATCTCGGTCGATGAGGAAAAGTTTTACAGCATCTAGATCTCCACCACAGAGGTCGCCATTATCGCATATGCCTCTAATAACCCAATATCTTTGGTCTACAGCTCCAGAATTATCATAAACCATCACCTCATCTCCTTCAACAAAATGTTCATCATAAGGGGATTGAATTATGCCATATTGATCTACCACATCTCCAGCAGCAACTTCCTCAAACTCCTTATCAATGTTTTTATAGCCTGGTCCCATTCGATCGTAAGCCCAATGTGCAGGATACGTCATACTACGGTGATCGTTAGTTTTATCGTATTGATTGGTTACACGGGTTAACAACACTTTCCCCGTTTCCTTATCGTACAAATCGTTTCGTGTTTCAATACGTGCCTGTTGATCTTCCACAATGGTTTTCTCCAAAATGCCGTATTTCTGCACCACCTTGGTTACCACCGACATTTTGTGGCGTTTTACATCCTCTGACTTCTGCGTAAAGAAGGTTGGAATCGGAATTGGAAATGGTACGATGAATGGAGCCATTATCGTATTCACATTCAATTGAAAAGATCTACTTTTTGATTCAGTGAGCGTTTGCTTAGTGTCATGCACCATATCAAAATCTACGTTTACCAAAACGTTGCTTTCCAAGGTTCCACTCTCATTTAAAACATCAATTCGGTTGTTTAGCTCTTTATGGTAACCTCCTGTGGATTTGTAGAAGTTCTCCACTTTCGAGATAAAATCATCTCCTGATTTTCCTTCACCATAAACCGTTGTGCCTCGCATTTTTCCATGCATATCGTTCAGCACCACGGAATAGCCCTGGCTCATAGCCAGTTCATAAGTAGATTTCATACTGAACAAGGATTTGATAGGGTTGGGATTTTCTTCGATTTTTTGAGGTGGGGTGTAATCCACCTTAAGCGGAAAATCGTAGGCTGTATAATATTCTAATACAGATTCACCTGTACCGTTTACAGAACGACTTACTCCGTTAGGAACATAGTCTCTTACCTTCACCTCTGAATAAATTACGGAAGAACTTGGAAAAAAGGCTTCTCCAAAAGGCGCTTCCGCGTATAAAATATCATTGGCATATAAATGTCTTTTCATTTCATATTCAACCGGCTTTCTAAATGGATTCTCATCTCCTCCTGTTTGTGGCTCCCAAGAAGTAACACCACTACTCATCACTAACGGGTCTCCATTTTCATCGGTTAAAGTTGGATGTGTTTTGGTATAGGAATATACTTTACCATAACTCGCATCCTCTTCAACATAGTCGGCATTAGAATCTGGGTTCATTCCCTTCCATTCATCGGTCATAACCACTTGTTTTACACGATGCCCCCCTCCTTTCTTTTTATAATTTGGATTGAGAAGGCGTACAAAGGAATTTCCGCCTACTATTTTCTGGCCAATGCCTTTTCTTCGCATTTCACCATTTACTCCATTTAGCATCACGCGTACATCTTCAATAAAAGAGAAGAGCAGCATCACCGTTTGTTCGTTTAATCCTAAATTATCATCTTCCATAGATCCTGCTGGAAAGGCGAGTTTGTATAGGTAAGATCGCACAAGCTGCCAGGTGGCTTTTGAAATTGGGTTTACGTTGGATCCCCGCTCATTATCTTTCAACTTAGCAGGTTTAAGTTTAATTCGTGCTTGATTGAAATAGGTGCTTCCTCCATCCGGGTGAGCGATATATTCGTCAATCGGGCATGCGCTAGAAGTACTTAGCATACCCGCCACTTTTTCTATATCCGCATAACCTGTTACAAAATCATATTCATCATTTTCCAATCCTGTATTTACCGCACATTTGTAGTAGAGTTTACCTAAAATAGATGTTGAAAGCGCTCCTTGATTTTCTTCTCTTAAATAGCGATCTATAAATAAATCCTGAGCATTACTTGGGCTAGACGCCTTTATAGGGACCGGTAAATCAACCACCAACTCTAAGTTTGGAGCTCTTCCTCCTCCAAAAGCATTATTCGCATCTGCATATAGTTTGTTACTTGGTGTTGGCGACCCCACATACGTTCCTGCAATCTTCATCATCTGTCCTGCCTTTTTGTTTTGGATATAGGCATAATCGTCAGCTTCGTAATCTACCTCTACTGTTCCGCCAGAGGGAAGCTTAATCGTATTTAAAGCCCACATCGCAGCATCGGTATCAGGTTGATAATCGCAATCGTTTGGATAGTTATTTACATATGGAAAATCGGAGTTACTCAGTGCTCCACCATTCAGGTTTTGTCCACCTACAGAGCTTTTATGCTTTTTAAAATTCCCCCACCTGTCGAATGAGGTATAATCATAAGGCTCATTATTAGCAACTTCTTCCATCATATCATGATCTGGATCTGCATAATAGAATTGGTAAGGAGAGAACCAGGCCTTTTCAGATTTACCGTGGGTAAAACGAATCTCATCTAGTGTAAGCTTACCGGTAGTGGATCCTATTGAAGAAGGTACACCACCACATAAATTATAGGAGTATTCAAAATGTACCGTTTTTATGGGTACTGCATTGCTCCCGTTGGTCTCTTTATCTTTTCGAGCATACAAACGAATCTCTTTAAGCGAATGCATTTTTGCTCGGGTAGCTCCAGCGGCTGGCATTCCGCCTTCACCACTATAATCTGCTTCTACAGCATCGTCTCTTTCTTGTAGGGTAAACTCGGCTATATAGTTCTTCGTTTCTATAGAGTGCATATACCAGATCTCCTTCTCACCCTTGGTGTAGTTGGCTCGGTCGTCTTTTTTATCGGAACGAAATCCGGCATTAAAGTTTGCCTTTGCCTTCTCATAAGGTTGTTTCCATCCGTAATCTCCATGAAGTTTGGTATAATTGAATTTTGTGTAGGTTCCCAAATCATCTACACTTGGCCCGTTTCCAGAAACGTCAACATAATCGGAAGACAGAACTGCACTCAGCAGATATGAGGTAGCATAATCTGGCACAGATTTTCTGAGGTAAAAACCATCTTTTTTACGATTGTTGTTACTAGAGTTATCCTGTCCTGGCGTAAAAGCGATTAAGCCGTCTTCAAAATAGGAGCCTGTTGTATTGAAACCACTATTTGGCGCCATATTAAAAGAGTACTCATCGTAGTTACGCGTATAAGTTGGGATTCCATAAACAAAACGCTTTCCACCTTCATCCGTTACGGTAACCTCTGAGATGTGGTGTTCGTGACCATTCGCATGTGTGATGCGATCTGGCATACTCGGATCAACTGCATAATGTCCTTCCCCTTGTATATAATCCCCAGTTGTAGCTGAAGCTACCGTATAGTTGAAGTCATTTTCAGGATGGTTCTCAATTTTTTTCTCTAAACCGTAGTCACTGGCTTGTTTTGCATTCAGGTAATTGATAATAACACCTCTTTTGTTTCTTTGACTATTGTGCATATGGCTCACATTAGAGTTTACCACACTGCCTGATCTGTTTACGAGTTGAGAGGTTATGGAGGAAGGCTCATTCCCATTGAGCAACATGCGTACAGCCTCATCACCCCCCATACTGTTATAAAAACTTTCATTGATCTGTAAACCTTCTCCAGATTGGCTGAAATAGGCTTCTTGAAAATCATGATTCCCGCTTACCAAACTATGCTCATCACTCAAGAAATCTAGATTTGCGTTGTCAAAAGCAGTCCATTTACCCGAGGTTTGTTCCATGTCAAAATTGTTGGTATTTACCCCTCCTTCTACGTAAGTTCCAAATCCAATTTCAGCTCCAATCTGATCCGAGGAGCTGGTGGTTTTCAAGGCGTTGTCATATACCGTACCTACCTCAGCGCGATGTGCTCTAAACATTGAGCTCAGGCCTTGAGCAGTAGCATTGAAAATATCATAGGTTTGATTAGTTAAAGGAAGGTTTGGAGTTTCAGAACTTACAGCTCCATCATTCACTCGATTAAAGTCATGAATTACATCCAACTTATCTTGTCCTTCATGGGCATATAAATAGCCATAAGCTTTTGAGGAAAGATTGTTATAAGCCAATTCTTCTTTCATCAAATAACCTTTCACCGTTCCGTTTAGGTAGATCCCCTGAAGCTCTCCTCCTACTTTTATTCGCAACTCAAAGGCTGAAGATTTTCTTGGAAACTGGATGCTCGGCACATAAGTACTTGTTCCAATAGGAATGGAAGAAGAAAAGGATGTTCCCGCCCCTCCAGAAATGGTTTTAGTATCTGTATTGCCTAACATATCCTTTTGAGGTACAGAAGCTTGAGCCTGAGACACATTTGCATCTAAGCTTAAACTAAGATCTGCTAAACCGCTTCGAGTATTATAGCTGGTACCAACTCCTACCGATGCAGAAGCGGAATTACCACTTTTACCTTTTACTCTTCCAGTTAGTGATGCGCTAGGACTGATAGACATTCCTTGCTGACTGTTGGTGCTAATACCTACACCTGCCGAAAAGAAATTACCCGCAGTTATGCCAAAACTTAGATTTTGATTGAGACCAATTCCTTTGTAGTTGTTGTAAAAAACACCCATACCTACACCTAGATTAATTCCAAAACCATCTCCTCCACCAAAAATTTCACCACTCGCCCCTACTTCTGCACCAAAAGTGTAATTCGTCTTAATATTCACATCTTGGGTAATTTCCTCCCCTTTAAAATCATCAGGCACCCCTCTCATCGTTCTATTCAGCGCGCCAGGATTGAGCGTCCAACCTAAACCCACCCAGCTAGCTTCTTGATCCATCGTTGCGCCAGCGTTGTAAGTAATATTAATGGGATAACCTTCTATATCCAGTAGCGGAATATTATAGGTAAAATCTCCACTTGCTGTATTTACCAACTCCGTCATAGAAGCGTGACCAAAAGCTCCAAATTCAGCTTGGTTCGGACCTGTGCTAGAAGCTACAGCTTTCATTGGCTGTATAAAATCTGTTAAAAACGATATGGCTAAAAAGCAAGCGAGTATTTTAGAAGTGCGACTTTTTCGAATAATTCGTATCATGACTTATCTAGAGTTAGTTGTGGTATTTCAGAGATGGCCGAAGCCGGAATTTTGAGTATTACTTTTCCATTGTGAAAAATTTCATCATGGATAACCAATCTCTTTGTGTTTTCATTTTTAGTTGCCTTAAAGGCTGCTAAAACAGATACCCAAGGGCTAATACCGTGATTGGTTACAAACTGATGCGCTTCGCAGGCCAGTGTATCTGAGCCATCAATCAAGGCCAAATCACGAGCCATATTATGCGTAAAATAGTTTAATCTAGAATCCGGTGTTTCTCCCGGATTTAACTGGTAATCCATGATGTTTGCACCGCCTGCTTTTAAGCGAACTTGGAAGTATTGAAACTCAGACAGATTTTCTCGTTCTACCTGTAGTTTTTCGCCATCTAAGCTTTCTCCAAAACGATCAATAATTCGATAATCGTTTGGTAAAAAGCGAACTTGATATTCTACCTTATTTAAAGTTCTAGAATCTGAAAGCTCTGCCCAATGTGCATCTAAATGATTTACATAAGCCGTTACGCCCACCTCTTTTTGATGGTTGCAGCCAGAGAACAGCCCCACACAAACAAATGCCAATCCTAAAACTCGTTTAAATGCGTTCATATTTTTGATTTATGTAATCAATCAGTTCTTCGGTTATATCTCTGGCATCAGAAGCATACATTAAGTTTCCTTGGCCATTGGCTCCAAAAATCATATCGTAATTGTTGTCCTTACCAAAATCTGTGATGTATTGATTGAGCTGGTTCCAGATCTGGCGATCATACTCTTGGGATTGTTGTTGAGTACTCTCTTCAAACTCCTGTTTTTTTTGTTGATATACCTGACGGATGGACAAAAATTCATCATCTGGATTTTCATAATCGAAAGACTGAGAGCTTGCCATAGCTGTAAGTTTAAGCTCTAGGCTATCCACAATCGCTTGCCTTGCCGATTGAGCATTTTGAAGCTTTGTTTTTAACTCTTTTTGTAAACTAAAAGCGTCAAAAACCTCAGCCGTTTTAATATAAACCTGCTTATCCTTTTGGGTATAGGAACTCAAACCGATACCTAACAAACAGAGCAGTAAAACACTATTTATTATGGGCCAATACTTACTTTTCATCTCAATACTCTTTATAAATTCTTAGGTGGTAGTTTTCCTTCTTTTCATTGGTTACTTGAAGCGTGTAGTAACCATCTGAGAGATTATTCATGTTTAAAACATATCGATTGTCTCCATAATCCTTATCGGAAGCGGAAATACTAACATTTGGAGTAACATCGTTTCCGTCTAAATCGCGAATAACATAGTCAAGCGTTCCATAATTATACTCTCCTTGATATTGAAAATAGAGGTTGCCGTTTATGGTATTGTAGTGTTCTGCTCTGAGTTCAGGAGCCAATAGATTATAAGATTGATCTCGGCAAGCAAAGGAGGTAAGGCAGTTCAGAATTTGATCATGGTAGATATAAGTGCTTTCCCCATTGTTAAAAACGATCAGCGTTCCAAAGTCAGCACTAATTTCACCCTTAATATTCATTAAAGTTGCAGCGCTTAAGGATGGAATATTTACCGTTGTTTTTAATATCCCATTGATGTACAGTTTGTAGTCGGACCCATCAATCAACTGCACGATTTTATCGCCTTCATCCGCTACAAAATGATCAGGGCCATTGTAAGATGTTGGTAGCATACCCGGATGTAGAGAGATAAGATACTCTTGCTGAGTATTGGGTGTGTAAACCATATAGTTTACATTTTGGGTTATGGACAAACCATATTCAATAGGTGTGTTGCCCATTGGCATACTTTTCACACCATATTTAGTTACACTAAAACCTCCATAAAAAAGACTGGTATTAATGAGATCGTAATTCCACGTATGCGCATAATTACCCCAAGGACTCAGCTCCATCATATAGGGCTTACCTGTAGCCAAGCCGGGTAATTCGGTATAAATCCAACCAAAATCATTATCCACGGGTTTGTTGAAAATGTTCGTAGAGTTGGATTCTCCTAAAACAGAGGAAGTTCCTGGAGGCCCTGAAATTCCTAGCTCTAAGGAGTTGGTTGTAGGCTGATTAACTAGAGCCACTTCTTGAAACCAATTCACCTTATATCCTATATAATAAGTACCTATCCACATGGAATAAGGTGCCGTAGGATGAGCAACATTCGCAATCAAGGTATACCAACCAGGATCCACATTACTGAGGGTTGGTGCATTTGGATAATTGGTACTGCCCAAATGATCTCTCCACTCAAAACTAACTCCATACGGGTAGTCTCGTGTAATTATACCTTCATTATCAGATAGAAGGTCCGAAGATTTTAGGCCACACACTCCTTCTTCTTCTTGTAAAGCGTATAGCGGAATGTACCACCAACAGTATACTTTATCGGTTCTGAAGATTTCATTGGTTTCGCCAATGTATACATCCCATCTTTTCAGTTTTTCGGGACTGGCATCCAAGTGTGTAGCTATTTCTACTCCATTCACCTTGGCAGAATAGGCGCTACCCGTTCGTGAAATGGCAATGTGATCATTTGAGGTTATGGAGGCACTTAAATCCGCATCAACTACCCCATCTCTTAATAGGTATACATCTTGACCGTCTATGTAGAAGCCAAAATTTATATTCCGATAATCGCTAACACTAACATCACCATCCCTAATTCCAACCGCTTTTTCTCCTATGGTAGATACCTTAAAACCAAAGTTTCCATCTTTGGATGGGTATAAAATATTGTCCGAAGTCATCACAGGCGCAGTCAATAGGTTCGTATGCCTACTGGTTTTAGTGAGTTGATTGTTCGCCCAAGAGTAGTCTGTGGAGGATGGCCAATTTACCTTTGCGTTCACTGAAATATCCTCACTAATGCTTTCCCCTTCGGCATCCATTATTTTAAGATTATACTCTTTAGACATCAAATTGCTCACACTCGGATTGGCTCTTAGCGCTACAAACTCATCATAGGTAGGTACTTTAGACAGGTCAAATTGCGCAGCTATGTGTGCATTTTCTTCTTTACTTAATTCAGAGTGTAAACTTGGAGCGTACCGATCGTAGTCGCTCTTACTTATAAAGGGAGCATCATTCCAAATGTATCGGTAAGGCCTTTTACCACCAAGTACTGAAGCTGTTATCGATCCTCCTCCATTATGATCTTGTTCGGTGGTGGTATAAGAGAGTGATATAGGCGTTGCTTTATCTGAAGAAGCTGGGCCAAAAGTTTGACCATCGTAATCGCGCATGAGAACCTCCAAGCGAAGAGATTCCTCTACCTCAAAGTCATCTCCAAAAACTTTATCCCCTTTAAACCAAAACTCAAAACTTCCTTGAGCATAATGAATTTCAAATTCGTCATCTGTTGAAAAGGTTTCTGGTCCAAAATCAGGAATTGTAGAACCTTGCTTTACAATGCTTACCTCACCTTCTAAAAAATGAAAGCTGTATTCAATCTCATCAAAATTGTCTTGGTATTTATCGTGTTGATAGTCTCCTCCTTTGGTATCAACATACCCAATCATTATGTCCACATCCTCCGAATTCATCCGAAAGAAAACCTTTTCTTCCCCATCTGCAGCTACCTCGTTAATGGAAAACGCATTTCCGTAATCGAACTCTTCCTTGCTGTACGAAAGCAAGTCTTTGTCAACATCATAACTCAAACCGCTTATATCGTTCCAAAAAACAGAATACTGAGCAAAAAGAGAGGATGTGAATAGAAATGACATCACCAAAAGATGAAATCTGAGTGGTTTTAGGTTCATGACGACTTTGATTTTTAATCACGATGAAATAATTAAAAATCATGATGTATGTGGTTTCAAAATGGGCGAATGAAGACTCCCAATTCGTGAAACAAGGACTTGGGCATGTAGGAATTTTCAGTCTATCAATATGACCAAAAACAACTTTTTCTAGTATAATTTACTTTAAATCAAATATTTAAAATCATCGCTTAAAGAAAAAATTTCAAATCTAAGTACATAACAATTTTGTTACTTAATTAATTTTATGCTCTGTTTCATGGCACTTGGTCCGAAACAAATGCGCGAAGCGATACTTTGCAATCTAAAATCAAAAACCGGCAAGGGTATAGACGAGTGGCTGGAAATCAAAAATTCTCACTGTTGAACTATTAAACTATCTAAAAGAATGAGCGATATTTTTAAGGCACTAGCAGACCCTACTCGGAGAGATATTTTAACTATGCTCGCAAAGGAACCCACTACGGTAAACAGTATTGCGGATCAGTTCCAAATGTCAAGACCAGCGGTTTCCAGGCATATTAAAATTCTACACGACTCTCAACTCGTTTCCATGGAACAGAATCCTCTCGATGGACGCTATTTAAACTGCTATGCGCAGCTGGAAGTTTTGAAAGAAGTAGAAGATTATATGAAGTGTTTAGAATCTCTTTGGAAGGAAAGGCTTGATCGGTTAGGGAAATATTTAGACAGTCAACCAGAAGGGTGATACTTCAATTTCATTCCCCCAGAATCTCATTCAGAGCATTCAGCCAAGAAGGCTTGGATTCGGAAAAAGAATTACTCCTTTTCCAAAACCTAAAACCAAGAATATATCATTCCATTTTGGCTACTCTTTACCCACATGTATTAGCGCGTCTCCACGGTTTACCACCGGTATATTGTTTACGGCTATTACATGACCGCTTACTGTACTCTTAATGGCTTTTTCAAACTCACCGAAAGGGCCCGCAATGAGCCCGATTTTCATACCCTTCTCCACCTTATCCCCTGGCCGTACAAAAGAGTGATACAAACCCGCAGACTGGGCTCTTAACCAAGTGGATTCTGAAATGTAAATGCATTGATGATTCTGCTCAGGTGCCGTTTGTCGCATACCCAAATACTTCATTACACGTAAAGCCCCATTTAACCCTTCATCAATCGCACTTTTTCGTAAACGAAGTGATTCTCCACCTTCAAAGATCAAAATAGGTTTACCCAATTTCTGCGCTTCCTTTCGCAATGATTTTTGCCGTAACGGAGAGTTAATGAGATACTTTGCTCCAAAAGCTTTTGCCAACTCAAGGTTAGCCTCTGTGTCCATAAGTCCACGTACTTGTGGAAAGTTATTGATACGCGATCCACCCGTATGAAAGTCTAAGCCATAGTCTACATGCGGCAAAACTTCTTTTGTAAAATGATACGCAATCTGGCTGGCCAAAGATCCTCGCAAAGTGCCTGGAAATACGCGGTTTACATCTTTACCATCCGGCACCTGACGAGAAAAGTTCAGAAAGCCATAAATATTAAGAATTGGAATACAGATAACCGTGCCTTTGTCCGGCTTATGATACCGGTTGGTCACTATTCTTCTAACAATTTCCACCCCATTAATTTCATCGCCATGCACTCCTCCCATTAGTAATAGTGTTGGGCCCGGAACTTTCGATCGGCTTACGATAATTGGAATGTCTATTTCAGTCCGCGTAGGAAGCTTAGAAATACGAGCTTGAATGTGCTTTTCTTCACCTGGAAGTATTTCAACACCCGCTATGGTCATTTTATCTTTCATAAACCTTTAAGCTTTAACACTTCTTCTTCTTTTCGCAATATTCTTCTCAATATACTCTACTATTTTTCCTGCTACGTCCACTCCAGTTGCCTTCTCAATACCTTCTAAACCTGGACTTGAGTTGACCTCCAAGATCATTGGGCCGCTCTTGGATTGCAGCATATCCACACCAGCTACGGATAACTCCATACTTTTAACGGCTTTCAAAGCGGTTGCTCGCTCAGCTTTTGATAATTCAATAAGTTTTGCTTCTCCTCCACGATGAAGGTTAGATCTGAACTCTCCCTTTTTTCCTTGTCTCTTCATAGCTCCAACAACTTCACCATCCACCACTAAAGCTCGGATGTCTGCGCCCTTAGCCTCTTCTATAAACTCCTGGAGAATAACACGTGTTTTTAAGCTTTCAAAAGCTTCAATCACAGACTTAGCGGCTGTATCTGTTTCTGCCAATACCACTCCTAGCCCTTGCGTTCCTTCAAGTAATTTAATTACTACAGGCGCTTGTCCAATGTGTTTTAACACTTTATTTTCTTCCTTACTGTAATTTGTAAAGGCTGTTTTTGGCATCTTCACTCCAGATCTGGATAGAATTTGAAGACTTCTAAGCTTATCTCTTGATCTACTGATGGCAAGAGAACTAACAGCACAAAACACATTTTGCATTTCAAATTGGCGAACTACGGCAGTACCATAAAATGTAACTGAAGCACCAATACGAGGGATAACCGCATCTATGTCATCCAAGCGCTTTCCTTTATAATAAATGGAAGGACCTTCCCCGTCCATTATAATATCACACTTAAGGTGATCAATAACGGCACTGGTATGTCCTCTTTTTTCAATGGCCTCCACGAGCCTTTGGGTGGAATACAAGTTAGGGTTTCTGGAAAGTATAGCTATTTTCATTTTTCTTTTTGAATGATAGGTTTTCTTGTGATACATCCACAACAAACCTTGAGTTTAACAATTTTCTTCCCAGAAGTATTGGGTACTTCATTTCCACCCTATTGGTTAATGAGAAGGATGTTTTAATTTTTTTTCCAAAAAGAATCACATCCACTTTAACCACAAACCTTTCCTCCACATGACCAGAAGAGCTTTTAATTCGCTTTTTAAAAAAATCACGAGTTGAAAAAACATTCACTCCACCACTGGCATCTAGCGGGATATGGAAAACTATTTCTTCTTGTCCATTTTGCGTATTATGGCGTATTTGTGAACAATGGATAGCGGATCGATTGGCACCCGTATCTACTTTCACGGGTATATTTTCCAATTGAAAATCAGGAATATCTATTTTATCTACTCTACCAATAACTTCCATAAAATTCAACTGCTGTGGTTGGAGTTAGAAAAGAGACTCATTTCTTTTCACGAAAACAAGGTTTCTGAATCGCCACATTATTCGGGTAAGTCGCAATCCTACCATCTTCCAATTCTATTTCTATATGAAACATCGTAATATCAAGAATTAGTCCTTCTACCGAGTTATCTCCATCTTGAATTCTTATCCTATATCCAATCTTGTAAGGGAAGAAAAAGAACAAAATAATGGAAGCTGTAAGGTTACTGAGAATAGACCAGCTAGCAAATAGAGCTACTCCGATTACCGTAAAAATACTGGCTAAATAAATAGATATACCTGCGAATGATATTTCCCAAGCGAAGCCCAAGAAAACGATAAAAATAATCCCTGAAGCCAGTCTTATAACCTTGTGAACGTATAATATCCGTCCTGGATCAGCCTGAAACTTCTCTTCTCTTTTTCTAATCAATCGAGACAGCACTTTGCCGGTGATTATATAGAGAATAAACAGAATACAGGTGAGAATGAGGTGTGTAGCATTTGCGGACAACCATGCTACCGGGTCTGATACTATACTCAAATGGGTCATTTCAATCTTCAGTTTAAAGATGGTTAAAGTTACACTACCTATTCTACAAACCCACGCATCTTTAAATAGGAAAGTAAAAAAAATCCCCCCATCCAACCCCCTTCATCCAGAACCACCCCTACCAAATGATGAATTTCCAGAGTTGCGTAACCTCCTAAATCTGTCATGATTCTGGAGAACACACTTTCCGAGGTGGTTTTTTCGTTTCGATATGGGAGATGTATGACTATCTGGGATTAAATGGTTTTTCAGAAAAAAACTTCAGGTTCTAGTTCATTTTACTTGACATCTTTTTTAGGAGTAGCTACCTTAACTAGCTGTTATGAAACTTTATTTTTTACTCGTCTTCTTTCTCTTGTTTGGGGTTATTGCAAAACCGCAAGAAACTATGCCCGGCCTTAGGGTGTTTACCCAAGGTGATGGATATCCTGCACAAACGGGTTATTTAATTAATCAAGACAGTTTGGGTTTTATCTGGGTCGGAACAGATCAAGGTGCAGTCCGTTATGATGGAATAAATTTCGAGCTTTTTGATGTCAAATTTGGCCTAAAAGACAGGGAGGTTCTCGAGGCGAAACCTATTTCTGGAAACAGAATAGTATTTGCTCCTCTGCTTAACAGTTTGGCTTGTTTTAAAGATGACAAACTAATACCTGACAGCATATTGAGGTTTAATGAGGTGCTAAATAAAACGGCAAACATACTCTTTGTTGATGCAGGTACGCTCTGGCTCGGAGATGTTGTCAATGATAAAATGCTATACAAATTAGAGGGTGCTAGACTTGAAAAGCAAGAGATAGAGCTTGACGAAAAATTTTCATTGGAAGCCGTATTTGGAGACACCTTATTGATATCTACATGGGATACATTTACCAGGGTCAATTTCATTCACTATATAAGCTCTAGCAAAAAGACCATACTATTAAAAGGGTATAAGAGTGAATGGGAGTGGAGCACCGTAAGGTTATATGGGCGCGGAAAAATGCTTGTTGCTTCCTCTTCAAACCATCAAAAGCTTCAAATTTTTAAGATCGTTAATCACGAATTACAACTTCAAAATGAATATGAGCTTAAAGATGAGGTAAAGCAAATCCTAACGGACAAAAACAATCACCTCTGGTTGAGTTTCACGCATCCAGGACTCCAATATTGGGGCAAGATTGAAAACCTTCATTCTAAAAGTAGGCCATTGAAAATGATGCAAAACAGTATCATAAATGATGTACTAGTGGATAGAGATGATAACATCTGGATGACTACTGAAACCCAAGGTTTGTATTTTATTAGTCGAGCACACTGGGCTTCTTTTCTTAGGTATCAAAAACTGAATCTTCCATGGAAAAAGCCTAAAATAATTTCCAAATCCTCAAATGGGAGCATACTCATTATAGGACCAGGTGGTGAGTTGAGTACTATCCGAAATGGCTCGAAAATCACCTTTTTAAAAGGCAACCTTTTACCCAAATCAGTTCAGGCTTTGTACTGCTCCAAGAGTATGGATTTGGTTGATTTAAACCCAGGTTTAGCACCTATTTATTTATCCGATATAGAATTTGAGTTAAATGACATATTGTTTGAGGAGGGTATGACTTTGAAGGACGTATGCTTTTCTGAAACAGGAGAATATTTTTATGTAGCCTGGCATGCTGAAGTGACAAAATATAATGCTTCTGATCCCCTAGAAAAGATAACCGTTTTTAAGGGCCGAAGCACTTCTGTAAAGATGCTGAATAAAACGGATCTTTTAATTGGCACACCTTCAGGTCTGTTTGTTTGTAAAGCCGAAAATAAAGCAGAGAGAGTAGATTATAAACAATTGGAAGCCGCCAATATCAGTTGTATTGAAAAGTATGGTAAAGGAGATAACTTCTTGATAGGCACCAGTACTAATGGCTTGTTTTTATATCGAAGCAAAAAGGAGGCTTATATAAAGTTACCCCTTCCAATTGAGGTTTACCCTTTTATCAGAAAGATTGTGGTAGAGGGAGAGCTAAAATTTTGGCTGATTACAGATTTAGGCGTGTTGGAAGTTAATCATGATGGCGATTTCAATAACCTAAGCGTAGCTATACACAATGAGTCGTCCGGTCTTTTTTCCAATGATGTGCAAGATTTGGTTTTGCTGAAGGATACAGCATACGTTTTGAATCGTAAGGGTATGAACATAATCTTACCGAAAGACGAACAAAATAACAATGCTCCAAAACCCCTAATATATAGGGTAGAACTAGAGAACAGAACCTTGTTTAACCCGAATGCATTGCATTTAGAGTCAAATGAGAATGAAATAGAAGTGGCGGTTAAAACCTTTCAATTTGAAAACAAAGATCACAGTCCGGTATTTTACAAACTAAAAAACTACCACAATCGGTGGTCTAAAAGTGAGTCGGGGAATTTTAATTTGCATATTCCACCGGGCAGGAACCAATTGTTGGTTAAAGCAAAAAATAGCCGTTCGGAAGATACTCTCATTTTACCCATTACCGTAGAAGCAGCTATTTGGGAGGTTCCCCTTTTTTGGATTGGAATAGCACTGGTATTCTTGGCCTTGTTTGGTTGGCTGTTATATGTATTTCAAAAAAAACGTCAACTAAAAATCATTCATAAGCTAGAAAACCAAAATCAGTTGGCGCAACTGGAACTGGAGGCCATAAAAGCGCACATTAACCCTCACTTTGTGTACAATTGCCTCAACTCAATTCAGTATTTGTCACGATCCGGTAATGCAGAAGTAGCGAATAAATACATCAGTTCGTTTTCATCGCTTTTACGGCAAACGATGCATCTCTCCCAGCAAACTTTTATCACTGTAGAAAAGGAAGTAGCCTATTTGCGGAATTACTTGGATTTGGAAAAGATGAGATTTAGAGAAACGCTGAATTACAATATCAGTTTACCTCTAGGCATAAACAAGTATTTATTTCCGGCTATGTTATTACAGCTATTTGTTGAAAATGCCATTAAACATGCAACACCTCCGGTGGGAGAACCCAAGTATATCTCTTTAAGTTTTACTGAGGAAGGCGAGCGTTTAAAAGTTTTAATATGGAACAACGGTAACGGGTGGGACTCTAAAAAGAAAAAGGAGATCATTGGCTTAGGTATGCGCATGGCTAAAGGAAGGGCAAATGCTTACAAACAGTTATTTGGAACCGAAATTGACATAAACATTGAATCCAACTTCAAGGATTCAGTGGGTACCGGAACCCGTATTGAATTATTAATACCCGTAAAACATGAAGATAACTGCTCTAATAGTGGATGATGAGCCGGATGCTCAAGATTTGATTGAACTTTTGTTGAATGATTACTTCCCGCAAGTAGAAGTATTAACAAAACTGTCGTCCGTAGATGATGCATATCGTTTTCTTACCCTCAACCAGGTGGATGTGGTTTTTTTAGATATCCAACTTGGCAATCAAACCGGCTTTGACTTACTGCAAAAATTAAAAGCAAAAGTGCCCCCTCGGGTCATTTTTGTTACCGCATACGATGAGTATGCCATGGAGGCGATCAAGGCTTCAGCCCAAGACTATGTTTTAAAACCAATCGATGAGGTGGAGTTTAAAGAAGCCGTGGATAAGGTTGTGCGAAACGAGCAAGGACAAGCAAAACCTTCGAAAACGGCTGCCAGAATAGCTATACCCACTTTTACGGGCTTAGACTTTGTGCATACAAAGGAAATACTGTTTTGCGAAGCGGACAACAGTTATACACTGCTCTACTTTGAAGGAGGAGATAAGACTTTGGTTTCTATGTCACTCTCACGTTTTGAAAAAAAGCTATCCAAATCGGGCTTTGTACGTATTCATAATAAGTATTTAGTGAATTTGGATAAAATCAGCGCCTATAACAAAGGCCCAGGAGGAGGATATATTATTCTAACGAATCAAGCTACACTTCCCGTTTCAGCCAGAAAAAAGCAGGATTTGCTAAGTGCTTTTTGTTGAGGCTGAAATTTTTATGCAGCTATTTCTTAAAAAGCTATCTCAAAGATTTTAGTAATCAAAAAACTTGTAGACCTGTTTCATAT